>NZ_VSST01000149.1 GCF_019402665.1 Bradyrhizobium canariense
TGCGCTCGCAATGACGGTGATACTCACGCCGCCCCGTCGCGAAGCGGCGGGTGGTACGACAGCGCGGTGTCCCAGGGGAAGAATATCCATGTGTCCTGCGAGACTTCGGTGATGAAGGTATCGACCAGCGGACGTCCCTTCGGCTTGGCGTAGACGGTGGCGAAATGCGCATCGGGGAGCATCGCGCGCACCAGCTTGCCGGTCTTGCCGGTATCGACGAGGTCGTCGACGATCAGGAGCCCCTTGCCGGTGCCGCCGCCGAGCTTCATCACGTCTTCGGAGATGCCCTTCAGCACTTTGAGGTCGCCCTGTTTGTCGTGGTCGTAGCTGGCGATGCAGACCGTATCGATCACGCGCACGCCGAGCTCGCGGGCCACGATCGCAGCTGGCACAAGCCCGCCCCGGGTGATCGCGATCACCGCATGAAACGGACCAACCTCGTTGAGCCGCCAGGTCAGCGCCCGGCAATCCCGGTGGAACTGGTCCCACGAGACCGGAAAGGGGCGGCCCGCCCGTTCTTGCGGACTTAGTTCCGGTGCTTCAGCAGCCATTGTCGTCTCCTTCGTCTGCCGGCAGCTTGGTTGTTAGCGGCTGATATTCAATCCCGCCAGCATTGCCTTCACCGCGGCCATCGCCGCCGCCAACTTGTCCGCATCGCGCGAGCGCACCACCAGATTGGTGTTGGGCTTCTGCTCTTCATCCGTGAAGGGATAGCTGCCGATGATGGTGTCGGGATGTTCGGCGGCAATCGCCCGCAGCGGGCCGCCGATGTCGCCTTCCCGCGCATTGGCGCGGACC
>NZ_VSST01000150.1 GCF_019402665.1 Bradyrhizobium canariense
GCACATGAGACCGGCGAGGAAGCGCAGGCCATACCGTTCCTCAAGCACTTTACGGTCTTCAACTGTGATCAATGCGGCGGCTTGCCTCCAGAGATCGCGACAACGGCGCTGCCCCCGCCGCCGCCCCTGATCGAGCCGCAGGTCGAATACCTGATCAAGGCGACCGGCATCGACTTCCGCATGGGCGGCAACCGTGCCTTCTATATGCCGACGGAAGATTATGTGCAGGTGCCGCCTCCGCAGGCCTATTTTGAACCAATCAATTGGCATCGAACGGCCCTCCACGAGCTGGCGCATGCCAGCGGTCATCCGTCGCGTCTGAACCGTGACCTGTCAGGCAACTACGGTACTAGGAAGTATGCCTTCGAGGAGCTGGTTGCGGAAATCTCGTCTGCGTTCAGTTGCGCCTCGCTCGGCATCGTGCCGACGGTGCGGCATGCCGACTATATCGGCTCTTGGCTTGAAGTCTTGCGCGAGGACAATCGTGCAATTATCCGGGCTGCTTCCAAGGCCAGCAAGGTTGCCGATTATCTGCTTGGCTTTCTCCCAGAACCCGTCCGCGACATGCCGACGGAGGACCAGCAGGCGGCGTGAGGTTCTGCTCGGTGGGCACCGGCACAAGAGTAAGAGGGGGCAGGGTTGTTTCCGTGACGGGTTGGAGGCCGAGAGAGAGGCTCCCGGCTGCCCGTCGTGGAAAATCAGCATGCTAAAAGCTGTCCAAAAGATCACGTCGGCCGGTGTCGGAGTGACCGGTGGAAAGCGCATCGAAGTATCGGGATCCAATGCCAAGACGCGCAAGAGCTTGCGAGGGGACGGCCTCTTTGAAGAGATCATCTTCTGTCAGCTCCTCATGTTCGTGCGGATGGGCGCAAGTGGCATAGAGATGCTGTCGAAGGTACGCGACCGGTATCCAGTCGAAGGTGCCAGCTGGCAGGAGGCGACCTGATGTCCCGTCAACCTTGCGAACTGGCCCGCCGCCTCG
>NZ_VSST01000151.1 GCF_019402665.1 Bradyrhizobium canariense
AATCGAAAGCACTACACAGCGGCACTACACAAAAAGCCTCGCACTGTTTGCCAATCACGAGCTGAAAGATGGAAGTCGCGTTGGGTCTAAACAGTTGTCCGATTTCACCAAAGCGTTCGTCGACGCAGTTTATCGAAAATTATTGTCCGTGACGAAAGTCGATAACAGTGGAGAGGTCGTCGTTCGCGAGCGCCGTCGCTATGTAAATATGGCTATGGCGTCCTGCCGCCGGGCTTGGTTCGTTGGTCAGCGTGCTCAAGAAAGGATTGTACCGGCGACCAATCCGTTTTCCCGGATGGGATTAAAATCTCATCCGCCCGGGCGGCCGATAGAGCCCACACCGACCGCAACTTGGGATGAACTCGTCGCCTTCAGAGCTGCCGCGAGAAGACTTGATTACCGCTCGATCGCAACAGCTGCTCTACTGTCGTGGGAGTGGCTGCAACGAGAGCAGCACGTTTTTGGCGCCTTCGACATTTCGCACTATCGCCCCAGCGAGCGGCCAAATAGCGTCAGAATCGTGCATCCGAAGAATGGAGAGGAGGCCTGGTGGCCCCTAACGGACGAAACTGGCGCCCCTCTCTTCCCTGAACTTATGGAGGAACTTGACGAGATCAAAAGGACCACCCTCTCCGGCCTGGTATTCCGGCGTGACCATGCGCATCGTCAGTCGGCAATCCCGCTACCATGGATTACCCCGCGCAAGGATCTCCGCTATCTACGTAGCGTGGTAAAAACAATTATCACAGAGGCTGGCCTACGTCAGGAGCTTTCTTTTCGGTCCTTCCGACACGGAGGATTTACTGAAGGCGCCGACAGCGATCTCACGGATGCAGAGTTGCGCGCGGCTGGCCGTCATAGATCAAGTCGCCAACTGCCAACCTACGCCAAGCGTACTGGCAGGCAGTTGATCATTGCCACAAAAAAGCGTCGCGAGGAGCGGACAAGATCTCTTCTTATTCGGCTAAACGCCAATCTCTCCTCGGAATAAAGGCGCGTCGATCGACGGCAGCGCCCACGAATGCGCTGAAAGGATCGCCTATTTTCCCGTCCACACCGGCTTGCGCTTCTCGCTGAACGCTTTCAGCCCTTCCTTGGCGTC
>NZ_VSST01000152.1 GCF_019402665.1 Bradyrhizobium canariense
ATGCGGTTGAGCGCGCGCGCGACCGAGCGGATCTCTTCCGGGCCGCGCTCGGGAAGTGGATCGGCTGTCCCGTCCAGGCTGAAATTTTCGGCCGCCTTTGCAAACGACGACAGGGGCGCCGCCAGCGCGCGCGCCGCCCACAGGCCGAGCACGGTGACGCAGATGAAGGTGGTCATCAGCGCCATCAGCCACGGTGCGCCCCAGAACCACGGCCGCGGGCCGCCACGGACCTGGCCGGCGATCACAGTGCCGTCGGGCAGCTGTACGCCGATGCGGTGCTCGCCGGCTTGGAGGGCGAGCTGCACCACCTTGTAGCCGCGGCCGAGATGGCGGCGGATCCCGTGCAAATGTTGGCCTTCGCTGTCGTCGACGACGTTCGCGGTGCCGGGCGCGAACGTCTCGATGTTGAGCTTCGGGAAGGCGCGCGCGAGATCTGCGATGAGGCGCGGCCGCTCGGCCTGCTCAGCCGAGCCGAGCAGCACCGCGGCGTCCGCCAATTGAGGCGCGCCGTCCGGCGCCGTGTCCGGGCGGTCCGGCC
>NZ_VSST01000153.1 GCF_019402665.1 Bradyrhizobium canariense
CGCTTTGCCCACCCTACGATGCCCTACTTGTATTCCCGCTCTGTCCACCACGGGAAATAATCCGGCATGTCGCTCGATACCTTGTTCTTGAACTGCGCAGGGCGCTTTTCCAGGAACGACACCACGCCTTCCTTCACATCGTCCGAGCGGCCGCGGGCGTAGATGCCACGGCTGTCGACCTTGTGGGCCTCCATCGGATCGTCGGCGCCCATCATGCGCCACATCATCTGGCGGATCAGCGCCACTGACACGGGCGCCGTCTTCGCCGCGAATTCCTTGGCGAGCGCGCGGGCGGTCGGCAGCAGATCATCAGGGGCTACGACCTTGCTGACGAGGCGACCGGCGAGGGCTTCCTGCGCCGGGAAGACGCGGCCCGAATAGCACCATTCCAGCGCCTGCGAGATGCCGACGATGCGCGGCAGGAACCAGCTCGAGGCAGCTTCCGGCACGATGCCGCGCTGGGAGAACACGAAGCCGAACCGCGCGGCATCGGACGCGATGCGGATGTCCATAGCGAGCTGCATGGTGACGCCGATGCCGACCGCG
>NZ_VSST01000154.1 GCF_019402665.1 Bradyrhizobium canariense
AGGCGAATGTACGTGACGACATGCTGTTCGTCATAGGCCGTAAGCACCGGGTCATTCGGCGCACAGTCCGCCACGTCTGGATCGAGGGAGGGTTTCTGCATCATACCCGCTTTAAAACTCCCAGAAACCTTGGTCGCAATCCAGACCTCCGTTGCCCGTTAGAATCCTGGATGTTCATTCAGTAGATCGGCAGCCAAGGGCGGCCGCGCTCATGGCGTTGGGACAATGGATAGCACGTTTTGATACGAATAGGAACGATCGTTCCTAGAACGATCGTTCCGGCTCAGTTCCCATATCGCCATGGATCTCAAAGAGATCATGGCTGTGAACCTGCGTCGGAAACGCCACGATCTACAAATGACGCAGGAGGAACTGGCCGAGCGCGCATGTTTAAGCGCGCGTTACGTCGGCGCCATCGAGCGCGGCGATGTATCGGCAAGCGTCACCGTGCTCGGGCAAATTGCTGAAGCTTTGGGGGTCGAACCGGGAGACCTGCTCAAAAAGGTTGCGCGGCTTAGCAAATCGTAAGCTGGCTCAGGTCAGCGCCCCGCCCGGCGGACCGGACGGGGCTTGGCGGAGCGTCTATTCGCCGCTCTTGCGCGGCCGCGACCAG
>NZ_VSST01000016.1 GCF_019402665.1 Bradyrhizobium canariense
CCTCGCAAGCGGGAGAGGGGCGCACCTCCGCCCCGGATACAATCGATACTAATCCACGTCACTACTTCGACCGCTGCATCGCGGGCTTCTCGCTGCCCTGCCTTGCCGCCGACAGATTATGCGCGGTGTTGACCAGCGCGATATGCGTCAGCGCCTGCGGGAAATTGCCGGTCTGACGCTTGGCGCCTGAATCATATTCCTCGGCCAGCAGCCCGACATCATTCGCGATCCCGACCACGCGATCGAACAAGGCTTGCGCCTTGTCGAGATCGCCCGCCAGCACATGGGCATCGGCCAGCCACAGGCTGCAGGCGAGGAAGGCGCCTTCGAGCGGCGGCTGCCCCGCAGGCACCTCGCGGGGATCGTGCCGCAGCACGAAACCGTCAGGCATCATGTGCTTTTCCATCGCCACTATGGTGCCGCGAATGCGCGGATCCGACGCTTCCAGGAAGCCGACGGCCGGCAGCAGCAGCACGCTGGCGTCGAGCAGCTTCGAGCCGTAGGACTCCACGAAGGCATTCTCCTCCGTGTCGAAGCCCCGGTTGCAGACGTCGCGATGAATGGCGTCGCGCAAGGTGCGCCAGTGCAGCAGCGGCGCCTTGAAGCCGAAGGTCTCGGCGCTCTTGATGCCGCGGTCGAAGGCGACCCAGGTCATCACCTTGGAGAAGACATAGTGCTTCGGCTCTCCGCGCCGCTCCCAGATGCCGTGATCGGGCTGGTCCCAGACTTCGGCGAGATGCTTGAGCACGGCGCATTCCAGCGCCCAGCTCTCGTCGTCGAGCTTGAGCTTGGCCATCCGCGACTGATGGAAGGCGTCGATCAGTTCGCCGTAGACGTCGAGCTGAAGCTGCGCATGCGCGGCATTGCCGACGCGCACCGGCTGGGCGCCCTCGTAGCCGTCGAGCCAACCGGCTTCCCATTCCAGCAGTCGCCGCTGGCCCCAGATGCCGTACATGATCTGCATGTTCGACGGTGAGCCTGCAGCCGCCCGCAACAGCCAATTGTGCCAGGCCGAGGCTTCCTCGGTGTAACCCGAGTTCATCAGCGCCAGCAGCGTGAAGGTGGCATCGCGCAGCCAGCAGAAGCGGTAGTCCCAATTCCTGGCGCCGCCGAGCTTCTCCGGCAAGGAGGTGGTCGGCGCCGCGACGATGCCGCCGGTCGGACCGAAGGTCAGCGCCTTGAGTGTGATCAGCGAGCGCACGATCAGGTCGCGATAGTCGCCATCGCGATTACAGTGGCTGCACCAGTCCTGCCAGAACTTTTCCGTCTCCTGCAGCGCGAGCTCCGGGTCGATCGGTGCGGGTGGCTCGAGATGCGAGGGGCCGTAGGTCAGCACGAACGGCACGGTCTCGCCCGCCTTCACCTCGAAATCGGAGACCGTGGTCAGATCCTCGCCGCGGGTCTTCGCGGGAGTCCGCAGCACCGTCATGTCCTGCCCGGCGACCGCCAGCAGGGAATGGTCGATCCGCCGCACCCACGGGATGTCGACGCCGAAGCCGAAGCGGATGACGAGCTCCATCCGCATCTTCACCGTGCCGCTGACGCCGCGGACCAGCCGCACGATGTCGGAGGCCTTGCCGCGCGGCGGCATGAAGTCGATCAGCGCAACGGTGCCGCTCTTCGTCTCAAAGCGTGTCTCGAGGATGAGGGTGTCGCCGAGATAGCGGCGCGACGTCGCGGTGACGTCCTCGCTCGGCGCGATCAGCCAGCGGCCGTTCTTGTGCGTGCCGAGGAGCGCTGCAAAGCAGGCGTCGGAATCGAAGGCCGGCCAGCACAGCCAATCGATCGAGCCGTTGCGGCCGACCAGCGCCGCGGTCTCGCAGTCGCCGATCAGCGCATAGTCCTCAATCCTCTGAGACAAGGTCGTACGAGCCTCGAAAACGGCACCCTTGGAGCCCCGGCGATCAACGCCCGCCGGGCAACGAGCGTTCCCGTGTCGCGGCCTTCAAAGCCGCGAGATCGACTTTCGAGGCAATCTTGTCGAGCGTCACAGGCAGGCGCTGGCGCCAGTTCGGATGCTCGTCGATCGTACCGGGAATGTTGGGCTGGTCGATCACCCCGAGCAGATCCTCCAGCGACACCGCAAGCAGCCGCGACGGCGTGCGCGACAGGAAGGCGAGCACCGAATAGACATCATTGGCACGGATGCCGTTGGCGCGCAGGATCTCGTCGAGCAGGCCGAGCGCATCCCAGCGGGCCTGATCGTTCTCGCCGGGATCGAGCCCGAGCGAGCGCTTCATCCTGAGATCGCTGAATGAGCGCCAGCCGGCATAGGTCGACAAATCATGCGTGTTCAGCGTCACCAGCGCGTTGGGCCGGTAGTGATCGACGGGCCGGAAATGACCGGCATCGTCGCGCTCGAACATCATGACGAGGTAGGACCAGATGCCGAAATCCTGCATGGTCTCGCGAAAACCTTCCGGCACCGTGCCGAGGTCCTCGCCGATCACGATGCACTTATGGGCCGCGCTCTCGCGCGCCACAGTCGCCAGCAGCGCCTCGAACGGCATTTGCACATAGGCGCCGTTGTCGGGCTTGAAGCCGCGCGGCACCAGATAAAGTCGCTTCAGGCCCAGCACGTGATCGAGACGGATGGCCCCGGAATGGCGCATTGAAGCCGCGAGCATATCGGCGAATGGCACGAAGGATTGCGCCTCCAGGCCGCCGGCATTGAAGCCGGCGAGGCCCCAATCCTGGCCGATGGTATTGAGCACGTCCGGCGGCGCGCCGACGGCGAGATGACGGGAGATCGCCCCCTGCTCGTTCCAGGCATCGAAGCCGTTCGACTGCACGCCGACGGCAACGTCGAGATAGAGCCCAACCCGCATGCCGAGCTGGCCGGCCAGCTCCTTGGCGGCATGCAATTGGCTATCAGCCGTCCATTGCACGAATTCGACGAACTCGACCTCGTGCTTGTCCGGGCCATTGCGCAGCTCGGCGCATTTCGTCTCGTCCGGCTTTTGCCATTCCTCCGGCCATTCCCACCACGGCGCCGCGAAGCGATGACGGAGCACCTCGAAGCAGGCAAAGCGGGACAACAGCGGCGCGCGAGCCGCGCGGAAGGCGTCGAACTGGTTGCGGCGGACGCCGCTCGCGGTTTTGACGAAGCTGTCGAAGGCGGCGCGGAGGCCGAGCCATTTCAAGGCCGCCATGTCGGGATAGGGCACGCGATCGCCGTCACGGAGCCGCGCGGCGGTCGCGGCCGCGTCGGGGACGAGGTCGGGGGAAAATTCCGGGATCGCCTCGACGTCGATATAGAGCGGATTGAGAAACAGCCGGCTGTTCGGCGAATACGGACTGCAATCGGCCGGATGGTCGTCGAACAACACATGCAGGGGATTGAGCCCGACGCCGTCGGCCCCCAACTGCTTGGCGAGCCGGACGAGACCGGCGAGGTCGGTGAAATCGCCGATGCCCCAATTGCGGTCCGAGCGGACGCTGTAGAGCTGCACGGCAAGCAGCCAGCCGCGGTCGAAATCGCCGCCAAAGGCCCGCTCCGGCGCCACGATCATCGGCACCTCTTCGGTCACGCCTTCGGCATCGGTCAGCGTCAGGCGGTGATAGCCGAGCGGCAGGCCGGCGGGCCAGGCAATCACGGGCTCGCGCGTCTCACCTTGCGCGATCAAATTGCCGTTGCCGGTCATCTTCCATTTGAGCGGCGGCGCACCGATCGTCACCAATTCGGTGCGCGGATGGCCCAAGGCGCGTACCACCACGGGCCCGCTGACGAAGCGGTAAACCCGCTTTTCCGGCAAGGCGTCGAGGATGGATTTGAGGGCCACGGGATCGGTGACCCGCAGCTTTCCGAGGGCATCGACGAATTCGGATTGAACGCCCTTGATCCGGGCTTGAGCTAAAAGATCCATTCGGCACGCAGCTTGCAGGCCATTTTTTGGCCGGGGGCATCGATTTTAACGAGGTCGCGGAAGAGGTTAGTCAGGGTCAACTCGCAAGCCGCGCCTGCCGTTCCCCAGGGAACCAATGACACACAAGCGGCTTTCTATAGTGGTATCAAGCGTAGGTTCCCGGCAAGGGAAACGGGCTCCTGCTTTCTTGTCAATGGCATCACCGTGAACAAGACAATTCAAACTGTCGAGAGTGCCGCAGCGGGCAGCACTTTCCTCATCGAGGACGTCTATCCCCTGATCGACGGCGGGCGCTTCCCCGTGAAGCGGATCGCGCGCGAACCGGTCGAGGTCTGGGCCGACATCTACCGGGACGGCGACGCCGTGATCGGCGCAGCGCTGATCTGGCGACAGGAGCAGGACCGCGAATGGCAGAGCGAGCCGATGATCCCTCACGGCAATGACCGCTGGTCCGGCGCGTTCACACCGGTCGAGCCCGGCAAATATGTCTATGCGATCGAAGCCTGGACCGACGAATTCGCCACGTGGTCGCACGCGGTCGCGCGCAAGCAGCGCTCCGGTGCCGATGTCAGTCTCGATGCGATCGAGGGCGCCGGCCTTCTGACCAAGGCGCATGGCGCGCAGCAGGACGCCGCCGCCGTCATCGTCAGGCAATGCGAGGACTATCTTCAGACCGGCGACGTTGCCCCGCTGCTGGCAACCGAGCTCGGCGCAGCCATGGCCGAGAGCCAGTCGCGGCCTGATCTCACGCGCTCGGCGGTATTCCCACTGTTCGTCGACCGCGACAAGGCACGCTTCGGCGCCTGGTATCAGATGATGCCGCGCAGCCAGAGCGTGGTGCCAGGACAGCATGGCACGCTCCGCGACTGCATCGCGCGCGTGCCCGACATCGCCGCGATGGGCTTTGACGTGCTCTACTTCACGCCGATCCATCCCATCGGCCGCACCCGGCGCAAGGGCCGCAACAACACGCCGGTGGCGGCCGAAGGCGATCCCGGCTCGCCTTATGCGATCGGCGCCATCGAGGGCGGGCACGATGCGCTGCACCCCGAACTCGGCACAATCGAGGATTTTCGCGCGCTGGTCGCGACCTGCCTGGAATACGGCCTCGAACTCGCGCTCGACTTCGCCGTGCAATGCTCGCCGGACCACCCTTGGCTGACGCAGCATCCGGAATGGTTCAAATGGCGCCCGGATCGCTCGGTGCGGACGGCTGACGGGCCCTATTCCGATATCGTCATCCCCGATTTCACGTCCGTCGACCGGGCTGGACTGTGGAACGCGTTTCGCGACGCCATGCTGTTCTGGATCGACCACGGCGTCACCATCTTCGCCATCGACAATCATGACACCGCGCCGCTCGCCTTCTGGGAGTGGCTGATCCGTGACATCCGCCGCCGGCATCCCGAGGTGATCCTGTTCTCCAAGACGTTTGCGCGCCCGAAGCTGATGAAGGGGCTTGCCAAGCTCGGCTTTGCACAATCGTTCAGCTATTTCCCCTGGCGCACGGCGAAGTGGGAGCTGGAGCAATATCTCGGCGAGCTGACGCGCTATCCCGAACGTGATTTCTATCGGCCGAACCTGTTCGTGAATACGCCCGATCTCTTGCCCTATCATCTCCAGGGCGGCGAGACCTGGGCGTTCAAATCGCGCCTCGCGCTGGCGGCGACGCTGTCCGGCAATTACGGCGTCTACAGCGGGTTCGAGTTGCTGGAGCATGACGCGATCCCCGGCCGCGAGGAATATCTCGATTCTGAGAAATACCAGGTCAGGCAGCGCGACTGGAACAAGCCCGGCAACATCAAGGCCTACATCACGGAGCTCAATCGCATCCGCAACGAGAATGCTGCGCTTCACCAGACCGCGAACCTGCGCTTCCTCGGCATCGAAGACGGCGAGACGATCGCCTTCGTGAAGGAGGCGACCGGCCCGGCCAACGTCGTCGTCGCCGTGGTTGCACTGTCGCGCGACGTGCGCGAATTCTGGTTGCCGCTCGGCGACGTCACGGTTGACGCCGGCGGGCAGCGACACCATGTGTCGGCACTCGAAAACCTCCTCACCGGCGAACAGGCCCGCATCGAATGGGGCGGGATCAGGTTGCGTATCGATCCCGAGCGCGATCCGGCGCTACTGTTCCGCTGCCTGGCGTAAGGGCGCACGCCATGAACGTATTGTCTTCCGTCGACACCAAGAAAGCCGAGGCTGCCGAGATCGTGGACGAGCTCTGGTACAAGGACGCGATCATCTATCAGCTCCACGTCAAGGCGTTTGCCGACAGCAATCAGGACGGCATCGGCGACTTCGCCGGGCTGACCGAGAAGCTGCCTTATCTCCAGGAGCTCGGCGTCACCGCGCTCTGGCTGCTGCCGTTCTATCCTTCGCCCGGCCGCGACGACGGCTACGACATCGCCGACTACGGCGCGGTCAATCCCGATTTCGGGACGATGAAGGATTTCAAGCGCTTCATCCAGGAAGCGCAGAAGCGCGGGCTGCGCGTCATCACCGAGCTCGTCGTCAACCACACCTCGGACCAGCACAATTGGTTCAAGCGCGCGCGCCGCAGCCCTCCGGGCTCGAGCGCCCGCAACTGGTATGTCTGGAGCGACACCGACCAGAAATACCAGGGCACCCGCATCATCTTCACCGACACCGAGAAGTCGAACTGGACCTGGGATCACGAGGCCGGCGCTTTCTACTGGCACCGCTTCTTCTCGCACCAGCCGGATCTCAATTTCGACAATCCGCGCGTCGTCAGCGCCCTGATCCAGGTAATGAAGCGCTGGCTCGATGCCGGTGTCGACGGCTTCCGTCTGGACGCCATTCCCTATCTCTGCGAGCGCGAAGGCACCTCGAACGAGAACCTTCCCGAGACACATGCCATCATCAAGCGGCTGCGCCACGAGCTGGATTCCTACTCCAAGGGCAAGCTGCTGCTGGCCGAGGCCAATCAATGGCCGGAGGACGTGCAGGAATATTTCGGCCGCGGCGACGAGTGCCACATGGCCTACCACTTCCCGCTGATGCCGCGCATCTACATGGCGATCGCCCAGGAGGACCGCTTCCCGATCACCGACATCCTGCGCCAGACGCCGGACATTCCAGCGAGCTGCCAATGGGCGCTGTTCCTGCGCAACCATGACGAGCTGACGCTGGAGATGGTGACCGACGTCGAGCGCGACTACCTGTGGACCACCTACGCCAACGATCCACGTGCCCGCATCAATGTCGGCATCCGCCGGCGCCTCGCGCCGCTGATGGACAACGACCGGCGCAAGATCGAGCTGATGAACTCGCTGCTGCTGTCCTTCCCGGGAACGCCGATCATCTATTACGGCGACGAGATCGGGATGGGCGACAACATCTATCTCGGCGACCGCAACGGCGTGCGCACGCCGATGCAGTGGAGCCCGGACCGCAACGGCGGCTTCTCGCGCTGCGACCCGGCCCGCCTCTACGCGCCGCTGATCATGGATCCGGTCTACGGCTACGAATCGGTGAACGTGGAGGCGCAGTCGCGCAGCCTGTCCTCGCTGCTCAGCGCGACCAAGCGCCTGATCTCGGTGCGCAAATCGACGCTCGCCTTCGGCCGCGGCACCATGACCTTCATCCGCCCGGCCAACCGCGCCGTGCTGGCCTACGTCCGGCAGTACCGCGACGAGGTGATCCTCTGCGTCGCCAATCTGTCGCGGGCGGCCCAGGCGACCGAGCTCGATCTGTCGCCCTGGAAGGACCGTATCCCGCAGGAGATGCTCGGCCGCACGCGTTTTCCGGCGATCGGCGAACTGCCCTATATGGTCACGCTGGGGCCCTATGGCTTCTACTGGTTCCAGCTCACCGAGCGCGACAAGTCCGAGCCGGTGACGCCGCGCGCGGTGCCGGAATTCGAGACGCTGGTGGTGCCGGTGAACTCGACCTGGGTGTCGCTGGCGCGCGAGCGGGGCGTGTTCGAGCACGAGGTGCTGCCGGGATTCCTGTCGCGCACGCGCTGGTATCCCGAGCACAATCCCAAGCACATCAAGCCGACGCTGACCTCGGCGGTGCCGTTCTGCGACATCGGCGACAACAGGCCTTGGATCGCGTTCTTCGAGGCGGCGCAGGGCGATGTCACCACGCGCTACGTGCTGCCGATGCAGATCGAATGGGTGCGCTTCGACCGCGAACGCTTCAATCCCAGGGCGCTCGCCGCCGTGCGTCAGGGCGCCCGCGAAGGGACGCTGCTGGATGTGGCAACCGAGCAGATCTTCATTGGCCTGTTCCTGCGCAATCTGTCGCAGAACCTGGTGGTGGAAGAAAACAATCTGCGGCTGGAGTTCAAGGCGACCAGCCGGTTTGCCGAGTACACCATCAAGGAGCCCGAACGCATCCGCGCGATCGAACAGTCGAACAGCACCGCGCTGGTCGACAACCAGTATGTCGCCAAGATCTATCGCCAGCTCGAAGCCGGTATCAATCCCGAGATCGAGATCGGCTCCTACCTCACGGAAATCGCCCGCTTTGCCAATACGCCGGCACTGCTCGGCAGCGTCGAACTGGTCGAAGACGACCGTCGCAGCGCAGTCGGCGTGCTGCACGCCTATGTCGAGAACCAGGGCGACGGCTGGGGCGTCACTGCGGGCTATCTCGACCGCTATATCGACGAGCAGCGGGTGCTGCCACCGGGCGAGATGCCCCGCGAGACCCAGGAGCAAGCGCCCTATCTGCACTTCATTACACAGATCGGTCGACGGCTCGCCGAGCTGCATGTGGCTTTGGCCGCCGCAAAGCCCGGCGATCTCGCGCCGGAGCCGATTGGCTCCGCACACATCAAGCGCTGGTCATCCGAGCTCAAGGCACGGGCCGAGCGGATTTTCGAGCGGCTGGCCGCCAGCACCGACGGCCTGCGGGAGGCAGATCGGCCGCTGATCAATCAGCTCGCCGCGGAGCGCGCGTCCCTGTCCGGCCGGCTCAGCGCGCTACTACCTGCCGAGATCGGCGGGTTGAACATCCGTCATCATGGCGACTTCCGCCTCGGGCAAACTCTGATCGTGAAGGACGATATCTTCATCATCGACTTCGACGGAGATCCGCGTTTGCCGCTGGCGGAGAAGCGGCGCAAGCTGCCTGCGGCGCGCGACGTTGCCGGCCTGATCCGCTCGATTGATCTTTCGGTTAACGCGGCGCTCCACCGCGCGCTCACGGGTGCTTCCGACGAACAGGGCCGGCTTACGGCTGCGCTCGACGAATGGCGCGAGCGCACCACCGCGACGTTCCTCACCGCCTACCGCGAAGCCATGACCGATCGGCGGCTGTGGCCGGAAGATCCGCAATCCGCGGCAGGCCTGTTAAGGTTTTTCCTGCTTGATCAAGCGTTCGAGGAAGTAGAGTACGAGCTGTCCCACCGGCCTGAGGGGCTCCATGCGCCGCTGTCCGGACTGCTTCGCATTCTGTCCAGTATCGAGAGCGAAGCCCATGCCTAAACTCCCTGCCGAGGCCTATGCGATCATCGAGGGTCGCCACTCCGATCCCTTCCACTATCTCGGGCTGCATCCCGAGGGCGACAAGAGCGTGGTGCGCGCGTTTCTTCCCGATGCTTCCAATGTCGAGGCGGTGGGCGAGCACGGCGAGGTGGCGAAGCTCGATCGCGTCCATGATGCCGGCCTGTTCATCGGCGCTCTGCCGAACGGCGCGAAGCACTACCAGCTCCGCGCGAAGTTCGGCGATAACGTCATCGAATTCGAGGACACCTATCGCTTTCCGCCGATCCTGACCGATTTCGACCTCTATCTGCTCGGCGAAGGCACGCACCAGCGCCTTTACGACAAGCTCGGCGCGCATCCGATGCGGCTCGACGGCATCGATGGCATCGGCTTCGTGGTGCTGGCGCCCAACGCCCGCCGTGTCTCCGTGGTCGGCGACTTCAATTTCTGGGACGGACGGCGCCATCCGATGCGGGTGCGCGGCGCGGGTTATTGGGAATTGTTCATCCCGCACGCCAAGGCGGGCGACCACTACAAGTTCGAAATTATCGGACCGCATGGCCATCTGCTTCCGCTGAAGTCCGATCCGATGGCCTTTGCAAGCGAGGTGCGGCCGAAGACCGCTTCCATCGTGTTCGACGAAGCACATCTGCCCCGGCCGCGACCGGCACCCGACGGCATCAACGCGTTGTCCGCGCCGATGTCGATCTACGAGGTCCATCTCGGCTCGTGGCGGCGCAAGAACGGCAATGAATGGCTGACCTATCGCGAACTGGCCGAGCAGCTGCCGGCCTACGCCCGCGACATGGGCTTCACCCATCTCGAATTCCTCCCCGTGAGCGAGCATCCTTTCGACGGCTCATGGGGCTATCAGCCGACTGGCCTGTATGCGCCGACCAGCCGCTTCGGCACGCCGGAGGATTTTGCCGCACTGGTCGATGCCTGCCACCGCGAGGGCGTCGGCGTGCTGCTCGACTGGGTGCCCGGCCACTTCCCGGACGATCCGCACGGGCTCGGCAGCTTTGACGGCACAGCGCTGTACGAGCACGCCAATCCGCTCCAGGGCCGGCATCTCGATTGGGGTACGCTGATCTACAATTACGGCCGCACCGAAGTCACGAACTTCCTGGTGTCCAACGCGCTGTTCTGGCTCGAGCGCTACGCGATCGACGGACTGCGCGTCGATGCCGTCGCGTCCATGCTCTACCTCGACTACAGCCGTCCGCCCGGCGCGTGGATTCCGAACCAGCATGGCGGCCGGGAGAACATCGAGGCGATCGCGTTCCTGCGCCGCTTCAACACCGAGCTGTTCGCACGTTTCCCGCAGGCGACCACGGCCGCCGAAGAGTCCACCGCCTGGCCGCAGGTCTCGCGCCCGGTCGAATTCGGCGGGCTCGGCTTCGGCTACAAGTGGAACATGGGCTGGATGCACGACACGCTGAACTACATCAGCAAGGATCCGATCCACCGCAAGCATCATCACGGCGACATCCTGTTCGGCCTGCACTACGCCTTCTCGGAGAACTTCGTCCTGCCGCTGTCGCATGACGAGGTCGTGCACGGTAAGCGCTCGATCCTGGGGCGCATGCCCGGCGACGAATGGCAGCGCTTCGCGAATTTGCGCGCCTATTACAGCTTCATGTTCGGCCATCCCGGCAAGAAGCTGCTGTTCATGGGCGCCGAGATCGCACAAAGCCGCGAATGGAATCACGACCAGTCGCTCGACTGGCACTTGCTCGAGTACAAGCTCCATTCAGGCATCCAGGCGCTGATCCGCGATCTCAACCGGCTCTATCGCGCGGTGCCCGCGCTGCACCAGATGGACTGCGAGCAGGCCGGTTTCGAATGGTTGATCACGGACGACGCCAACCGCAACGTGTTCGCATGGCTGCGCAAGGGATTTGACGAGCACGCCCGGTGCATGGTGATCGTCAACTTCTCACCCAACGTCTATCGCAACTACCGCGTTCGCGCGCCCCTCAGTGGCAAGTGGAAGGAAGTGTTCAACTCCGACTCCGCCCATTACGGCGGCAGCAATGTCGGCAATATCGGCGAAGTCCACGCCGTCAATGGCGAGCTCCGCCTCACCATTCCGCCGCTCGCCGCGATCTTCCTCGTTCCGGAAAGCTGAACGATGCGCCTGACTGCTGGATCGCCCGCACGCCTCGGCGCAAGCTGGGACGGACGCGGCACCAATTTCGCGCTGTTCTCCGCCAACGCGCAGAAGGTCGAGCTGTGCCTGTTTGACATGCAGGGCCGCCGCGAACTCGAGCGCGTCGAGCTGCCGGAGCGCACCGAGGATGTCTGGCACGGCTATCTCAACGACGTCTCGCCCGGCCAGCTCTACGGCTACCGCGTGCATGGCCCCTACGAGCCCGAACAAGGCCACCGCTTCAACGCCAACAAGCTCCTGCTAGACCCCTATGCCAAGCGGCTTTCCGGGCGGCTGGTCTGGAGTGACGCGCATTTCGCCTATCGCACCGGAAGCCCGCGCGAGGATCTGTCGTTCGACCGGCGCGACAACGCGCGCGGCATGCCCAAGGCTGTCGTCGTCGACGAGACCTTCAACTGGGGCCGCCGCGAGATCCGGCCCAACATTCCCTGGGAAGACACCATCATCTACGAGGCCCACGTCAAGGGACTGACACAGAAGCGCGACGACGTCCCGCCGAATTTGCGCGGCACCTATGGCGGCCTGTCCTCGCCGGCGATGATCGAGCACCTGAAGAAGCTCGGCGTCACCACCGTTGAGCTCCTGCCGGTGCACAGTTTCGTCGATGACCGCATCCTGGTGGAGAAGAAGCTCGCCAATTACTGGGGCTACAACACCTTGTCCTTCTTCGCGCCCGAGCAGCGCTACGCCCAGGACAACGCCCTCGATTCCTTCCGCACCACCGTCGCACGCCTGCACGATGCCGGCATCGAGGTGATGCTCGACGTCGTCTACAACCACACAGCCGAGGGCAATCATCTCGGCCCGACGCTGTGCTACCGCGGCATCGACAACGCCTCCTATTACTGGCTGAACCGCGAGAACCCGCGCTACTACGACGATTTTACCGGCTGCGGCTCGTCGGTGAACCTCACCCATCCGCGCGTGCTGCAGATGGTGATGGATTCCCTGCGCTACTGGGTCGAGGTCTGCCACGTCGACGGCTTCCGTTTCGACCTCGCCACCACGCTGGCGCGCGGGCCGAACGGTTATGATCGCGGCAGCTCGTTCCTGACCGCGATACGCCAGGACCCGGTGCTGGCGAGCGTCAAGCTCGTCGCCGAACCCTGGGACCTCGGCCTTGGCGGCTATCAGGTCGGCGCATTTCCTTCACAATGGTCGGAGTGGAACGACCGTTATCGCAGCGCCATGCGCCGCTACTGGAGCGGCGAAGGCAGCCTGATCGGCGACATCTCCAGCCGCATGACGGCGTCCTCCGACCTGTTCAACCACGATGGACGGCGGCCCCGCGCCAGCGTCAACCACATCACCGTGCATGACGGTTTCACCCTCGCCGATCTCTTCAGCTACAACGAGAAGCACAACGAGGCCAATGGCGAGGACAATCGCGACGGCTCCAACGACAACCACAGCAACAATTGCGGTGTCGAGGGCCCGACCGACGATCCCCAAATCGTCAGCTTGCGCCGGCAGCTTCGCAAGAACGTACTGGCTTGCCTCATGTTGGCGCAGGGCATTCCGCTGATCCTCGCCGGCGACGAAGTCGGGAATTCGCAATCAGGCAACAACAACGCCTATTGCCAGGACAACGAGGTTGGCTGGGTCGGCTGGGACAATCTCGGCAAGGACGGCGACGACATGGTCGATTTCGTCGCCGAGCTCGCCGATATCCGCCGCCGGTTCTCGCAGCTTCGCAGCCATCGCTGGCTCGACGGCCGCCCCAAGGACGGCATCTCCTACGGCGCGCTGTGGCTGACGCCGGCCGGCGACGAAATGACGGAAAGCGACTGGAAATTCCCGGAAGGGCGGTTCCTCTCCTATGTGATGGGGCCGATGGAACCGGGCAGCGCCGCGATCTTTATCGTACTCAACGCAGCCCCCGAAGAGATCGCATTCAAATTGCCAAAAATGAGCGAATACAAAAGCTGGCAGCAAATCCTGAACACGACCGACGCCAAGCTGAACACGGTCGACTTCCTGCCCGGAAGCGACAGCAAGGCGCCGCCGCGCTCCGTGCTCGCTTTCGCGGGGGCGCTATGAGGCCATCCTTCGGGGCGAGGCCGACGAAGGACGGCGTGTCGTTCCGGCTATGGGCACCTGCCGCGCGCCGTGTCGATCTCCTGCTCGACAGACGACACGCGATGCAGCGCCGGCAGGATGGCTGGTATGTCGCCGAGATTGCCAATCTGCCCGTCGGCAGCAACTACAAATTCAGGATCGACGACGCGATCGACGTGCCCGATCCGGCGTCTGCATTCCAGCCCGACGACGTGTTCGGCCCGAGCGAGGTGATCGATCATGACGCCTTCGCCTGGCGCACGCCCGATTGGCGCGGGCGTCCCTGGGAAGAGACGGTACTGATCGAGACGCATGTCGGCACCTTCACTGCGGAAGGTACCTATCGTGCCATGATCGACAAGCTCGATCATCTCGTCGCGACCGGCATCACGGCGGTCGAGCTGATGCCGCTGGCCGACTTCGCCGGTCGTCGCGGCTGGGGTTATGATGGCGTGCTGTGGTACGCGCCCGACAGCGCCTATGGTCATCCCGATGATTTGAAGACGCTGATCGACGAAGCCCATCTGCGCGGGCTGATGATGTTCCTCGACGTCGTCTACAATCATTTCGGCCCCGAGGGAAATTACCTCGGCCGCTACGCGCCGGCCTTCTTCACCGACGCGCACACGCCATGGGGCAGCGCGATCGATTATCGCGTGCCGCAGGTTCGCGCTTTTGCCGTCGAGAACGCGCTGTCGTGGCTCAGCGATTATCGCTTCGACGGCCTGAGGCTGGATGCCGCCAATCACATCATGGCGATCCCCGGCGAGCAATCGATGCTGCAGGACCTCAGCGTCGCCGCGGGCGAGCTTGCCAAGGCGACGGGACGGCATATCCATCTCGTGCTGGAGAACGGCGACAATCGCGCGAGCCTGCTCGACGCCGCGCAGGAGCCTCCGAACGGCAAATATCGCGCCCAGTGGAACGACGACTACCACCACGTCTGGCACGTGATGCTGACGGGCGAGCTCGCTGGTTATTACGCGGACTATCAAACACCGCGCCTCGATCTCGCACGCGCGCTCGCCTCCGGCTTCGTCTATCAGGGCGAAATCTCTGAATTCTGGGGCAAGAAGCCGCGCGGCGAGAACAGCGGCGAGCTGCCGCCGGCAACCTTCGTCAATTTCCTGCAAAACCACGACCAGATCGGCAACCGGCCGCTCGGCGACCGGCTCGAAAGCCTGGCATCGCCCAAGCAGATCGAAGCAGCACTCGCGGTGACCCTGCTCGCGCCGATGGTGCCCATGCTGTTCCAGGGCGAGGAGTGGGGCTCCACCGTGCGCTTCCCGTTCTTCTGTGACTTCCAGGGCGGACTGGCTGATGCCGTCCGCAAGGGGCGCAGGCAGGAATACGCCTGGGCCTATGAAAAGTACGGCGACGACGTGCCCGACCCGCTCGATCCGGCAACGCTGCAATCGGCCGTGCTCGACTGGAGCGGCCACACGCCGGAGCAGGATGCACGCCTCGCGCTGGTGCGGGAGCTGCTCGCACTCCGCCACAAGGAGGTCGCGCCACGACTGAAAGGTGCGCGCTTCGGTGATGCCGCCGTGGCCGATAGCGGGCTGCTCACCGCACATTGGCACATGGGGGATGGCGCGACGTTGCGCCTCGTGGCCAAACTCTCCGACAAGGACGCCGCATATTCCGACGACGGTGTGGGGACCCTGATCTGGGGCGGCGCGACCGGCGATCGGCTTGCGCCCTGGTCGGTGGTCTGGCGCCTCGGAGGTTGACATGCCTCCAGCCATTCCTCTCGCAACCTACCGGCTTCAGCTCACCGCGGATTTCGATTTCGACAGGGCCGCCGCAGTCGTGCCCTACCTGAAGGCGCTGGGGATCACGCATCTCTACACCTCGCCGGTGATGAAGGCCCGCAAGGGCTCGACCCACGGCTATGACACCGTCGATCACAGCCAGTTCAATCCGGAGCTCGGCGGCGAGGCCGGCTTCGCGCGGCTGAGCGAGGCGCTGACGCGACACGACCTCGGCCTCATCATCGATTTCGTACCGAACCACGTCGGCGTTCACTTTGCCGACAATCCCTGGTGGCTGGACGTGCTGGAATGGGGCCAGGCCTCGCCGCATGCCGTCTCCTTCGATATCGACTGGGATCAACTGGCTTTCCGCGCCCGTGGCGGCGTGCTGCTGCCGATCCTCGGAGCGTCCTATGGCGAAGCGCTCGAGAGCGGCGATATCGAGCTGCGCTACGATCCCAACGAAGGTAGTTTTTCCGCTTGGTATTTCGAGCATCGATTGCCGATCGCGCCGGAGCGCTATGGCGAGATGCTGCGGATGATCGTGAAGGAAGCCGACGCCGCCGAAACCGAGGCCGGCAAGCGCCTGCTGTCGCTGGCGGCCCGCTACACGGGACTGCGCCGCCCCAACCGCAAGGAAGCGCCCGGCTTCAAGGCGGAGCTCAAAGAGATCGCAGGCAGCGCCGATATCATCGCGCGCGGCCTCGGCGCCTATCGCGCCGCCAAGGACCGCCCCGCGCAGACGCTGGCGCTGCATCATTTGCTGGAGCGCCAGCACTACAAGCTCGGGCACTGGCGGCTTGCCTCCAGCGACATCAATTATCGCCGCTTCTTCGACGTCAACGGGCTCGCCGGCATGCGCGTCGAGGATCCCGGCACGTTCGCCGCCACGCACCGGCTGGTGAAGCAACTCATTGCCGACGGCAAACTGCAGGGCATCCGGCTCGATCATATCGACGGCCTGCGCGATCCCGCGCAATATTGCCAGCGGCTGCGCCGCCTGGTGCGCGACGCTCAGGGCACCACAAAGCCGTTCTATACGGTGATCGAGAAAATCCTGTGCGAGCACGAGCGCCTGCCGCATTTCGCCGGCGTCCAGGGCACCACCGGCTATGAGTGGATGAATGCCATCACCCACGTTCTGGTCGACCCCAAGGGGCTGGAGGCGCTGGACGAGACCTGGCGGCAGATCAGCAACCGGCCGCCGCGGCTCGCGCCTTACGTCAAGGACGCCAAACGGCGCGTGCTGGAGACACTACTGACCAGCGAATTCACGGTTCTGACGCGCCTGCTTGCACGCATCGCCAACGGGCACTACTCCACCCGCGACTTTTCCGCCGACAGCCTGCGGCAGGCGCTCGAGCTCTACGTGCTGCATTTCCCGGTGTACCGCACCTATTTGACGACAAGCGCGCCGACCGCGAACGATCGCAAGCTGATCGACGACACCATCGAGGCCGCTCGCCAGGAATGGTTCGCCGCAGACGAAGGCATTTTCGACTTCCTGCGCGACGCCCTCACCATGGACCTGCTCAAGCCCGGCCGTCCCCCGCACAGCGCCCCGCGCGTGCGCCGCTTTGCGCTGAAGGTGCAGCAATTCACCGGGCCGATGATGGCGAAGTCGCTGGAGGACACTGCCTTCTATCAATTCCACCGGCTGCTCGCCCTGAACGAAGTCGGCGGCGATCCCGCGAGCAAGGGCCTCACCATTCCCGCTTTCCACGAGACCATGCAGGCCCGCGCCAGGGAATGGCCGCAAGGGATGACGGCGACCGCCACGCACGACACCAAACGTGGCGAGGACGCCCGCGCGCGGATCGCTGCCTTAAGTGAAATTCCCGGCGAATGGACCAGCGCCGTGGCACGCTGGAAAGTCCTGAACGCGCCGCACCTCGCGCTCGACGGCAATCTGCGCGCTCCGTCGGCAACGTTCGAATACATGCTCTATCAGACGCTGCTCGGCGCCTGGCCGCTTGTAGAGACGGCCGATGCCGGTTTCGTCGCGCGTATCCAGGCCTATGCGCTCAAGGCCGCGCGCGAGGGCAAGGAGGAGACCAGCTGGCTCAACCCGCACGAGGCCTACGAGAGCGGCGTCAAGAGCTTCATCGCGAAGATCCTCGATCCCGCGCAATCAGGCGAGTTCCTGGAGGCGCTGCAAACCCTGGCTCGCCGCGTCGCGCTGCTCGGCGCGCTGAACGCGCTGAGCCAGCTCACGCTCAAGGCGACTCTGCCGGGCGTGCCCGATTTCTATCAGGGGACCGAATTCTGGGACCTGTCGCTGGTCGATCCCGACAACCGCCGCCCGGTGGATTTTTCCGCGCGACACGCGGCGCTGGGCACGCTGGACAATCCGGATTGGAATCACCTGATCAAGAGCTGGCCGGACGGCCAGCTCAAGCTGGCCTGGACGCGGCACCTGCTCAAGCTGCGCAACGAGTTGTCCGACGTCTTCGCGCGAGGCGACTACCAGCCGCTTCAGGTGCGGGGCGCACATGCCGACCATGTCGTGGCCTTTGCCCGCCGCCACGGCCGCACTGCTGCGATCGTCATTGTCGGGCGCCACTTCGCGCCTTTCACGCAAGCAGGACGCGAATGGCCGGCGCTCGATGAGGCCGACGCCACCATCGACGTCACGGGCTACAGCATGCCAGGTTTCGCCGGCAACGATCTGCCGCTCGCGCAGGCGCTTCGCGGTTTTCCCGCTTCGGTCATCCCGGCGCGGCCCGTGGACGCGGCGAAGCCGGTGCGGCAGCGCGCCCGCGCTTGAACGCTAACTTTTCGCGTCTTTGCCCAACAGCAGCTGGCCGCGCTTGCGGATCGTGGCCTGCGCCATCTCGGCAAAGCGCTGCAACAGCCAGGGCAGCACGACCTGCACCTTGACATGATCGTCGGCGACGTCGACCTGCCCCGTCGCGATCTGCCCGAGCGCGCGGATGCGGAAATTCATGCTGTCGCCGCTCCAGCGCTCCTCCTCGACCTGCATCACCGGAATGCTGGCGGCAGCACGGCCGAGCCCGGTCTTGAGCCGGCGTACCGCCTCCTCGCGGCCGAGGCGGTGGGGAATAGAGACGACAAGCGGTGCTGACATGGCTCTGCCCCGTTAGTGATTGAACCTCACATAATCATGCCCACCGGTACCACAAAGGTTCCATGCAAGTTGCGCGTGCACCCCGTGTTTCATAGGCGGAACTATAAAACCTGCGGCAAGTTGCCCTCGCACAACGGGACAGGTTGCAAGAGACCCTTCAACGAAGGGCTGGAGGAGATTTGGCATGTCTATCGGTACGATCATTCTGATCATTTTGGTCATCGCGCTGCTCGGCGGCTTCAGCGGCATCGGCGGCGGCCCGTTCTACGGCACCGGCTATTACGGCGGCGGCGGTCTCGGGCTCGTCATCGTGATCCTGCTGATCCTGCTCCTGCTGGGACGGATCTAGCCGGGCTCGGTAGGGTGGGTTGGCCGCAAGGCGTAACCCACCTCTTTCTTTCCGTGTCAACAGAAGTGGTGGGTTACGCTCCGCTAACCCACCCTACTTCGTTTTCCCCGCGAGCTTCTTGATCGCTGCCTTGATCGACACGGCCGCATCGTCATAACCATCCCACGCCTTCGACCGCGGCAGCAGCCCAGGCACCGTCCGCAACGTATAGCGCTTCGGATCGAGATCGGTCTTCACCTGCGCCCAGGTGAGCGGCATCGACACGGTGGCGCCGGCGCGCGCACGCGGCGACAGCGGGGCCACCGCCGTCGACATGCGATCGTTGCGCAGATAATCCAGGAAGATCTTTCCGTTGCGCAGCTTCTTCGACATGTTGAGCAGATAGCGCTCGGGAGCGTCGTCCGCCATCCACTGGCAAACGCCTTGCGCGAAGGCCTTGGCCTCTTTCCAGCTCACCTGGTCGCGCGCGCCATGACGCAAGGGCACCACGACGTGCAGGCCCTTGCCGCCGGTGGTCTTGCAGAAGCTTTCCATGCCGATGTCGGTCAGCCGCTGCCGCATCTCCTTGGCGGCATCGACGACCTCGGCGAAGACGACGTCGGGCGCCGGATCGAGATCGAACACCAGCCGGCCCGGGGTATCGTAGGCGTAGGGCGCGCAATTCCAGGGATGCAGCTCGACACCGCCGATCTGCGCTACGGCGGCGAGCCCCTCGATGCGGTCGATCTGCAAATAGGGTTTGCGATCGCCGGAGACCCTTGCGAGCTCCAGAAGATTCGATGTCCCCTGCATGGCGTGACGCTGGAAAAAGCATTCGCCCTTGATGCCATCGGGGGCGCGGATCAGCGAGCACGGCCGACCCTTGAGATGCGCGATCATCCATTCGCCGACGGCTTCGAGATAGCGCGCGAGGTCCAGCTTGGTGACGGGATCGCCATTGCCATCGTCCGGCCAGAGCTCCTTGTCCGGCTTGGAGATGACGACTCCCATCACTTCGGCACTGCCGCCGGCCTGGGCCGTTCGTGCGCCGGTCTTCGCTTTCGCGCGCGGCTTCGTCGAGGGCTCGGCAAGCTCGGTATCGACCGGTGTCTCAGCCTCCACCTCCTCCGCCGGCTTGTCCTGCCGCAGACCCTTGAAGGCGGCCTGGCGGATATTCCCGTCGGCGGTGAAGCCGGCGAACTCGATCTCGGCCACGAGCTCCGGCTTCAGCCAGTGCACCTCGCGCGCTTTTTTCGGTGCGTTCTTGCCGCCAAAGGGGCTTTGCTTCGCCTCCATGGCCTTCAAGGACGGCATGATGCGCTTGACCTTGTCGGCGCCGAAACCGGTGCCGACCATGCCGACGAACGCGAGATGATCACCGCGGTGCACGCCGGCCATCAGCGAGCGGAATTTGCCATTGGTGGTCTTGTAGCCGCCGATCACGACCTCATGGCCGGCACGGCATTTGGCCTTGGTCCAGCTTTCCGTCCGCCCCGAGCGATAGGGCGCGTCGAGCTTCTTCGACACCACGCCCTCGAGCTCGAGCTTGCAGGCCGATTGCAGCACGGCGTCGCCGCCGCTTTCGAAATGCTCGACATAGCGAATCTGGCTCGATTTGCGCTTGCGCGCCTCCAGCAGCTCCTTCAACCGCGCCTTGCGCTCGCCGAGCGGCAGCCGGCGGTAATCGAGACCTTCCGCAAACAACAGGTCGAAGGCGAAAAAGATGAGCTCCTCGGTCTTGCCGTCCGACAGCGCCGCCTGGAGCGACGAAAAGTTCGGTGCCCCATTATGGTCGAGCGCGACGATCTCGCCGTCGATCATCATGTCCGGTAACGCGCCCGCTTCTTTCGCGATGCTCGCGAATTTTTCGGTCCAGTCGAGGCCTTTGCGCGTCTTCAACGTCGCCTTGCCGCCCTCGACCCGCAGCTGCACGCGGTAGCCGTCGAACTTGATCTCGTGGCACCAGCCATCGCCGCCCGGCGGGCGCTCGACCGACGTGCAGAGCTGCGGCGCGACGAAGTCCGGCATCTCCGCCGCGTTCTTCGCGGTCGTGGCTTTCTTCTTTGCCGTCCTGCCGGCCTTCAACGCCGCGCGCGGCGCCGGCTTGACCGTGCGCCCTTTCGCCTCGTCCGCCCGATCGGACTGCCAGACCGCGTCGGCCTTGGCCTTGGTGCCCTTCGCCAGCATGAACGGTTTTGGCGCGCGCCCCTTGCCTCCGGCGATCTGCTCCATCGCGCGCCCTGAGGCGACCGACTTGTCCTCCTCGAGAATGTCGTTGTCTGCGCCCTCGCGAACATATTCGTCGCGATGCTTGATCAAGAGCCAATTGGTCCGTTTGCCGCCGGTGCGATCGTTGCGCATGCGCACCAGGACCCAGCTGCCGTGCAGCTTCTCGCCATGCAGTGTGAATTTCAGATCGCCCTTCTTGAAACCGCGTTCGGGATCTTCGGATTCCCAGGTGCCGCGGTCCCACAGCATGACCGTGCCGCCGCCGTACTGGCCTTCCGGAATCGTGCCCTCGAAGTCGCCATAGTCGAGCGGATGGTCCTCGACCTCGACGGCCAGCCGCTTGTCGTGCGGATCGAGCGAGGGCCCTTTCGTCACCGCCCAGGACTTGAAGACGCCATCGAACTCGAGCCGCAGATCGTAGTGCAGCCGCGAAGCGTCATGCTTCTGGATCACGAAGCGCCGTTGCTTCGATGGCGCCACCGCGGCCTTGCCCGACGGCTCCGGCGTCTTCTCGAAATCACGTTTCTGTCGATACTTGGAGAGCTTTTGCAGCACGACTGGTCCCGGATTCTCTTTGGCGTGAAAGCCTATCACGGCCCGCATCCCACCCGGAACCAAAACCCCGCGGGACGGTTGGGGTTCCAAAATGACTCGCAGACGCTGGAGAACGGAATGGCACCGCGCGCCTATTGGAAGGGAACGTTGAAGCTCTCGCTGGTCAGTTGCCCCGTTGTGCTTTATCCGGCGACCACCGCGGCCGAGAAGACGCGGTTTCACATGATCAACCGCGAGACCGGAAACCGATTGAAGCAGCAGATGATCGACGCCGAGACCGGCGACGTCGTCGAGAGCGACCAGAAGGGCCGCGGCTACGAGCTGCGCAAGGGCAAATATGTCGAGATCGAGCCGGAGGAGCTCGAAGCGGTCCAGATCGAGAGCAACCACACCATCGACATCGAGAGCTTTGTGCCGAGCGACGAGATCGACCAGCGCTACCTCAACCATCCCTACTACATCGCGCCCGACGGCAAAGCCGCGGTCGATGCCTTTGCCGTGATCCGCGACGCCATGAAGGACCAGGATCGCGTCGCGCTCGCCAAAATCGTGCTCACCAATCGCGAGCACATCATCGCGATCGAGCCGCTCGGCAAGGGACTGCTCGGCACCACGCTGCGTTTCCCCTACGAACTGCGCGACGAGGACCAGTTCTTCGACGACATCAAGAGCCCGAAGATCACCAAGGACATGGTTGAGCTCGCCGGCCATATCCTCCAGACCAAGGCCTCCCATTTCGATCCGAGCAAATTCAAGGACGACTACGAGAACGCGCTGAAGGCCCTGGTGAAGCGCAAGGCCAGCGGCAAGACAATCGAACTGCCGGAGCCTGAGGAGAAGCCGAGCAATGTCGTCAGCCTGATGGATGCGCTGAAGCAGAGCTTGAAGGGACGCGGTGGGAAGAAGACGGCGGCGAAGTCCCATGCGCGCCGAGCATCGGGGCGAACCAGGGCCCCAAAGAAGACGCACCGATCGACGGCGCGGCAGAGGAAGGCGGGTTGATTTAATCCGTCATTGCGAGCGCAGCGAAGCAATCCAGTATCTTTCCGCGGAGGCAGTCTGGATTGCTTCGCTGCGCTCGCAATGACGATGCTGATGCAGGCTTGCGCCGCCCGTCGCACGTGGGCAGCCTAATCCCCCGCCTTCAGCCTGTACCCAATCCCCGTCTCCGTCAGCACATATTGCGGCCGTTCCGGATCGGCCTCGATCTTCTGCCGGAGCTGGCGGACATAGACGCGCAGATATTGCGCGTCGGTCAACTCGTCCCAGAGCTCCCTCAGCAGGAAGCGGTGAGTGAGCACCTTGCCGGCGTGCTGCACCAACACACGCAGGAGGTCATATTCCTTCGGCGACAGTTTGACGTCGCGCTCGCCGACCTTCACGATCCGGCGCACCAGATCGACTGAGAGATCGCCGGCACGAAACACCGGGCGTTCGCCCTGGATCTGAAGCTGGTGCCGCAGCGCCGCGCGCAGGCGCGCCAGCAGCTCGTCCATGCCGAACGGCTTTGTCAGGTAATCGTCGGCCCCGAGATCGAGCGCCTCCACCTTGCCGGCCTCGTCGCCACGGCTCGACAACACCACGATCGGCACCGCGTCATTGCGGGCGCGGATGGTACGCAACAACTCATGGCCCTGGATGTCGGGAAGGCCGAGATCGAGGATGATCAGCGCGGGGCCCTCGCTGAGCTTCTCCAGCGCGGTCTTGCCGTTCGACGCCTCCAGTATCTCATAGCCTTGCGTCGAGAGCCCCATCCGCAGCAATTTGCGGATCGGCGGCTCGTCGTCGATGACCAGCACCTTGATCGGGGCTGCGCTCATGCGGCGGTATCCAATGCGTGGGTCGGGGCCGGAATGGGCAGGCGGATGGTCAGAACCGCGCCGCTCCGGTCGCTGCGATTCGCGGCCGAGATCGTGCCATGCATCGCCTCGACGAAGCCGCGGGAGATGGCGAGCCCGAGCCCGGTGCCGGGACGGACATGGTCGCCCTTCTGCGCGCGATAAAACTTGTCGAACACGCTCTCGAGCTCCTCCGACGGAATGCCGTCGCCCTCGTCGGCAATCTGGAGCACCACATGATCGCTGTCGCGCCGGCTGCGGATCGAAACCGTGGCGTGGGGCTGCGAATATTTGGCGGCGTTGTCGAGCAGGTTGAACAGCACCTGCTCGAACAGCACCGCATCGAGCTGGAGCATAGGAAGGTCTGCGGCCAACTCCAGCTCCACCTTGTGGGCGGTGAGGATCTTGGCTGCCCGCCGGAGCGCGCTGCCGACGATCTCTCCGAGATCGTGCAACGCCGTGTTGGGCACGATGGCCCCGGATTCGAGCTTGGTCATGTCGAGCAGATTGGCGATGAAGCGGTTGAGCCGTTCGGATTCGTCGATGACCGTCGCGAGCAGGTCGCGCTTCTCGGTGTCGGAGAGCGCGCTGGCGAGATCGCGCATGGTCGAGGCCGCACCTAGCACGGATGCGAGTGGCGTCTTCAGGTCGTGTGAAATCGACGTCAACAATGCGGAACGCAGCCGCTCGGATTCGACGGAGCGCTTGACGCGATCGACGTCCTCGACCAGCAGCACGCGCTCGATCGCCAGCGCGCCCTGGTCGACCAGCGCATCGAGCAGCCGGCGCTGGTCCGGCGTCAGCAAGGGACCGGTGCGGTCGTCGTCGATGCCGATGACCCCGATCGGGCCGCGCCCGGTGCGCATCGGCAGGAACAGCCGTTTTGCACCCGGCAGCGTGTCCGAGCCGCGGCCTGCAGGGCGGTCGTTGCTCCAGGCCCAGTTGGCGGCGGCAAGGTCGGCCTGATCGAGATCGTCTTCGGGGGGATAGCCCGACTTCACCGTGAGCAGGCCGTCCTCCGGCAACAGCAGCACCACGCGGACTTTCAGCATCAGCGCGATCTGGTAGGCGGTCGCCCACAGCACGTCGTCGAGCGTGCCGGTACCGGCGAGCTTGCGGCTGAATGCATAGAGTTGCTCGGTGGTCCGGATGCGACCGATCGCAGCATCGGCCTGGGTGCGGACCCGCCCCGCGACGTTCGACACCACGAACGCAATCAGCATGAAGAAAAAGAACGCCGCGACATTGGTCGGATCGGTGATGGTGAAGGTATAGACCGGCGGCAGAAAGAAGAAATTGTAGGCGAGCGACGCCGCGACACTCGCAAGCAACGACGGCCACAATCCGTAGCGCACGGCAACCGTCACCACGGCGGTCAGAAACATCAGGTCGACGTTCTCAATGCCGAAATACGGCTTGATGGCCACGGCAGCAGCGAGGCCAAGCGCGGTGATCCCGAGCGCCTTCAGATAGGGCCTGGCATCGAACGGGTCCGATCGCGTTGCGGTCTGCACCGTCGTCTTCGGCGCCGGCTCGCTCGTGAGTTCGTCGCCAGGAATGACATGCACGCTGATATTGCCGGCGCGGCGCACCAGATCGTGCACGACGGAACCGCGCGTCATCTCGAACCAGAGCGAGCGCGTCGACTTGCCGATCACGATCTGGGTGACGTTGTTGCCCTGAGCGAAGTTGACGATGTCGTCGGCGATGTGGCGGCCGACAGCGGGAATGGTCAAGGCTTCACCGCCCAGCGACTCTGCGAGCCGCAGAGTGTCGGCAAGCCGATCGCGCTGCTCGTCGGACAATTGCAGCGACCGCCGCGTCTCGATCGAGACCGCGGTGAACGGAGCGTGCAGCCGGTCGGCCAGCCGCTTGGTGTAGCGGACGAGGCCGGCCGCGCGTGGATCCTCGCTGACGCAGACCAGGATGCGCTCGCCCGCGGCCCAGGGGCCTGCGATGGCGTTCGCCTGCATGTGGGTGAGAAGCTGCTCGTCGACGCGTTCGGCCGTGCGCCGCAGCGCGAGTTCGCGCAGCGCGGTGAGGTTGCCCGGCGAGAAGTAGTGGTCCAGCGCCCGCTCAGCCTGCCTGGGGACGTAGACTTTGCCTTCCTTCAATCGCTGGATCAGATCGTCGGGCGTGAGGTCGATCAGCTCGATGGCGTCGGCGCGGTCGAACACCGAATCCGGCACCGTCTCGCGCACCCGCACATGGGTGATCTGGGCGACGACGTCGTTCAGGCTTTCGATGTGCTGGATGTTGACCGCGGTATAGACGTCGATGCCGTGGGACAGCAGTTCCTCGACATCGAGATAGCGCTTGGGATGGCGGCTACCGCTGGCATTGGTGTGAGCGAGTTCGTCGACCAGCGCAACTTTCGGGCGGCGCGCGATCACGGCATCGAGATCCATCTCCTCGACGATCTGGCCCCGGTAATCGAGTTTCTTGCGCGGGACGACTTCCAGCCCGCGCACCAGCGCCTCGGTCTCGGTGCGGCCATGGGTCTCGACGAAACCGACGACGACATCGACGCCGGCCTTGCGCTTGGCATGGGCGCTCTGCAGCATCTCATAGGTCTTGCCGACGCCGGGCGCGGCGCCGACGAATATCTTCAGCTTGCCGCTGACGCTCTCCTCCCGGCGCGCGGCTTCCAGCAGCGCCTCCGGCGACGGACGTTGTTCGGGATCGCGGCGCTCTCGGACCATCAGGCCAATATAATCATCGGGGCGCCGCGAGCCTAGTCCGCTACTTCGCGGCGGCGCGGTCGAGCGCGAGGTTCAACGCCAATACGTTAACGCGCGGTTCGCCCAGCAGACCGAGCAAACGACCCTGGACATTGGCGGCCACAAGCTGCTTCACAGCCTCTTCCGGCATATTCCGCGCCTTGGCGACCCGCGGCACCTGAAATTGCGCGGCTTCCGGCGAAATGTCCGGGTCGAGGCCGCTGGCAGAGGTGGTGACCAGATCGACCGGCACGTTCGCGTTCGGGTTTTCCGCCTTCAGCTTGTCCACGTCCTCCTTCAGCCGGTCGGCCAGCGCCTTGCTGGTCGGGCCGAGATTGGAGCCGCCCGAGTTCGCGGCGTTATAGGGCGCCGAAACGGTCTTGGTCGAATCACTCGGATCCGGCGCCAGCGTCGCCGAAGGACGGCCGTGGAAGTACTTGTCCTCCTTGAACGCCTGCCCGATCAGGGCGGAGCCGACCACCTTGCCGTCGCGCTCGATCAGGCTGCCGTTCGCTTTCGCCGGGAAGATCGCGCCGGCAATGGCTGTCATCGCGAGTGGATAAGCGAGGCCGGTGATGGCGGTGAGCACCAGCAGCAGGACGATCGCGGGGCGAATTTCTCTGAGCATGTATTTCTCCTATTTCGTTCGTCATTGCGAGCGAAGCGAAGCAATCCAGAATCTTTCCGCGGAAGCAGTCTGGATTGCTTCGTCGCTTCGCTCCTCGCAATGACGCGGTTAGGCCAGGTGTAAAGCGGTCACCACGAGGTCGATCGCCTTGATGCCGATGAAGGGAATGACGATGCCGCCAAGCCCGTAGATCAAGAGGTTGCGTCGCAGCAGTGCGCCGGCGCCGACTGCACGATAGGCAACGCCCTTCAGTGCGAGCGGAATCAGCGCGATGATAACAAGCGCGTTGAAGATGATGGCCGACAGGATGGCGCTCTGCGGGCTCGAGAGGTTCATCACGTTGAGCACGTTGAGCTGCGGGTAGAACGCCAGGAACATCGCCGGAATGATGGCAAAATACTTCGCAACGTCGTTGGCGATGGAGAAAGTCGTCAGCGCACCGCGCGTCATCAGCAGCTGCTTGCCGATCTCGACCACCTCGATCAGCTTGGTCGGGTTGGAGTCGAGATCGACCATGTTGCCGGCCTCGCGGGCGGCCTGAGTGCCGGTGTTCATGGCGACACCGACGTCGGCCTGAGCGAGCGCCGGCGCGTCGTTGGTGCCGTCGCCGCACATCGCCACCAGCTTGCCCTTGGCCTGCTCGTCCCGGATCAGCTTGAGCTTGTCCTCCGGGGTTGCCTGCGCCAGGAAGTCGTCGACGCCGGCTTCCGCTGCAATCGCGGCGGCCGTCATGGGATTGTCGCCGGTGATCATGACGGTGCGGATGCCCATGCGCCGCAGCTCGGCAAAGCGCTCGCGGATGCCGCCCTTGACGATGTCCTTGAGCTGGATGACGCCGAGCAGCTTGCCGTCCCTGGCGACCGCGAGCGGCGTACCGCCGGCCTTGGCGATATCGTCGGCAATGCTCTGGATCTCGCGACCGACGTCCGAGAGCGCCATCGGCTGGATGGTGCGGACGGTGTTGCCGGAGGCAACGGCCAGCGGCGTACCGCCCCCGACGTAGTTGAGCATGGCATCGACCGCCCCCTTGCGCACCGACGAGCCGCCGGCATCGACGCCGCTCATGCGGGTCTGCGCCGTGAACGGGATGAAGGTCGCGCCAAGCTCGGCCATGTCGCGGCCGCGGATGCCGTATTTCTCCTTCGCCAGCACGACGATGGAACGCCCTTCGGGCGTTTCGTCGGCGAGCGAGGCGAGCTGCGCCGCGTCGGCCAGCTCCTGCTCGGTCACGCCGCGCACCGGGCGGAACGACGTGGCCTGGCGATTGCCGAGCGTGATCGTTCCGGTCTTGTCGAGCAGTAGCGTGTCGACGTCGCCGGCCGCCTCCACCGCGCGGCCCGACATCGCCAGCACGTTGAAGCGCACCAGGCGGTCCATGCCTGCAATGCCGATCGCCGACAATAGCGCACCGATCGTGGTCGGGATCAGCGTCACGAACAGCGCGACCAGCACAACCACCGAGATCGAGCCGCCGGCATAGGCCGCATAGCTCGGGATGGTGACGGTGGCGAACACGAAGATGATGGTGAGGCCCGCCAGCAGGATGTTGAGCGCGATCTCGTTCGGCGTCTTCTGCCGCTCGGCGCCCTCGACCAGCTTGATCATGCGATCGATGAAGGTCGAGCCTTGCGCGGCGGTAATGCGGACGCGAATCCAGTCGGACAGCACTTGCGTGCCGCCTGTCACGGCCGAGCGATCGCCGCCGGATTCGCGAATCACGGGTGCGGACTCGCCGGTGATGGCGGCTTCGTTGACGGAGGCGACCCCCTCGGTCACCTCGCCATCGGAAGGGATGGTGTCGCCGGCCTCGACCAGCACGACATCGCCGACCTTAAGGCTTGTGCCTGGCACCAGCTTGAAGGCCTGGCCGACACCGGTCAGCAGCTTGGCCTGGCTCTCGGTCCTGGTCTTGCGCAGGGATTCGGCCTGCGCCTTGCCGCGGCCTTCGGCGACCGCTTCGGCGAAATTGGCAAACAGCACCGTAAACCAGAGCCAGAGGATGATCTGGAAGGTGAAGCCGAGGCCGACACCTCCCGTGAGGACATCGCGCAGAAAAATCACGGTGGTGAGCGCGGCAACGATCTCAACCACGAACATCACGGGGTTCTTCACCATCAACCGAGGATTGAGCTTGGCGAAGGAGGCACGGATCGCGGGTATCACGATCTTCCGATCGAGCATCGCCGAAACCGGCATGCGCTTGTTTGGTTTAGGGACAGATTCCATGGACGTAACTCCGAGAGAGCTCGATCAGAAGAGGTTGCCGGCGTTCATCGCGAGATGCTCGACGATGGGACCGAGTGCGAGCGCCGGGAAGAAGGTGAGGCCGCCGATGATCAGGATCACCCCGACGACGAGACCGACGAACAGCCCGCCCGTGGTCGGAAGCGTGCCCGCCGACGCCGGGATTGACTTCTTGGCGGCAAGCGACCCGGCGATCGCCATCGCCGGGATAATCATGAAGAAGCGGCCGACGAACATCGCACTGGCGAGCGTGAGGTTGTAGAACAAGGTGTTGCCGGTGAGACCCGCAAAGGCCGAGCCGTTGTTGCCGGTCGCCGAAGTGAAGGCGTAGAGCACCTCGGTGAAGCCGTGCGGCCCGGCATTCGCCATCGAGGCGACCGCAGCCGGATAGACAACGCCGACCGCGGTCCAGCCAAGATACATCAGCGGCAGCACCAGGATCGCAAGCATCGCCATCTTGACCTCGCGCGCCTCGATCTTCTTGCCGACATATTCCGGCGTGCGGCCGACCATGAGTCCCGCGACGAAGATCGCGAGCACGACGAACAGCAGCATGCCGTAAAGGCCGGCGCCGACGCCGCCGACGATGATCTCGCCGAGCTGCATGTTGATCAGCGGAATCATGCCGCCGATCGCGGTAAAACTGTCATGCATGGCGTTGACCGCGCCGCAGGAGGCCGCAGTCGTGATCACGGCGAACAGCGAGGACGCGACGATCCCGAAGCGGACCTCCTTGCCCTCCATGTTGCCGCCGACGAGGCCTAGCGCCTGAAGCGTCGAGGTGCCGTTGGCTTCCGCCCAATAGGTAATGGCAACGCCGGCGACGAACAGCACGCCCATCACGGCGAGGATCGCCCAGCCCTGACGCTGGTTGCCGACCATGCGGCCGAACACGTTGGTCAGTGCGGCGCCCAGCGCGAAGATCGACAGCATCTGGACGAAGTTCGACAGCGCGGTCGGATTCTCGAACGGGTGCGCGGCATTGGCGTTGAAGAAGCCGCCGCCATTGGTGCCGAGCATCTTGATGGCAACCTGCGAGGCAACCGGGCCGACCGCGATGGTCTGCCTGGCGCCCTCGAGCGTGGTGGCCTCGACATAGTCGCCGAGCGTCTGCGGCATGCCCTGCGAGACGAGGAACAGCGTGTAGACGATGCAGATCGGCAGCAGCACGTAGAGCGTACAGCGTGTCACGTCGACCCAGAAATTTCCGACGGTGCGCGTCGAGGCGCGCGAGAAGCCACGGATCAGCGCCACCGCCAGCGCGATGCCGGTTGCAGCCGACAGGAAATTCTGGTGCGTCAGGCCGAGCATCTGCACGAGATAGGAAATCGTGCTCTCGCCGCCGTAGTTCTGCCAGTTGGTGTTGGTGATGAAGGAGATCGCGGTGTTGAAGGAGAGGTCCTCGGCGACCGCGCCCTGCCCGGCGGGATTGAACGGCAAAATGGCCTGGAGCCGCATCACGCCATAGATGATCAGGAAACCGCCGACGTGGAATAGCAGCATGGCGACCGTATAGGTCAGCCAATGCTGCTCGCGCTTCTCGTCGACGCCGGAGAACCAGTAGATGCCGGCCTCGATGGGACGCAGCACCGGCGAAAGAAACGTCTTCTCGCCGTTGAATACACGCGTCATGTACCAGCCGAGCGGCTTCGCCAGCGCGACGATGACGACGCAGAATAGAATGATCTGGAACCAACCGAGCACAGTCATGGCATTAACCCTTCAGACTTCGTGTCCCGCGCAGAAGCGGCAGAACTATCGCGAGCAGGCCTGCGACGAGCGCGGCATCAGCCAGCAGCAACTCGACGAGCAACAGCACAGGTCAGAACCGTTCCGGCCGCAGCAACGCATAAGTGAGGTAGATCAGCAGGCCGAACGAGACCGCACTGGCGAGCGCATAATCGAACATCATGGTCCGCTCCCTCACAGTCGTTCGCAGGCGTAGGTGTAGCCGATCGCAAGGGCGAAGAAGGCGAAGCCCAGCGCCAGCATCAGAATGTCCATCATGGGATTGCTCCTCGTTGCGTCCTTAGGTCCGGCACAACCATTTCTCTGCGACCCGGCGAGGCACGCGATGACTGCAACGCATGTCCACGGTGCCGACCGGGACTTTTGACCGTGCTGAAGTGCCAGCACGGGCATAGGTTTTCGAGATGAGGGGTCTGGCGACGTTATAGGAATCTCATAAAGGCCGGGGGCGCCGTGCTGATCGGACTAGGGACATTTATGAAATCCCTATATCTCTCGCTCCCTTCTCATCTCGTTTTCAAATGCCGCTTTAGCCATCCTGGAGACGCCGGCCGACTGACCGACGCCGATTCCAGGAGGCCTGAGATGACCGCCGCCGCTCTCCGACATGAAGATCCAGCATCGCTCAGCGCACGCCTCCGTCGCGCGCAGGCAATGACGCCGTCCTTGATGCTCGACGTCATGCAAACCTGCCGGCGCGTCCCGTCGCTTGGCCAGAGCGAGCACACGGCACGCCTCATGCACCTGATCGACGCGGAAGCCTGGACCGATACTGCGCTGTTGCTGATGGAGCTCGAGTTGCGGCTATGGCAGGTCCGCCGCATCGCCTACGACGACGGCGAATGGCACTGCGCGCTCTCGCGCGAACGCGAATTGCCGGACTGGCTGGATGCCGCGATCGAGGCGCAACATGCCGACCTCGCGCTGGCCCTGCTGTCCGCCTTCGTTGAGGTGCAAGCGTCGGCCATGGAGCTATCGCGGCCGGGCGCCCCCTCGGTGCGTCGGTCGCTGGACCCGCTCTACGAGCCGGCCGGCTGCGGCAATTTCAGCTAGCGGCGCCGCGGAAAATCGTCAGCCGATCTGGCGCAATTTCACGGAACCGTGTAGATCGGTTTCATGAGCAGCAGCAACGTCCACGTCGTCGCCCATCCCCTGGTCCAGCACAAGCTCTCCCTGATGCGGGAGAAGGACCGCTCGACCAAGAGCTTTCGCGAGATCCTGAACGAGATCGGGATGCTGCTCGGCTACGAGGTGACGCGCGACCTGCCGCTGGAGCTGGTCGATATCGAGACGCCGATCGCACCGATGCAGGCGCCGAAGATCGCCGGCAAGAAGCTCACGCTGGCGCCGATCCTCCGCGCCGGGGTGGGCTTCCTGGACGGCATGCTGGCGCTGATGCCGTCGGCGCGCATCGCCCATATCGGGCTCTATCGCGATCCCGAAACATTGCAGGCCGTGGAATATTACTTCAAGGCGCCGCAGGATTTGTCCGACCGCACAGTGATCCTGATGGACCCGATGCTGGCGACCGGCAACTCGGCCTGCGCCGGCGCCTCCCTGCTCAAGAACCGCGGCGCCCGCGACATCCGCTTCGTCTGCCTGCTGGCCGCGCCCGAAGGCATTGCGCAGTTCCAGAGCGAACATCCGGACGTCCCGGTCTGGACCGCTGCGATCGACGAGCGGCTGAACGACCACGGCTACATCGTGCCGGGGCTGGGCGACGCCGGCGACCGGATGTTCGGCACCAAGTAGACAGGTTCGCGCGATCGGGTTAGTCCGGTTGCCATGAGCGCTAACGAATTTTCGCTGCAATCGCTGATCCGGACCGAAGCCGCCGCCGACCCGGCCTTCGTGTTCGACGGCACGCCGGTCTCGCGCGCGGAATTCGCAGCAAAGGTCGAGCAGACTGCCGCCTGGCTCGCCGCGCAGGACATCGGCAAGGGCGACGTCGTTGCGGTCTGGCTGGTCAACCGCATCGAATGGATCGCGCTGCTGTTCGCCGCCGCCCGGCGTGGGGCAATCGTCGCCGCCGTCAATACGCGCTACCGCAGCGCGGAGGTCGCGCATCTCCTGAAGCTGTCCGGCGCCCGTCTGATGGTGATCGAAGCCGCGTTCCGCTCGATCGACTTTGTCGCTATTCTCGCCGACATTGCGAAGGACGACGTGCCTGCGCTGCGAGAGATCGCGGTGGTCGGCGCGGATGAGATTGCCGCCCAATGGCCCTGCGTGCGCCTCGATGCCTTCGAGAAGCGCTATCCGCCTGCCCCGCCTGCTCAGGATGATTTCGATCTGCCGGTTCTGCTCTACACGACATCGGGCACCACCAAGGGACCGAAGCTTGTCGCGCATTCGCAGCGCACGCTGGCGACGCACGCCGCCTCCGTTGCCACGGCGCTAAGACTCTCTCCGCAACGCCATTCGCTGCTGGCGATGCTGCCGTTCTGCGGTACCTTCGGCATGACCAGCCTGCTCGGCTTCATCGCAGCCGGCGCGACCGTCCATGTGCTCGATGCCTTCGAGGCCGCACCGGCGGCCAGGATCCTCGCCGAGCGCGAGATCACGCACTCATTCGGCTCGGACGAGATGTTCCGCCGCATCCTTGCGCTCACCGATGGACCGCGGCCGTTCCCGTATCTCGAAATCTGCGGCTTCGCCGCGTTCCAGCCTGGCTGGCGCGAGCTTGCCGCCGAGGCCGAGGCGCGCGGCATGCCGCTGTTCGGCCTCTACGGTTCGAGCGAGGTGCAGGCCCTGTTCTCGATCGGCCGCGCCACCGACGCCTTCGCCGACCGGATCGAGGGCGGCGGCTGGCCGATGTCGCCGGAGGCCGAGGTCCGCGTGCGCAACACCGAGACCGGCGAGCTCGCAGCTCCCGGGGTCTCCGGCGAGATCGAGATCAGTGCGCCGTCATGTTTCCTCGGCTACTTCAACAACCCCGACGCGACCCGCGATGCGATCACCGCGGACGGCTTCTTCCGCACCGGCGACATCGGCCGGCGGCGCGGCAACGGCTCCTTCGTCTACGAGACTCGCGCGGGCGACGCCATGCGGCTCGGCGGTTTTCTCGTGGCTCCCGGCGAGATCGAGGACGAGCTCAAATCCTGCACTGGGGTCGCCGATGCCCAGGTCGTCGCGGTCGATCTGAAGGGCCAGGCGCGCTGCGTCGCCTTCGTGATCGCCGCCCAGGATTCCCAGGAGGACCCGCCGCAGCAACAGACGCTGGTTGCATGCCTGCGCGAGCGGCTCGCAGGCTACAAGGTGCCGGCGCGGATCTATGTCGTCGACGCCTTCCCCGTCACCGACAGCGCCAATGGCGTCAAGATCCAGCGCGCCCGGCTTCGGGCCATGGCGATGGACCGGATCGCTGCGGAATAACGTTTATGGGCTTCGCTTGGAGGCAACCATCGCAGCGCCCCGCAATGGTGCGCGCTCAAGCCTAGTATGACTTGGCCAGCCCCAGCACCTTTTCCGCAATGAAGCTGAGCGCAAGCTGCGGGCTGACCGGCGCGATGCGTGGGATCAGCACTTCGCGCAAGTAACGCTCGACATGGAATTCCTTGGCGTAGCCGAAGCCGCCATGGGTCATCACCGCCTGCTCGCAGGCATGATATCCGGCCTCACCCGCAATGTATTTCGCGGCATTGGCGGCGCCGCCGCAAGGCATGCCCTTGTCGTATTGCCAGGCCGCCGACATCACCATCAACCAGGCCGCCTCGAGCTCGACCCAGTTCACCGCGAGCGGATGCTGGATGCCCTGATTCTTGCCGATCGGGCGGTTGAACACGACGCGGGTCTTGGCGTATTCGGTCGCGCGCGACAGCGCGAGCTTGCCGAGGCCGACGGCTTCCGCGGCGATGAGGATGCGCTCGGGGTTCATGCCTTCGAGAATGTACTGGAAGCCTTTGCCTTCTTCGCCGATCCGGTCTTCCATGGGGATCTCGAAATCCTCGAAGAACAGCTCGTTGGAATCGACGACCTTGCGGCCCATCTTCTCGATCTCGTGGACCTTGATCCTGTTGCGATCGAAGTCCGTATAGAACAGGCTCAGCCCATGCGTCGGTGAGCGCACGTCCTCCAGCGGCGTGGTGCGCGCCAGCAGCAGGATCTTGTGCGCGACCTGCGCGGTCGAGATCCACACCTTCTGGCCGTTGACGATGTAGCGGTCGTTCTTGGCCACCGCGCGGGTCTTGAGCTGGGTGGTGTTGAGGCCGGTGTTGGGCTCGGTGACGGCAAAGCAGGCCTTCTCGCGGCCCTCGACCATCGGCGGCAGCATGCGCTTGCGCTGCTCTTCAGTGCCGAACACGACCACAGGATTGAGGCCGAACACGTTGATGTGCACCGCGGAGGCGCCGGACATGCCGGCGCCGGATTCCGCGATGGCGCGCATCATGATCGCGGCCTCGGTGATGCCGAGGCCCGAGCCGCCATATTCCTCTGGCACGCAGATGCCGAGCCAGCCGGCGTCGGCCATGGCCTTGTGAAAGTCGTGCGGGAAGCCGCCGTCGTGGTCCTTCTTCAGCCAATAGGCGTCGGGAAAGTCTTCGCAAACCTTTGCGACGGCGTCGCGAATGGCTTCCTGCTGGGCGGTGAGCGCGAAATCCATATTCTTGATCTCCTTCTTGGGAGAAGCGACCGCGCAATCTCCCCCTCGTCGCGTTCCCCACTCGAAGGCCGTGGCGGATTGGTGCGCCCGAACGTGCCTTCGCTTGCGTTCTTTAACTTGAAAAACAGGGTACAGATACGTGAATTTCCCCATCAACTGTGTGTACCATGCATAGGGTCATGCGGCGCGACTGTAGGAGCGCGCCGTTATTTCGCAGGGAGGAAACCGCGATGGCCGGACTTTATTTCGAGGACTTTTCCGTGGGCCAGGAGTTCAGGCATCCGCTGACCCGGACCGTCACGGAGATGGACAACACGATGTTCAGCCTGCTGACGCTCAATCCGCAGCCGCTGCACATCGACGCGCATTTTTCGGCCCAGACCGAGTTCGGCCAGCGCATTTTCAACAGCCTTTACACCCTCGGCATCATGATCGGCATGACGGTCTATGATACGACCATGGGAACCACCGTTGCCAACCTGGGCATGACCGACGTCACTGTTCCGAAACCGGTCTTCCATGGCGACACTTTGCGGGCGACGACGAAGGTGCTTTCGTTGCGGGAATCCAAATCGCGCCCCAAGGCGGGCATCGTCGAGTTCGAGCACCACGCTCTCAACCAGAACGACGAAATCGTCGGCAAATGCCGCCGCATGGCGATGATGCACAAGAGGCCGGTCTGATGCGTTCGATGCTGTTCGTGCCGGGCGACTCCCCGCGCAAATTCGAGAAGGCCAGCGAAGGCAACGCCGACGCGCTGATCATCGATCTCGAGGATTCCGTCGTCACCGACAAGAAGCCGGAGGCGCGCGGATTGACGCTGGCGATGCTCAACGGCCGCAACAAGCCCCATCAGCTCTATGTCCGGGTCAACGCGCTCGACACCGGCATGACGCTCGCCGATCTCGCGGCGGTGATTCCAGGCAAACCCAACGGCATCGTGCTGCCGAAATCGCAGGGCGGCGACGACGTGCGGCAGGTCGCCACCTGGCTCGAAGCTTTGGAGGCTGCGGCTGGCATCGCCATCGGCTCAACGCGCATCGTCTGCGTCGCGACCGAAACCGCAGCATCGATCTTCGGGCTCGGCAGCTACAAGGGCTGCTCCCCTCGCCTCGCGGGCCTGATGTGGGGCGCGGAGGATCTTTCGGCCTCGCTCGGCGCTACTGAAAAGGCGTCAGGCGGCGTGTTCCACAGCCCTTATCGTCTGGCGCGCGATCTCTGCCTGATGGCGGCGGCCGCGGCCGAGGTCGCGCCGATCGACACCGTCTATACCGACATCGACAATCTGGCGGGGCTCGAACAGGAAACGCGCGCGGCGCGGCGCGACGGTTTTTCGGCGAAAGCGCTGATCCATCCCAAGCACGTCGACGTGGTCAACGCGGCGTTCGAACCGACCGAGGCCGAGCGCAATTGGGCCGAGAAGGTGATCGCAGCATTCGCGAGCAATCCGAACTCCGGCACGCTGCGCCTCGACGGCGAGATGATCGACAAGCCGCATCTTCGTGCTGCGATGAAGATTCTCGGCCAGAGCTAGAGCAGGACGCCGCGCTGCGACAAGGGATCGAGGCCACTCTCAGCGTCGTCGTGACCGGGCTTGTCCCGGCCATTCACGGGCTTCCACACAACCGGCGCCCAAGAACGTGGATGCCCGGGACAAGCCCGGGCATGACGAAGCGAAAACGTCTCGCCCCTCAGGTTACGCAGTTGGGGAGAGCGGAAGCCCGCCGCTAGACGATCTTGATCGACATGTCCGGCAAGCCGTCGAGCTTGCACAACAGCACGTCGCCCTTCACGACCGGACCGACATTCTCGGGCGTGCCGGAATAGATGATGTCGCCGGCCTTGAGCTCGAACGCTTCCGACAGCTTTGCGATCTGCTCGGCCACACTCCAGATCATCTTGCTGAGATCCGAGCTCTGCTTCACTGTGCCGTTGATCGCGAGCGAGATGGCACCCTTGTCGAAATGGCCGGTCTTGCTGGCCGGGTGGATCGGGCCGAGCACCGCGGCGTGGTCGAAGCTCTTGCCGATCTCCCAGGGCTTCTTCTCCGCGGCCATGCCGTTCTGGAGATCGCGCCGGGTCATGTCGAGGCCGAGCGCGTAACCATAGACGTGGTCGAGCGCCTTCTCGGCCGGGATGTTGCTGCCGCCGGATTTCAGCGCGGCGACCAGCTCGACCTCGTGATGATAGTTCTTGGTCAGCGACGGATAGGGATGATCGGCGACCTCGCCGATCGCGACGTTCTGGATTGCGTCGGTCGGCTTCTGGAAGAAGAACGGCGGCTCGCGGTTCGGGTCCGAGCCGCGCTCGATCGCATGCGCCGCGTAGTTGCGCCCGATGCAGTAGATGCGTCGGACCTGGAACACCTGGGTTTCGCCGACGATCGGGATGGTGACCATCGGCACTGGAAAGATCGGCTTCGGCCCGGTCTGCGCCGCAGCCGGCGCAACTTCCGCGATCGAGACAGCACCTGCGGCCGCGGCAATTGCGAGCAGCTCTCGTCGCGTTGGTGAGATCTCTTTCATGTTTTGTGCTCCCTTTTTATGTTCGTTGGGCGCATCATGCGCGCCGACCCGCCTGATAATCAATATTCAGTATGCCAGCAATGCTGCACCGGCACGTCCTCTGATCGACGAGAACAGGCCACCTGCAGCCGCGCCTTCCAAACCGGCTCCCTTTCGCCACTAGCATGGAACTTGCATAAATTCTGGGCGACATGGATGCCGCATGAACCTCATCAGCCTCGATATCCGCATGCTCCGGTCGCTGATCTCCGTGGTCGAGACCGGCAGCATTACCGAGACCGCGCGGCGGCTGGGCCGCACCCAGCCGGCGATCACCCTGCAATTGCAGCGGCTGGAGGAGCTCACCGGCAAGCAATTGTTCGAGCATGCCGGGCGCCGGCTGACGCTGAGCGAGGACGGCACCACGGTTCTCACCTACGCCAAATCCATCCTGCGGTTGCATGACGAATTGATTTCGCAGCTGGCGTCGCAGGAGATCGAGGGTCAGGTCGTACTCGGCACGCCCGACCTCTATGCCGCCTTCATGCTGCCGCAGATCCTCAGCGTGTTCCGAAAATCCTTCCCGCGCGTCCAGGTCGAGCTCAATTGCGCGCTCTCGACGCCGCTGGTGGGCCTGGTCAAGCGCGGCGATGTCGACATCGCGCTCGTCACCCGCATGAACGATTTTACGGGCGGCCAGGTGGTACGGCGCGAGCAACTGGTCTGGATGACCGGCGAGCAGTCCGCCGCGCACCAGGAACGGCCCATTCCGCTGGCATTGCTACCGCCGGGCAACATCTATCGCGACTACGCGATCGACACGCTGGAACGCGCGAATTTGCGCTGGCGCATCGCTTGCGTCAGCGAAAGCGTCGGCGGCCTCCAGGCGGCGGCCTTCGCCGGCATGGCCGTGACTGTACTTGGCCGCAGCGCGCTGGTGCCGGCGATGCGCGAGATCGGCCCGAACGAGGGCCTGCCGCCGCTGCCGAAGATCGAGCTGCTGCTCTACAAGTCGAGCGGCGCGACCTCGAAGGCGGCAACCGCCTTGCACGATTATCTCGCGCACTATCTGCGCCTCGACGAGGAGCTCAGCGGCCGCGGCGATCCGATCGAGCTGTCCTGAGCTTCATGCCTTCGCGCGCGCCGGCTTTTCGCGGAGCGCCAGTGACGGCCAGAACGCTGCCCAGGGCTGCGCCGCTTCGAACGCAGCGGCGATGCGGAAGATCGTGGGCTCGTCGAGCCAGGCAGCGACGATCTGCAAGCCGATCGGCATTCCCTCGCGATCGAAGCCGCAGGGCAGCGTCGCGGCCGGTAGGCCGGCGAGATTGATCGGCCAGGTGAAGGGCGACCAGCCGAGATGCGGATCGACCTTCCCGCCGTCGATCGTCTCGACGCCGAGACGGCCGGCCTCGAACGCAGTCACCGCGACGGTCGGCGTCACCAGCGCATCGACGCGCTCGAAAAGCTTCAGGAAGCCGCTGCGAGCCTGGCCGCGGCGATACCCCGCTTCGATATAGTCCGTGCCGCTGTAGCGCCGACCGGCACTGATGACGTCAAGATAATCTGCTTCGGAGCTGGCGAGATCGGCCGTGGTCTTGCTCGCGACAGCCGCCGCCTGTTCGGTAAAGGCGATCGGCTTCAGCGTGTGCTCGAGGATGCCGGGATCGAGGCCCGGACCATCCATGGTGACCTGCGCGCCGCAGGCATCGAGAATGGCCAACGCCTTGCCGAACGCCGCGCGCACATCGGGGCTGACGGCGGCGTAGCCGAGATCGACGCTGGCGCCGATACGAATGCCGTTCAACGGCGCCGCCTTCGTATCAAACCGCCGCGCCGCCACCGGCAGGCTCGCGGGATCGCGCAGATCGTAGCCGGCGATGATCTCCAGCGTCAGCGCGGCATCCGCGACCGTGCGCGTGATCGGCCCGGTATGCGCGAGCGAGCCCCAGGACGGTGGCGAGAAGCCGGGTGAACGCGGCACCAGGCCAAAGGTCGGCTTGAGGCCGAACACTCCGCAAAAAGACGAAGGCACGCGGATCGAGCCCACGCCGTCCGTTCCGATCGCGATCGGACCGCAGCCGGCGGCAACGCCCGCCGCCGCGCCGCCGCTCGATCCGCCACTGGTGCGACCGGGGTTCCAGGGATTGCGCGTGGTGCCGGTGACCGGGCTGTCCGCCGTCAACTTGTAACCGGACTCGCAGGTCGTGGTCTTGCAGGTGACGATTGCACCCGCCTCCTTCAGCGCCAAGACAACGGCCGCGTCGACATCGGGCACGAATGCCTTGTTCATCGGCGAGCCGCCATGGGCCGGCACGCCTGCAACAAAGACCAGGTCCTTGATCGTCACAGGTATACCGGCGAGCGGCCCCTTGGCCTCGCCGGCGCGCATCTCCCTGGTGAGACGATCGGCCTCCGCCCTCGCCTGCTCGTACATCGGCGTCACCACCGCGTTGCAGGCCCCATTCGTCACCTCCAGGGCGGCAATGGTGTCGTCGACGACATCGCGCGGAGTGAACGCCTTGCGCCGGTAGCCGGCCAGGATCTCGATTGCGGAAAGCGAGCCAAGGCCAGTCGGCGCCGGCGGGAAGGCCGCTCGGCCAAAACCATCAGTCATCATCAACCCTAAAGTACTAGCTGAGCGCCGCGTCGACGGCGCGCTTGGCCATGACCGTGACGAGATGCGCACGGTAGTCGGCTTCGGCATGGATGTCGGAGGTGAGACCCTCGGTGTCGATCTTGATCGCCGCGATCGCGGACGGATCGAAACTTCGAGACAGCGCATCTTCCATCGGGGGAACGCGGAATACGCCGGAGCCCGCTCCGGTCACGGCCACGCGAACGCCATCGGCGAATTTCGCGACGAACACGCCGACCAGCGCATAGCGCGACGCTGGCGCCTTGAACTTGGCGTAGCCCGCCTTGAGCGGTACGGGAAAGCGGATCGCGGTGATGATCTCGCCAGGTTCGAGCGCGGTCTCGAACAGGCCGCGGAAGAACCCGTCGGCCGCGATCTCGCGCGTGCTGGTGACGACGGTCGCGCCAAGGCCCAGCACACCTGCCGGATAATCGGCCGCCGGATCGTTGTTCGCGACCGAACCGCCGATCGTGCCGCGGATGCGCACGGCGGGATCGCCGATCATCGACGCCAGCGCGGCGAGACCGGGAATCTTTCCCTGCACCAGCTTCGAGGCGGCCACCACCGCGTGTGGCGTCATCGCACCGATGGTGATGGTGGCGCCGCCGTCGGTGATGCCCTTCAGATTCCCGAGCTTCGACAGGTCGATCAAGGCAGGCGGGCTGGCCAGCCGCTGCTTCAGCGTCGGGATCAGCGTCATGCCGCCGGCGACGAGCTTGCTGTCCTCGATCGAGGTCAGCAGTTTGGCAGCGTCGGGAATCCGGTCCGGCTGGTGATAGGCAAACGGTTTCATGATTGTCCTCCCTATTCCGCAGCGACCGGCAGCGATGCATTCTGAAGCAGGCGCCAAATCCGGTTCGGCGTCGCCGGCATGTCGACATGGGTGACGCCGAGATGCGACAGCGCATCGACCACCGCGTTGATGACCGCAGCCGGCGAACCGATGGTGCCGACCTCGCCGCAACCCTTCACGCCCATCGGCGTGTGCGTGCACAGCGTCGAATGGGTCGAGATGTTCATCATCGGCATGTGGTCGGCGCGCGGCATGCAGTAGTCCATCAGCGAGCCCGATAGCAGCTGGCCCGAGCCCTCGTCATAGACCGCGTTCTCGTACAGCGCCTGACCGACGCCCTGCACGATGCCGCCGTGCAACTGGCCCTCGACGATCATCGGGTTGATGACCGTGCCGACGTCGTCGACCGCGGTGTAATTGACCAGCGTCACCGTGCCGGTTTCCGGATCGACCTCGACCTCGGCGATGTGACAGCCGCCGGGATAGGTGAAGTTGACGGGATCGTAATAAGCCTGCTCCTCGAGTCCCGGCTCCAGCACTTCGAGCGGATAGTCGTGCGGCACGTAGGCGGCGCCCGCGATCTCCTCGAACGTCTTCATGCGGTCGGTGCCTGCGACCGAGAATTTTCCGGCCTCGAACTGGATATCCATCTCGGCCGCTTCAAGCAGATGCGCCGCGATCTTCTTGCCTTTCGCGACCACCTTGTCGGTCGCCTTCGACAGCGCCGCGCCGCCAACCACCAGCGAACGCGAGCCATAGGTACCCATGCCGAACTGCACGCGATCGGTATCGCCAAACACGATGTCGACATTGTCAAACGCGACGCCGAGCTTTTCCGAGACGATCTGCGCGAACGTCGTCTCGTGGCCCTGGCCGTGATTGTGGGTGCCGATCATGACCGTGACCTGGCCGGTCGGATGCACCCGCACCGTGGCGCTCTCATAGAGCCCGCCGCGCGCGCCCAATCGTCCCGCGAAGCGCGACGGTGCGAGGCCGCAGGCCTCGACATAGGTCGAGTAGCCGAGCCCGCGGAATTTGCCCCTGCGCGCCGACTCCGCCTTGCGGATACCGAAGTTCTTGACGTCGGCCGCGACAAGGGCGCCGTCGAGACACCCCATCGGATCGCCGGAATCGTATTGCACCAGCACCGGCGTCTGATACGGGTAGGCCTCCTTCGGAATCATGTTGCGTCGGCGAATCTCGACGCGGTCGATCCCCATCTCGCTGGCTGCGACGTCGACGATTCGCTCCAGCACGAAGGTCGCCTCGGGACGGCCGGCGCCGCGATAGGCGTCGACCGGAACGGTGTTGGTGAACACCACCTTCACGTTGCAGTAGATTGCTGGCGTGGTGTAGACGCCGCCGAGCAGCGGCCCGTAGAGATTGGTCGGGATGTTCGGCCCGAAGGTCGAGAGATAGCCGCCCATATTGGCGAGCGTGTTGACACGGAAGGCCAGAAACTTCCCGGTCTCGTCCAGTGCAAGCTCGGCCTCGGTGACGTGATCGCGGCCGTGACGATCGGAGACGTAGCCTTCCGACCGGCTCGCGACCCATTTGATCGGCCGCATCACGCGCTTGGCGGCCCAGGTGATCACGGCCTCCTCGCCGTAGTGGAACTGCTTGACTCCAAAGCCGCCGCCGACATCGGGCGCGACCACGCGCAGCTTGTGCTGCGGAATGTTCAGCACCAGCGCGCCCATCAGGAAGCGTACGACATGCGGGAACTGGCTGGTGGTCCACAGCGTGAAGCGATCCGTGCCGGGCTCGTATTCGGCGATCGCCGCGCGCGGCTCCATTGGGTTGCCGATCAGCCTGTTGTTGACGAGGCTGAGCTTTGCGACATGCGCCGCTTTCCGGAACGCAGTCTCGACCGCGGCCTTGTCGCCGAGCTCCCAATCGCAACAGAGGTTGTTCGGCACGTCGTCGAACAATTGCGGCGCGCCGGGCCGCACGGCTTCGAGCACGCCGACCACTGAGGGCAGCACCTCGTAATCGACCGTGAGCAGTTCGGCCGCCGCGCTGGCCTGCGCCGGCGTCTCCGCGACGACGAAGGCCACCATGTCGCCGACGAAGCGCACCTTGCCCTGCGCCAGCATCGGGAATGGGGGCTCCTTCATCGGCACGCCCTTGGCATCCGAGATACCCCAGCCGCAGGGCAGCGATCCCAGCTTGTCCGCGGCGGCATCCTCGCCGGTCAGGACCGCGATGACGCCGGGCGATGCGAGCGCCGCACTCTTGTCGATGCCGCGCAGGATCGCGTGTCCGTGCGGCGAGCGCACGAACACACCCGCCGTCATGCCGGGACGCTTGATGTCGGAGACGTAATTGCCGCGGCCGGTGAGGAAGCGCTGGTCCTCTTTCCGTTTTGGCGAAGCGCCGATCCCGATCACATTGCCCATGGTCACTCTCCCCTGGCGGCGTTCATGGCGGCAGCGCCAGCCATGACCGAGACGACGATGTTCTGATAGCCGGTGCAGCGGCAGATATTGCCTTCAAGGCCATGGCGGACGTCGACTTCCGTCAGATCCGGCTTCTCGGTCGCAAGCGCCACCGCTGTCATCAGCATACCGGGCGTGCAAAAGCCGCATTGCAGGCCGTGATGCTCGCGAAACGCTTCCTGCATCGGATGCAGCTGGTTCGAACCGGGCGCTCCATGAAGCCCCTCGATAGTGAGGAGCGTCGCGCCGTCGAGCGCGGGCGCGAGCAGTGTGCAGCTCTTCACCGGCAGGCCGTCGAGGTGCACCACGCAGGCGCCGCACTGGCTGGTGTCGCAGCCGATATGGGTACCGGTGAGGTTGAGCCGCTCGCGCAGCAGCTCGGCGACTAGCATCGCCGGTTCGACATCGACAGTGGTTGGCCGTCCGTTGAGTGTGAAGGATATCTGCACGATCATACTCCTGTGCGCGACGGGTCTTTACGCGAGTGGAAGCGCGCTGCCGGTGGCCCATGTGGCCATCACGACGTCGCCGACGGTGAACGGATCCGCGAAGAAAGTCTTTTCCGGCACGTAGGCGACGAACGCGTCGTCCGGCACCGTGTCGAGCATGACCTTGACGAAATAGCCCTGGTATTCGATCGCGAGCACACGACTCGGCAGCAACGTGGTGCAGCCCGGCGGTAGTTCCCTGCCCGGCCGGACCAGCGCGACATCGTCGCGGCGCACGGCGATATCGATCTTGTCACCGACGCTCACCGTGGACCGCGCCTGAAGCGGGACCTCGATGCCATCAGGCGCGGCCTGCGCGAGCGTAAAGGTCGAACCGTTGACCTTCTCGACCCGCCCCGACAGCACGTTCTGCCCGCCCATGAACTCAGCGACGTAACGATCGTGCGGATGGGCATAGACGTCGCGGGCCGCGCCCGCCTGCTTGATCCTGCCCTGCTCCATCACCACCACCAGATCGGCGAGCGCGATCGCCTCGAGCTGGGTATGGGTGACGTGGATGAAGGTGATACCGAGCTCCTGCTGCATCCGCCTGAGCTCCTGGCGCATCTGCACGCGGAGCTGCTCGTCCAGGGCGGACAGCGGTTCGTCGAGCAAGAGTACCCTCGGCTCGGTGATCGCGGCGCGCGCCAGCGCCACACGCTGCTGCTGGCCGCCGGAGAGCTGCGCCGGCAGGCGGTCGGCGAATTGCGTCAGCCGCACCTTCTCGATCATGGCATCCGCAGCGCGCAGGCGATCAGCCTTCGACATGCCGCGCACGCGCAAGGCGAACGCGATGTTGTCGCGCACGGTGAGATGCGGGAACAGCGCGTAGGACTGGAACATCATCGCGGTGCGCCGCTGCACCGGCGCAAGACCGACGACGTTCTGCCCGCCGATCACGATCTCGCCGGCGGTCGGGTCCTCGTGGCCGGCGATCATGCGCAAAATCGTGGTCTTGCCGCAGCCGGAGGGACCGATGAAGCAGCAATAGGCGCCGTCGGCGATCTTGAGATTGACACCGTCCACCACATTGGTGACGCCGTCAAAGCTCTTGCAGACGCCCGCCAGTTCGATATCGCCGCGATCACTCTTCATTCTCAGCTCAACCCTTTGTGCTGCTGCCGCGCTTTTTCTGGATCAGCACGATGCTGCCCAGGCTTGCGCCGATCACGATGAAGGAGACGATCGTCGTCACCGTCCCGAACGCATAGAGTGAGGGGGACGTGACGTTCAGCGTCATGCTCCATATCTCCAGCGGCAGCGTGTTCAGTGAGCCCGCGGTCTGGAGGCTGCGCGCAAACTCGTCGTAGGAGAGCGTGAAGCCGAACAGCGCGACCGCGACGAGGCCGGGCGCCAGCACCGGAATCATCACCAGCCGGATCGATTGCCAGCGGCTGGCGCCGAGGTCGTAGGCCGCCTCCTCCCAGACATGGTTGAAGCGCGACATCACCGCGAACATCACGAGCACGCCGAACGGCAGCGTCCAGGACAGTTGCGCGCCGAGCGCCGAGGTGTACCAGCTCGCATTGAGCCCGAGCGCCTGGAACAACAGACCGGTGCCGAGGCCGAGCACGAGACCCGGCGCGACCAGGCTGCCGATCATCATGTAGAACACGACGGTGTCGCCGCGAAAGCGCTTGCGAAAACCGAGCCCGGCGAGGAACGAGACCACCACCGTGATAACAGTGACAATGACGGCGAGCTTGACCGAGCGGTCGAACGAGCCCTTGACGTCACCGGTCCGCACCTGGGTGAAGAGATCGACGAACCAGTGCAGCGAAGTGCCCTTCATCGGGAACACGAGGCCGCCGCGGATGTCCTGGAACGACAGGACGTAGATGCAGAACATCGGGCCGTAGAGCGCGATCACATAGAACGCAAACAGCGTTGCCAGGACGTAGAACGTCCACGGCCGGCCGCCCTTGCTCGGCGCAATCGCCTTTGTCGCCGGCGCGATCGTCTTTGACACATCGGTTTTGGACATGTCGGCGAGAACCGCGCTCATCGCGTGATCTCCTGCCTGATGTCGACGGTGCGCAGGATCAGCGAGACGATCGCGACCAGCACCAGCGTCAGCAACACTGCGCTGGCCGCCGCGCTCGGATATTGCAGCACGCCGACGTCCTCGTAGAACGCGCTCACCACCGAAGCCGAGCCGCCGCCGGACATCACCTTGACCACGAAGAAATCGCCCATCACGATCGAGACGACGAAGATGGTGCCGAGGGCGATGCCGCTCTTGGACATCGGCACCACGATCAGGCGCATGATGTCGAAACGGCTGGCGCCTGCATCGATCGCGGCCTCGATCAGCTTCTTGTCGATCCGCGCCATGGAATTGAAGATCGGCACAATCATGAAAATGGTGAGCTGGTGGACATAGGCGATGACGACCGCCAGGTCCGAGAACAGCAGCACTTCCAGCGGCTGGCGGATCACGCCAAGCCCCAGCAGCGCCTGGTTGATCAGGCCTTCCTTGCCGAGCAGCGGAATCCAGGAAATCATCCGGATGATGTTCGAGGTCCAGAACGGCACCGTGCAGAGCAGGAACAGGCCAATCGCCAGCAACTGGTTGCGGACGTGGAAAACCAGGAAGTAGGCGACGAAGAAGCCGATGATCAGTGTGAAGATCCAGGTCACCACCGTGAATTTGATGGTCGCGAGATACAGCTTCAGCGTCAGCGCCGAATGCAGCACCTCGACATAGCTTGCGAGCGTGAAGCCCGGCGTCAGCCCGCCAAAGCCGTCGGTGGCAAAGAAGCTCGCGGCCAGCACGACCAGGATCGGCGCCACGAAGAATGGCACGAGCACCAGCACGAGCGGAGACACGTAGAGCCAGCCGGCGAGATTTGCGCGTGGTGAGATTTGAGCTGGACTAAGAGCTGGACTAAGGCTTGGCTGCATGTCGGCAAACGCCTCGAACTCGGTCATTTGGCACCGGCGCATCGCCACGCCGGCGCTTCGTTCACGTCAGGAAAAGCAGGTTTCAGGCCACCTTGAAGTCGTTCCAGCGCTTGTTCATGTAGGCGGCTTCGTCCATCAGCGTGTTCCAGCAGGAGATGTTCTTGACGCGGTCGAGGAACGAGCCGCCGTCACGCTTGGTGCCGCTCTTCTCCATTGGCACGCCATAGGGGTCGTTGACCACCTCGGGCGCGGGCTGGCCCTCGTACCAGAACGCCCATTCGGCCGGCGTGAGGAATTTCTTCGCAGTCGAAGGCACCGGGCTGTAATAGCCGTAGCGCGCGACGAAGCCGCCCTGCCATCCCGACAGATACCAGTTGAGATATTCGTAGGCCGCGTCCAGCTTCTTGCCGGAGAGATGCTTCATCAGCCCCATGCCGTTGCACCAGCCGCGATAGCCTTCCTTGCCGTTCTTGATGTTGACCGGCGCGTAGACGCAGGGGATTTCCTTCACGCGTACCGCGGCCACCGCCGGCGACCACATCGACTGGATGACCACTTCGCCCGCCGCCATCAGCTGCACCGACTGGTCGAAGGTGGTCCAGGTCGCGCGGAACTGGCCCTGCTTCTTGAGCTCGATCAGCTTGTTGCAGGTGAAGTCGATCTCCTCCTTGGTCATGTTGCCCTTGTTGCCGTACTTGATCAGCCCGGCGCTTTCGAAGCAGAGCGCGGCATCCATGATGCCGATTGCGGGCACGTCGAGGATCGCGGCCTTGCCCTTGAATTTCGGATCGATCAGATCCTTCCATTCCGTGACTTCATGGCCTACGAGGTCGGGGCGATAGCCGATGGAGTCGGCGTTGTAGACCTGCGGCAGGAAGGTCGCCCATTCGGTCACGCCGTCGTTCAGATCGGTCGAATCCGGCTTGGCGATATACATGGCCTCGTAGGGCGAGATGCCTTGGCGCGGGATCTTGTGACCGTCGATCTCGCCCTTAGTGAAGATCGGCAGGATGTTGTCGAACTCCTTGACCTTCTTGACCTCGATGCCCTGGATCACGCCGCGCTTGGCAGCGAGCTTGGCCTGCCACCCCTCGAGATCGGCGATGTCGACCGTATTAGGCTGGCTTATGAAGCGGTTGATGGCGGCGGAGGTGTCGAGGTTCTGCATCGTCACCTTGAAGCCGAGATCCTTGGCCGCCTGGTCGCCGATCGCCTTCACCACCGAATAGGACACGCCGACATGGCGCAGCTCGATGTCCTTGATCTCCTGTGCCCAGATCGTCGGGAATCCGCGGATCGCGTCCGATCCTGCGGCCGCGCCGGCCACCGCCGCAGCGCCCTTCAACAGCGTGCGCCGGCTCAGTTTTTTCGCAGGCTTGTCGCTCGTCCCCACCGGATTGGCAGTGGATGTCCCCTTGTCCCTGTCAAGCATGGCAACCCTCGTTGGCTACGATGAACGCTGCGCACCGGTCGCCATTGACCGGCTGCGGATGTGATCAATTGCGTGGGAGGCTATGGGCGGGATGTGGTGAAGTAAAATTGGAAGTAAAAATTCGCCGCATAAACGCGGCTAATGGTTCGCCCCGCTGCATCGGCTTTTGGCAGCGCGCATAAGAAGGCGTCAGGACCTGCGTACAAAATGATGGCTTCGAACGTGCGGGCCCGCTGGCGCGGCAGACGTGATGAAGGCGGTACTCAGGACCTGAGCTGGTCCCGCGCCGTCTCCGGCGCCATCAGCGTTGCGATGATGGTGATGACCGACAGCGCGATGATGTAGACCGACACGGCCCAATAAGAACCGGCCCATGCCAACAGTGCCGTCGCAATCAGCGGCGAGAAGCCGCCGCTCAGCGCGGCGGCAACGTTGGCTCCCAGCGATGCGCCGCTGTAGCGCACCTGGGTACGGAACAGCTCCGGCATGAAGGCCGCCTTCGGCCCGAACAGCAGCGCATGCGTCAGTGTCATCGTGACGACGAGCGCGAGCGTGATCAGCGCCGGGTCCCTGGTGTCGAGGAACCAGAACAACGGAAACGCCAGCGCCACCGAGAACACGCCACCGGCGAGATACAGCGCTTTGCGGCCGAATATGTCGGACAGCCAGCCTGCGAGGGGCAGCGTCGCGAACTCGACGAGCGCGGCATAGACCACCGCATTCAGGATCACCTGCCGCGGCAGACCGAGCTGCGTCGTGGCGTAGACCACGGTGAAAACAGTGAGGAGATAAGCGAGCCCGACTTCGGACACCGTGATGCCGATCGCGAGCAGGAAGCTGCGCCAGTCGCGGCGCAGGACTTCCAGCGCCGGCTGCGCCAGAACCTCCTTGCGCTCGAGCACCTCCTTGAAGTGCGGGGTCTCCGCAAGTTTCAGCCGCACGATGAAGCCCACGCCGACGAGCAGGATGCTGATCAGAAACGGCACGCGCCAGCCCCAGCTCAGGAAGTCCGCCTCGGGCAGCTGCGTCATCAGACCAAAAATGCCGGTAGACGCGGCGACGCCGACGGGGAAGCCGATCTGCACCAGGCTGCCGTAGAAGCCACGGCGGTTGCCGGCGTGCTCGGCCACCATGACCACCGCCCCGCTCCACTCGCCACCGAGCCCGATGCCCTGGACGAAGCGCAAAATGACGAGAAAGATCGGCGCCCAGACGCCGATCTGGCTGTAGGTCGGCAGGCAGCCGATCAGGAACGTGCCCAGTCCCATCGCGATCATGGTGGCGACCAGCATCTTCTTGCGGCCGAGCCGGTCGCCATAATGCCCGATGATCGCACCGCCGATCGGCCGCGCGACGAAGCCGACGGCATAGGTCGAGAATGCCGCCAGTGTGCCGACGAAGGGATCGAAGCTCGGGAAGAACAGCTTGTTCAGCACCAGCGCCGCCGCCGTGCCGTAGATCAGGAAGTCATACCACTCGATCGCGGTGCCGAGCGCGGCTGCCCACACCACCTGCGCCGTCGTAGATTTCTCCGCCGCACTGGAGACCCCCGATGCTGCCGTCATTGCCATGCCCCACAATTTCCGGGTGGCATCATGGCTAAACATGATTGCGGTTGCAACTTGCGGGAGTGTTAGTTCTCCCCAGATCACGATGCGAGATTTTTCTCGCGCCACTGCCTCCTCACCGTCGTCCCGGTGAAGGCCGGGACCATAACCAGAAGGGGAGTTTGGCGAGGACGCGTGCTCCGGTACTGCGACCGCCCGGCATCCAGAGATCACGCGGTATGGGTCCCGGCCTTCGCCGGGACGACGTGCAGCCATTATTCGCCATTGACAAACTTATTCAACATTATCTAACTTGCTCTCACAATAACAAGCCGCGCCAAGCGGCCCATAAACGAGAGGGAACGACGATGAGAGGGCTTTTGGCCTGCGCTATGCTCGGGGCCATGACTTCGGCTGCCATAACCACCGTTGCGAACGCGCAAATCTCCGACGACGCTGTGCGGATCGGCGTGCTGACGGATCTGTCGAGCTGGGGCCGCGACAACAGCGGGCCAGGCTCCGTGGAGGCCGCGAAAATGGCGGTGGAGGAGTTCGGGCCCACCGTGCTCGGCAAGCCGATCGAGATCATCAGCGCCGACCATCAGATGAAGACCGACGTCGGCGTGCAGATCGTGCGCGGCTGGTTCGACAACGGCAAGGTCGATGCCGTCGTCGACATCCCCAATTCCGGCATCGCGATCGCCGTCCACAACATGGTGCGCGAGCGCAACAAGATCGCGCTGCTGTCAGGCCCCGGCGCGAGTTCGTTGACCGACGAGCTTTGCAGCCCGAACACCGTGCACTTCACCTATGATACCTACGCGCTGTCGAAGGTGACGGCCTCCGCCGTGATCAAGGAAGGCGGCAAATCCTGGTACTTCATCACCGCCGACTACGCCTTCGGCCAGCAGCTCGAGAAGGACGCCACGCGCTTCATCAACGAGATGGGCGGCAAGGTCTTGGGCGGCGTGAAGCACCCGACCAACACCGCCGATTTCTCCTCTTTCGCGCTGCAGGCGCAGAGCTCGAAAGCCGAGGTCGTCGCGTTCGCGAATGCCGGCCAGGACACCGACAATGCCATCAAACAATCCGGCGAGTTCGGCCTGGTCCAGGGTGGTCAGAAGCTGGTCGGCCTCCTGATGTTCGACACCGACGTGCATGCGGTCGGCCTCAAGGCCGCGCAGGGCACCTACATGACCACGGCGTCGTACTGGAACATGGACGAGGCGACCCGCGCTTGGTCGCGGAAATTCTACGAGCGCACCAAGGTGATGCCGACCATGATCCAGACCGGCGTTTACGGCTCGGTGCTGCATTATCTCAAGGCCATCAAGGCCGCCGGCACCGATGATCCCGCCAAGGCGATGGCCAAGATGCGCGAGCTGCCAATCGAGGATACATTTGTTCATGGCGGAAGCTTGCGCGAGGACGGCCGCGTCATTCGCGACATGTATCTCGCCAAGGTGAAAACACCCGAGCAGTCCAAAGAACCGTGGGATTACCTTGAGATCATCAAGACGGTGAAGGGCGAGGACGCGTTCCGCCCGGTCTCCGAGTCCAAATGTCCGCTGCTCAAGAAGTGAGGCCTGCATGACCGGCAACGAGCGCAACGCAATTGAGACTTACGAGTGCGATGTGCTCGTGGCCGGATCGGGCTGCTCCGGCATGTCGGCCGCGATCACCGCGCGCTATCGCGGCCTTGACGTGCTGATCGTCGAGAAGGAGCCGCGCTTCGGCGGCACCACCGCGCGGTCTGGCGGCTGGTTGTGGATTCCCGGGACGTCGCTGGCAAAGGCCTACGGCATCGAAGAGACGCCCGAGCAGGCGCGGACTTACCTGCGGCACGAAGCCGGCAACAACTTTGACGCCGCGCGCGTCGATGCATTCCTGAGCGCCGGACCCGAGGCGGTCGATTTTTTCACCAGCAAGACGGCGCTCCGTTTCGACATGCCGCTGGTGTTCCCGGACTACCACGCCGAGGCGCCCGGCGGCACCCAGGGCGGTCGTTCGATGGTGGCACGCCCGTTCGACGGCCGCGAGCTCGGCGACCAGATCAAGACCCTCGGCATGCCCCTGCCCGAGCTGACCGTATTCGGAATGATGCTTGGATCCGGCAAGGACATCGTCCATTTCATGCGCGCGACGAAGTCGCTGAATTCGGGGGTCTATGTCGCAAAGCGCCTGTCGCGGCATCTGATGGACTTGCTGCGCTATGGCCGCGGCATGACGCTGACCAACGGCAATGCGCTCGCCGGTCGCCTGGCAAAATCCGCGCAGGATCTGAAGATTCCGATGTGGCTGTCCGCGCCGGTACGCGAGCTGACGGTCGAGAACGGCACCGTCACCGGCGCCATCGTCGCCCGCGAGGGACGCGACGTCCGCATTCGTGCCAGACAAGGCGTCGTGCTCGCCTGCGGCGGTTTCCCGCATGATGTCGAACGGCGCAAAAAGCTGTTCCCGCACGCGCCGACTGGGAACGAGCATTTTTCGCCGGGACCGACCGGCAATACCGGCGACGGCCTGCGCCTTGCGGAAAGCGCCGGCGGACAGGTCGAGGACCGGCTGCCGAACGCGGCAGCCTGGGTCCCGGTCTCGGTCACCAAGCGCAAGGACGGCTCAAGCGGTGTGATGCCGCATTTCATCGACCGCGCCAAACCCGGCGTGATCGCGGTGATGCGTGACGGCAAGCGCTTTGCCAACGAGGGCAATTCCTATCACGACTTCGTCCAGGCCATGGTGAAGGCTGCGAAGCCCGGCGAGGAGATCGCGGCCTATCTCGTCTGCGATCACCAGACGCTTCGGAAGTACGGCCTCGGCTGCGTGCCGCCATTCCCGATGCCGCTAGGTCATCACCTCAAGACCGGCTATCTCATGCGCGGCGAGACGCTGGAGGCGCTCGCGGCAAAGGCGGGCATCGACAGCATGGCGTTCGTCGAGACCGTCAAGCAGTTCAATGCGACCGCACCACAGGGGCATGATGCGGCCTTCGGCAAGGGCTCAAAGGCCTATAACCGCTACCAGGGCGATGCGCTGCACGGCCCGAACCCGTGCGTCGCGCCCATCGAGAACGGTCCGTTCTACGCCATCAAGATGGTGGTCGGCGATCTCGGCACCTATGCCGGCATCGTCACCGACGAGAATGCGCGGGCGCTGGATGCAGAAGGACGGGTCATTCCGGGGCTCTATGCCGCCGGTAACGACATGGCGAGCATCATGGGCGGCAATTATCCCGGCGCCGGCATCACGCTTGGGCCGGCGCTGACCTTCGGCTACATTGCCGGCCGTCATCTCGCCGACAGCGCCGCCAAGCGCAACGCGGCATAAGCCACGCCAGGAGGCGCATGAAGAGAGAGAGCCGCGGCATCCAGTCGATCGAGGTCGGCGGAGAATTGCTCCGCGCGCTTGCGAGAAGCGGCGGGCCGATGATGCTGCGCGATCTCGCGCGCGAGGCCGGCATGACGCCGGCCAAGGCGCATCCCTATCTCGCCAGCTTCTCCCGCATCGGCCTGATCGAGCAGGACGAGGCCACCGGCCGCTACGAGATCGGCGCACTGGCACTGGAGCTCGGCCTGATCAGCCTGCGCCGCCTCTCCGGCGTGCGTATCGCCGGACCGAAGATCGCGGCGCTTGCGAGCCAGATTGGGCACGCGGTCTCGCTGGCGATCTGGGGCACGCATGGCCCGACCGTGGTGCAGCTCGAAGAACCCGGCCAGCCCGTGCACATCGTGATGCGGGCCGGCTCGGTGATGGCACTGCTGGAGACCGCGACCGGCCGCGCCTTTGCCGCCTTCCTGCCGGAGAAGACCATCGACGCCGCACTCGCAAGCGGTCTCGATCGTCACGGTGTCGGCTATAACCCGAAGCGGCCGATCAAGGGCGTGAAGCTCGCTGACATGCTCACCGAAGTGCGCAAGCACGGCCTCGCCCGCGCGCTCGGCGACCCCCTGCCCGGCGTCAATGCGTTCGCCGCGCCGGTGTTCGACCATTCCGGCCATGTCGCACTGGTGATCACCGCGATGGGGCCGGAAGGCACGTTCGATGCCCGCTGGGACAGCGCGATCGCCCACGCGCTACGCGACTGCGCCGGCGGGATCTCGAAGCGGCTCGGTTACGGGATGACGGTTGCGGCGGAGTGAGGTTGCCTGCAACCACCGCTGTCATGCCCCGCGAAGGCGGGGCATCCAGTACGCCGCGGCCCATCGGCCCTGTCGCTGCTATCTCGGAGTACTGGATCGCCCGGTCAAGCCGGGCGATGACAGCGAGTGTGGGACAACCTTCCGAGTCCTACTTCTCCTTCACCGGCACCGTGTAGTTCAGGATCAACCGCCCGCCATCCGGATAGATCGTCTGCCCCGTGATATAGGACGCATCGTCGCTCGCCAGGAACGCGACGACGGAGGCAACCTCGCTCGGCTCGCCGCCACGGCCGGCCGGCGTGCGTGACATCACGGTTTTGCGGGCATCCTCCGAGGTGTAGATGGACGACGCCACCATGTCGGTCAGGATCGTGCCCGGCCCGACCGCGACGACGCGAATGTTGTGCGGCGCGAGCGCGACGGCGGCCACTGATGTGAGCTGCTTCATGCCGCCCTTGGACATGGCGTAGGTCGCAAGTGCCGGGATTGCCAGCAGTGCATTGACCGACGACATGTTGATGATGACCCCGCCGCCGCTACCTTGCGCAATCATCTGCTTGGCCGCCGCCTGCACGCCGAAGAAGGCGCCCTTCAGGTTGATGCCGATGATCTCGTCGAATTCTTCTTCGGATATCTCCAGGAGGTCCCGGTTGCGGGCGACGCCGGCATTGTTGACCATGATGTCGAGCCGGCCGAACTCTCTTGCAGCCGTTGCGACCAGCTGGTCGACATCGACACGCTTGGCGACATTGCCGACGACAGTGCGCAAGGCATCCGGCCGCGCGAGTTCGGCGGCCGTCGCGGCCAAACCCTCGGCATCGACGTCCGAAATGACGACCTTGACGCCGTCATCCAGAAATCGCTTTGCGCAAGCCTTGCCGATACCGCGCGCCGCGCCGGTGATGGCGGCGACCTTGCCGGATAATTTCATGGTCTCACTCCAGGATAGCTGCTTCACAGCAGACTGTCGCCGGGTGAGAAACCCGGCTCAGGCCGCCGCGAAGCCGAGATGAGCACGGAACCGGTTCTTGATAAAGACAGCATCGCGCGAGGGCAGCGAGCGCGGTGGATTTTCCGCCAGAACCTTGATGACAAACAGCCGCGGGCCATCGGCCGGCTCGGCGATTTGGGTTGCGAGGCGCTGCACCTCCTCGATCGTCCGCACGGTTCCGGCAGCGGCAAAGCCGCAAGCCACGGCGATTGCGGTGAGATCGACGCCGCGCCCGGTGTGGCTGGCCTGCATCCCGGTCTCGCCAAAATGCTGGTTGTCGATCACGACGATGTCGAGATTGCGCGGGCGCGCGACTCCGATGGTGGCGATGCCGCCGAGGCCCATCAATTGCTCGCCATCCCCGGTCAAGGCGAGGACACGTTTTCCCGGCTGGGCTTGCGCGAGGCCAAGCCCGATCAGCGCGGCGCCGCCCATGGCGCCCCAGAGATAGAGATTGCCGTCGTGGTCGCCGACCGAATGAAGGTCATAGGTCGGCGAGCCGAGGCCGGAGACGACCAGAGTGTCGTTGCGATTCTTCAGGAGAGCGGCGACGGCGGCGCGGCGGTCGAGTTGGGCTTGCATTGGCATCACCACTTCTTCTTGCCGATCAGGCGCTGCCCGATCAGGACCGCGATCTGCTGATCGGAATCGTAGGCGAGCGCTGCGGCCGATTCGACCGTCTCGACCAGATCCTCCGCCGTCTCCGCCCGCATCACCTTCAAACCAATCGCTTCCAGCGAGGGCTGCGTCGCCCGGCTCATCGGCACCTGCCAGGGATTGAACTCGGCCCATTCGCCGCGCATCGTCACCAGCATCAGCAGTGGAAATCGTCCGATCGCCGACAGCGACAGCATGTTGATGCAATTGCCGACCCCGCTCGACTGCATCAAGAGCACGCTGCGCTGGCCGCCGAGCCAGGCGCCGGCGGCGATGGCGACGCCCTCCTCTTCCGTCGTCAGCACGTTGGTGGTGACGTCGCGATCGGCCGAGAACAGGCTGATGAGCTGGCTGTGGCCGGCATCGGGGACGTATGACATCTGCCGCACGTCGGCGGCTTTCAGGATGCGGTAGAGCTCGGACGGCCAATTGTCTGCGCGCGTGTCGGGATTGGATTGAAGGCTGTGCACCGCATGTCTCCGTGGATTTCGAGCGGCACTCTAACGATGTTCAGGCGCGAAAGCTCTGACCGTCTGGCGCGATCAGGTATCGAGGGATTGTATAGCTGCCTCTTCCGCTGCCGGTGGGACAGCGCACGATGCGCATGGCTGCGCCCTCTCCCCTTGCGGGAGAGGGCATCACCGCTGACAGATACAAACTCATTTGGATGAGGGGTATCTCTCCGTGCACTCATCCGCATCTATATGCGCGGAGAGATACCCCTCATCCGGCGCTTCGCGCCACCTTCTCCCACAAGGGTAGAAGGAAGAGGAGCCATAGGCAACTTCTCGACCTCTAGCCAAACTGGCGCGGCCGCAGTCCTGCATGAAACCAGGTGATCATGGAATAGATATCATAGACGGGCAATCCGACTTCGGCCTGAAGCGCCGCCGCATAAGGCGGCATGTTGGTGCATTCCAGCACGATCGCGCCGACATCCGGGTTGCTGGCGACCAGCTCCTTGCCGGCCTCGACCACGTCACGTTCGGCCTGCGCGATATCCATGTCCTCCTTCTCGGCCTTGATCAGGACGCGGAAGAATTCCTTGCCGTGCTCGGTGCCGACCAGCGGCGTATCGAGCGGCACGCCGGCACCTTCGAGATGAGCCGGCGTCAAGGATGAACCTGAGACCGTGACGAGGCCGACGCGCTTGCCCGGCGGCAAGGTCGCCTGCACCCACGGCACCTGCATCAGTGACGAGGTCGCGACGGGAACGCCGACCGCGGCTGCGATCTCCTTCTGGAACAGCGAGAGGAAGCCGCAATTGGTGGTGATGGCTTCCGCCCCGAGCCGCACCAGATCCTTCGCCGCATCGATGAAATCAGGCAGCAGACCGGCCGCACCGTTCAGCACCACTTTCTCGGGCGAGGCACCGCTCACCACGCGATAGAGCACGGGGAAAGGCCAGGTGGTGCCGTTGCCCATGTCGCCGGGAATGCGGGGAAAGCGCGCCTCCAACATCAGGATGCCGAGCGGTGCTCCATAGACGGCCTTGCCGCCGCGGGCGATTCGGGGGGACGAGTTGGCTGGAGCGGTCATGGTACGATCTCAGAGAAAACGATCGGGCGAAAACGGTGCAAGCGGAATTTCCGGCGGCTTGCCGCTCAGAAGCTGGGCGACGAGACGGCCGGTGCGGGCCGAACCGACCAGGCCGATATGGCCGTGGCCGAAGGCATAGACGATGTCGCGCGATGCCCGCGCGTAGCCGATGCAGGGACGTCCGTCCGGCATGCTCGGCCGATGGCCAAACCAGGTCTTGATCCGCGAAGCCGGAATGTCCGTGCGCAGTTTCGGGAACATGCTGAAGAGGTTATTGCGCAGTATCTCGGCACGCTTCCAGTTCGGTGCGGCCTCGAGGCCTGCGATCTCGACCGTGCCGGCGGCGCGCAAACCCTTGTCGGTCCAGTTCACCACCATCTTCGCATCCGAGGCCATCATCGAGCTGCGCGGGCCTGCTTCCGGATTCTCGATCATGACGTGATAGCCGCGCTCGGTCTCCAGCGGCAGCGGATCACCAATGGATGCGGTGAGCCGCTTCGAATGCGCACCGGCGGCAATCACCGCGGCATCGCACGCAATCTCGCCGGTCTCGGTCAGGACAGCCACCAGCTTGTTGCCGGATAGTTTCAGCCCAATTGCCTTGGCCCGCACAAGCTTGGCGCCGCTTGCCAGCGCGTGTTGCGCGAGGGCTGCGACATAGGCTCCGGGGTCCCGGCAGCGACCGGCTTCCTCCACCACCACGCCAAACGTGTAGCGCGGATGCAGATCGGGCTCGCGCTGACGCATCTCGTCGGCCGAAAGCTCCAGCCATTCGACACCGACGCGCTTGCGCAGGCGCCAGCCGAGATCATCGTCGAAATTGCCGCGTGACGGGAAGACATGCATCACGCCGTTACGCTCGATCAATTCAGGAACGCCCGCCTCCTCCGCGAGCTTCCTGTGCAATAGCGGCGCGTCCTTCAGGAGATCGCGCAGCGCAAATGCCGTCTTCTCGACCCGCGCCTCGGTCCAGCCCGAGAGCAGATATTTGATCAACCAGGGCAGCGCCTTCGGCAGATAAGACCAGCGGATCGCGAGTGGCCCGAGCGGATCCATCAGATAACCCGGCACCTTCTTCCAGACACCGGGCTCGGCCGGCGGGATCACCGAATGCGAGGAGAGCCAGCCGGCATTGCCGTAGCTCGCCGCCTGTTCGCCACCGGGCTCGCCCGGATCGATCAGCGTGACGCGATGGCCCTCGCGCAGCGCCTCGATCGCGCTGATCACGCCGACCGCGCCGGCACCGATGATGGCGACGTGGCGGCCTTGCGGCATCGGCTATGCCTTCACCGCAGGGGCAAAGTCCTTGCCGACCGACATCGCACGCGGATCGATGATGCAGTGGAGGATCGACGGCTTGCCCGAGGCAAGCGCACGCTCGAACGCCGGCGCGAACTCTTCGGTGCGCTCGACGCGCTCGCCATGGCCGCCGAATGCTTTTGCGTACATCGCGAAATCCGGGTTCTTGAGCTGGGTGCCGACCACGCGTCCGGGATAGTCGCGCTCCTGGTGCATGCGGATGGTGCCGTATTGCGCATTGTCGACGACGATGACGACGAGGGCTGCGTCGTACTGCACGGCGGTCGCGAATTCCTGCCCGTTCATCAGGAAGCAGCCGTCACCGGCAAAGGCGATAACAGTACGGTCCGGATATTGTCGCTTCGCGAGCACCGCGGCCGGCACACCGTAGCCCATCGAGCCCGACGTCGGCGCGAGCTGCGAGGCAAAGCTGTGAAAGCGATGATGCCGATGGATCCAGCCGGCGTAGTTGCCGGCGCCGTTGCAGACGATCGCGTCCTTGGGCAGGCGATCGCGCAGCCAGGTCATGACCTGGCCATACTGGAACGTGCCGGGCAGCTCGCGCGCCTTGTCGGTCCAGGCGAGATAATCGGCATGCGCCTTGGCGGCCTCGCCCTTCCAGGCAACGGCGCCGGCCGGCTTCAGCGTCTCGACCGCGGCCGCGAACGCGGCGGGTGTGGCCTGGATCGCGAGCTCAGGCTGATAGATGCGGCCGAGCTCTTCGGAGCCGGGATGAACGTGGATCAGCTTCTGCCGCGGGGTCGGAATGTCGAGCAGCGTGTAGGATGAGGACGGCATCTCCGACATGCGGCCGCCGATGAGAAGAATGACATCGGCGCCGTCGATCCGCGCCTTCAGGCCCGGGCTCGGGCCGATGCCGAGGTCGCCGGCATAATGCGAGTGATCGGCGTCGATCAGCGACGCGCGGCGGAACGAGGTCGCGACCGGCAGGTCGAACCGCTCGGCAAAGCGCGCGATGCTCCTGGTCGCCTCATCGGTCCAGCGCGAGCCGCCGAGAATGACGAGCGGTGCTTTGGCGCTCGCAAGCATGGCGCCGACACGCTCGATATCGGTGGGCGCCGGCCAGCTCATCGCCGGCTCGATCCGCATGGCGTCCGCAACGGCTGCGGTCTCGGTCAGCATGTTCTCGGGCAGCGAGATCACCACGGGACCGGGACGGCCCTGCATGGCGACGCGGAAGGCGCGCGCGACCAGCTCCGGAATGCGGTCGGGACGATCGATCTCGACCGCCCATTTCGCCATGGTGCCGAACACCGCCTTGTAGTCGAGCTCCTGGAACGCCTCGCGCTCGCGCATGCCGGTGTCGACCTGACCGACGAACAGGATCATCGGCGTGGAATCCTGCATCGCGATGTGCACGCCGTGGCTGGCATTGGTGGCGCCGGGGCCGCGGGTGACGAAGCAGATACCGGGACGGCCGGTGAGCTTGCCATAGGCCTCCGCCATCATCGCGGCACCGCCCTCGGCGCGGCAGATCATGACGTCGATCGGGCTGTCGTGCAGCGCATCGAGCGCCGCAAGGTAGCTCTCGCCCGGCACGCAGGTGACGCGCTCGACGCCTTGCGCGACCAGCTGATCGATCAGGATCTGGCCCCCGGTGCGGGTGTTGCGAATGGTCATGACGGCTCCCTCAAGGCTTTGGCGATGCGTTTCGCAGCTTCGCGAAAATTTTGTTCCGGGCTGGCGTAGGACAGCCGGAAACAAGGTGCAAGGCCGAAACCGCTGCCCGGCATTACGGCCTCGTCATGCCTCTCCAGAAAATAGCGGCGGCAGCCATGCCTCTCTCGGCCATCGACCGGGGAGCAGGCCCCTTGCCGTCATGCCCCTTTGCGCTGCCGAGCGCTTGCCAGCAGCACCAGCATGAACGAGGCCGCCGTCATCAGTGTCGAGATGGCGGCGATGGTTGGGTCGATCTCGTCGCGGAGCGCGGTGAACATACGCTTGGTCAGCGGCTGATACTGGCCGCCGGAGATGAACAGCGCGACGATGGTCTCGTCCATCGCCGAGATGAAGGCGAAGATGCCGCCTGCGACCACGCTGGACTTGATCTGCGGCAAGGTCACCGCGAAGAAGCTGCGCAGGCGGTTCATGCCGAGGCTGCGTGCGACCATCTCCTGCGCCGGATCGAAGCTTTGCAGGCCCGCCAGCACCGAGATGATGACGTATGGCAGGCCCAACATGACATTCGCCAGCACCAGGCCCGGCAGCGTCGCGACCAAGCCGACTTTCGCATAGAGGAAGAAGATGCCCACCGCGGTGATGATGATCGGCACCACCAGCGGCAACAGCAGCATCATGTGGATCAGCCGCATGATCCGCAGCTTCGACTGGCTGATGCCATAGGCGGCGGCGACGCCGAGCGGCGTTGCGATAAACACGGTCAGAAGCGCGACCGTCAGCGTCACCCGCGTCGCCTGCATCCAGGCCGAGTTGGAGAAATACTGCTGATACCAGCGCAGCGAGAACGACGGCGGCGGAAAGGTCAGAAAGCGCGCGCTGGAGAAGGAGATCGGCGCGATGATCAGCACCGGCAGGATCAGGTAGACCAGCACCAGCGCGCTGATCATATAGAGGGCGATCCGGGCGGGCGACAATCGCGTCATTTCTGCCCCAATATGCGATCGAGCGAGATGAAGCGGCTGACGGCGAAAAAGATCGCGAGCACGCTTAAGAGCAGCACGACGGCGACCGCGCTCGCAGCACCGAACTGGTTGTAGAGCTCGACATTGCGGCTCACCAGCATCGACACCATCACCGTGCGGCCGCCGCCGAGCAGTTCCGGCGTGATGTAGAAGCCGAGGCAGAGCACGAACACCATGGTGCAGCCTGCGAGCACGCCGGGCAGAGACAGCGGCAGAAAGACGCGAACGAAGGTGAGCGACGGGCTCGCCCCCAGGCTGGCGCCGGCCTGCATGAGATCGCTCGGGATCTTCTGCATGGTGGCATAGAGCGGCAGCACCATGAACGGCAGGAGGATGTGTACCGTCGCAACCACCGTGCCGAAGGTGTTGTGCACCAACGCGAGCGGTTCGCTCGTCACGTCGAGATAACGCAAGAACTGGTTGATCACGCCGGTGCGCTGGAGCAGCGCCAGCCAGGCATAAGCGCGCACCAGTACACTGGTCCAGAACGGCAGAACGACCAGCGACAGGATGAGAATGCTCCATCCTTTCGGCACCGAGTTGGCGAGGTAGGCCACGGGATAGCCGAGCAGCAGCGCGATTGCCGTGACCGCGAGACTGATCTCGAAGGTCAGCGCAAAGCTGCGCCAGTAGATGTCTTCAGTGAAGACGCGGCGATAATTCTCCAGCGTGAAGCCGTCATGGTAGATCGACTGCCAGGCGAGCCAGCCGACCGGCAGCACGATCAGAGCCAAGATCACCAGCAGCGCCGGCGACACCAATGCCAGCATCAGCGCATGCTCGCGGCGCTGATGCTTTTGGGAGGGATCTGGCATTGATGTCGTCAACGCAGCCTCGCTTCGCTTACTTCTGCATGAACGACGCCCAACGCTTCTCCGCCGCTTCGCCGGCTGGCGACGACCACCACGCGTAGGACATCAGCGCCTGCTTGGCCGCATTGGCCGGCTCGCTCGGCAATTGCGCGGCGCGCTCGGGCTTGATCACGTTGGTCTCGAACGCCTTTGGATTTCCCGGACCATAGTCGATATGCAGCGGCAGATTGGCCTGGTGCACGGGATCGACGGCCTCGTTGAGAAACTTGACGGCCGTCTCGAGATTCGGCGCGCCCTTGAGGATGCAGAGCGAGGTGCTTTGCAAAACGCCCTGGTTGTAGGTGAAGGCGACCTTGGCACCCTCCTTGGCGACCGCGCTGACGCGCCCGTTCCAGGCCATCTCCATGTCGACCTCGCCGTCGTTGAGCAGTTGCGCCGACTGCGCGCCGGAGGTCCACCACACCGTGATATTCGGCTTGATCTCTTCGAGCTTCTTGAAGGCGCGGTCGACGTCGAGCGGATAGAGCTTATCGGGCGCGACGCCGTCGGCCATCAGTGCCGCCTCGAGTGTGGCGAACGGGTGGTTGCGCAGTGCGCGGCGCCCGGGAAATTTCTTCACGTCCCAGAAATCGGCCCAGCTGTTCGGCGCGTCCTTCGGAAAGGTCTTCTGACTGTAGGCCAGGACGCTGGAATAGAACTCGTAGGAAACCGAATAGGGGCTGCGATAGGATTCCGGCATCGCCGCGCCATTCGGAATCTTTGAGAAGTCGAGCTTCTCGATCAGCCCCTGCTCGCCGCCACGCAGGCAGTTGCCGGTCGGCGTATCCACGACGTCCCAGATCGGCTTGCCGCTGCCGACCTGGGTCTTGATCGCCGGCCAGGCATCGGGAATGGAATCCTGGTTGATGGTGATGCCGAGCTTCTTGGCGGAAGGATCGAGGATCGCCACCGTCTGCGCCTGCTGATAGGCGCCGCCTTGCGAGACAAAGGTGATCTGTTCGGCAGCGGCGGCGGTGCCGGTTGTTGCGAACAATCCGAGCGATCCGCCCAACAATGCGTAGCCAAATCGAATATCTCGTTTCGTCGTCATCCTCGCCTCCTCTGTCACCAATTAAACGTCATTGACCGATCGCATCGAGAAACTGGTACCAGCCGGCGATCATGCGCACGGCGGGCTCGCGCAGCGGATAGAACGGAATCGCCCTCAGGCGCCGCGCGTCGAGCAGCCCGACCTCCGGTGTCTCGCCGCGGACGAAGGCGGCAAGATAGCGGCCCATCAGGCTCGACATCGCGACGCCCGCGCCGTTGTAGCCCATCGAGAACAGCGTGCGGTCGTCGAGCCGGCCGAGATGCGGCACCGAATCCAGCGTCATGGCAACGAGGCCCGACCATTTGTACGCGAGCGGCACATCGGCCAGGTCCGGAAAGATGCCGACCATCGCCTTGCGCAGCGCATCGAATGCGGCTTCCGAGTCCTGCCTGCCGAAGGCGCCGCGCCCGCCGAAGATGACGCGATTGTCGACCATGCGGAACCAGCGCATCATGCGCTTGGTCTCGGTGTAGGTGCGGCCCGTCAGCATCAGCTTGCCCGCGAGATTGCGCGGCAGCTGCTCGGTAGCGACCATGGCGCTGCGGAAGGGAATCAGGGTGCGCTGCATCTGCGCGGTGGCATCCGTCAGGTCCGAATAGCTGTTGGTGGCAATGATCGCCTGCTTCGCCCGCACCGCGCCTTGCGGCGTCTCCGCGACGATGCCGCCGTTGTCGCGCCGGAGTCTTACGACCGGCGACTCCTGGAAGATCGGCACCCCGCGGCGCGCGACGCCGTCGGCGAGACCGCGCAAATAGTTCAGCGGATGAATGCCGCCAGAGCCGGGATTGAGCACGCCGCCAACGAAGCTGTCGGAGCCGGTCTCGTCGCGTACGCCGCGCTTGTCGAGAATGCGGACCTCGGCGCAGCCCATCTCGCGCGTCATCCAGTTGGCTTCGTCGATCGCGGCCTTCAGCGTGGTCTCATTGTGTGCGGCCTTGACCTGGCCGGTGCGGGCAAGCTGAGCGCTGGTGATGCCGAATTCGGAGACCAGCTCCTCGACCATGTCGGTGGATTCATGCGCGATCTCATACATTCGCCGCGCCATGGCGCGGCCGTGCACGGCATCGATCTCGCGGAACGAGAGACGGAATTTTGCGGTGATCACGCCGCCATTGCGCCCACTGGCGCCCCAGCCCGGGCGGTTGGCCTCGAGCACGATGGGGCTGAGCCCGCTCTTGGCGATGTGGTGGGCCGCAGACAGGCCCGTGTAGCCCGCACCGATGATCACCACATCCGCCTGGTTCTCGCCGGACAGGACCGGAAACGCGCGCGCCGGCTCCGCCGTGGCTTCCCACAGCGAGTTGGCCGACGGCAATGCGCCCCAGTTCTGCGTCATCTCCGCGCTCACAAAGTTACACCGCCGGCCCGATCGCCGCGTCGGCGAGCGCCTTCAATGTCGGGAAATGGAAGTCCGGCTTGGTCAGCGTCTCCACGGCCGGCGTGCCGCCGAAGCCTGCCATGCCCTGACGCCGCTCGATCCAGCACACCTTGTAACCGAGCTTCCGCGCGATCCCGATGTCGTGATACTGGCTCTGCGCCACGTGCAGAATGTCGGACTGCTTGTAGCCGAACGCCGACTGGCGGCCCTTGTTGTAGGCAAAGAATTCCGGGTTCGGTTTGGCGACGCCAGTCTCGTCGGCGCAAACGGTATCGTCGAAGGGATTGCCGAGCGCATGCGCGTAACAGGAGAGCGCGACGCGGTCGGCGTTGGTCATCGCGACCAGGCGGAATTTAGTTCTCAGGCGCTTCAGAGCCTCGACCGAATCCGGGAACGGTCCCCAGCGCAGCACCGCGAGTTGGAACACGTCGCAGGAGGCGTCATCGGCCTGCAGCCCGAGCTCCTTGGCGAGATAGCGATAGACATGGAACATCACCTCGCTCGAACGCTCATGGTGCTTGTCGCGGCCACGCTTGTAGGATTCGAAGATCTTGTCGTCGCTGAGCTCGGCCGGCGACTTGCCCGAGATCCTGCGCACCGCGGAGAGCACGCCGGTCTCGAAATCGATCAAGGTGCCGACGACGTCGAAGGTGAGAACCTTGAAATTGCTGAACGAGGCTGCTGACGACATTTTGGCTTCTTCTCTCGGTTGGACAAGGCTTGGGTTCAGTCCCTCACCCTGGGTACGACGATGGTGTCCTCGGGGTGAAGGGTCACGGTGAGGCTGCCGCCGAGTGGCGGGATGCGGCTGTAGGCCTGGTGGTAGCTCGGCTGCCGCAGGCTGAGCACGATGCCGTCGGCGAGCGCCAGGAAGATGCGCAGGCTCTCGCCCTGATAGACAATGTCAGTGACCGTGCCGGTGAGCCGATTGCAGGCTGAGTCCGGCGCGCCGTCGTCGATCAGCAGCTTTTCGCTATGCACGGCGAGCATCAGCGCGTCCCCGTCGGGAATGGCGCGGGCGCTGCGCAGAAGCACATTGCCGAGCGCAACGCCGGAGGCATCGACGCGTCGCACGGGAAGCATCGTGGCTTCGCCGATGAAACTTGCGACGAAGGAATCCGCGGGATGATCGTGCAGACGCTCGGGCGCGTCGATCTGGATCAGCCTGCCGTCTTTCATCACGGCGACGCGGTCGCTCATGGTCAGTGCTTCGCGTTGATCGTGGGTGACGTAGATGATGGTGGCGCCGATGCGCTTGTGCAGCGCGCGCAGCTCGATCTGCATGGATTCGCGCAGCTGCTTGTCGAGCGCGGACAGCGGTTCGTCCATCAGGATCAGCCGCGGCTCGAAGATCATGGCGCGTGCGAGCGCCACGCGCTGGCGCTGGCCGCCGGAGAGCTGCGCGATACCGCGCTCTTCGTAGCCGGCAAGGCCAACCATCGAAAGTGCCGTGCGCACCTTGTCCGGCCAGACCGCCTTCGGCAGCCGTCGCGCGCGCAAGGGAAAGGCGACATTCTCGCCGACGCTCATATGCGGGAACAGCGCGTAATTCTGGAAAACGACGCCGATGTCGCGCTTGTGCGGGGGCATCCAGGTGACGTCGCGGCCGCCAAACAGGATCGTTCCGCTCGATGGCAAGATGAAGCCGCCGAGGATGCCGAGCAACGTGGTCTTGCCGGAGCCGGAGGGGCCCAGCAGCGAGACGAACTCGCCGGCGGCGACATTGAGGGACACGTCGTCGAGGGCGCGAACGGCACCATAGGCCTTGCTCGCGGATCTGATCTCGACGCTTTCCGCTCGTTTGTCCAACGATCGACCTCGCGATGTCCCTGCAACGGCGTGCCTCACTGCACGCCATAAGCCTGCTTTATAGACAGGAAATTTGAACACTCACGGTCGAAGCTGTGCACCGCACCAACATCTTCGCTCGCAAGCCTGCCTTTAGGCTGTGACGCCAATGACACCAGACTTGGCAAAACTCGGCAATTGCCAAATTCTCACCTGGCTCATAACATGGGGTTATGCCCGAGCTGCGCCGCATGCTGCCCTCAAGTAACGCCCTGTTCGTCTTCGACGCAGCGGCACGCAATGGCAGCTTCACTGCGGCTGCCGCCGAACTGAACGTCACCCAGCCTGCGGTGAGCCGGATGCTGGGTCAGTTCGAGGACCATCTCGGCGTCCGCCTGTTCGACCGCAAGGCGGGACGTGCGGTGCTCACCGAGGAAGGCGAACTCTTGTATCGCCGCGTGCTCGAAGGCTTTCGCAGCATCGAAAGCGGGCTGGTCGAGATCGAGCGGCGCCGCAAGGGCACCGAGACGGTGACACTGTCGGTCTCCTCCGCCTTCACCACGCATTGGCTGATGCCGCGCATCGACAAGCTGCAGAAGCAATTTCCTCAGGTCGATTTGCGCTTTCAGCTGATCTCCGGCGCGCTGCGCGGACCCGTGGAGAATGTCGACCTCGGCATGCGCTTCCGCGATCGCGAGGAGCCGTCATCCGGCGGCACGCTGGTGATGAAGGAGGTCATGCTGCCGATGTGCAGCCCTGCCTATCTCGGCGAAACCGATCCCGCGGAGGGCAACACCATCATTAGGCTCGCCGAGACGCCGGGCGACTGGGCCGCGGATTACGCATCGCTTCTCACCGGGCGTCGCGGTGCGGCCAAGGCGCTGAGCTTCACGGACTATGCCGTCGTGATGCAGGCCGCCCTGCTCGGCCAGGGTATCGCGCTCGGTTGGCTGACGGTCGCCTCGCACTGGCTGCTGACCGGCGCGCTGGTGCCGGCGTCCGACACGCTTACCACCACGCGCCGCATCTGCGAATTCCTGCCACCGCGCAACCGGCCGATGCGCCCCATCGCCGCCGAGATCCGAGACTGGATCACCGCACAGATGCAAGGCGAGATCGCCGCGATCGACCGGCTCTATCCAAAGCTCGGCGCGATGGCTGCGTGCTACTAGAGCGTTTTCGGGCGAAGTGGATATACCGGCTCGCGTGAAGAAAACGCGTCAAAACCGGAGTCTAGGCGGGTGTCAGCGCGGCACAGTAACGATCGGGCAGGTGATCGCCGATGCCCGCCGGGAGCAGCACCGTAAGCCTGCCGACGACATCCGACCGCGTGTTCTCGGATACGCCGCTGAGGAGATTGCGGACCTGCTCACCAATTCCAGCATTCGCCATTGGCTCATCCGAACCAACATTCGTCGTGAGCTGGCTGGCGCTGAATTTGGCGCCGCGTGCACAGGCGAGATAACGGCCGACGTGATGAAAGCCAAGCCCGGGCGGAGGCACGGTCGGGACGATGTCGGTGCCGTGCACGAGACGATAGGTCATCCTGCCGAACGTACCGTTGTAGAGTGCGGCGAAATCGTCGCGGCCCACGCGCGGACAACCGTAAAGATAGATCTGCGCATCCGCGAGTTGGAGCTGCTCCCGCGCGAAGTCCACCGTTGCCACCGCGATCGCGGCGCCGAGGCTGTGCCCAGTGATGAAGATCGGTGATTTGCGCGCCAGCGCTGCCGCCAGTGCGCTCTTCACGTCGTCCCACACGGCTGCCGCCGCATCGACGAACCCCTGGTGCACGGGCGCCTTCGGTCGGCCAAGCGTGAAATCGCTGACCCAGTTCAGGAGATGAAGCGGGTCGGTGCCGGCGAAGGCGACAATTGTTGCGTCGCCCTTGCTCGCGATGATCCCGCGCGTGTCGGTCAGCGGCAGCGTCGAATGCGCCGGCTGGCTCAGCAGCTTGACACCGGACAGATCAAAGAACGGAGAGACCCTGTTGATCGTGTCCGGCACATGGGTCTCGTAGGCGAGTTGCGACATCCACATCATCGCGCGAGCGATGTCGAGATCAAAGCCGGTTGATGTCTCGTTGAATTTTGCAAATGCCCGTCGGTCATATTGATCGGGAGGAAGTTCGACCAGAATGCTCACATCAAGCTCCTAAATGGCTTATTGCTGCAATGCGTCGATCGAAAACGGAATGGCGCTACCTTCGCATATGGCTGGAACTTTGACAATCTGTGCGCGTGCCCGGGACGTATTCTGCCGTCGCGCTTAAGAGGACAAGGTTGAGACGAGGCACCTCTCCTCCACGTCATTGCGAGCGCAGCGAAGCAATCCAGAGTCTTTCCGCGGCGGGATTCTGGATTGCTTCGCTGCGCTCGCAATGACGGTGCGGATAGAGCTTTGGCCCCTATTGATGCTCGATCGCGCGGATTGCGCCGCGCAGCTCGGCGAGACCGCGGAGGCGACCGATCGCGGTGTAGCCCGGATTGGTGCGCTTGGTCGCCGCGAGATCGTCCAGCATGCGGTGGCCGTGGTCGGGCCGAAACACGATCTGCCGGTCGGGCGAACGCCGCGCGTTCTCCTTCAGCAGCGCCTTCAGCACTGCGACCATGTCGACGTCACCGTCGAGATGATCGGACTCGTAAAAGGACAGACCATCCGCTTCGCGCTTGGTCGCGCGCAGATGCGCAAAGGCAATGCGCGGACCGAAGCGTTCGGCCATCGCGGCAAGATCGTTCTCGGCGCGCACGCCGAGCGACCCTGTGCACAGGCAGATACCATTCGCCTTTGACGGTACGGCATCAAACAACGCCTGATAGTCATCGGCGCTGGACGCGACGCGCGGCAGCCCGAACAGCGGGCGCGGCGGGTCGTCCGGATGCAGTGTCAATGAGACCCCGAGCTGCTCGGCGACGGGTGTGACGCGGCCCAAAAACTCGGCGAGATGTTGCCGCAGGATTTTTGGCGTGACGTCGCGATATGTTTCAAGCCGGTCGCGGAATTGCGGGATGGTCATCGGCTCGGTGGTCGAGCCCGGCAGCGCGCTGGCGATCACCATGACGAGGTAATCGATATCGGCCTGGCTCATCTGGTCGAACAGCTTTTTCGCGCGACCCTGCTGCTCCGGCGAATACTCGGCGGTCGCGGCCGGCCGCTTCAGGATGTGCAGCTCGAAGGCGGCGAAACGGTCCTGGTCGAAGCGCATGGCACGGGCGCCGTTCGGCAGCTCCCATTCGAGATCGGTGCGGCACCAATCCACGACGGGCATGAAATTGTAGCAGATGATCTTGATACCGGCCGCGGCAACCGCCTCCAGGCTGGCGATCCACGTCTCGATCGAGCGCGTTGCCTTAGCCCCGAGACGCTTGACGTCGTCGGGGATCGGAATCGATTCCACCACCGACCAGGTCAGCTGCGAGCGGCCGGGCTGACCGTTCTCGATGAAGTTCTTGCGCTCCTCGACCGCCTTGCGTGTCCAGGCTTCACCGATCGGCACCTGATGCAGCGCCGAGACGATATCGCTCGCCCCGGCCTGCCTGACATCATCGAGCGAGACCGGATCGTCCGGCCCGTACCAGCGCCATCCTTCGAGCATCATGCGGCCTCTCCAATCAGTTCGCGGTCAGCACGACCTTGACGCTCTGCGAGCGGTCGAGCGCCAGCCGCAGCGCATCGGGCGCGGTGGACAGCGGCCGTTCGGCGGTGACCAGCGACAGCACGTCGACGCTGCCGTCCGCAATCAGCTCCACCGCCGTCATGAACTCGAGCCCGAAGCGGAACGAACCGCGCAGGTCGATCTCCTTGGCCATCACCGCATTCGCCGGCACCGGAATCTGGCCACCCGGCAAATTACCGATCTGCACCACAACGCCGCCGCGCCTGACGATACCGATCGCACTGGCAAGGCCTGCAGCCGTGCCTGAGACTTCGAAAGCGACATCGTACGGGCGCGACGCGGCCTGCGCCTTCAGGCCTTCCTCGCCGGCTGCGACATTCTCGACGTGAGAGGCGCCGAGCCGGCTCGCAAAGGCCAACGGGGCCGGCGCGATGTCGGCCACGGTGATGTCCGTCATGCCGGCGCGGCGCGCGGCGAGCATCGTCAGAAGCCCGATCGGACCGGCGCCGAAGATGATGCCGCGCTTGCCTTCGATGTTGCCGGCACGCGCCACCGCGTGCAGGCAGACCGCGAGCGGCTCGGCCAGCGCCGCGGCCTGATAGGACACATGATCGGGGATCTTCACGCACTGCGCCGGGATCGCGTCGAAATAGTTGGCAAAGCCGCCCTGCATATGCGGCGTCTTCGAGGCCGAGCCCATGAAGTAGATATTTTCGCAGAGGTTTTGCCGGCCTTCGCGGCAAGCGCCGCAATGGCCGCACCAGCGCGACGGGTTGACGGCAACGCGGTCGCCGACCTTCAGGTTCGCCGCGGAGCCCGCGATCTCCATGACCTCGCCCGAGATCTCGTGGCCGAGTACCAGCGGCGACTTCACGACGAAATCGCCGGTGCGGGCGTGGCGGAAGTAATGCATGTCCGAGCCGCAGATGCCGCCGGCGCCGAAGCGGATGCGCACCATGCCTGAAGCGAGCTTGTCGAGCGGATGCTCGACCATGCGCAGGTCTTCGGGGCCGAACAGGGTTGCGGCGAGAGCTGTGGAGGTCATTTGGAAAGTCCCATGTATTTTGGCAGCCAGAGGGTCAGTTCGGGGATGTAGGTGATCGCGATCAGCGCGAGCATCAGCGGCACCAGCCAGGGCAGGATCGCGACCGTGGTGCGCTCGACCGAGAGCTTTGCCACGCGTGCCAGCACGAATAGCACCATGCCGAGCGGCGGGTGCAACAGGCCGATCATCAGGTTCAGCGTCATGATCAGGCCGAAATGGATGGGATCGATGCCGAGCTTGAGCACGATCGGCAAGAGGATCGGCACCAGGATGGTGATCGCCGCCGTGGTGTCGATGAAGCAGCCGACGAACAGGATCAGCACGTTGGCCAACGCCAGGAAGACCCATTTATTATGGGTGATGCCGAGCATCCAGTCCGACAGCAGTTGGGCTGCCTGCGACACCGTGAGCAGCCAGGCAAAGATCGAGGCAGCGGTGACGATGAACAGCACCGAGGCCGTGGTCTCGATGGTGTCGAAGGTCGCCTTCGCCACCGTCTTCAGCGTCATGGTGCGGTAGCGCACGAGGCCAAGGAACAGCGACCAGATCACGGCGGCGACGGCAGCCTCCGTCGGCGTGAACCAGCCCAGCGTCATGCCGCCGATCAGGATCACCGGCGCCATCAAGGCCATGACCGCCGAGAAATCGAAGTACCAGTCGAGCGCGAGCAGCGCGACCAGGCCAATCCCAACGGCCCAATTGGTGGAGAGGCCGGCGACCGTCAGAAGCCAGACGGCCATCGGGAAGCTCAGTACGACGAGGATCTCGAGCCCCGCCGATCCCAATTGCGGCCAGGAGAACGGCGTATCGCTGCCCCATTTGTTCTTGTGCGCGAAGTAGGTGACGGTGGCCATCATGAGCAGCGTCAGCACGACGCCTGGAATGACGCCCCCCAGAAACAGCGCGCCGATCGAGACGTTCGCCATCATGCCGTAGATCACGAAAGGCAGCGACGGCGGGATGATCGGGCCGAGCGTGGCGGACGCCGCGGTGACGCCGACGGAGAATTCCGTGGTGTAACCGTGATCCTTCATCGCCTTGATCTCGATGGTGCCAAGGCCGGCAGCATCCGCGATCGCGGTGCCGGACATGCCGGAGAAGATCACCGAGCCGATGATGTTGACGTGACCGAGGCCACCGCGCATCCAGCCGACCAGCGCGACGGCGAATTTGTAGATGCGCCCGGTGACGCCGGCAATGTTCATGAGATTGCCGGCCAGGATGAAGAACGGCACGGCAAGCAGCGGAAAGCTCTCGACGCCGGCGATCATGCGCTGCGCCAGCGTGACGTCGGGCGTCACCCCGCTGACCAGGATGTAGAGCAGCGACGACGCAGCCATGGCGATCGCCACGGGCACGCCGAGCAGCATCAGGATGAGAAAGCCTCCAAGCAACAGCAACATGGGATTACCCTTCAAAACCGTCGTAGGCGCCGGGACGTTCGAGGATCGAGTAGCCCTGCCGCAAATGTTGGATGGCCACCTGCACCGAGCGGACGAACATCAGCACGAAGCCGGCAAGCACGGCGTAATAGACGTAGTCCTTGGGAAGATTGATCGTGGTCATGGACTCGTCGCCGATGATCTGGATGTAGATCCAGACCAGCTTGATGGCGTAGCCGAAGAAGGCGATCCGGATCAGGTCGATCACCGTCGACAATGCGCGCGCCACGAGGTGTGGCAGATAGCGATAGAGCAGATCGACCTGGATGTGCCGCGACAGCCGCACGCACATCGAGGAGCCGATGAAGACCACGCCGATCAGGCAGTAGGTCGCGATCTCCTCAGTCCAGGCATAGCTGTCGTTGAGCACGTAGCGGGTGAAGAACTGCAGGAAGACGGCGAGCGCCATCACCCAGAAGATCGCCAGCGCCACCCAGTCCTCGAAAGCATAGATGCCGAGATCGACCTTGGGTGCCGCCTCTTCCTCGAAGGTGTGGGCGATCTCGTCCGCGGTGATCTGCCGGTGCGTTTCGGCGGTGGACATGGGTTGCTCCTCAAACTGATCACGTCGTTCCGGGATGGTGCGCTAGCACCAGACCCGGAACCTCGAGATTCTCAGGTGCGCGATTGCGCACCGTAGTTCGGTCCTGCGGACCGCCCCGGGATGACGACTACGTCGTCATTTCACCGCCTGAATGCGTTCCCAGTCGGCCTTGCGGTAGCCAAACGTCTCGAACGCGACGTTCTTCAGAACGGTGTCGCGGAACTCGTTCTTGTCGACTTCGGTCACGGTCAGGCCCTTCTCCTTGAAGAAGGCAACCAGCTTGGCCTCGTTCTGCTTGATCTCCGCGGTCGCCTTGGCGGCGGCCTCCTGCGCGACGTCGGTGAAGATCTTCTTGTCCTCGTCGCTGAGCTTCTTCCAGAGCGCACCGGCCACCACCGTGTTGAGATGGTCGACAATGTGGCCGGTCAGCACGATGTGCTTCTGCACCTCGTAGAACTTCTTGGCCTCGATCGTGGTGAGCGGATTCTCCTGCGCCTCGACGGTGCCGTTCTGGAGCGCCAGATAGACTTCGGCGAACGCGATCGGCGCGGTGTTGGCGCCGCAGGCGCGCGGCATCGCCAGATAAGCGGGCACGTCGGGCACGCGCATCTTGAGGCCCTTGAGGTCGGCACAGGTCTTGATCGGCTTGTTCGACGAAGTCTGGCGCACGCCGTAATAGGTCACCGCGAGGATGTGGTGGCCGCTCTTGTCCTCGTAACCCTTGGTGAGCTCCTTGAAGATGTCGCTCTTGGTGTAGGCGAGCAGATGATCGGCATCGCGGAAGGTGTAGGGATAATAGGTCACGCCGATCGGCGGAAAGCTCTTGGCCGCAAAGCTCGAGCCGGAGATGATGATGTCGACCGAGCCAAGCGAGAGGCCCTGGTTGATGTCGGCTTCCTTGCCGAGCTGCGACGCCGGATAGACGTCGATCGCATAACGCCCATTGGTGCGCTTGCCGATTTCCTGCGCGGCCCACACTGAGGCGGTGTGGAAGGGCTCCGAGGTCTCGTAGACATGGGCCCATTTGAGCTTGGTCTGCGCCATGCCGGCGCCAGTCGTCGCAATCATCGCCGCGGCCGAGACCGCCAGCACCATTGTCATCTTTTTCAACACTGACTTTTCCTCCATTTTTCAAGTCTGCTTCTTTTAAATCTGCTTCTTGTCCGCCCGCCCCCGACGCGGGTGCGGGCCGCACAATCTCATCGCGGTCGCGCGCTGCTGCTCGTGACTCGCTTCTTCTTCGGCGCACGTTGCGGTCTTGACGGCTTTGCCGTCGATCGCGCCACCCGCCCGGACGACGGTCCTGCCACCTTCTCGGCGCCGAAGTTCTGCGCAAAGCGCTCCTGGGATCTCGCGAGATGATCGCGCATCGCATCGCGCGCGGCCCCGGGATCGTGCGCCGCGATCGCGTCGCGCACCGCGCGATGCTCGTCGAGCGCAGTGCGCCACGTGCCCGGGCTTTCGAAATAATGCGCAAGCTGCGCGAAATAGGGATTGAGGCGCTGGTCGAACAACTCGCCGACCACACGCACCAGAACGGCATTGCCGAGGCTTCCGGCGATCGCGACGTGGAAGGCGCGGTCGTAGACCATTGAGGCTTCGCCGGGGTGTTCTACATTCTCCATCGCGACAAGGGACGCATCGATGCGGGCAACGTCGTCCTTCGTCGCCACGCGTGCGGCTTCTTCGGCAATGGAGCTTTCCAGGAACTCGCGGGCGCGCAGCAGCTCGAACGGGCCCTCGATAACGGACGCAGGCGCGGTCGCCGCAACCGCCGCGGGCTCGATCACATAGATGCCGGAACCGACGCGGATGCGGAGGCGGCCCTCGACTTCGAGCGCGATCAGGGCTTCGCGCACCGTGGGCCTGGAAATCTTGAGCTGCTCGGCGAGTTCGCGCTCGGTCGGCAAGCGGCTGCCGACCGCGTACTCGCCGCTGTCGATCAGGCTTCGCAATTGATCGGCGACCTGGCGATAAAGCCGTCTCGCCTCCACAGCTTCCAGCGGCACGCTGGTCCTCCCGAAAGGGTCATGCCGGCAGCTCTCGCTGCCCGCGGCCCGCCAATTTTGGAAAATTGGTCTTACCAATTGACCGCAGCATTGACCGAGGACAGGCGCCATGTCAAGCAGCGGCCAAACAAGGGGAGAGACGACCATGCGCCCTGATCCAACGCGCCTTGGCCGCGCCAATCTCGACCGGCTGCCACAAGGCATCCGCCGCCCGGCCTACGACCGTTCGCGGGTCACGCCCGGCATCGTGCATCTCGGCCTTGGCGCGTTTCATCGCGCCCACCAGGCCGTGGTCATCGACGATTGCCTTGCCGCCGGCGCCACCTCGTGGGGCATCGTCGGCGCCAGCTTGCGCAGCCCTGACACACGCGACGCCCTCGCCCCGCAGGATCATCTCTACACGGTTGCCGTCCGTGCAGCCGAAGCCACCGAACACCGCATCATCGGTGCGCTGCTCGACAGCGTGGTCGCGCGCGAAAGCCCGGCACGATTGGTCGAGCGAATGGCCGATCCCGCCATTCGCATCGTCTCCCTCACCGTCACCGAGAAAGGCTATTGCCACACGCCGCAGACCGGCGATCTCGACGAACGCCATCCTGATGTCGTGCACGACCTCAACAATTTCGACGCGCCGCGCTCGGCTCCCGGCTTCATCGTTGCAGCGCTGGCGCGCCGGCGGGCCCTGGGCGCGCCGCCGTTCACCGTGCTGAGCTGCGACAACCTCGCCGCCAATGGCCACACCGTGCAGCGGATCGTGACGCAATTCGCCGCGCTGCGCTCGAAGGATCTCGGCAAGTGGATCGCGGATACGGCGGCCTTCCCCTCGACTATGGTCGACCGCATCGTGCCGGAGACGACGGATGGTGACCGCGACGTGGTTTCGTCGGCGCTCGGTTTGCGCGACGCATGGCCCGTCATGACCGAGCCGTTCACGCAATGGGTAGTCGAGGATCGCTTTACGGCGGGCCGGCCCGATCTTGCCGCCGCCGGGGTCGAACTGGTGAACGACGTCAAGCCATTCGAGTTGATGAAGCTGCGGCTGCTCAACGCCAGCCATTCGGCGCTGGCCTATCTCGGCTATCTCGCCGGCTACGAGACCATCGCCGACACCATGCAGGATCCGCATTTCGCGCGCCTCGCCGCGCAGGTGATGGAAGAGGCCGCGGTGACGCTGACGATGTCCGCGGGCACCGATCTGGCCGCCTATCGCGCCTCGCTGCTCAAGCGTTTCGCCAATCCGGCACTGCATCACCGCACCTGGCAGATCGCAATGGACGGCTCCCAAAAGCTGCCGCAGCGCCTGCTCGGCGCGATCCAGGATCGTCTCACCAGCAACCTGCCGATCGCGACGCATGCGCTCGCGGTGGCCGGCTGGATGCGCTACGTCACCGGCCTCGACGAGAACGGCCGCACCATCGACGTGCGCGATCCGCTCGCCGCCGAATTCGCTGGCTTGGCGCGCGAGGCAGGTCCCGTCGCCGAACGATTGGCGCCTGCGCTGCTCGGCGTCGGAAAAGTGTTCGGGTCGCTGGGCGCGGAGCCGCGCCTGCGCGAGGCCGTGACCGGAGCACTCAGCCGACTCTACCAGTATGGCGCGCGGCGTGCGGTGGAGACTCTGGTCTCGGCGTGACCACAAAACGGGCAGCAATGCTGCATTGCGGTCCAGATCGAACGGAAAGTCGACGGAAGTCTTGCTTGATTTTTGTCTGTCATTGCCCCACCCGAGAGGCATGGCAAAGGACAGCAAGGTGATCGCGGCGAACGCAGCGTTCTACGCCGCCTTTTCGACCGGCGATTTCGACGAAATGGAGCGGATGTGGGCGGACGATGACGCCATTTCCTGCATTCATCCCGGCTGGCCGGCCATCATCGGCCGGGCCACGGTGATCGGAAGCTGGCGCGATATCCTGCAGAGCCCGGAACGGCCGCAGATCGTGTGCGCGGAACCGCAGGCCATCGTCGATGGCGACAGCGCGCGCGTGCTCTGCATCGAGATCGTCGACGGCACGGCATTGGCTGCGGCCAACCATTTCCGGCGCGTCGGCAACGACTGGCGCCTGGTGCACCACCAGTCGAGCCCGATCGCGCAGATTGTCGAGCAAGCTGAGGACGATAGAGCGAGCCACCGCGTCCATTGAGGGCGTCCGGCCCGCAGGCACATTCTACTGTGCATGGGGTTGTTTTTCAGTTTTTTTTGTTTTGGCCTCACCCGAGCCCGGACAGATCATCCAGCACGACCCGCGCCTGGCTAAAATCGTCGTCCCGGAAGAACATGCTTCTGGTGATGAGCACGGGAATGTTCGCTCGTGAGGCCGCGATCAGGCCGTTGGCGGAATCCTCGATCGCGATGCAGTCGGACGCGTTGAGCTTCAGCCGCGCCAGGATCTCGAAATAGACATCCGGCGCAGGCTTTTTATGCCGCACGTCATCCCCGGCCACGATCGCATCAAAATCCGCGGCCCAGCTTTTTCCCAGGGCCCGCGACAGCAGCGCATCGATATTGCCGTGTGACGTGGTCGTCGCGATCGCGAGCCGCTGGCCGCGCGCCTTGGCAGCAGCGAACAGATCCGTCACCCCGGGCCGTAAGGGGCAGCAGCCGGTCTCGACCAGTTCGGCAAAATGCGCAGTCTTGATGCGGTGGAGTTCCGCGATGTCCACATCCGATAATGGCGCGGCGATCCTCAGCCTTTCATGGTGGGCGCGGATCCGTTCCTTGCCGCCGGTGACCCGCAGCAGGTCCTTGTAGACGGCCCGGTCCCACTGCCAGTCGAGACCGTGGCGGGCGAAGGCATGGTTGAAGGCCTGCCGATGCAGCTCTTCGGTCTCGGCCAACGTGCCGTCGACATCGAAGATCAGCGCGGCGGCGCGGCGGACCAGCTCAGCCGCGTCAGATACCATTATGGCGGGCGCTTCTGCCTGCATGTTCGATGCGTCCCTCCGACGAGCGACCATCGCCTGCACGGGCGGGCGGGACAAATCGCAATATCTTTTGCCGGACCCAAAAATCTCTTATGAGCGGAGGGCGCGCTGCGGCGCGAACGGGAACTCCGACCTGCAAGGAAGACGTATGCGGCTCTTTATCCTGGGTCTCGGCTACAGTGCCCGGCACTTCGTCCGCCTGTTCGGTGGCGGCTTCTCGCATATCGCCGGCACGGTGCGCGATCCCGCGCAGCGGGGCGACCTCGCCGGCATCGAGGTACACGCCTTCTCCGGGAGCATTCCGGCACGCGAGACGGTCGAACGCATGCGCGACGCGGATGTCCTTCTCGTCTCGATCCCGCCCGGCGGCAGTGGCGATCCCGCCATCGCGACCTTCTCCGGCCTGCTTGCGGCGGGCGGCGACCGCAGGATCATCTATCTCTCCACGATCGGCGTGTATGGTGATCACGCCGGCGGCTGGGTCGACGAGAGCACGCCGCCGCAGGCCGGCCTCGACCGCACGCGCATGCGGGTCGCGGCGGAACAGGCATGGACCGACACGACCGGTGGCGACGCCGCGATCCTGCGGCTTGCGGGTATCTATGGCCCCGGCCGTAACGCACTGGTGACGCTGCGCGCTGGAACGGCCCGGCGCATCATCAGGCCGGGACAGGTGTTCAACCGCATCCACGTCGACGACATCGCAAGCGCGATCATGGCCGCGATTCATCACCCGAGCGGCGGCATCTGGAACGTCTGTGACGACGAGCCGGCGCCGCCGCAGGACGTGATCGCTTACGCGGCGAAGCTGATGAACGTTGCACCGCCGCCGGAAGAGCCGTTCGAGACCGCCGAGATGTCGGCGATGGCCCGCAGCTTCTATGCCAGCAGCGCCCGCGTCTCCAACGCGAAAATGAAGCGCGAGCTCGGCGTCACGCTTGCTTATCCGACCTACCGTCACGCCCTAGAGGCGTTGTGGCAAGCGGGGGAACGAGGATCATGCTTCGACCTCAGCTCAACACGCCATACTTCTTGAACCAGGCCTGGGCCTGCTTCCAGGCATCTTCGGCGGCGTCCTTGCGGTAGCTGCCGCGGTAGTCGGCATGGAAGCCGTGCGGCGCTTCCGGATAGATCTTGAACTCGGCCGTCTTCTTGTTCTGCTCCAAGGCCGTCTTGAGCTGCTCGACCTGGGCGACGGGAATGCCGGTATCGGCGCCGCCATAGAGGCCGAGCACCGGTGCCTTCATCTCGGGCGCGAGCTGCATCGGGCTCTTCGGCCACAGCGGATTGGCTGGATCGACGGGCGGACCGTAGAAGGCGACGCCGGCCTTGAGCGTGCCGCTGTGGGCGGCATATTCCCACACGGTGCGTCCGCCGCGGCAGAAGCCGATGATGCCGAGCTTACCGGTGTCGCCGCCTTGCGATCCCGCCCACGCCACGGTCGCGTCGAGATCGGACAGCAGCTCGGCGTCCGGCTTGGCATTGACGATCGGCAGCAGGTCCTTGATCTCGGTGACCTTGGTCAAATCGACGCCCTTGCGAAAGTAATAGTCGGGCGCGATCGCGAATGCGCCGAGCTTGGCGAGGCGCCGCGTCACGTCCTTGATGTATTCGTGCAGGCCGAAAATCTCCATCGCCACGATGATCACCGGCGCCTTGGTGTTGCCGGCGGGGCGGGCAAAATACGCAGGCATCTGCTCGGAGCCGACCTTGATCTTGGCGTCGCCGGTCTGGAGGCCGCCGGTGTCGGTCGTGATCGCCTCGGCGCGCACGGGCCCGGCTGCAAGCGTGTAGCCGGCGGCGACGGCCGCAGTCGCGCTCATGAACCCGCGGCGCGAGACAGGGGCGACCTTGGTCAGCCCGACGACGTCGGATGTCATGGTGGTCTCGATACTCATCGGTTCGTCCTTCCTGATGCGTGCCCCTGATCCTTCAGGCGACGCATTCGCCAATAATTGCCAGCGAAACGCAAATCACCAGCCTGCGAGCGCGCCGCTTTCAGGCCTTGTTTTCAGGTCTTGTTCTGACGCTGTTTCACTGGCGCAGTCTCGGGCATGAGGCTCATCGCGACTAGTCCGACGATCGCCGCAAGCAGCAGGTACCAGGCCGGCGCCAGCGGATTGCCGGTGACGTGGAGGAGCCAGGTGACCACGAGCTGCGCCGTACCGCCGAAGCTGGCGATCGCGACCGCATAGACGGTCGCGAACACACCGCCGCGGATGCTCTGGGGCAGCGCCTCGGTGAAGGTCGCGTAGAACGCAGTGAACGGCAGCGAGCCGATGACGGACAGGACACCGAAACCAACCAGGAGCGACAACGCGCCGGGGGCATGGACGATCCACAGGAAGGTCGGGTAGGTCAGCAGCAGCGTTGCGAGCTGCGGCCAGATCATCACCGGCTTGCGACCGAGACGATCTGCCAGCCAGCCCCCGACCAGCGCACCGACAAACTGGATGCCATTGCTGACCAGCGACACGGCGAAAGCCAGTGTCGACGACACATGCAGCGTGTTCTGCGCATAGGTCGTCATATATTGGGTGACGTAGGTCGAGATCGTGCCGCTTGCCAGGATCATCAGTGCAAGTCCGATGACGCCAAGGTGCCGTCTCGCCTGCGAAAGATGACTGGTGTGCTCGACGGCGCGGACACCGGCTTGGGCCTGCGGGATCGTCTCGGGCAGCGTCCGGCGCATCCAGAACCCGAACGGCAGGCACACCGCTCCGATCAGAAACGCCACCCGCCAGCCATAGGCGTCGAGCATCTCTGGCGCCATCGTCCTGCTCAGGATGACGCCGACGAGTGCGCCCGCGGTCGCGGCGATCTCCTGGCTCGCCGGCTGCCAGGCCACCACCAGCGCGCGATGCTGGGGCGGGGCGATCTCGATCAGATAGGCGGTGGTCGGTCCAACCTCCCCGCCCAAAGCAAAGCCTTGCGCCATACGCGCCGCGATCACGATGACGGGCGCTGCAAGGCCGATCGATTGATAGGACGGCGTGAGCGCGATGGTCAGGATCGATAGCCCCATCAGCGCGAAGCTCAGCAGCATGGCAGGCCGCCGGCCGATCCGGTCGGAATAGATCCCGAGCACGATTCCGCCGATCGGCCGCGTCACGAAGCCGGCGCCGAAGGTCGCCAGCGACAGCATCAGGCTGCCGTACTCGCTTCCCGTCGGGAAGAAGGTATGGCCGATCTGGATGGCGAAGAAGCTGTAGGTGATGAAGTCGTAGAATTCGAGCATGTTGCCGACGGTGGCGGCCAATGCTGCGCGCTTGACGCTGAACGGCTTCACTTGCTCGATCACGGACGACACTCTGGCATTCCCGGGCTCGATCCTATTTCGATTTAACCGCCTGGCCGCATTGCAACGCAACATTCATTAACCGAAAACGGTGGTTCCCCCGTCCCCTTTTCCGCTGCCCCAGTTGCGGCCGCCCCGTCCGCTCGCGCAATTCGAGGCGCATCGCGCAACAAATGGGCTTTGCGGTAGTCGCAACGACACATCGTGCCGCACGCACATCCCGCGCTAGCGGAATTTGCACGCAAAGCCGCGGTCATTTGACTGAAATTTTCAGAAGAGTTGAGCCGGGCGATTTACTCGAACTTTCTTCGTGACGCTCTAGTTCCACGGTCGGAAGGTTCCGCATCCCTCGGGATCTTCATTATCAGCCGCCAGGATTGCGCTACCAAAAGCTCAATTGAATCAAGATTTATCCGACCTGGAATTGAAATGAACTTGGCTCGCGAATCGATCGAACTGCTGGAACAGGTCGCCCGTATCTTGTGGTTCGAAGGCGCCAAGCACGGCTTGCGCGACCGCGAGTGGATGGCGCTGCGTTTCCTTTCCCGCGCCAACCGGTTTTCCCGGACGCCGTCGGCGCTCGCGAGTTACGTCGGCACCACGCGCGGCACCGCCTCGTTCATCATTGGCGAGCTGGAGCGGCTCGGCTATCTCGAGCGAAAGCGCTCGGCCCAGGACAAGCGGTCAGTGATGCTGAGCGTGACACAACAGGGCAAGAAGTTCCTGGTGCGCGACCCCGTCAACGTCCTCATCGAGTCCATCGGCGTGCTGGAGGATGAGGCGAAGGTCGGCTTCCGCGACGCGCTCCGCCACGTGCTGGATCAGTCGGACGCAGCCGAACAGCGGCACCATACCGACGTCTGCAAGCGATGCATCTTCCTCCGCGAAGATCGCAGCACCACGGACAGCAGGACGACTGCCGAGTTCAGCTGCCGCCTGTTTCGCGCGCCGATCGCGGAGGCGGAGGTCGATCTGCTATGCACCAGTTTCGAGCATCACCGTAAATAGAAGGCGGCCCTCGATCAGGGCGTCGCCTTGCGTGACGAATAGATGACGCCCCCGCTGGACTCGACCACCAGACGTCCGTTCTCGTTTCTGATCTCCTCGATGCGGCCAAGGCCGGGCACTTGCTGTCCCAGCACCGCTTCGATGACGCCGTTCGGGCCTTGCAGGATCGCAATCCCCTCATAGGCCTGGCGGACCGACCAGCCCTTGACCGTCTTGCGCGGAGCCGAAATGCGCTCGGACGGTGCTACCGATCCCGTGACCTCGGGCGTAGCGGCCGAGGCCATCATCGGCATTGGCTGTGAAGCGACGGGCGCCGGAGCCTGGGCCTGCACCTGGGCAAGCTTATCGAGCTTCACCGTAGAGGACGAGCTCACCCGTTCGATGCGATCCAGATTCTCGCCAAAACGGCCAAAACGGTCATTGGTCGCCTTGCTCGACTGATCGACCGCGGTGCGCAGGCCGTCGAGATTGTCGGACACCCCCGACACCTGCCTGCGCAGTTGTGCCACCGTCTCGCGCAGATTCCTGATCTCAGTATTGGCCGCGACGTTGTTCTGGGCGGGCTGCATGGCGAAATAGGCGATCACGCCGGTGCAGGCACAGACGACCAGGATCGCAGCGACCGCCAATGTCGCGAGCGGCGCGACCCATGTCGGACGCGGCGGCGGCGGCTTGGCCACGATCACGGCCGGCTTGATCACGATGGGCGTAGGCTTGGGGATTGCCATCTTGTCGAGGCGCGCCTTGGCGCGAATACGCTTCAGACCCTCGAGCGCCTCTTTCGCCAGAGTTTCATCACTCGCTGCTGCCGGCGCAGGCTTGGTGTTCGCAGCAGGCTTGGTAGTCGCGGAAGGATTGGTATTTGCAAAAGGCTTGGTGTTTGCAAAAAGCTTGGTATTTGCAGAAGGCTTGGCCGTCGGCGCCGCATTGTCTTTGGCATCGCGCGTCTCCGCAGCCGGTTTCGCCGCTGCGGGGACATCCACGGTCGCGTTGGGACGAGCTTGTCCATCGGACAACATGCGAGAATGCTCCGTTCGGTTCGATCTGTCGAACGGTGACGTTATTTGCCGAAGCTTGCCTGAAACGTGCGCATCCAAAACTTTTCATCACGCGCGGTGCGACGTCACATGAGTCAAACGCGTCACGCACGTGGCGAGAGTGCGACTCGAAAGACACACCCTCGCCAAGATTTCGCCAAGCTGGAGTCGCCTCGCCATACATGAGTCGAATTGTCGCACGTGGAAAGACGATGACGGGAGTCAATCCGGGGTTGAAAATCCCTCAATCTGCATGAAGCGCAGCACCGCCCAAAATAGCTGTAATCATACGGGGATGCGGAACTTTAGAACCGCCAAGGTGCAAAACTAGTTCGAATTCCAAATCAACTGATGCGATTGAACATACAAAGAAACAACTCGAAACGAATCAACAGCATCAAGCACGTGTAGCAAACGCTTAGTTGCGCACGCTTGATCGGAAATCGGCAATTGTTACGGTCCTACTCAAGTGATTCTCGCCAGTTAGCGAGGAGATCGACAAAGTACAGTGGCGTTCGGACGCATGAGCAACTTGGCGCAACTGTTCTAGGTCGCTTTCTCAATCCGCTCCGCGAGGTGATCCGCAAGACACCCGCCGAGCCTCACGCAGTAAGCGTTCAGTATCGAGTCGAAGTAGCAGGCCTGCGAGACGCAGGCACTGAATGCGTAGGGCTGCCCGCGAATATCGAAACCATAATAACGGTTCGCGGGAAGGAATATCGTCAAACAGCACAGTTGCCGAGCCGGGCATCACAACAACCAACCGGCCGTAACAAGTGCGAAACAGGGGCGAAAAACTGATGTATATTATCGTTGATGATCGCGAGAGCGTCACGAACAGCTATGTCGGAGGGCTCGTTCGCGAAGGTGTATCGTCGATCGGCTTCTCCTCCGGAGAATTCTGGGACTGGCTGCAATCTGCGAGTGAATCGGATCTGGCCGCGGTGGACGCCTTCCTCCTCGGGGATTGCGACACCCGCGGAAGCCTGCCGCGGGCGATGCGCAAGCGCTCCTCGGCTCCCATCATCGCCATGAGCGGCCAGAAGATGCTCAAGAACACGCTGGAGCTCTTCGAATCGGGCGTCGACGACGTCGTCCACGTGCCGATTCACCTCCGCGAGATCCTCGCCCGAACGGCCGCGATTGCGCGCCGCCGGGTCGGGGAACTGCCGCGGCCCTGCGAGACCAGGATCCAGGTCTTCTTCAACGGACGTGACCCCGAGATAGCTGGCCACGCTCTCACCCTGCCCCGCCGCGAACTGCGCATTCTCGAATATATGGTCAGCAACCACGGCAAGTGGGTCACCAAGACGCAGATCTTCAACGCGGTCTACGGCATCTTCGAAGCGACGTTCGACGAGAGCGTGATCGAGAGCCACGTCAGCAAGCTGCGCAAGAAACTCCGCGACCGCCTCGGCTTCGATGCGATCGTGGCCCGCCGTTACGTCGGGTACCGCCTCGACATCCCGGCCGGCGAAACCATCGACGTGCCGATGCAGGAGCTCGACGAGGTCGGCATCCTGCTGAACAGGGCGCATACCGCCCCAGTGGCGTATCCAGCCGGAAACTGATCGGCAGGGCGCTGCCACGCAACCGATAACGGCCTCTGCGAACCATCTTCGCAGAGGCCGTTATAGTTTCGGCGACGTCAACGGCGAACAGAGCCGCGGCAGTACCGGCGCTGCGGCTCGCGTCTAAGTATAATTCTAGAGGCTCGCTTCCGATTCAATCAGAACCGATAATGCCCTAGGGCTTCTGCTGGAATTCTTCCTTCGACACGTAATTGAAGTCCTCGACAAGGACGTCCTGGACGACTTCGGCCTGCATTCGCTCGTTGACACGCTGCTTGATGGCCGTCGTGAGGATGGAGAGGTCGTAACGAGCGAGTTTTCTGAAATCGAGGCGGTCGTCGGCATAGATCCTGCGGAAGGCTTCATCGACGACGAACGGCTCGGGCGGCACGTTGAGCTGGTGCATGGTTCGCGCCTCAACGGTGTAGACAAAGCGCGCGACGATGTAGCCCTGAACGTTGCCACCCTCGACCATGGGCACGCTCAGCGCCCGCGTCTTCTGGTACTGCAGCCCGTCAAGGTATTCGTCCTTTGCCGGCAGCAGGCTGCCATTTTCCTTCCAATAGGCCACGGCGTAGCTCGTTCCCGCGGTGAGGATGCATACCCAGAGCCCGGCTAGCACGAGTCTGATCATTTTCCGTCCTGTGCTGCGCGACCGGTATAGGTGCCGTCCGACTCGGCGTCCTTGATGGCCTTGACTATGATGGTCGCGACCTCGCGCACCGCATCGTAATGCATTTCGAGGATGGAACGGTTTCGCTCGAGCTTCTCGCGCAGCCGCTGGATCTCCTCAGTGATCTCGACCTCGCCGCCGAGGTGCATTCGTGCCCGCATCAGGCGGACGAATTCCAGCATGCTCCGGCTCTTCCGGGCGCTGAACTCGTCGAAGTCGATTTTCTTGCCCGTCGCGAGCGCTGCCGTCTCCTCTTCGACGATGGCTTCGAGCCGGCGGATCGCGGCTAACAGGCCGCGTACCTCGTCCGATCTCGCCGGGTCCGCACCGTCGTTCGCCACCTCACCACCGACATTCGGCAGCAGGACGGGCAACAGCCCATCGCCCGACACGGCTGCCATCGTCGTCGCCTCGGTGTCCACGGCCGGCTGTTCCATCACCATGGCCGCCGCGCCTTCTTGTGCCTGCATAGGAAAGTCACCCTTCAACTTCTGTCATCCATTCCCGGATCGTCATCCGGCCTTGCCCGTAGCATCCGGCCCCGCCGGATGCGCGGCGGCGAGCTGCTTGGCAATGCCAATGCCCTTGCCCTTTGCCAGCTGAGCACCAAGTTGCTCCGCCAGCATCGACTTCCAGACGCCGCCGGCCGTGCCTTTTCCAAAGACCTCCTCCGACTCCTTCGGCAACATCGTCTCGACGAAGGTCTGGAGGATGAAGGCCTCGAACTTGCGGTACACCTCGCCGGATGCCGGCGCCTTGATCACCTGCACCGGCGCTCCGTTCACCGCACCCGACTGCGGTTCCGAAAGCTTCGTCGCGGATTGATCGGCAGCCGCCGCCTTGGCCTTGCCGACCTCCGCATCCATCGTGGCGGCGAAATCCGTGTCCGATGATTTGAGCGCGTCGAGCTTCGCTGTGGCCGCGCGCTGCGTCACGGGATCGGCGGCGTCGAGGACGTCGAGAACGAGGTCGGGTGTCGCGGTCACGATCATGTCTTGGTCCGATTGGCTGGCCGTGGCGTCCACTCGCGCACGGTGAGGCTTGTTCCCGTCATCTCCTCGAGCGATCGCTTCTCGACGTCGCGAAGCTTGTCCGCGAGCGCCGCCTTCGCGACCTGCTCGAACTGCTTCACACGGCGGCTCTCCGCGCGAACCTGGTCGAGCTGCTGCGAGGCCTGGGCCTGAATCGCGCGCGCGCCGACGCTGGTTCTGGTCAGGCGCCGCGCGATCGATTCGCTCGATGATCCCGCCGGCGGCTTCCCCTCGTTGAGAGTTCCGACCAGCCATTCCTGTTCGTCCTGCAAGCTGCGCTCCTGCTGCCGCAGCTGCGCGAGCTGCCACTCTGACAACCGGAGCTGGAGCTTCACGAGCGAGACCATCCGGCCGAGCTTGTCCGCGCGCGACGTCATGGCGATTACTCCGCCAGCCACGATGAGACGCCGAGCATGAATTGCCTCAGGAGCTCGTCGCTGGTGAGGTAGAGCAGCAGGAAGCCGCCGAACAGCACGAAGGGCACCGAGATGAAATAGACCGGAATCGCCGGCGTCAGCTTGTTGATCAGGCCGACCGCCAGGTTGACGACGACCGAATAGACGATGAAAGGGCTGGCGATCCGCAGCGTCAGCACGAATGCCTCCGATAGCCGGCCGACGAGCTGGTCGAGCGGCATGCTGCCGCCGAGCCGGTCGCCGGGATGCCAGACGTCGTAGGAGTTCATCAGCCCGCGCAGGACCTGCCAGTGCTGGTCGGTCATGAAGAACAGCGTCGTGACCGACGTCATGATCAGCGGCACCAGGGCCGGCGCCGGATCGGTGTCGCCGACCGGCGTCCCCGGGATGTTGCTCAGCCCGATCGCGCTGGCCATCACGGTGGCCATGGTCTGGAGTGCGAGAAAGAACACGCGACCGCCGAGCCCGATGACGGCACCGACCACGAGTTCGGAGCAGATCAGGAGCGCGAGCGTCAGCGGCGCCGCGTTGTCCGTGAGAGGTTTCAGGACGGCGGCCAGGATCGGCGTCAGTGCGAACGTCGTCACCAGCGCAACGAACAAGCGGACCTGGGCCGGAACATTGACGCTGGAATAGCCGGGGACCAGCATCAGGCAGGCACCGATGCGGCAGAACACGATGAACGTCACCAGCACGCTGTCGGTGAGGCCGCTGATCACGATATGGCTCCGAGGGCCCTGATTTCGGTGCTGCGCGCGACTTCGACATGCGACAGGATCGGCAGTGTCGGAAAGACCCGCTCCAGGATCATCCGGACGTAGGGACGCGCTTCCGGGGTCACGGCCAGCACCACGCTGGTGCCGTTCTCGGTGAACTTGCGGATCGCGGCGCTGGCTTCGGTCGCGAACTGCTCGATCAGGCGCGGATCGGCGTCGAATTCGACGACGTCGCCCTTGGCGTCGCGCTTCAAGCTCTGGTGGAACGCGAGATCCCAGCGGTTGCCGAGACGGACGACGTTGAGCACGCCGTTGTCGGAGAGATCGCCGCAAATCTGCTGGGCAAGACGCGTACGCACATGCTCTGCCACCTGCTCGGAGCGCCGCACATGAGGCGCGATCTCGGCGATGGCTTCGAGGATCAGATGCAGGTTGCGGATCGACACGCGCTCGGCCAGCAGGATCTTCAGAATCGCCAGCAGCCCCGAATACGATATCTGCGACGGGCAGAGATCCTCGACCAGGCGCTTGTATTCGGGATCGAGCCGGTCGAGCAGGCCGCGCATGTCCTTGTAGGACAGCAGCTGGGCGAGGTTGGCCCTGATCACTTCGCTCAGATGCGTGAGCAGCACCGACAGATTGTCGACCGGCTTGCAGCCCTGACGCTTGACCTCGTCGGTGAACGCGTCCGTCACCCACAGCGCCTTCATGCCGAAGGCCGGCTCGATCACCTCTTCGCCGGGAACGTCGGGCTTGCCGTCCTTGTCGACGAGGACCAGCACTTCTCCGAGCCGGAGTTCGCCCTGGGCGACGCGGGTGTCGTGGATCCGGATCTGGTATCCCTTGGGATCGATCGACAGATTGTCGGTGAGCTTGATCTCGGGAACCACGAAGCCGTACTGCTTGGCGAACTTCTTGCGGATCTTGGCCACGCGATGCGCCAGTTCGTTGCGCGAGCCCAGCAGATGCACCGAGAGGTGACCGCCGAGCGCCAGCTCGATCTCCGCGGTCTTGAGCGATTCCTTGACGGATTCCTTGGCATCGACCTGGGCGCGTTCGTCGGCCTTGCGCGCATCTTCCTTCTGCTTCAGGGCTGCCTGCCGCCTCGGCAGCGAATACCCGACGAAGGCCATGACGCCGCCGAGCAGCAGGAAGGGCGCCGTCGGCAGCCCCGGCATCAAGGCGAGCACGAACATCATCAACGCGGCGGCCGACACCGCGCGCGGATAGCCGCCGAGCTGCCGCAACACGGCCTGCTCGGCCGAACCCCGGGTGCCGCCCCTCGAGACGAGCAGGCCCGCCGACAGGGACACGATCAGCGCCGGCATCTGCGTTACCAGACCGTCGCCCACGGACAGCTTGGTGTAGACGTCGGCGGCGCGTGCCAGCGTCAACCCGTGATGCGTCACGCCGATGATGATACCGCCGAAAATGTTGATCGCGGTGATGATCAAACCGGCGACGGCGTCGCCGCGAACGAATTTCGAGGCACCGTCCATGGCGCCGAAGAACGCGCTCTCCTCTTCCAGCTCGCGGCGCCGGCGCTGGGCTTCCTTGTCGTCGATCAGGCCCGCGGACAGATCCGCGTCGATCGCCATCTGCTTGCCGGGGATGGCATCCAGAGTGAAACGGGCGCCGACTTCGGCGATACGCGTCGCGCCCTTGGTGATCACGACGAAGTTCACCGTGACCAGAATCGCGAAAATGATCAGGCCGATGACGAAGTCGCCGCCCATGACGAACTTCGAGAAACCGGCAACGACATGGCCCGCGGCGTTTTCCCCCTCCCCGCCGCGCGACAGGATGAGACGGGTCGTTGCGACGTTGAGCGCAAGCCGCAGGATCGTCGCGATCAGGAGCACGGTCGGGAAGGCAGAAAAATCAAGCGGCCGCTGGATCCACAGTGCGACCATCAGGATCAGTGCCGAGAGCGCGATCGAGAACGCGAGGCCGAGATCGATCAGGATCGGCGGTATGGGCAGGAACAGGATCGTGAGCATGGCCACGATGCCGCCTGCGAAAAAGGCATCGGCGCCCAATCGTCGCGGGGTCGGCAGGCTAGCGGCTAACGTATCGGACATGGGTCACCGGCAGAGGATCCGGCCCGTAATCTGCCGTGCAAAGCTTACGCGGGGGTGGTGGTGGCAGGGGCGGCAGAGGCGGCCGGGACCGTCCGGATCAGAAGCCGTGCTCGATGTGCGAATAGACCATCTCGGTGAAGGTGGAGAGATGGGCTCCGATGAAGGAACCGGAGACGGCAACGACCACGAGAATGACGATGATCTTCGGAACGAAGGTCAGCGTCACCTCCTGGATCTGGGTCAGCGCCTGGATCAGCGCGATGATGGTGCCGACCAGCATCGCGGCACCGACGGCAGGCCCGGAGGCGACGATGATGGTCCAGATCGCCGCCTGGACGATGTCGAGAGCATCCCGTTCGTTCATGACTGGCTGATCGTGAGACCGGGGCCGATCGCGACTTTCGTGCCGTTCTCGAGCGTCGCGACGGAGCCGTCGCTGTTGATGGAGATCGAAGCGACCTTGCCGCTGAAGCTCGCTCCGGTCGCGTCCGTGAAGCTGACGGTCTTTCCGATCAGCCCGTCGGCCTGCGACAGCGACTGCGAAGACAGCAGAGCGTCGAGCTTGGTATTGGTCTGCATCGCCTGCTCGACCGACGAGAGCTGCGCAAACTGGCTCATATATTGCGAGGTATCCATCGGATTGGTCGGATCCTGGTTTTTCATCTCCGCGATGAGGAGCTGAAGAAACGTGTTGTAGTCGACGCCGGTGCTCGACTTCGGCGTCGTCGAGCTGGTCGAACTGGACGACTTGCTGGTGCTATCGGTCGCGCTGGTGACGTTCATGTAGTTCTCCTGTCAGGCAGCCTCGAATGGGGAATCGATCGTGGCGCCGGCCAGGATGGCCTGCTCCACTGGAAACAGTGCCCGGATCCGCTTGAGCGCCTCGAAGTAACGGGTCGCTCCGACCAGGTCGTCGACCGTGCCAAGCCCGACCAGCATCTCCTGGCTCTCGCACACCGCGAGCAGGGCGGCGTGATGCTGCGCGTAGAGAGCCGAAGCATCGCGGACGTCGGTCGGATTCATCAGCATGAGCTGGACGATGAAATAGAGCTGCCGCAGCGCCGTGGTGGCGTCGGAGGCCTGCATGATCTGCCCTTCGAGCAGGAACATCACGTCGTTGACGAGCTCGACGGAGACCTTGCGGTCCACGCGCAGCACCGCGCCGTTGATGTAGACCCGTTCGCCCGCACGCAAGGATATCTTCATCAAAGTGCGTCTCGGATCAGGCGGTTGATTTCGATGAGCTGGATAACGTCGTTCGACTTTTCTTCACGAAGGCGGTCGGCTTCCTTGACCACCCACAGGCCGATCGAGATGATGTCGGCGCGCAGCTTTTCCGGAAGTCCGTTTTCCGGATGCGCGAGATCCTCGATGAAGATCGTCCACAGCCGCCGCACATAGAGCAGGCTCTCGACCAGATCCTCGAGGCTGAAGCGGTCCGACTGGATCCGCTCGAGCCGGTCGATGCCGAGGCTGAGCGCCTGCCGCTCGCGGCCCCGCGCCTCATAGCCGCTCTCGTCGACGACCGATTCATAGGCTTCAAACGTCATCAGGACAACTCTGCGCAGGAGACCGAACAACAAGACAAGGGTTACGCGCCTTACGAAGGAGCTGGACTCAGAGATAGTTGATGAGGCTGATCTTCTGGAGCTGCGAGGTGAGCGCAAGCGCCGTCTGGATCTGCGTCTGCAAGGTGTTGACCCTCACGGAGGCTTCCGTCGGATCGACCTTCTCTATACCGACGATCTGATTGTTCAGAATATCCTGCTGCGTCTTGAGCTTGTCGGTTGCGGAGGTGATCCGCTGCTGGACCGTGCCGATGTCGCCGCCGAGGGTCGCAAGGTCAGTGATGGCGTTTCCGACAAGGCCGATGGCTTTATCCACGACGACCTGGAACGTCGCTTGGTCCAGGTTCGCGTTCCCGAGATCTGCCATCATGGTGTAGGCCTCGGCGAGCTTGCGGAAGCCTGTCTGATTGGCGCTGACGGAGGTATCGGCGATCTCGGTCGTGGAGATACGGCTTTGCATCACCTGGTCGGTCGCCGATGACCAATTCGTGTTCCAGGCCGGGCTCGCGAACTCGGCATCGAAGGTGGTGTCGAGGAAGGTCTGCATCTGGCCAGGAGTGATGGTGTTCACGCTGGGCGATGATTGCGAGAAGCCGAAGGTCGCAAGGAAGTCGGCGTCGACCTGGTTCTTGCTGGCCGAGCCCGCGGTGTAGGCCGTGATCGGCGTGTTCTGCGTGTTGATGCCCGCAAAGAGTGACGAGCCGTTATAGGAGACGTTCAGCGCGCCAATCAGATCCTGGAGGTTGGAGGACGCAGGTGGCAGGATGATGCGCCCGCCGCCGTCGGTACTGCGCGCCGCGATCAGGTCCTTGAGGAAGTCCGTCGCGGTCGATCCAAGCTGGGTGATCCGGCTCTGCGTGATGTCCAGTCGCCCCGCGACGAGCCCATTGGTATCGACGAGCTGATCGGCGAAGCTCAAATCCGCCCGCAGGGTGACGTCGCCTCCCGTCGTGGCACCAAGCTCGAGGCCGACATCGGCGAAGCGGCCGGTGGTGGCTTCCTTCGAAGCCTTGGCCAGCGCGGCCTGATTGTTTGTAATCGAGGACCTCAACGACGAAGACAGCATCAAGGTCGAGATGTAATTCGCGCTCATCATGGCTTAATTTCCCACGGCAGCCAGCAGGCTCTGCAACATTTCGTCGACGGTCGAGATGATCTTCGACGAGGCCGAATAGGTGCGCTCGACCTGAAGCATCAACGACATCTCGTCATCCATGTTGACGCCGCTGACGTTCGACAGCGCCGCGGTGCTGCGGTCGAGCAGCGTTTTCTGGTAGGTGACGTTGGAGTCCGCGGTCTTGCGCTGATTTTCGATCCAGCTCGCCGACGACGACGCGAAATCGATCAAGCTGCCGTTCGGCTTGCCTTGCGTGGTCGCATCGAACGGCTGCGACGCATCCATGGCGCCGATGAGCTGCTGCAGTCGGGCCGAATAACCGCCATTGCCGGCGGTATTGTATTGGTACGCGCCGTTGCCGCTGATCGCACCGTCGCGCAGCAGATTAGGATTGCCGCCCTGGGCCGGATCGACCGATGCAGCAACCGAGATCGTGCCCGCGAGGCCCACCAAGACGGTGGCGCTCGCCGGCATCGCCGGCGCGCCGGGATAGGTGAAGAGACCAGGGACATCGGGCAGCGTCGGAACAGCCGACTGGTCACTTTCCTTGAAGGCGTCGACCAGGCCGCGCGCGATTTCGTCGAGCTGGCTCTGGTAAGTAACCGTATCATTGTCGCGCAGCTGCGCCAGGCCAGCAAGCTTGCCGGACTTGAGCGGCATCACGGAATTGGCGCCGGTCACCGGAACACCGTCGATATAGACGGCATTGCCGGTGGTGCCGGCCGTATAGGCGTTCGTCGGCGCAAAGCTCACCGTCCGCGCCGTCTTGTCGAACAGCACGACGCCGCTGTCGGTATAGAGCGCCGCGTCGCCGTTGGGACGGAGCGACATCGAGACCCCGACCTCCTGCGACATCTGCGAGACGATGCTGTCGCGCTGGTCGAGGTAGTCCGTGATGTCGTCGCCGGAGATCGTCCCCTTCACGATCGCGGTGTTGACGGTCTGGAACTGGGAGAGCAACCGATTGATGGTTTGAACCGACGTTTGCATGTCGGCATCCGCGCCCTCACGGGCCGACTGCACGGTCAGAGTCGCCTGATTGAGCGCGGTCGCCATGTCCTTGGCGGACGTCACCGCTGCCTGCGCCAGCGTGGTGTTATCCGGGGCGTTGGCATATTGCTGGAGCGCCTTCTTCAGCGCATTGAGCTGCGCCGTCGGCGACTGGTCGAGTTCCGGATCGTCCACCGTGGCAGACGCGATCTTCTGGAGACCGTCAAGGATCGCGCTCTGCTTGGCCGACGTCGAGGTTGCGGTCAGCACGTTGGTGTAGAGACCCGAGCTCGCGGCGCGCTGGATCGCCGCCACGTAGACGCCGGTTCCCGGGAGGTTGTCCAGCACGGCAATCTTGCGCGAATAGCCGGTGGAGCTGGCACCGGCTATGTTGCGCGAAATGACCGACGACTGGATGCCCGACGCCATCAGCGAGGAGCGGGCGGATTCGAGAGCGGCGGTAAGGTTCATGATCTGCTCTTGCCGGGAACGAGCGCTGAGAGACTCAGCGCTTCAGGTTGACGACGACGTCCAGCAGATCGGCGCCGGTCTGGAATGATTTCGAATTCGCGGTGAAACCTCGCTGCGCCTCGATCATCGAGGTCAACTCGTCCGCGAGATCGACGTTGGAATCTTCCAGAGCACCGGACTGGATCGTGCCGAGCCCGCTCTTGCCAGACACATCGACCTGCACGTTTCCAGAATCCAGGTTCGGCGAATAGACGTTGCCGACTTCGGGCGTCAGATGGTCCGGGCTCGGAACGGTCGCGAGCGCGATCTGAAAGCTCGGCAGCGTGGTGCCGTTCTTGAGGACGGCGGTGACCACGCCCTTGCTGTCGATGTTCACCTTGTCCACCGCGGACGGAGCGTTGCCGTCGACCGTGGCCTTGAAGTCGAAGCTGGAAGCGACCTGGGTCATCGCCGAGAGGTCGATCGTGAGAGGGAAACTCGTCGAACCGCTGGGGACGGTCAGAGGCATCGTTTTTGCACTCGCCGCAGCGAGCGCACCCTTGCCGACGGCTGTGACGTCGAAAGTGAAAGTCGTAGCAGGACCCGGCGTCGAAATCATAGCTCCCGTCGGATCGTAAACCTCGATATCCCATGTATCGGCCGCTGTCTTTGCCGCATAGACGTTGAGAGTTATCGGGTTGCCGATGTTGTCGTAAGTCACCATTGACGTCTTCGACGTATAGTTGCCCGGACCTGCAGGCGTGGCCGGAAACGCGACGACCGCAGCACTGGGATCCAGGTTGGCAGCCACCGTCGCTTTGGTCGAAGCCGACGCCTGGAGCGCCATCTGGTTGACGTTGACGACCTGCAGGTTGCCGAAACCGTTGGCGACAGTATTGGGCACGGCTCCGTTCTGGATGTTGTAGCCCATCAGCTGGAAGCCGGCGGCGTTGACGAGATTGCCCGTGCTGTCGGGCACGAACGCACCGGCGCGCGTCAGGAAGTTGTTGCCGTTCGGATCCTGCACCACGAAGAAGCCGTTGCCTTGAACCGCGAGATCCGTCGCCGAGGTCGTGAACTGGTAATTGCCGGCATCGGAGATCGCGTAACGCACCGTGGTCTCGACCGCGCCGGAATCGTAATTGCCCGAGCCGCTCTTCAGGATCAGCGAGGAAAACTCGGTCGAAGCCCGCTTGTAGCCGGTGGTGTTGACGTTCGCGATGTTGTCCGAAACCGTCGACAGCTTGTTGGACTGCGCGCTCATCCCGGAAACGCCGGTGCGCATAACACCATACAGGCTCATGAATTAGGCTCCTTTGGTAGGTTGCAGTTACAATGGAGGCTGTTGCTTGCGCGGGGCTGATGATGGAGGCCAATGCACAACTTGGTGTCGGCCCTTCAGGTCGTCTTCGGCTGACAGAACGAGCGCGCCTTGTCGGTCCACGCGCCGAAGCCGCTCGAGACGAGATGCGCGACGATGTGGCAGACGTAGCGCTTCTGTGCCGGCTGGTTGTTGGGGCCTGCATTGTAGCGGGCGACAGCCATGGTCCAGCTGCCCTCGCGCTGCTTCAACTCCTTCAGGAAGCGCGCGGCGTAGTCGACATTCCCTGCGGGATCGAACATCGCCCGCACCGAGGCGAACTTGTCGCCGTGATAGTAATGGTTGATCTGCATGCAGCCGAGGTCGATCAGCTTGATCCCCTTGGCTCGCATGGCTTCAAAGTTGGCGATCGCGTCGTTCATGTCCTTGGCGAATACGGTCTGTCCTTCGGCGCCGAGCGCGTAAGGATAAAGTGCGCCGCGCCGCCCGGTCTCGGTCAAGCCGACCGCGTAGAGAATGCCGAGCGGGATTCCGTGCTGCTGGGACGCACGCGCCATCTCGCGCTCGCACGGGCGCGAATTGTCGGTTGCTGCAGCCGCAGCGCCGGCGTTACAGATAAACAGGGCCGCGACGAGTCTGCGGCGCCACGTCTTGGTCATGACGCGTCTCCTGGTTGGACTGGCGCTCCTGTCGGGCCTGCTTCGCGCCGCCGTCCGCTTGTCCCGACGAATTACTCGTACCGTCGAACGTGCCTTGCGACTGCGACGAGGGCTGTTGCTGGCCCGAAAGCTGCGGCTGCGACTGGCCGGAGCCGCTCTGGAAACCATCCAGCGAGCCGTGCTGGACGGGTGCAACATCGGCGACGTAGCCCGCCGACTGCATCAGGTCGCGGATCGAATCGCGCTGCTGGTCCAGCATCTGGCTCGTGTCCTTGCGCTCGGCGGCGAGGTGGACGGACACTTCGTTGCCGACGAGACGAAGGCGCACGGTGACATTGCCGAGCGCGGCCGGCTCGAGATTGATGGTCAGGATCTTGAGCGGCTGATCCGGCGCATTGGCTTGGGACGTGGTAAGATCTGGAGCTGCGGACGCCGTCGGTACCGGAGCTTCCTTCAGCTCGGCGACGACAGCGTTGGCAACCTGCTGCGGAGCGTTGAACTGCGCCGGCGGCAGATGGGTCTCCTGCTGAACCACGGTGACCTTGGTCGTTCCGGGCAATGCATCCCGCGCCGAAGCCTTGGCGGCACGCTCGACATTGGCCGCGACGGCCTCAAAGCCGGGTGCCGTTGCCGTCGGCGGCACACTGCTTTCCGGCGATGACGCCTGGTCGGTAACTCCGGCGTGCGAAGTCGCGGCCTGCGAATGCGCGGCGGCTGGAGCCACCGGAGATGGGAGCTCGGCTGTCGCCTTCGACGTGCCCATGGCCTGAACGTCGCGCTTCGTCGTGGCAGACCGCTCGTCGCGCCCGGACGCACCCTTCTTGTCGCCGGCCGGTGCTTGCATCTGCGGCATCACGACCTGCGGCCCGGCGACGCTCTCCTGCCCGATGATCCCGGCAATGCTCGATCGGCCCTGGACGTCGGTGTGCTCGGTATGATCGAGAAGTCCATGTTTCCCGGAGGGTTTGTCGACCTTTTTGTCGGAAGATTTCTCGGTGAGATTCTCGCTGGATCCGGGCTCTTCCTCGTCGCTCGCGTTGTCCTTCCCGCTCTGGTGCGCCAGGCGCGTCCGCAGCGTTCCGGCTTTGACGGCCGTGTCGCTGCCCCCGTCGTTGAGCGCCCGCTTCGCGAGATTCGAGACGGTGTGCAGCAGATCGTTGAAGGACGAGTCCGCCGGCGCTTTCGCCCCGGCGCTCTTGCCGGAGCGCGATGTGCCCCGCATGTTGAGGCTTTCGGCGAGACCCGAAAAGACCTGTCCGGAGGTTCCACTGAGCTTCGTCATGGACGGCGATCCCTGGTGAGGAGTTCGAGCTCGCCGAGCTGCTTCTGCGCGCGAGCAAGCGTTGCGGTCGACGACGCGAGGTCGAGACGCGCCGGCGTGACCGGAGGCTTGTCGGCTGCGGCGGCGGATCCGCCAGCGAACGGCTTGCGAACGTCGAGTGCGAGCTGCACCGTTGCATTGAGAAAGGGAATGTCGCGCTCCGGCAGCTTCGACCGGTCGAGCGCCTTCAACTCGGCGAAACCGCCGTCATATTCGTCGGTGAGCGCCCGCGACACGCCGCGAAACAAATGCGCCCGCTCGCGCTCCGCCGAGGCATCGGCGCTGAGTGCCAGCGCGCGTTCGCCGGCAAGCCGGGTCACGGCCAGCCCTCCGCGCACCATCGCGGTGCGCGCGATCACGAGATAGAGCTTGAGGCGGCTCGCGCGGTCGATCTGCTCCAGCAAAGTGCTGATCCGCGCAAACCGACGCTCGTCGAGCGCGAGGCTCGACTGCGTCAGACCCGTGGAAAAACGCTGCCAGAAGTCCCCCGCATAGACCGAGTTGTGGTAGTGCCGGATATAAGCCAGCGCCAGGAACTCGAACTTGTCGAAATCCTCGGCTTGCCCGACCAGCAAGATCTCTCGCCGCAGGGCTGCCTCCTCCACCAATGTGCCCGGCAAGAGCAGGCGCGCGTCATCCAGACGCTCGATTGCAAGCGATGCCTCGGCGCGTGCGAACAGCGCGCCCTGGACCAGCGCGAGCTGTCCGCCCAGGCCCGACGGAATCGTCCGCGGCTTGACGTCCTTGAGCAGTTCGCGCGCTTCGTCCTGACGACCCTCGACATAGGCAAGCGCGCCATCGAACAGCCGTCCATCGACGTTCAGCTTGTCTCGCGGCAGCTTGCGGATGATTTGCGGTGCGCCGCCGCTGAGCAGATAGATGACGGCGGCCTGGCCGTTCTGCGAATTACTCCACACGCCCGGATCGGCGGCGAGAAATTTTTCGCCGATCTGCCGGATCAATGCGCCGTGGCTACCGTGTGCCGCACTATCGCCGTTGGCGATGCCGTCCTGCACGGTCTGCAACGCCCGAACGAGCTCATACGGCTCGCTCGATGTCGATGCCGCCGGGGCTGGCGTCGGTGCCGGCTCGGCGAATGCGCCTGCCGCCGTGAACGGCAGCAGCATCAGCAGCGCGGCGCGGAGAAGAGGCCAGATCAAGGACGCTTCTCCCGGACCATGATCTCGATCCGGCGATTCTGCGCAGCCGCGGGATCGTTTTGAAGCTTCGGCCGCCGATCGGCATAACCCTCGACATGCTCGATGCGCTGCGCATCGACGCCGGAGCGGACCAGCATGTAATAGGCCATCTGCGCACGGGCCGTCGACAGCCGCCAGTTGTCGTAGGTCTCCGAACGGTACGGCCGATTGTCGGTGTGGCCGCGGACGATGATCACGCCGGGACGCTTTGTCAGCAGCGGGCCGATTTTGTCGATCACACGGATGAGTTCGGGCCGCGGCTCAGCCGAGCCGACCGCGAACATGCCGAAGTTCGCATCGTCGGTTAGGCTGATCAGCAGGCCTTCCTCGACCTGACGCACCTCGGCCACCGGTCCCGCGCCGGCCTTGACGTCCGACAGCGCATCCGCGATCGCCGACTGAAGCTGTTTGACCGTTAATTGCTGGGCCTGAACCGCGTCGCGCGGCTCGGATTCCTTCGTCGCATCGTTGGGACGCGGCTGCGCGGCGGCATTGGCTTGATTACCAGCTTGGGCACCCGGCTGCGCGCTCCCTTCGCGTGAGAACAGCGACGACGCGGGCCCCGGCGGCAGCAGAGGCGACAGGCTTCCGGACGACGCGTCGCCGTTCGGAGCCACGCTTCCGCCGGCATCGTCCTGCCTGGCTCGGCGTGCCTGCGGCTCGCCCTGGCCTGTCCCGGACGCAGTGTCGCGCGTGGACGCATTCGACTTGAACTCGGGCTCTGGCTTGGGCTTGGGTTCGCCCTCGATGATGCGATCGGCATCCTTGGTCGCCTGCGGCGCAAGCTTCCAATAGCCGGGATCGAACGGATCTCGGTAGGCGTCGCCTCCCTTGAGGCCATCCTCTTCGGCGGACGTCAGGGCGCCGGCGCGCCGCTGGCCCGAGGCCTGGTTCGCACTGCTGGCGATCTCGGCGAGCGTCGTATAGGGATCGCGGAACAGGACCTTCTCCTCGTAGAAGGGCGGCTTCTCGGCCGTCGGAGAGTCACCGCGACGTTCCTCGCTCGGTCCTCCCGGCTGGCGCCTGCCGTCCTGGCCGTCGAACGACGACGGCTCCTTCTTGGAGAGATCCTTGAGTCCCTTCGGGGCAGGTGCGTTCTCCGCGAGCTTGATCGGATTGAAATAGCTCGCGACCACCTGCTTCTGATCCTGGTTGAGTGCATTGATCAGCCACATCACCAGGAAGAACGCCATCATCGCTGTCATGAAGTCCGCATAGGCGATCTTCCAGACGCCGCCGTGCGGTTTCTCGTCGTCGAAGGCGCTCCGCCGGCGGATGATGACGAGTTCTGACTTGACCTCATTCATGACGGACTACCGGCGCGCCTCTTTCAGGCGCTCGCTCCAGGCTGTGATCTGCGTCTCGATCACGGTCTGGTCGGCCACGACGCGAACCTCGAAAGTATCGGCGGCCTCATACTCGATGCCGGTTCGCCGCGCCGTCCCGAGCTGCGTCCTCACCAGGTCGAGCAGTTCGCTCGGGCCGGTGACCTTGAAGACCGGCACCGGCGAATTGCCGGTCAGCGCCGCAATCTGCTCGACCAGCGACCCGATCGCCTTGTCGCGGACCGCATCGGCGAGGAACGGCAGCAATATCCGCGCAACGGAGCTCGCGATGTTGGTCTCGATTTCGCGGCAAGCCGTCTCGAAGCCGCTGACGACCGCCACCGCCTGCTGGTCGGACCACTTGGCCCGCTCTTCGCCGAGCCGGATCGCGCTGCGAACTCTTTCCTCGGCGATCCTGGACTCGCCCTCCGCGACGCCGGCCGCATGCCCGCGCCGAAAGGCATCATCCAGGAGATTGGCCGCCGGGGCTTCCGCCTTCGGCGCCGGAGGCGGCGACTGAAGCTGCGGCTGCGAATGGGTCTGGGGCTGCGGCTGAGGCTCGCGCCGGGCTTCCTTCGGCCTCGTCAGCACATCCTGGATTTTGGGCGGCGGTGGAGGCGGAGGCGATTTGACCCGCCCGTTCGCGTCGAACTGCGTCAGGAGCTTTCCGATTGCCGCGTTCATGCCGCCTCCTCGCGTCGCATCCAGTCTTTAAGGATCGCTGCCGCCTGCATCTGATCGAGACGGACGATCTGCTCCAACCGCTTCTGCGGCGTTCGTTGCATCTTGCCTTCGAGGTCTTCGACCAGGTTGAGCTCGCTCTCCTCGCTGTCTGCCAATGCAAGGGCGCCGGCGGCCGCCTCGAGCTGGGCAGCTTCCGCGGCCTCGGTCTGCTCCTGCGCCGCACGATGGGTCAAAATGCCGTTGACTGCAGGACGAAGTCCGAACCACACCAGCATCGAAGCGACGGCCAGGATCGTGACCGCGTTGATGACGCTGCCGAGCTGCTTGTTGATCATCTCGACGAAGCTGATGGGCGGCACCGGCGCCAGTTCGCGCGAGCCTTCGATGAAATCGACGGCCGTCACCTGGATCTGGTCGCCGCGCGCCTTGTCCAGCCCGCCGGCCGTGGCCGCGAGTTGGCTGATCTCGGCGAGCTTGCTGTCGACGATGGCCTGGTTGCTCTTGTCGCCGAGGTCGGCAATGAGCCGTCCGCGGTTCACCAGCACGGCAATGAACAGCTTCTTCACCGAATAGCCGTCGCTCACCGTCGTCGTGGTCTTGGACGAGACCTCGAAATTGGTGACGTCCTCGCGGCGAGTCTTGTCCTCGCTGGAATTCTTGGTGCCGCCGGCGTTCACCTGCTGGTCGGGAAGATTCTGCTGCACCGTGGTCGGCTGCGAACGATCCGCGTTCTGTGACTTCTCGTTCTCGCGGACATTCCGGACCGAGCGCTCGGCGCGGCTTTCGGGATCGTAGACGGTTTCGTTGATCTGCCGCTTGTCGGTGGAGAGCTGCGATGCAACGCTCACTTCGAAATTGTCGAGGCCAAGATACGGCGTCAGCGCCTTGCGGATGTTCTCCTGCACCATCCCGCCGACCGTCTTCTGCAGGCTCGCCATCTTGGTCGGAGCAGCAGTCGCCTCGTCCTCTTCGGCAAGCAGCATCGAACCGTCGGCGTCCAGCACCGTGACCTTGTCGCGAGTCATGCCCGGAATGGCCGCCGCGACGAGATGACGGATCGACTGCGCCGTGCGTGCCTCGATCGCGCCGTCGGTGCGCAGCACGACCGATGCCGAAGGCGGCTGCTGCGTCGCGCGGAACGACCCCCGCACCGGCATCACGATATGCACCCGCGCCGCCTTCACGCCCTTCATCAACTGCACCGTGCGGGCGATTTCGCCTTCCAGCGCCCGGAGCTTGGTGACCTCCTGCATGAACGAGGTCAAACCCAGCGACCCGATCTTGTCGAACAGCTCGTAGCCGGAATTTGCGCTGGTCGGCAGCCCCTTCTCGGCGAGCAGCATCCGCGCTTGCATGGTCTGGCTCGGACGCACCGAGACCGCGTCGCCGGCGGTGTTGACGTCGAAGGTAATGTTTTGCTCGCGCAGCGCGGCACCCATGCGCGTCACGTCTTCGCGGGAAAGGCCCGTATAGAGCGTTTCGAATTCAGGCCGGCTCAGATAATAGGCGCCGCCCACGACGGTGACGAGAACGGCGAAACCGATCAATCCCAGGGCCATCAGGCGTCGCGGCCCAAGCTCCAGCAGATTGTTGAGCAGTTGCTGTATCTGCGCACGACTGAACAGCATGTGACCTCATACCAATGCGAACGTAGAGGACACTCTGCTGCCAACCTTGTCTGAAGGTTGCGCGAGACCACGAATGTGTCGGTTCGCAGGCGAGGCGTTGCAATTTTACAAGAGACTGAGTGACGCAATCGCGCGCGTCGGCAACAAGCGGACGTCCGGTCGCATCGCGGTGCGATCGGCGACGGCGTGTTGCCTGGAAGGTGGCGTCAGGAGGTCGATGTGAGCACGTCGTGTGCCGTCAGATCCGCCGTTCATGGCGGAGACCGTGCTCCCTGAGGAGCACGGTCGTTTTCGAAGCCGCGGCCTAGCGGAACAGCGACAGGATGCTCTGGCTGTTCTGGTTCGCGATCGAGAGCGCCTGAACGCCGAGCTGCTGCTGGGTCTGGAGCGCCTGAAGCCGGGTCGATTCCGCGTTCATGTCGGCGTCGACGAGCTGGCCGACACCGCGGTCCACGGAGTCCATCAGGGTCTTGACGAACTCAGTGTTGGTCGCGAGGCGGTTCTTGACGGCACCGAGATTGGCGGCGGCCGAGGCCACCGAGTTGATGCCGGCGGTGACCTGCGCGATGTAGCCGTCGAGCGTGGTCTGGTCAGCTGCCGAGTCGGTCAGCACGGAGATGCTCATCGTGTCGATCGACGGAGAGGTCGAACCGGCCGTGTCCAGAATGCCGCCCTGCGCCGAGGTGTAGAGCGAGTAGTTGGCGGTCGTCACGGTGATGGAGCCGATGGTGGGCGTACCGCCGACGCGCGAGTACGACGACACCAGGTTGAAGGTCGTCGGCGTCGTGGCGGTCGTGCTCAGCCAGTTGATGCCGTTGAAGGTCGCCGAGTTGGCCTTGAGCTTCATATCCTGCTGGATCTGGGTGATGTCAGCCTGGATCTTGGTGCGGTCGATACCAGCGGTCTTGGCTTCGACCAGCAGCGCCTGGAGCTTGGTCAGGCCGGAGTCCTTGTCGCCGATGACCGAGGTCAGAGCAGTATATTCGGTGTCGACGGTCGCAGCCGACAGACCGAGCGAGTCGGAAACCGCGGAAAGCGCGGCGTTGTCGGAGCGCATCGACGTCGCGATCGACCAATAGGCGGCGTTGTCTGAGGCGGTCGAAACACGCATACCGGTTGAGATCCGGTTCTGCGTCGTCGCGAGCTGCGAGCTGACGTTGCGAAGGGTCTGCAGCGCGGTCATTGCAGACGAGTTGGTGAGGAGGCTAGAACCCATTTTGATGTCCCTTTGGAGATTGGATTGAGTTGGGGACATACCGGACTTGCACCGGTACGGCAGGGCGGCGTCATGCCTTTGGGCTGCGCAAAAGCGTCAAGGCCCAACCTGTCGTAACGGCGACGATAGCCCGCGAAGCTTGTGCGGGGCTTGTGGCCCTGTGTCTTGACCGCAACAGGGCAGCCGAAATTACGGCGCGCGACGTCACGGCCAAGCGAAAGGGCCGCGCTTCGCGAGAAGCGCGGCCCTCCCCGGATGGTTCGAGGTTTAGCGGAACAGCGACAGGATGCTCTGGCTGCTGTTATTGGCGATCGAGAGCGCCTGCACGCCAAGCTGCTGCTGGACCTGGAGGGCCGACAGCCGGGTGGACTCCTGGTTCATGTCGGCGTCGACGAGCTGGCCGATACCGCGGTCCACCGAGTCCATCAGCGACTTCACGAAGTCCGTGTTGGTCGAGAGGCGGTTCTTGACGGCACCGAGATTGGCGGCGGCCGAGGCAACCGAGTTGATGCCAGCGGTGACCTGCGCGATGTAGCCATCGAGCGTGGTCTGGTCAGCTGCCGAGTCGGTCAGTGCGGAGATGCTCATCGTGTCGATCGACGGAGCGGTCGAACCAGCCGTGTCCAGAATGCCGCCCTGCGCCGAGGTGTAGAGCGAGTAGTTGGCGGTCGTCACGGTGATGGAGCCGATGGTGGGCGTGCCGCCGATACGCGAATACGATGACACGAGGCTGAAGGTCGTCGGCGTCGTGGCGGTCGTGCTCAGCCAGTTGATGCCATTGAAGGTCGCCGCACTGGCTGTCGCCTTCATCTGCTGCTGGATCTGGGTGACGTCGGCCTGGATCTTGCTGCGGTCGATACCGGCGGTCTTGGCTTCGACCAGCAGGGACTGGAGCTTGGTCAGCCCGGAGTCCTTGTCGCCGATGACCGTGGTCAGAGCGGTATATTCGGTGTCGACGGTCGCGGCCGACAGACCAAGCGAGTCGGAGACCGCCGAGAGCGCGGCGTTGTCGGCGCGCATAGACGTCGCGATCGACCAATAGGCAGCGTTGTCCGAGGCGGTCGAGACGCGCTGGCCGGTGGAGATGCGGGTCTGCGTGGTGGAGAGCTGCGAGCTCACAGACCGCAAGGTCTGGAGTGCGGTCATGGCGGTCGAGTTCGTAAGCAGGCTTGACATTGCGAATGTCCCTTTATGTACGCGTTACATTTTCACGAGGGGACATACCGGGCTTTCACCGGTACGGAGGGGCGGCATCATGCCTTTGGACTGATATGGGTGGGGTCCAACCCGCCGTGCCGCATTGCTAACACGCCGAATCTTGCGCGCAGATTAAGATCGGCTTGAATTACGCTGTAAAATCAGATGGTTAACAGTACCTATTGCTAACCATAGTCCGGTACTTCTCGCTAACCATAACCATCCGGCTGGCGCTCGTTGCCGCTACGAGAACGACCGCACCAGCCCGGAGGCGAGCAGGTTCCAGCCGTCGATCAGCACGAAGAACAGCATCTTGAACGGAAGTGCGAGGATCGTCGGCGGCATCATCATCATGCCCATCGACATGGTCAGCGTCGCCACGATCATGTCGATGACGAGGAACGGCAGGATAATGAGGAATCCGATTTCGAACGAGCGCCTGAGCTCGGAAATCATGAAGGCCGGAATGATGACGCGCATGTCGACGCGCTTGTCGTCGAACTTCCTGCGGAAGCTCTCCGCGGCCAGCGATTCGAACGTCTGCAGATCCTTGTCGCGAACATGGGCCAGCATGAATTCGCGGAACGGATCGGTGATCTTCAGATAGGCCTCTTCCTCCGATATCTCGTTCTTCATCAGCGGCTGGATGCCGGTTTCCCAGGCGCGGTCGAAGGTCGGCGCCATCACGTAGAAGGTCATGAACAGCGCGAGGCTGATCAGCACCAGATTTGCCGGCGTGGTCTGGAGGCCGAGACCGGCCCGCAGGAACGACAGCGCCACCGCAAATCGCGTGAAGCTCGTCACCATGATGAGCAGTCCCGGCGCCACGGACAGCACCGTGATCACCGCCATCAGCTGGATGATCCGGCCGCTGGTCGAGCCGTTGCCCGGGGGCAGCAGCGAATTGAGGTCCGGAATCTGGGCCAGTGCCACTTCGGGCAGCACGACCAGGAGCAACGCAAGCAGCAGGACTCTCAGTTTCACTGAATCACCAACGTCTCAATGATCAATTCGCGGATCTTGCCCGAGGAGCGGATATTGGCGCGTTCGGTCAGGTCGTCGCGCAGGTGCTGAAGCCCGCGCGATCCCTCGAACTGCGCCACCGTCGCCGACCGCAGATAGGTGACGATGTCCTCGCTGACATGGGCCGCCAGGATGCCGGCATCCTCGTCGCTCATGCTCTCGGTCACCATGGAGGCTTCGATGCGGGCCCAGTTGTTGGCCGGCGCGCCAAGATTAGTCACGATCGGGGACAGCTTCCTGAGCCGCGCGCTGCCGGCGTAGCTCGAGGCAAGAGGCGGCGGCGTGGCGGTTTTCTTCGCATCGGCGACGCGCTCGGCGGCCGCAAACAGATGCAGGCCGGCAAGCGCGCCCGCACCGATCGCGATCAGGGTCAACACCAGGATGGCTGCAATCAGGCGCATGACGTCCCCTGCCCCCGCGACGCGGCCCGACGGTCGCGCATCTCAGAACGGTGCCACGGCGTCATAGATCCGGTGTCCCCATCCAGGCTGCTGCACGTCAGAGAGATTTCCGCGACCGCCATAGGCCACGCGTGCCTCGGCGATCTTCTCGTAGGAGATCGTGTTGGTTCTCGAGATATCACGTGGACGCACGATGCCGCCGACGTTGAGCACGCGCATTTCCGTGTTGACCTTGAATTCCTGCGAGCCGCTGATCATCATATTGCCGTTCGGCAGCACGTCGGTGACGATGGCCGCGATCGACAGCTTGATATCCTCTGTGCGGTCGATCTGGCCGTTGCCCTTGATCTGGGTGTTGGTGTTGAGGTTGGCGCTCGTCGAGCCCTTGTCTTGCCATCCCGCAACGTCCATCAGCCAGTCGAGCCCGAACTTGATCTGCGAATCTCGCGAGCGGCCGGTCTTGTTGTCCAGCTTGGCCTTGTCCTGCATCGAGATGATCACCGTCACGACGTCGCCAACGCGCCGGGCGCGGGGATCGCGGTAGAGGTCGGTGCCATCGTCCCAGGTCGAGCGATAGCTGACGGGCGAGTGCATACGGGGCGTCACGGGAATCGGATCGGCCTGCGTCCTCAGCCCGCTCCCGACCGGCGACAATCGCGGGCCAGTCAGGACCTCGGCCGGATCAGTGACGCATCCGGCAAGCGAGAACAGCGACAGGATGAGGATCAGGTTCTTCATCTATTTGGTCTTTCCGTCATCCACGCGACGCATTCCGCCGAGCAGATCGGCGAGGTGCGCCGCGCGCCCCGTCTCCATCTCGTTGAAGATTGCGCTCGAGCTCCTCGGGCTGAGCTTTGCGAGCACGGCCGCAGCCGTCTCGTCTGCCATTCCGGCGATCTGGGTTGCGGCGGCATCCGGCTTCATGCGCGAGTAGATCTCGACGACGCTCGCTTCGGCCTTCTTCAGGAAGTCGTCGCGCAATGCCATCCACTTCTCATATTCCGCGCGCTTGGCCTCGACCTCGGCGATCCGCTCGCGAAGCTGGTTCTCGGCCTTTTCCAGCTCCTTGAGCTGCCAAGCCAGCCTTGCATCGACGGCGGGGTCGGCGACATTGCTGCAGAACAGCGCGACTTCGTTGTCCGCGGTTGCAGCGGCCTGGGGCGGTACCGGCTTCGGCGGTGCCGTGACGCTGCCGGGCTTGGCCGGTCGCGGCGCGGCTGTGGCTGCCGGCGCGGGCTTCTCGGAGGCCGGCACGGCACCCGTGGTCGCGGGTCCCGAATCTTCGGCTGCCCACGCCGTCGCTCGCATCGATGCATTGTCGCTCGGGAGCGACGAGATCGGCTTCTGCGGGCCAGGCGCGCGGGCGCGTGCGAAGGACAGCAGGTTGAGCGGCTTCGACGGCTTGGCCTCATCCAGCGCCAGAACGGGCGAAGCGCTCGCGAGCGCGGAGGCCGCGACCAAGAGGAGGAGTTTGGCTTTATGATCCAGCTTCAACATCGGCCCGCGTACGATTCTCGGTCGAGAGAGCATTGAGCGACCAAGCTTGCACGGCGCTTACGCGTCATTGCACGATGACATCCGCCTGGAGGGCGCCGGCCGTCTTGATCGCCTGGAGGATCGCGATGATGCCGGATGGTTTCAGGCCGATCTGGTTCAGGCCGCGCACCAGGCGCTGGAGATCGACGCCGCTCAGGATCGCCACCTGCGATCCGGCTTCGTTGGCCTCGACCACGGTCTGGGGCACGACCACCGTCTGCCCTTTCGAGAAGGGCGCCGGTTGCGACACCACGGGAAGCTCGGTGACGCGGACCGTCAGATTGCCGTGCGTCACGGCAACGGTCGATATCCGTACGTCGCGTCCGATCACCACGGTGCCGGTACGTTCGTTGATTACGACCCGCGCCGGCGTGTCCGGCTCTACGGTCAGCTCGCCGATTTCGGCGAGGAAGCGGACCGGTCCGATATGGCGCGGCTTCGACAGCACGATGGTGCGGTAGTCGCGCTCGAAGGCGATCTGCGCGCGGTAGCGTCCGCCCGCGTAGCGATTGATGGCGTCGAGGATTCGCGTTGCGGTGACGAAGTCGGGGTTCTTGAGCTCCAGCACAAGATACTCCATTTCGTGGAGGCTACCCTGCACCTCGCGCTCGACCAGCGCGCCGTTCGGAATGCGGCCCGCGGTCGGCGTGCCCTGGCTGACGTTCTGGGCCTGGCCACCGACGCTGTAACCGGCGACCGTGACCGCGCCTTGCGCCACTGCATAGACCGCGCCGTCCGCCGCGCGCAGCGACGTCATCACCAGGGTGCCGCCGAGCAGCGAGGTCGCATCGCCGAGCGACGACACGGTCACGTCCATGCGCTCGCCCGCACCGATCGAGGGCTGCAGGTCCGCGGTCACCATCACGGCCGCGACATTGCGCGTGCGCAGCGTCGTCGGACGCGGCGGATTGTTGGTGCTCGTGGTCTCGTTCCGGACATTGATGCCCATGTTCTCGAGCATCGATTGCAGGGACTGCTCCGTGAACGGCGCATTGCGGAGCGTGTCGCCGGTGCCGTTCAGGCCGATGACGAGGCCGTAGCCGACGATCTGGTTTTCGCGCAATCCCTTGATGTCCGCGATGTCCTTGATGCGGACGGCGGCCTGGGCGCTGGCGGCGGAAACGAGCAGGACGAGCGCAAGCAGGACTCTGGTCATGACCCGTCCACGACCTTGACGGTGCCGTCCGGCTGGACGACGGCCCTGATGATCACACCGGTGTCGGTGTTTCGTATCGGGATCAGCGCGCCGGGCGCACCCGACTGCATCGCTGCGCCGTAGGTCACGATCGACAGGCCGCTGTCTTCGACCACGACCTTGACCATCGCGCCGCGGGCGACCGTCCAGGGATCCTCCACCGAGTTGGTCGGGATCGGCTGGCCGGGGAGCAGCGCGCGACGCGCCATACGGCCGACCAGGACCTGGCGTCCTTCGATGAACATGGCCACGCCGAGCACGTTCGGCGCGAAGGCGCGCTCGGTGATCATGTCGTCCCGGATCAGCTCGCCGGCGCGGATCGAGACGGCCGGCACGGGAAGCCGCTTCTCCTCGGCCGCGGCGGGACGCGCCGAGACGAGAACCAGCAGCACGGCGGCCAACCCGCGCATGATCGAGCCCATCCTGTTCAACATGGATACACCGGAACTAGCGCATGCCCTTCGAGACCGTCTGGGCCATTTCATCCGAGGCCTGGATGACCTTGGCATTCATTTCGTAGGCACGCTGGGCAGAGATCAACTCGGTGATTTCCTTGACCGGGTCGACGTTCGAGGCTTCGAGATATTGCTGGTTGATCTTGCCGTAGCCGGAATCGCCGGGCAGCCCGACGACCGGCGTGCCGGACGCCGTGGTTTCGCGATAGAGATTGCTGCCCAGCGGTTCGAGGCCGGCCTCGTTGGCGAAATTGGCGAGGTTGAGCTGGCCGATCTGCCTCGGGTTCACTTCCGTATCCAGCTTGGCAAACACCTGTCCGGTCTGGTTGACCGTGACCTGGACCGTTCCCTGCGGCACCGTGATGGCGGGATCCAGCAGATAGCCGTCGGTCGTGACGAGCTGGCTGTTGGCATTGGTGTTGAACGAGCCGGCACGGGTATACTGCACCTCGTTGTTCGGGCCGAGCACCTGAAACCAGCCGCGGCCGTTGATCGCCATGTCGTAGGGATTGCCGGTCTGCGTGAGCGCGCCCTGGATGTGCAGCTTGCGGATCGCCGCCGATTTGACGCCGAGCCCAAGATTGGCGCCTTCCGGAATCGGCGAGGAGCCGCTGGTGTTGGCAACGCCCTGCATGCGGTCCATCTGGTAGAACAGATCGGTGAACTCGGCACGCGCCCGCTTGTACGACGTCGAGTTGATGTTGGCGATGTTGTTCGCGATGACTTCGATGTTGGTCTGTTGGGCGTTCATGCCCGTGGCCGCGATAGCAAGCGATTTCACAGCGTCACTCCTTGATCAGATCGACATCCGAACGACTTCTTGATAGGCCTGCACGACCTTGTCGCGAACTGCGACCGCCGTCTGCAAGGCCTGCTCGGCCGACATCAGTGCCTCCACGACGCGCCGCGTCGATTCCTTGCCCTGCATCGCCGAGATCGAGGCCGCCTCGCCCGCCTTCAGCGTCCCGATCGCGTCCGTCGTCACCTGCTTCATGACCGATTCGAATCCGACGTCGCCGCCGGACTGGATCGCGGGCGTGGCCGCCGGCGAGATGGCCTGCGTCTCGGTCGCGCGGCTTGCCGCCTGCGCAGTTGAGATCGCAGTCGATGAAATCGCTTCAAGCATTGTCAGCTCCTCAGCAGGTCGATGGTCATGCCCAGCATCGACCTCACCTGTTTCACGACCTGGAGATTGGCTTCATAGGAGCGGTTGACTTCCCGCATGTCCGCCATCTCGATCATCATGTTGACGTTCGGCAGCTTGACGTAGCCGGCCTTGTCGGCAGCGGGATGCCCCGGCTCGTACTCCACGCGGTACGGCGTGGTGTCGACGCCGATTTCCTTGACCTTCGCCAGCTGCGCGCCCGAGGCGCGGTCCATCGCGGCATCGAAGGTGATCGTCTTGCGTTGATAGGGATCGGCGCCGGCGGCACGCCCCGTCGACGTCGCGTTGGCGAGGTTCTCCGAGACGATGCGCATGCGCGTCGACTGCGCTTCGAGCCCGGAGCTCGCGACCGTCAACGAGGATTGCAGTGAGTCCAGCATGTCAGTTCACCTCAGGTCTTCGCGCTCGACAGCAGCATGCGGTGAAACGACCGCACGATAGCCGAGTTCATCGAGTAGTCGCGACTGACGTCGCTGCCCTTGATCATTTCCTGCTCGAGACTGACGGAATTGCCGGAGTGAACCACGTCCCAGCTGTCCTTCTTCGCGGTCGCCCGCGTGTCGCTCTCGCCTGGGGAGAGCTGCAGGTGCGACGGCGACGTGGTCGCCAGTCTCACCGGCATGCCGTCGAGCACCTTGTTGAAGGGTTCGACGTCGCGCGCCTTGAAGCCCGGCGTGTTGGCGTTGGCGACGTTGGTGGCGATCGTCGATTGGCGGAGCTCGAGGTATCGCGCCTGCGACGATGCGAGTTCGAAGAGATAGAGCGGTCCCACGGCAGCACCATTCTGGTTCAGACGGTGTAACCTTAGGGTCGCAAGCTTTCGTCAGGCTGATGGAACAGACGCCGTCCTCGGAATTCTACTGGACCTTCTCGGACCGCGGCGTCTGCTTGGACTGCAGGAAGTAGATGATCTCGGCGACCGGCCGGAAGAACTCCGCCGGAATCACCTGGTCGACCTGAACCGCCTCGTAGAGCGCGCGCGCCAGCGCCTTGTTCTCGATCACCGGAATTCGGTTCTGCTCGGCGACTTCGCGGATCTTCAGCGCAATCACGTCCATGCCCTTCGCCACGACGATCGGGGCCGGATTTTCTTCGCGATTGTAGCGCAGCGCGATCGCGAAGTGCGTCGGGTTCGCGATCACCAACGTCGCGCGCGATGCGGAGGCGATCATGCGCTGGCGCGAGCGGTCGCGCGCCAGCGAGCGCAGGCGCGCCTTGATCAGCGGATCGCCTTCGGCCTGCTTGTGCTCGTCCTTGATCTCCTGCCGCGTCATGCGCAGCTCGCGCCGCCAGTGGAAGCGCGCCCAGGCGAGATCGACCGCGACCAGGACGATGGTCGCGATGCAGATCGCCGAGACGATTCGCATGGCGATATTGAGAATCATCTCCGGCAGCGCGACCGGATCAGTGTACATCGCCTCGAACGCCTTCGCTTCCGACGAGCGCAGAACGAACACGACGACGATAGTCACCGCGGCGAGCTTGAACAGCGACTTGGCGAACTCGACAAGGCCCTGCGATCCAAACAGCCGGCTCCAGCCGCTGAGCGGCGAGATTCGCGAAAGGTCCGGCGTGATGCGCTGGAGCACCAGGCTGGGAGCATTTTGCAACAGCGACGCTGCCAGCCCGAACACCGACAGAGTGACGACTAGCGGCACCAGGAATCGCAATGCCTGAAGGCCTACCACGGTAAGAAGATTGAGGGCGTCGGCCCCGGTGCTGAGAGGGAAACCGTCGGGATCATCGAGAAAGCCCGTCAGCATCGGCGTCAATTGCTGCACGCCCTGACCGATCAGAAACATCTGGATCACCATCAGCGCGGCCATCGAGGCGAAGATGGAAGCCTCCCGAGAGACCGGGATTTTGCCCTGTTCGAGCGCATCGCGGACTTTCTTCTCGGTCGGCTCTTCTGTCTTGCTCTCCTGATCGGTTGTTTCTGCCATGCCGGTTCAGCGGTCAGCGGAAGACCAGCTCATCCTCCTGCTCGGGGTTGAGCTCGATTTCGCCCTTTTCCGCGAGGTCGAGCGCGAGGTCGGTGATCACGCGCCGCGCCTCCAGCACATCGCGCTGGTTCGACGGTTCGCCAATGGCGAGTTCGTGCTCGACGACCCGGCGGACGCGCGAGGCGACCGAGGACAGGATCATCTCGCGGAAGTGCTTGTCGGTGCCCTTCAGCGCGATGACGATGCGATCGGTCGGCACCTGGTCGAAGATCATGGTGCGCGCCTTCGGCGTCAGGTTGGTCACGTCGTCGAAGGTGAAGAGCAGCTCCTTCAGCACTTCGGCCGACTTCGGCCGCTTCTCCGACAGGCTCTTGAGCATGTCCTCGATGTGTCCGCGCTCCATCTTGTTGATGATGTCGGCGACGCGGGCATAAGTGTCCGCGCCGAGGTTGCGGGCGAAGTTCAGCGTCAAATCCTCATGCAGCGTCTTCTCGAGGACCCTCAGGGCGTCGTCGACGATCGGCTTGAGGCTGAGCACGCGCCGCATCAGCTCGTTGCGCAGGCTCGACGGCAGCTGGCTCATGACCTTGGCGGCGCAGGACGGCTTGACCTTGGACAGGATGAGCGCCGCGGTCTGCGGATGCTCCTTGGACAGGTAGCTTGCCAGCGAGTTTTCCGACACCGACGAGACGCGGTCCCACACGGACCGGCTCGAATTGCCGAGCAGGTCCGACATGATGGCCGAGACCTGGTCGGCCGGAAGCACGTCGCCGAGCACGGCTTCCAGGCCGCCGAGGGTGCCGAGAATGTTGGCGCCCATCGAGAATTGCTGGGCGAACTCCTCGACGATCGCTTCGAGTTCCTGCGCCGTGATCGGCCGCAGCTCGGCCGCGGCCTTTGTAACGGTGCGGATATCCTGCGGCTCGAACTGCGCGAGCACGCTCGCGGCCGCCTGCCGGCCCATGGCGAGCAGGAGTGCCGCGACCTTCTCCGTCCCGCCCAGCGTGGCAACGCCTCGCTGCTTGATGGGAGCCATGCCGACCTGTGCCGCCATGGTCAGGTATCACCCTGTCCCAACGGCCCGACAATTTCGGTGAGCGAGACGCCGAAGCGGGAATTGTCTTCTTCGACCACGACCACCTCGCCGCGGGCGACGACGCGGCCGTTGACGACGACGTCGACGGGTTCGCCGACCCGATGGTCGAGCGGAACCACCGCGCCGCGGCCGAGCTTCATCAGATTTGCCACCGGAATGGTGGCCGATCCCAGCACCACCTGCATGGTCACGGGAATGCGCAGAATGGCATCGACATTGGCGAACTTGCCGGTCTCCTCCGCAGTGCGCGCGGCGATCTCCGCCAGCCGCTCCAGCGGAGATGTCTCGGTATGCCCCTCGTCGGACGCCGATGCTGACTCATAATCGAAGGATTGCGCCATCTGGTATCGCCTCTTGGTATTTCCACTCCCGGAGCGCCGCGACGTTCCGACCGTATTTATTCCGCCGGTTTCGGCTTCAATGCTTGTTCACGTCGGCGCCGCCCGCGGTCGCCGCGGATCCGAGCCCACTCCTCGCATCGAGCGCCGCGATCGCCTCGTGGGCCTGATCGATCTTCGTGCTCAGCACGTTGGCGAGCCGCCCGAGATTTGCGGTAGAATCATGCGCCGCGGTGATGACCGTGTCGAAGGTGCCCGCCGTCTCCTGGACGATCGTCGAGAACTCGCCCTGGTAGCTGCGCAGCCGCGCCAGCTCACGATGCATCCGGGTCACCCGCATGCTGGTGAAGGCGAGCGCGATCAGTAGCACGGCATCAACGAGATAGGATATCATCGACGAACTCCCGTTTCTGATCGACGGGATCTGCCACCTGCATGGCGTAATAGCCATCAAGCTGGCCGATCTGACACCAGAACAGCACCTGGTTGTTGCTCTCGAGCCGGGCCAGCGTGCGCGGCGTGGCTTCGAGCTCGAGCACCTGCCCGACCTGGAACTTCACGACGTCGCCGAGCGAAATCATCTTCTCGTCCAGCACGGCACTCAGCGTCACCTCGGTGCGGTGAACCTCGGTCTCCATCTGCTCGCGCCAGCGCGGATCGGCCGCGCGGCCGTCGCTGACGACGACGGTCGCAAGCTTCTGCCTGAGCGGGTTGAGCGCGGAGTGCGGAATGATGAGGAACATCTGACCGCCGCGGTAGAGCGCCTGCAGCATGATGTTCGCGCAGATCGACATGTTGCCGCTGCGCCCGATCGCCAGCGACGCCATGGCGGTCTCGACCCGCTCGACGCGGAAGGTGACGTTGGAGGTGCCGGCGAAAGCGGATTGCAGCGCCTTGGCGAACCGCTCGAACAGCGCCTGGACCAGGCGGATCTCGATGTTCGAGAAGCTGCGCTCGACGTCGAGCGGCGGTTCGGCGCCATCGGAGCCGAACATCGCCTCGACCATCGTGAACACGAAGTCGCGGTCGAGCATGATGATGATGCGGGAGTCCCACTGCTCGGCATATAGCACGGCCGCAACCGCGTTGGCCTCGTAGTCCTTGACGATGTCGCCGACACGGTCGTTGGTGATGCCGTTGACCGAGAAATAGCATGGCGTTCCAGCCATCGGCTGCAGGCTGTCCGTGCACGATGCCGCCATGCGATCGAAGATCACATTGAGCATCGGCATGCGCTCGATCGAGATGCCGGCGGCGTCCAGCAGATAGTTCGGCAGCGGCTTGCGCTGATCGACGTCGAGGGCTTCCATCATGATGCGCGCGCAGCCTTCGGTTCAACCTCGGTCACGACCGGCTTGGGCCCCGCGATCGTCTCGTTCTCGACGACGTCGATCGAGGGCCGCTCGGGGCTCGCGATCATCTTGCGGCCGTGCTCGACGGCGATCTGCGGCATGGCGCCGTTCATGAACGCCAGCAGCGTCTGCTTGACGATGATGTAGGGCCGGCAACGCTTTTCGCGCGTCATCTTCACCTTCATCGCGAAGGGCGAAATGATGCCGTAGGACAGGAAAATGCCGGCGAAAGTGCCGACGAGGGCGGCGCCGATGAAGCCGCCCAGCAGCTTCGGCGACTGGTCGAGTGCGCCCATGGCCTTGATGACGCCGAGCACCGCGGCGACGATGCCGAGCGCAGGCAGAGCTTCCGAGACCACCACCAGCGCGTGATAGGGCGCCAGCTTGCTCTTCACGATGGTGTGGATCTCCTCGTCCATCAGCGCTTCGATCTCGTGCGTTCGCGCATTACCCATGATGATGAGACGGACGTAATCGCAGATAAACTGGAGCAGCGACGGATCTCCGAGCACGCTCGGGAACGCCTTGAAGATCTCGGAGGACGCGGGATCGTCGATATGCGCCTCGACCTCGTTGCGGCCCTTGCCCCGCAGCTCCCGCATCAGCGCGTGCAGCGCGCCGAGCAGATCGAGATAGTAGCGCTGGCCGGGCACCGCCCCCGTCACTGCCTGCACGCAGGCAAGCCCGGTATCCGCGACCGTCTTCCAGGGATTGGCCATGATGAAGGTGCCGGCCGCGGTGCCCATGATGATCACGAACTCCCACGGCTGCATGAGCACGCCCAGATGCCCGCCCATGGCGGCGAATCCGCCCAGCAGTGCCGCTACCGTGATGACGATCCCCACGAAACTGCCCAACGCGCCGCTCCATCACCGATCCCATCGGGAATATCTAGTCGGCGAGCCTTGCGCGAGGCTGGCTTCCCCCTCGCCAGCCTCGCGCAAGCGATTCACGGCAGCTTGGGACGACGTCGCGAGAGCGGCCAGAGGGGCGCGGGTCATGCTATCCACCATCGCGGACTACACCAGACTGACCAAGGACATGGGCAAGTCGCTGACACAGGTCGCGACGCAGCCGGATGTCAGCCGCGATACCGATTACTTCCTCAGCCACATCGGCAACGTGAAGACCATCGACGACTTCCTGAAGGACTATCGCCTCTATTCCTACGCGATGAAGGCATATGGCCTCAGCGACATGACCTACGCCAAGGCGTTCATGCGCAAGGTGCTGACCGAGGGTATCGCCGACAACAAGACCTTCGCCAACAAGCTGACCGACACCCGCTATCGGCAATTCGCCGCCGCCTTCAATTTCGCCGCCCTCGGCGACAAGGCGACCCAAACCGCCGCGGCCACGACCGGCACCGCGACCCAATACGTCACGCAGACGATGGAGGAGAAGGCGGGCGACCAGAACGAGGGCCTGCGGCTGGCGCTCTATTTCACGCGCAAGGCCTCCACGATCACCAATTCCTACCAGATCCTCGCGGACAAGGCGATGACGCAAGTGGTCCAGACGGCGCTCGGGCTGCCATCGACGATCAGCTCGGCTGATATCGATGCCCAGGCCAAGATGATCACCAGCAAGATCAAGCTCACCGATTTCCAGGACCCGGCCAAGGTCACCAAATTCGTGCAGCGCTTCGCGGCGATGTGGGATGCGACCCAGGCCCAGAGCGACACCTCGACCAACCCGGCGCTGGTCCTGATCGGCGGCGCCGCACCGTCGATCAGCATGGATAGCAACGTGCTCACGACACTTCAGAACATCAAGTTCAACAGGTAAGTCATGCAATCGGCCCTCTATGTAGGATTGTCGGCGCAGGTCGCCCTCGAAAAGCGCCTCCAGACGATCGCCAACAACGTCGCCAACGTCAACACGGCGGCGTTCCGCACCGACGTGGTGAAGTTCGAGACGGTGCTGTCCAAGGCGGGCGCGAACCCGGTCGCCTTTTCCTCGCCCGGCGACAACATCATCTCGCGCGAGATGGGCAGCATCACCGAGAGCGGCAACCCGCTCGACGTCGCCGTGGTCGGACAGGGCTGGATCGCCTTCGCCGGTCCGAACGGCACGGTCTATACGCGCGACGGCCGCCTCCAGATCGCCGCCAACGGCGACCTTCAGACCGTGTCCGGCTTCCCGGTCATCGATTCCGGCGGCGCGCAGATCACCCTCGATCCGAACGGCGGACCGGTCTCGATCGCGCGCAGCGGCGCGATCACCCAGGACAACAACGAAATCGGCACCATCGGCCTGTTCAACATTCCCGCCGACGCCAATCTCGACCGCTACGGCAATTCGGGCGTCACGCCCAACCGGCCTGCGACAGCCATCGCCGACTTCTCCCGCGACGGCTTCAAGCAGGGCTATGTCGAGGGCTCCGGCGCCAATCCGATGATGGAATTGACGAAGCTGATCGCGGCCTCGCGCGCCTTCGACGGCACCAATTCGATGATCGAGGGCACCGAGAGCTCGCTCCAGAACGCAATCCGGACGCTGGGCGAACCCGGCAAATAGACTGCGCTCCGCGCGCAATGAGGTTGGACGGTTTCCTTGAACGCTCTTCGGCAACTTGAGTGGGCGCTGCTGGAGCTTCAGCAGAGCACTCCCCTGGCAAGCGTCAGCGGCGCGATCTCCGAGATCGCGTCGACACATTTCCGCGTCTCCGGCCTGTCGCGCTTCGTCAGGCTCGGCGAACTGATCGGCGTCAACTCCGGCGGCAAGCCCCAGATCGGCGAGGTGGTGCGGATCGACAGCGAAGGCATCATCGCCAAGCCGTTCGACCGGCAGTTCGCCGGCGGCCTCGGCTCGGTCGCCTACCGGATGCCCCCGTTGTCCTTCGCGCCAGATCCGAGCTGGAAGGGCCGCGTCATCAACGCGCTCGGAGCGCCGCTGGACGGACAGGGCCCTCTCACCCCCGGGTCGCGTCCGGTCTCGGCCGAGGCGGAGGCGCCTTCGGCCATGAAGCGCGCACGAGTCCACAAGCCGCTGCGCACCGGCGTACGCGTCATCGACCTGTTCGCCCCGATCTGCGCCGGCCAGCGCGTCGGCATCTTTGCCGGTTCCGGCGTCGGTAAATCGACGCTACTTGCGATGCTCGCCCGCAGTCAGGGCTTCGACACCGTCGTGCTGGCGCTGGTCGGCGAGCGCGGCCGCGAGGTGCGCGAGTTCATCGAGGACGTGCTGGGCGCCGATCGTCACCGCGCCGTCACGATCGTGTCGACGGGAGACGAGAGCCCGATGATGCGACGACTGGCGCCGAAGACGGCCATGGCGGTCGCCGAATATTTCCGCGACCGCGGCGAATCGGTCCTGCTCATGGTCGATTCGATCACCCGCTTCGCCCACGCCGCCCGTGAAGTTGCGCTCGCCGCCGGCGAGCCCGCGGTCGCACGCGGCTACGCACCCACCGTCTTCACCGATCTGCCGCGCCTTCTGGAGCGCGCCGGCCCCGGCGAGGAGGGGTCCGGGACGATCACCGGGATTTTCTCCGTGCTGGTGGACGGCGACGATCACAACGAGCCGATCGCCGATACCATCCGCAGCACACTCGATGGACACATCGTGCTCTCCAGGCACATCGCCGACCAGGCGCGCTACCCGGCGGTGGACGTTCTGGGTTCGGTCTCCCGCCTCGCCCATAACGTCTGGGATCCCGAAGAGCGCGAATTGGTGAGCAAGCTGCGCGCCATGATCGCCAAATACGAGGACACGCGCGACCTTCGCCTGATGGGCGGATACCAAACGGGACGTGATTCGGGGCTCGATCAGGCGGTCGACATGGTTCCGAGAATCTACGGCGCGATGAGGCAGGACGCCTCGGCTGCGCCAAGCGCCGATCCGTTTCGCGAACTGCGGGATATGCTCAAGGGCGACTAGCAAGTCTCAACTTGGGTCGGCCGCGAGGCGCCCGCGATCGCACCTTGCTCGTTGTTTTCGACAGGCGATTGCGCATGCCGCCACGCTTACAGCGCATGCGCCTGCGCGACCGTCTCCGGTTTCGGCCGTGATCTTCTCCACCGTTCGGGTGAGGTAGCCGCGCCGAATGCGACTCCATCCTCCGGCCCGGACAACCGCCGCGTGTACTTCCTGTGAGTTCCCTCGGACAATTCTTGGCAGAACGCACAAGTTGTGGATGACATGCCGAGGCACATCGTCGTCGTGCACAAGCTTCGATCAACTTGCATCAACGACTGCCAACAATGGGCCGTGCAATAAAACTGTCGCATAGTCGCGTGCATGTTGCTGGTGGGACAGCGTATTGCGTTCACCATCATGTGTCCCGAAGCGCGAGATTGTCTTGAACGTTACATTCGCCTGCGACGACATCCAGTCTCCGAGAGGGTCTCTACTTGATTTTGTTGAGAAGCTCATTCATCGTTTCGTCGAAGATAAGAAACGTCTGCGTGTGACTTGAACCTTAGGGGCTTCGGTTGAACTACTCCGATCCATCGTCTGCTGGCGACGGCTACTCGGGCTCCCGTGCGACGACGCCGCGAATGGCATACCATCAGCAACACCGCTTCCCGCGCCATAGCTTGCAATGCCCATCGGTCCGGGTCGGGCCCCGGGCAGTCCGTGCCTTCATGCGAGAGAAGAGCACGGTGCATGTATCGGACATTGCCGGTGCTGCAGCTTCTCGCGAACGGCTGGTGCGCAACGATCGAAGGCGGCTCCGGGGCGCCGCAAACGTTTTTCCCGGGGCAAGGTAGGAATTCATGCCATTGGCAAGAGAAGCCGTGGAGCTGCTGGTTCAGGCGGCGAGGGCTTGGTATTTCGAAGGCAATCAGCATGGGTTGCGCGATCGAGAATGGATGGCGCTGCGCTTCCTCGGCCGCGCCAACAGGTTTTCGCGCACGCCGTCCGCGCTGGCCGGCTTCATCGGCGCCACCAGGGCCACTGCATCGCAGATCGTGAAGACGCTGGAGGGCAAATCCTTCCTGGTGCGAAAGCCGTCGCACGAAGACAAGCGTTCTGTCGTGCTGCACGTCACTGCGCAGGGCGAGAAGTGCCTGAGCCAGCACGATCCGATCAATCACGTGCTGAACGCGGTCACCGCGCTCGGACCCGACGAGTGCGTCAGGCTGCGCGATTCGCTGCGCGAGATCCTCAATCACCTCGACGCGGCGCATCAGCGGCTCGATGCCAGCATCTGCCGAGACTGCATGTTTCTCGCCGAACGCGGGCCGGGTACCGGCAAGGGACGCGCAACGGCCGAATTCATGTGCCGGCTGTATCGCGCGCCGGTTTCGCTGGAGGAGACCGAACTGCTCTGCACCAGTTTCGAGCGCACCCGCGACCGTCCCAAGATCGAGGAGCACCTCGACCGCGCGCGCGTCGCGAACCAAGGGTAAGGCACGCGTTATTTCCGCGCGCGGATTCTGCGCTACTTGCGGAAGATTGCGCAGCGTTGGCGAGAACGAAATGTGGCGCACACTCCGTCAAACCGTCATTGCGAGCGCAGCGACGTGTCCGCCGAAGCTTTAGCGAAGGCGGAAGCATTCCAGAATCCCTCCGCGGCGGCAGACTGGATTGCTTCGCTGCGCTCGCAATGACGACGTATGAGGCGGCAGCTTCGTCCTCCCAGCACCACTGTCATTCCCACGAAAGCGGGGAATCCAGTGCGCCGCGGCTTCTCGGTTCAGTCATAAACTGTCTCGGAATACTGATCGCCCGGTCAAGCCGGGCGATGACAGGGAGTGTGTAGCCGCAGACACGGCTTCGCGTCCTCGCGGCGCGTT
>NZ_VSST01000017.1:0-120543 GCF_019402665.1 Bradyrhizobium canariense
GCGATCTCCTTGTCGATTTTACCGCAAATGACAAGGTCAAAGAACCTACCGCTCGCGCGGCGTTAACGTTGCAATGCTATGGCTTCCGGATTGATCACGAAGTCAGCCCCATCTCGGCTTGAACGAAAGGAGAGGACACGCAACTTTGGGCGGAGCGGGGGATTTACGCGGCCGATCTTTCCCTTGTTCCACGGACGTGCTTCGAGACGTTCTCATCGATTCTTGGACATCGATCATGATGACTTCCTCGTTAATGAGGTTGGCCTTTCTCAAGCCGATAACCTTCCGAACCTGCGTCGGCTTTCAGACGATTGGAGACGTAGCTCCCAAACGCGCCCGCGCGGTAACCCGGATTGGATCAGCAAACACCGTTCGGAATGATTTCTGGTATTGGCCCTTTTCGGGCCCTACGTGCTTCGCCCTCGCGACCCTTGTGTTGTGGAATTCCTGAGCATGACTTGCCCCGGGAATTCTGAGCGACAGGGCTCGCTCAGCGGTCCTCTAACATCGGCGCAGCTCGTCGCCTCAAGCCGATTCGCGACCTTGTCCATCTCCCGGATCACCGCGACCCGACCTTGCCGTGAATTCGTGACGGGACATCTAAATATGACCAGTGCCCTCGTACGCCTCCCGACTTAAGGTCAACGAGCAGATCAGCGGCCGGGATTTTCGGCCGCAGTTTTTCGCTCGAATTCAAATCAGGCTGCTCGCTTCATGGTCTCGGTCATGTGTGTTGCGGCGTCATCCACCGCCTTCACCGAAACGTCAGCAATCCGGCGACTGCTCTGTAGCGTACGCTCCAAACTTTCCCGCAGCAAATCAGTCTGCATCGCTGCAAAGTCGTGAGGCGTTCGGCACTGCCAAAGTTCGCTCATTCCTTTCATGCTCCTCTCGATCTGATATCGCGCAAGCTCAAGGCACTCTCGAGAAGCATCGTTAAGACCTTTGCTCATTGCTGTGGCCGAATAGAGGATGCTCTCAGCGTTCCGGGCAGATCTCTTGGTCGCATCCTGAGCTTCATCTCCAGACACACCAAGGGCTCTGCCCATGTGATCTGCTGAACGCCCCAGCATCGCCGTCATCATATCCAGGCCAAAGCGCCACGTGTTCTGGAACAGCTCTGCATTCTGCTGTACAAGATTGGCGCCTGTCTTCACTACTTGCTCGTTTGTCTCAGCCGCGGCCAATCCGATGCGCCGGGTCTGCTCAGTTGCTCTCTCGGCAGCGCGAGAAGCTTTATCCTCTGGATTATGGGTAGCCCTGTTCTCGTGGCGTTCGTGGGCCATTGTCCTTCTCCATCTCTCACGGGCATTTTCGGGGTGCTTTGCGGCTCCCTAATCAGAGCGGCATCCTAAGCAAAAAAACGTGGTCAGTTTACGTCCGTTCCGGAAGGAATGAGATTTCACGTGCGGCTCGGCCGAGCGTGGAGCACCTATGGATCCGTGGAGCTGGTTACAGTGCGATGGACCGATTGCCTCAAGTGGAGGGGCGCTGCGTGCCACAGTCAGGCGAACTGACGTTTCGCACCTAGGCTCGAATCGAGCGCGTGGTGCTGACCAATCACGAGCAGAGCGCCATAAACGCCAGTTTCAGACGCTGCGGGGACGAGCTTTGTGGTCAACGGCGTACGGCAGACGGTTGCTGACCGGTCCGCCGAAATGAAATGGATCAACGGCTGGCCGACGGCCGCAACCTTCGAAGGGGAGTTCTCCAACGTGACGCGCAGCTACGCCAAAGGGCGTGGTGCGATATGCTTGCTAACATCGCGACTTCCGCTGTTGGCCCGTGGCTGCCCTTCGCTCAGAAAACTGAGGGGGTCAGCTTTCGAAAGGCGAGCCGAACAGCGCAATTCGGCTTGGCCGAGGCAGTCTTTGACCCATGGCCGACATCGCGGTGTTGAGCTATATTGGAGCAGGAGCCAACGTCACTTCGCGATCATCCGATGAATCAGCAAGAAAGTGGCAGGTCGGCGCTAGTGCGCCCGAGGTGTACCAACCGTAATACTGACAGGACCTGTTCCTCGAAACCGGGCGACCGCGCGATCGACGTTGCTTAGGAGGACGGAGGTAAGCCTCGTCTCCATCCTCTATTTTAGGGAGGCATCAACAGCAGGGAGCTAACATCATGCGCGCATTTGGAGCTGTATGTTTCTCACTATTACTGTCGGCTGTTCCTGCGACTGCGGCAGATCTCAAGGAGGAAATTGGGAAGATAGCTTCAGCATACGAGCAGCACTTCAACAAACAAGATGCTGCCGGGATTACGTCACTCTATACGAAGAACTACCTGCGTGTTTCTCAGAATGGAATTGAGCCCGACAATACCAAGTTTTACGAGGACGGTTTCAAAGCTGGACTTGATCGCCTCGAGGTGAAGGTGATCGAAGTTCAGCCGTTGTCAGAAAACATGGCTCTATCAACTGGCGAAGCTCACATTACTGGTAAGAGTGAGAAAGGCGATGTCCTAGAAATAAACGCTATTTGGACTGCTCTTGATGTTCGTGAGAATGGGCAATGGAAGATTCGTATGCTGACGTCGGCTCCTAAGGCAGCGCCGCCGCAGCCGCAGCAAGCGGGGGCCACGGCGACTACAACGGGGAACGCGCCGAGTGGAAAATAGTGCCCACCGAGAGTAGTTCGTCGTAACCGGCTTTCGCGCCCAAACGGGCGGAGGCAGCAACTGAAACGTGGGTCTTTCGGCCACGGAAGCCGACTCGCATCCGCCGCGTGAGATCAAGGGGCCTCGCCTCTCGAAAATGACGGGGCGGCGCGGCTCCTTGATCGGACCGAACAACAGCTTCTGAGTGAAGACCGGGCTGCAGCAAGGACAGCCCTGCAGGACCGAGTCTGGCCCTAAGCCGAAGAGCGGTTCAGCCGCCGTGATGTTTGCCGTCGCTGGTAATGAGGGGCAGAGCAGGTCCGCTCTGCTCAGCCAATTCAGACGTCGACCTGCCCTGCTATTGCGAGTGCATCGTCGACTTCAATTCCCAGGTACCGGACGGTGTTCTCGATTTTGGTGTGCGCCCGGCGTGGGAGCACGCCGAACCTGTTTCCGCTTGAAGCCCTTGAACGAGCTGGCCCTTGGGCTTGCGATGATCGAGGCGAGTTTCGCCAGGAATTTGCCTGGCGCGCGACGATGCGGCGACCGCTCTCGACGTGACGGCGCGCCTGCGAACTGTTCGACGGTCATTGGATGCATTCCCAGTGGCCGGGGAGCGCAAGCGGCGTGCTCGCCGGATGGACGCCAAAGTCCAAACGGGTGACGCTCCCATTCTCAGATCTCGCGCTCTTGGGCGCGGGTATATCCGCTCATCCCTTGAAAGTCCCCTAGGGGCATCTAAATATCATCCACACGCCATCCAGTGGGATGGTGATTGAGGTGTTTAGCGCTATGGCCGACAATGTGCGCGAGTTGCGACCCAAAGCCCCCGACACTGAGAAGATCACGATCAACCTTGGCTACGTCGACCTCGGTCATGTCGATCTTATGGTGCAGGAAGGGTTCTATTCGAACCGGACCGATTTCATCCGGACAGCAATCCGGAACCAGCTCGAGCGCCACGTAGAAGTCGTCAGACAATCCACGGCCCGGAAGAACCTGGACCTTGGGCTGCGCAACTACACTCGCGAAGATCTCGAAGCGGCGCGGCGCACCGGCGAGATGCTGCAGATCAATGTTTTGGGCTTAGCCACCATCGCCCAGGACGTCACTCCTGAGTTGGCTCGCGCCACAATCGCGTCGGTCTCGGTGCTGGGTGCCCTTCACGCCACTCCCGCGGTCAAGGCCGCTCTCGCCGACAGAACGAGGTGAACGATGCTGAATCAAGACATAGTCCGCGAAGCAACCCGCCTCACGCGTGCCGGCCAATTGGTCGAGGCCACCGCGCTGCTGCAGCGCATGCTCCAGGGCGATAGCGCTCCAAGACCGGACTCTCGCGGCGCCTCTCAGGCTCGGCTCCCGCGGCTCGATCCGCTCACCATCGACGCCACCGCCGAAGTTGTCGAGGAGCGGGAAGCTCCGCAGATTGCGCCGACCCGCTCTGCTCAGGGACGTAGATGCTCCATACCGGTCGACGGCATGCGGGATTTTTCCGGGCTGGGCCTGCGAAGTCCGATCACGCGCGTTCCTCTGTCCCCATCGGACATCGTGCCCGAGAACACACGATTTATCGCCGGTACCTTCAGTAACGCCGCGGGAAGCCGGACCTACAAGCTATTCATCCCAAGCCGATGTCAGGGACAACAGCTTCCCCTGATCGTAATGCTTCACGGCTGCACCCAGTCGCCGGACGATTTCGCGGCCGGCACCCGGATGAACTTCCTGGCGGAAGAGCAGAATTGCTTCGTGGTCTATCCTGAGCAGCCGAGCGGAGCCAACCAGTCGAAGTGCTGGAACTGGTTTCGCACCGGCGACCAGCGCCGCAGCGGGGGCGAGCCCTCGATCATCGCCGGCATTACCCGCGAGATCATGCGCGACCATGCGATCGATCCGAAACGCGTATACGTCGGAGGGCTGTCCGCCGGCGGGGCCGCCGCCGCGATCATGGGCGCAACGTATAGCGACCTGTACGCGGCCGTCGGCATTCATTCAGGCCTCGCGTGCGGCGCCGCGAGCGATCTTCCCTCCGCGTTCGTAGCCATGCGGCAGGGAGGCGGCTTCAAGGCAACTGCGGATAGCAAAATTTCCGTGCCGACCATCGTTTTCCATGGCGATCGCGACACTACGGTGCATCCAAAGAATGGCGACCAGATTATCGAGCAGTCCGCCAGGGCAACGAGGCCGACGACGACGGTACTTCGCGGACGCGTACCCCACGGCCATGCCTATACTCGCACCGTCCTGATCGACGGGGCCGGTCGGACGATTTCCGAACACTGGAACATCGATGGCGCCGGACACGCGTGGTCAGGAGGTAGTCCCGCCGGGTCCTACACTGATCCGCAAGGGCCGGATGCGACGAGGGAAATGCTGCGCTTCTTCCTCGAGCATTCGCTCGGTGGGTAGTCTGGCTTCACAGGGCGCTCAGGTTGTCCTCGAGCACGTCGCCGAGCGTCCGGACCGCTTGGCGTCGCCGACAGCGCTGGGCGCGACGGGCGAGAAACAGGTCGCATAGATCACCGGGACTTTAGGATAATCCTCTCGGCAACGTTCGGTATGTGCCATCCGTCGATGTCTCCCGGCGGCTTGACGTCCGTGATGAGAACGTCCGCGATAAAGCGGTCCTTTGGAGAGCGCCACGCGCGGAGGCCCGATCGTTCTCAGACTGACGCCCCGTTGAGCATAGGTCTGGAAGATCGCCAGCTAGACGTTTGTTGGTTGGAGTTGCTACCTAAAATCATCCTCGACAGCGCAGAACGTCCGATTGCATGCGGGACTCCAACAATGCAAGGGCTTGGAACGCCACGTCACAAAGCCTGTTGTCCTTTCAGAAATGACCGTTGTGGTCGCCCCCCATTTTCTTGGAGTGTCAGATGAGCAAACGCAAGCCGGCGACAGCGCCGAAGCGCGCCCGCAATCCGAAAATGGCCGCGCGGGCCCAACAGAACAAGCAGGCCATTGTTCGAAGCCCGAAACAGGATTTACTTCGCTCTGTTGCGGCAGTCTCGATTGAACCGCCCCTTGGGCTTTATGATGACTCTAAACACGAGGTTCCTCTCATTGAGCCTCGGGTGGATGCCTTACCGGATGACCTCAGTCCGAGAATCACGGATAGCGATCCAACGAAAGGCGTTGCTTTAGCGACGGCAAACATGCAGGCGTATCAAGCGAAGCTTCTTGAGATAGCCGCGGCCAACGCGCAATTTGCTTTTGAATTCGGCCTCAGACTTGCGACGATCAAGTCACCGACTGAATTTTTTGGCGTCATTACGGAGTTTACAAACAGACGGCTCGATATGGTCGGGCAGCATTCGAAAGAACTGGCGGCTTATCCGGTCTGGCGCATCAATCCGCCCCAAGAGCTCACCGCTCTGTCGGGACGATAACTGCAAGCCGTATCCGCTGCGGCAAAGGATGGAAGCGAACGCGGATCACGCACGCGCGGTTGCTTGCTTTCGGCTGGGGCGCGCGGCTCACAACGAGGGAGCCGAATCAGCATCGGCCCTAAGCGGCCTCGGTGCGCCCAATCCGAGGTACCCGCCATCGCGCATATAGGTTGACACCATGTCCACAACAGAAGCCGTGCTGATGATCGTTTTGGCAGGACTTGTCGTTTTGATCCTCGGCAACATCGCGTTTCAGGTGGCAGCGGAGCGAAAGAATCCCCCGATCGGCGTCTTTACCGAGTGCGACGGAGTGCGCCTTCACTATATTGAACGGGGCGATACCGCCGCCCCTTGCGTGGTCCTGTTTCACGGGAACGGCACCATGATTCAGGATCTCGTCCTAAGCGGTTTGGTCGACCGCCTGGCCCAAGACTATCGCGTCGTTTGCTTCGACCGGCCAGGATTTGGCTACAGCGACCGTCCGCGCACGCGCATCTGGACGGCCACAACGCAAGCTTCCTTGTTCGCGAAGGCTCTTGATCAGCTTGGAGTGCGCAATCCCGTGGTGCTCGGCCACTCCTGGGGAACGCTGGTGGCAATCGCGCTGGCGCTGCGAAGCGGTTATGCCGTGAGTGGGCTCGTGCTTGTGTCCGGCTACTATTTTCCAACCTTTCGGATGGATTTTTGGCTCATGTCAGGTCCGGCACTGCCGCTGCTCGGGGATCTGATGCGCTACACTATCTCGCCGATCATATCGTGGGCTATTACGCCGAAGCTGATGCGCACGCTGTTCGCGCCGCGTGCCATTCCGCCGAAATTCAAGAATGAATTTCCGATCTCGTTGGCTCTCCGGCCCAAGCAGTTGAGGGCGGCCGCCGAGGAGAGCGCGTTCCTTATTCCAGCGGCCGCGCAGTTGCAGCTTCAGTATCAGGGCATCCGGTCTCCCGTTAGGATCCTGCATGGAAAGGGTGACCGGCTCATCGAGGCCGACCAGTCGCGCCGCCTGCACGAGGTGTTGCCTAGCTCGGTGCTACATCTGGTCGAGGATGCCGGTCACATGGTTACCTATGCAGATGCCGCGGGAATAGCGGATGCCGTGGCGGCGCTGGCGCTCACCGCGCCGGTGAGGACCGCATAGGCTGTCTTGTTGTGATGCCGGTGTCCGGAAGTGGCCAATTTCAGACTTTCCTTCGGTTCGGAGGTTGTCGCGTCTCAGCGTCATTTTTCGTCACTGCGCCCATCAGGTCGCGAAGCTTTTGCGAGGCGCCAAAGTGGTTGATGTGCCCGTTGAGCAGCCGACTTAATTTGAATTGATCGTCAATCTTAGAACTGCAAAAGCGCTCGGTCTCGAAATGCCGCCTGGGTTGATCTCCTGTGCCAACAACACGATCGAATGAGGTGGTGACTTACGTTTTTGACCCGAAGACGAAGATCGCCATCGTGTCCGGCACGTCCGCAGTCGGGGTCAGAGCGGACATCGAGAAGAGGTGGGCAAATCGACGCGAATGACTCAACGTGGAAATGAGCCATTCGGCCGCTCACGAATCTTCAGCCTTCCTGTCCAATGACGGACCTCTGACAAAGCCGTGCCGTGTGGTAATGTTGAGCGCTAAGGGCGGATCTCATCACGCGTCAGCGGGTGCGGCATCGCGTTTCCCCCTGAACGCGATCCTAGCGGCTTGGAAGGCGGTGGGGCAGGCGCTGCGCCTTGCACACCGGTAACGAACTGCCGCGTAGGGCGCTCTTCCCGCAGGTTGTCCTCGGCAGCCCCGCCTAGGCGGGTGAGCTCCGACCACGCCAGCGCGGCGGTGATCCATCTATGCCGCTCTGCTCCATTGGCTTGGGCGGCAAGCTTCATCGCCGCGACGGCCTCGCGCTTGGGGTCGTACTCGAGATCCATGGATACAAATATAGTTGCAGATCGTAAACGATCACGCACCAGCGTGACCGTAGCAATCCGGGGTCGACAACCATACGCGGATCCTGCCTAGCCGCCCGGAGATGCCCGCCCGATCCGCCCCATTCACAGGCGCGGACCTCTCCGGTGCGCTCGCGATCGAGGCCCTGCGCGAGCGTCCCGCAAGGGGATCCAACTGCACCGACACTCCCCAAAAGCCCGTGAATTGCTCGTCTTTCAGATTTCTCGTGACCGGCACCCCCGCTATGGTGGCGCCTCACGGGACTACGTCACCGGCTCACGACGAGAAGAGATGTTTCAAAACGCATCGGATCTGGCCGCGATGGCCGAGGAGCTAGGCCGATCGAGTGACTACCGGGTGCTCCGGCGCCTGGTGCCGCGGCCGAGGTCGGTGGCGGGCTCCGGACAGGAATTGAGGATCGGCATCCTGCTCGACACCGAGACCACCGGCCTCGACCACCGCAAGGACGAACTCATCGAGCTCGGCATGGTCAAGTTCGGCTACACGCCGGACGGGCGCATCATTGATGTCAGGGACACGTTCTCCGCCTTCAATGAGCCGTCCGAGCCGATCCCGGCCGAGATCACGGCGCTTACCGGCATCACCGACGAAATGGTGGCCGGCCACAGGATCGACGAGGCCGCCGTGAACGCCTTCGTTGATGATTCCGTGGTCCTGGTCATCGCGCATAACAGTGGATTCGATCGGAAGTTTTCCGAACGCTACTGGCCCATCTTCGAGCGGAAGGCGTGGGCATGCTCCGCGACCGAGGTCCAGTGGCGGCAGCACGGCTTCGATGGAGCGAAGCTCGGCTACCTTCTGAATGGCGCCGGCTATTTCCACCAGGCGCACCGCGCGGTTGACGACTGTCACGCGCTGCTCGAGATCTTGGACTTCGACCTACCAACGACCGGCGCGCCCGCGCTCGCCGTCCTGCTCGAGACCGCACGACAGAAGACCATCCGGATCTGGGCCGAACAGTCGCCGTTCGAACTCAAGGATTCGCTGAAGCGGCGCGGCTATCGGTGGAGCGACGGCACAGACGGCCGGCCAAAATCCTGGTACGTCGACGTCTGCGAGTCCGCGCTGGACACCGAGCTCGCGTTTCTCCGGACCGAGATCTACCTGCGCGACGTGGAGCCGCGCCTGCAGACGCTGACCGCCTTCACCCGCTTCTCCTGCAGGATCTGATGGCCGCCAACCGCCATGCCGAATACGCGGCGAACCTGGCCCTCAGCGGCCGAGACGTTTCTCGACCCGCTTGCGGCTGTTGCCGACCTTCTTCACGGCCTTCTTCACTGCCGAGGCCGAGCGGCCAGTCTTCTTTGCTTCGTATCGCACTTCGTAGTCCTGGCCTTTAGCCACGCGGGCGCGATCTTGTTTGCGTCCCCGTGGGGTTTTCTTCTTCGCGGCCATCTGCTCCTCCGTCTGCGAAACTGATGGCCAGTGCAACGCTTCAAGGAATCGCGGGGTTCCCTCAAAGAAGCTGTTGCGGGCCGAAGCCGAACGAGCGCCGGCAGCATCTCTGCTCCACCTTTGCTGGCCTTTCCATTTTCGTTTGCTCGACCGCCTGCACGAAGGCTTCGTCGCACCGCATGAGCACAGCGGCCCTTTGGCGCACGTCGCCCGAGTTGGCCAGCTCCGAACGCTCCGGAGCTTCAAGTACGCGCCCGGAGCCCGCTCCCGTTTTCTTGCAGATGCTTTTTTAGATCCTCCGTTCCGAACCCACCGACCGGGAAAATCTGGAACTTCTCAGCCCAGCGTAGGTTGGTTGCCGATCGTCTAACTTAGGAGCCGAATATGAGTCGTGGAATGCCATCGATGACCGCCCTCCTGGGTATGCTCGCGATCGCCGGTTACCAGAATCGTGACAAGCTGGCGGACATGTTTCGCAATGCTAACTCCGGTCAGTCGGCGGGTGCCAAGGATTCCCTGAGCGGCATGCTCGGCAACCTTGGCGGCCTTGTGGGAGGCGGCGGCGTGGGTTCGCTCCTGAACGGCGGGATCGGCGAACTGCTCCAGCACTTCAAGCAGAACGGGCAGGGCGATGCAGCCCAATCCTGGATCAATCAAGGGCCAAACCGCGAAGTCACCCCGCCCGAACTCCAGCAGGCTATCGGTCCGGACGTCCTTCAAAAGCTGGAGCAGCAGACCGGCCTGTCGCAGCAGGAGATTCTCGACCGCTTGTCCCGAGAGCTTCCGACAGCCGTGGACAAATACACACCTGATGGACGTCTTCCGGCTCCATCGGCGGGATAATCACAGCGATCGAGAGAGAGAGACATGGGCATCATCTGGACGATCATCATCGGTTTCATCGCAGGCGTCATCGCGAAGTTCATCATGCCCGGCGACAACGAGCCCTCGGGTTTCATCCTGACCACGATCCTGGGAATAGTGGGCGCGTTCGTTGCGACCTATCTTGGCCAATCTCTCGGCTGGTACCGGCCAGGAGAAGGCGCGGGGCTAGTGGGGGCAGTGGTAGGCGCCATCATCGTGCTTTTCGTCTACGGTTTTGTGGCCGGTCGCAGCCGCCGGGCCATCTAACCACCGTGAAGGGTATCCTTCGCGTTTGCGGAGAATTCGCCCCGCGCGAAAGGCGATCGGCAAGATGAAATGGATGCTCGTTGTTCTGGTAGGAGGATGACCCCGGTGGACACCGACCTGGTCTTCGACAAGTTCGCCGATTGCCTCGCCGCCGAGGAGCAGATGCGAAAGCACTATACGGACGCTTTCGAGGCTTGGGACAGATGGGCTCCGGCCAATATCGAGCGACGCCGCGAATACTCTAAGGCCCGCGACCTCCAGGCCAAACGCCTGCTCAGCAACATCGGTACGTGCGTTCCTCATGCGGGCGGCGACGCCGTAGCACCTCAGCAGCAGAATAATCCCACTCCTTCTCAGCCTTCCCAAGCTACCCCACTCCGCAGCCAAGTCCGAAAACGTAACGTCCGAACGTTTCGAACAGGCCCTGCCGCAAACGAAGGTCGCAGCGGCGCTTTCATCGCCCCTGCCTTCATTGCTCTCGCCACGCGCTGAGCTGTGGGCTGCTGACGATTATAGGTGCACGCCAAATGTCGCCCATAACGGACCTGCGGGCTGACGATGCCGACAGAACTAAGGCGTTTACCGACATCATGTCGGACGCTTTTGACTACTTCCGCGCCTACGCTGTCCGGGCTCTTTGCAAGGCCTGATCCATGCCGCAGGGCAGGATGAAGCATCTGCAGCTGGTTGCGGGACGAATTTACAATCTCCTCAAGAAGGAGGCCGCTTATAGCCCGAACACGCAGCACCTTGAGGACTTCCGGGCAGCGCACAAAATTGAGGAATCTCTCGATGGCCGGCGCGATGACGGACCACCCACTAAAGGAGCCTTTGCTCCGGTGAGGCCGGGCGCGGAACGGGAGGCTCGTTGAGTGGCTTCCGTCGATGGTCGCACCGTAGTAAGTCTCCTGCGAGAATACGCACAGCGAGCGGCGTTGCGTGGCGGCAACCCGTACAGGGCGAAAGCCTATGCGCGCGCCGCAGACAGCCTGGCGGCCCTTGCCGTCCCTCTGGACGTGCTCATCGCCGAAGACCGGCTCACGGAAATCCCCGGCGTCGGCGAGGCGATCGCCGACATTATCGTCAAGCTTCACAAGACGGGCTCTCATCCGAGCCTTGAAAAGCTGCGCAAGAAGTTTCCCGAGGGTGTACTCAAGATGCTTTCGGTGCCAGGTTTGCGGCCGGAGAAGGTATCAGGGGACCTGCCGCTATCGAACGGCCGCCACCGCGATCACCAGTAGAGGAAGATCGGCACCAATAATGGTGATACGAGCCACTCACGAATGTCGAACTTGCCGGGATCGGGCATCTGACCGCCTTCTTTCAGGTGGAGGCGGGAGCGCAATGCTCTCAGTCGCCGACCACTGATCGGGGCGGTGATGGATGACATCCCTGGGCTTAAACAACGCGCAGCGATACCTAAAAAGCACGCCCGAACGCGGCGAATCAGCGGCTTAACTTTAGCGAGGGCAGAACAATGGGATGCATCGCGTCCCGTTTCTGCTGTAGGTCGGCGACCACTCCTATAATACGCTTTGCGGTGAGCGGATCGAAGGGGAAGGCCGAGAGCCGTTGGTAGTGGGAGATTATCTCGTCTAGCTCTTTGCAAGCGTCGCACATTGGCTCACCCGCTCAACTTGAGGCGGGAGCACACGGGCTCTCGGTCACCGATAACAGCAGAGGATGACCCTGGCTAAAGGCTGCCGGTGCTTTCAGTTCCTATTTTAAGAGCGGCCACCCGGCGCGGGCCGCGGATCGTCGCGCCGAATGTGCCGTAGGGTTCAAAAGCTCAGGTGAGGACGTCCATCAGCGAGGGTCGCCCTCCGTAAACCGACATCTCGATCGCCGTGCGCTGTCAACTCAGGCGTCAACAGGCAACAAGCATTTCGAAATGAAGGAAGACGCTGTCATTGCGTTCTCTGGTCCGAGCAAATCTGATGCAAACAAAGATCGCTGAAAGAAGAGGCCGCCTGAAGCGCCTAGTACTCGTTCCCGTCGCTGTGATGAAGATCAAAAGCTCGATCGTACCTGTCGCGGGCTTCGGTACCTACGCTGTATCGGCCGGGCCACCATGAATGCGGTGGATTGTAGTTGTCGTTCTCAGCGTCTTCTTTGGCCTTTCTGCTTAAATCCTCGGGCGTCCAAAGCGACATTGATTTATCTTTACTCATGCCCAGGTCCTCCGAGTGTGCTGCGGCCTATCGCACCGGCAGCAATTTTGAAACGAAGTGCCAGTCGCCCAACAGCATCCCACCAGAACTCTGAATCCATCGCCTACGGTCTCATCGAGGACAATCATGCTGACGGACAGAAAAAAAGCGAGCGCCGCAAAGAAAGTTCCAGCCGCGCTGGCGAGCGCCGCCGCGTCGGCACCGAAGCTCCATTCTTCCGGCCGTTGGAATCTTATTGTGTGTGCAACACGGCTTGGCAGATCGATGCCCATATAGAAACCAAAAGCCCCGTAAAGCACCATCAAGAGGACCATCCATTCATTTCGAAACAACTCGGTTTCCATGCGCATCAGTCCTACGCCCACGTACAGGCCGCCTGCGGCGCCAACCATGGCCAGTCCAGTCCTTTCAAAGATGTGTGCCACCTTAACGACAACGGAACGGCCCAGCCACGTTGCGAGGGTGACGTAAGCGTACTTCGCCAACTGTTTCTCCCTAGTGACAAAGCGCACGGCTCTTGGGACGAGACTTCGAGACCGCCACCAATAGAACCCTGACCAGCTATTGATTTGGTGGCTAGTTCAGCCTGAAATCGGACTGGCAACTAGGCCGTTATGGGCGGCAGAAGAACGATCGGTTTCTTTGAATCTAATGCGGTTTCGGCAAGGGTGAGATTTGTTGAGGTCCCTTCTGGTGCAAGGGTGCGGCCGTTGGCGCAGGGCTACAGGCTGGCCGAGCTGGAAGCGACGACATGTCGGGAGCAGCTCTGGTCTTTGGGAAGTGTCCGCACCGACGTGTCAATAGCTATATTACGACTATAGAACCGTGCGTTGCATTGTTGGCCACCATGGTTGCAGTCGCCGGCGACGCTGCGATGACATCTGCCTTGAGCGCTACCAATTCGTCGGCGACGCGAAGCACCCCGTGGGATTGCCTCTCCCCGAACCGGCAATCGATGATGACATTCTGGCCGGCGGCCCCTGCGAGCTCGCGCGGTCCTCGTCGAAACGCTTCCAGGGGGCGCCAGCCAAGGGTGTCGCGCACACCCATAGGCAGGACAGCGGTCGGCTGCGGCCTGGGTTTGATCTTGATCAAGTTCAGCAGCGTCGCCGCCACGATCATCGTTAGGACGCCACCAACGCTGAGCGTGATCTGCATCGCAAGCCCCTCAGATATGTCGAGCAGCGCCAGGAGGCTGACGAGCGTGAGCAGAACGCCGAGGCAGAAGATTGGCAACGAGTGCTTGCCACAGAGGATGGCGCCGCGCATCACCGCAGTCGTCAATGCTTGTCGATTGGGTGGCACGAACCATACCGCTACAACCGCAAGAGCCAAGAAATGCAACAGACGCAACGGATCGAGGTTCGATTTGTCCATCGGGTAAGCCAAGTTCGTCAGCCCCTTCGGTATCAACGCTTCCAGCGGCTTGATTCTCCAGCTCAATACGATGGCGAGGCTGAAGACCAGATAAAGAACGGCAGGCACAAGCACCATGCGCGACGTTAGCCAGGGGCGTACTCTTTCGCCCTCGATTATCACCCACGCGCCAAGGACCACGAGCAGTTGCCAGGCCAGTGGATTGAAAGCCCAGTGGCCGTTCGGCCACGCCGGCAAGGACCAGCCGAATATATGCACCAGCGTATAAAGCGCCAGCGAAGCGCCAAGCGTCACGTTCGGCAGTCGCAGCAGCAACCACAGCAACGGCGCGAACAAGAGGTGGAGAAGCACGAAGATCGGCAATACGTCGGTATTGACCGGACGATACTGCAGGATCGCCGCGTGCGCGAGCGTCGCGCCGGGCTGATCCAACAGAATGCGCGTATTGCTCTCGTCAGCGAGGCGTTCCACGCCAGCGATGCGGACTAGAAGGGCGCAGGCGAGCGTGAGCAGCAGAAATGCGACATAGATGTCCCAGCTTCGCCGCAGCGTTCGGCGGATCACGCGGGTCCATCCCTCGCACCTCCATACCTTACCGTAGGCCAGTGCGCAGGTGACGCCCGAGACGAACATGAACAGTTCCGCCGCATCGCTGAAGCCGTAGTTTCGCGGCGTCAGCCAGCTTCCAATGTTATTGGGGACATGATCAAGAAAGATGCACCAGAGCGCGATGCCGCGGCAGGCGTCAATCCGCAGGTCACGGCCGTTGGCTTTCAGCTCCGGCAGTGCGGCCGCTGATGGCTTCGGGGTGGCGGTTAGCATTGGCTTGCCTCGTCTAGCGTGCGCGCACGCTTAAAGAGGAACGATCGAAAGCGACCGATTTGACCAAAAGCGCGGCCCTGCTCCGGTCGTGACAGCGCCGCAGTCCAGCGTTGCTTCACGTCGACCTGGCCACGACACCAATCGCGACAATGATCATATGGCCGCGCTTGAGTAAAACGCTGGTGTAGAGGGTGACCGTCGACATCATCGTTTAAGTTGCGCAGTGTGTAAATTGGCCGCAGGTCGGTATGAAGAGGTGCCTAGGTCCTATGACGAAGGTACCGTCGGGGCGGCGGCATCTATTTGATACCCTCAACCACGCGATGAGCAATTCATCGCTCGCGTGGACGGTAGGGCGGCGAGGACCGCGCTTCATGTAGTCCTTGCTCATTACGATTGTGTGCCGGTTGCAACCATAACGCACAGCAGCACTCGGCTCCTACTTTGAGTGCCTGACGGCGAACCACTGGACCAGAGATAGAAGGTGAACGGTTTCCAAGGTGGGTGTATGATTTTTTCATTGATCTCCGGGCGGTCATTGGACGGAGAGCAGTTTTATGAAGGTTCTTGTTGTTGACGATCACACATTAATCCGCGAGGCGTTGCACGGCGTCCTGAAGCAATTGAAGCGAGAGGCCGTGATATTCGAGGCTTCGAGCAGTCGAGAGGCCATGCGCATCGTCGAGGAGCATCCCGATATCAGCCTCATTTTGCTCGATATCAATTTGCCTGACCGCGACGGCTTCTCTGTCCTTTGCGAACTGCGCCATCGCTATACGGCGATTGCTATCATCATTCTCTCGTCCTCCGATGATCAGGACACGGTCAGGCGCGCTTTCAAACTTGGCGCGCTGGGTTTCATTCCGAAAACCACGGAACGTGAAGTGATGCTCAATGCTATTGAGTTGGTGTTCTCCGGCGGAGTTTACATTCCCTCGGAGATTCTGGAGGAAACGGCAGGTCCGCGGTTTGCGGATAAACCATTGGCTCGCGACTCACTCAAGGGGCGAGGATTGACCGATCGTCAGATCGACGTACTTGCGCTCCTGATGAAGGGAAAAAGCAACAAGGTCATTGCCAGGACGCTCAATATGGCAGTGCCGACAGTGAAGAATCACATGACGGTCGTTCTCAAGGCGCTCGGGGTAGCGACCCGCACTGAAGCCATCATAAAAGTCGGAAAAATGGGCTGGGAATGGCCGCCGAAGTCTGAATCATGAGACTGCCCGGGTGCCTCCTCCACCATCATGATCTCTGAGGAGCTCATGCATGACAGCGCGGAGCCGCATCGGGTCGACCGGCTTGTGCAGCAAAATGTAGCCTCTGTCCCTGGCGTCCCGCAGAGGTTCAGCTGCGGTATCGCCGCTGATGAGAATGGCGGGAATTGACGAGCCAAACGCCGCATTGATTTGTTCAATTGCCCGGATGCCGGTCTTCCCGCTTGCGAGATGATAGTCCGAGATTATGAGATCTGGGCGCTGTTCGCGCTCGGCAAGTTGGACAAGTGCAGGTTCGTCGGATCCGGAGGCAAGAACCGAGTATCCCCATTTGCTAAGCAGTCCGCCCGTTCCCTCCTGCACGATCGGAGTATCGGCAATAACGAGAATTGCCTTGCCGTCGATTGCGAAGGCACCGGGGTATGGTAAGTCGGCGGGCGCCGCGGACCTGACGCATTGATCGATTTTCGGAACCAGGATCGCAAATCGCGAACCTCGGCCCATAGTCGAAGCCAGGTCGATTTGATGGTGGAGAAGCACGCGAAGCTTGTCGACGATAGCGAGGCCGAGGCCCAGTCCGACGGACCGGTTCTGTTCGGCGGTGGGAATCTGAAAAAACTCACCGAAGATATTGTGCTTTTGATCCTCGGGAATGCCAGGACCGGTATCCCATACTTCGATACGCAACATTTCACCACGCCGGCGACATCCGACCACGATACCGCCCCGCAAGGTATAGCGCACCGCATTCGATACGAGATTCAGCATGATGCGTTCGAGCAGCATCGCGTCGCTTCGCACCCATGCGTCACTTGGCCTGACGCGTAGCCGCAGATCCTTTTTTTGCGTCGCCTGGTCAAACGCCGTCTCGATTTTTTGCAACAGGCGCCCGATCGGGAACTCGGTAATTTGGGGGATAAGCATCCCGGCATCCAGCCTGGAAATGTCCAGGAGCGAATTGAACATTTCATCCATTTCCTTGCGGGTGGCGTCGATTCGTTCGACCGTTTTTGTCCTTTCTTCCGGTTTGAGCGGCGTGCGCAGCTGGGCGACGAACAACCCCAACGCATGTAAGGGCTGCCGCAAATCATGGCTTGCCATGGCGAGAAAGCGCGATTTCGCTGCGTTGGCGAGCTCCAGTTCCCGCGTACGCTCTGCGACTTTCTGCTCGAGTTCGACGTGCGCGCGGCGCAGGCTTCGTTCCGCTTTCTTGCGGACCTCGACATCAGCGCTCAGCAGCAAGCTTGGAACGGTAATACTGATCAAGAACATCAAAACGAGCAAGAATGACGCATTGGGATCTGGCGTCGCGAAGGGGCCGCCGCCCGTGTGCGTTCCCCAAATCGTGATGCCCGCAAGCACGAGGGCAACCGTTGCGGTATCGCGTGGCCCGCGACGCAGCGCCGCCCATAACATGGGCAGGATGGCGAGAAAACCGAGTGGATCTCGGCCGGGCGTCTGCTCGATCAGGGGGCTGAATGCAATCAGTCCGACAACCGACGCTGTCGTGAGGACGCCGGCCGTCTCCAGAAGTTCACGGGAATTGAACGAATGATAGCGGCTTGATGTCCAAAGCACGACCGCGGGGGCAATGACCAGCGCGCCAGTCACGTCGCCCAGCCACCAGGTGATCCACGCGTCCGCGAAATTCTGCTGTTTGATGTACCCGAACATTGCCAGACTGGTCAGTCCAATGCTGGCACTGATCGGTGTCGCGATCACGACGCAAATCACAGCAAACTTTGCGACAGAGTCGGGCTTTGAAAACGTGTTACACCCACCCGACCATCGATTAATAAAATAAGCGCCAGTAACTGCTTCGAGAGAGTTACCGGCCGCAATCGCAATTGCGGTGGCAACGGAGCCTGCCGTCGTAACATTAGCGATCATCGCGGCCGCAAAAATTGCTGGCCAGATCCGATATCCCCGCAACAGCACCGCCGCTAGCGCGACACCCGTCGGTGGCCAAATTGGCGTTGCACTGGGATGAATGGAGGCGAGAGTAAGCCCGCCTTTTGCCAAGACGAGATAGATGGCTCCAATTGCGACCAGATCGATGACGTAGCTGATAGCTCGGCTTGAATTTGTCCTGAGAGCTAATGATCGTGGATCGGACATTGTCGACGCCTGGACCAGGCAATTGGCTCGTCCATCGAGACTGACTTTTGATCGCTGGTCGGAGATCAAAGATCACAAGGTCAATACGGCAGATGCGATCCGATCGAATTGATCACCGCGGTCTGCTGGCGGACTAAGAGACGGCGCGTGCGATGGAGCATTTGGCCGACTTGCTGTTAAATCCCGCGAATTGCCTCAGAACCAGTGGGACGTTGCGCCCCCGAATTCGCGTCGTCTCGTGCTCCCCTAGCTTTGGGGGGACGCATCGTACGACGAAGATAGGCTCTCCGAAAGTCCGGATTGGGATCGGGATCAGGTCGGTCTGTACGACGAGAGCCCTATCTCTCGTTGGAGTCTCGGGACTGAACTACTTGCACGATAGCCTGGATACAGCGCGACGAGGGCGCGCAAGCTTCACTCAAAAATGGAAGCATCGGAGGCGCAGCATGACGCTGCCGCCCCGGTCCGCTTCTAGTTCAGCCCCAGCGGGGCGTGCGGATGTCTTTCATAAGGCGGTCCGGATCATCACCGAGATCAAGCGGAAATCCGAGGACGCCTGCCGCAATCCTAGGAATGCGCGGCCTTGCTTTCTCCGCCCAAAGAGCGGGGCCGTTTTTCTTTCGAAGGCCGCTTATTAGTCGGTGTCAGTCCAGCTGCGAAGGCTGGGCGCCAATTTACCGGCCCAGCCGCGAGCCTCATCAACGAATATTATGGCACGTTCGATCGGCGCTGTTCTGCGAACGGTCGCAAAAAGGTCTGTCAGGAACCATCGCATAAAAGGTGCGAGCGTCTCGAGTGATTCCGTCGGCAAGGAGAGGAATAATTGGCCTGGTCACGGCAGAAATCTTCGAAATTGAACGTGCTTAAGTTCGAGAGGCGTTGTGGCCGCGGATCGTCGCACCACTGAAGCGCCTGCGCGGCGGTCGAGAATACGGGATCGCGTGTCCGTGGCTCCATTGCCAGCAGGGCACGAACGCGGTTTGTAATGCTATCGCTGCGGAGTAAATCTAGGTGCTTCTTGAGCGCCTCGTGATCGCCAATCAATGCGGAAAACGCGGCGTGGGATCCTTCGTGACGAGTGCGATCCTTTGCGCGGTAACAATCACGTCGGCGGCACGATTCTGAAATAGGCCCTTTCAGCACTCGTAGCTGTGGGCAGTAAGCATCTTGCGAGACGCTGCGAGCAGAGGATATGCCAGGAATGCTATGGCGCGGACGGAAGACGCCTTCGAGAAGGGCAAGGCCGACGGCGCGAAAGCGGCTCCTGCGGTTATCGCCGCCGCGGCTCGCGATTGGTCGGCGACGCTCCGCCAATAGCCCCTCGCCAGGTGGTGCGAAGGCTCTGATGATCCGCTTGCGCGTTGTATCACAGGCGTGTAGCACTTACTCAGGCAAGAGACGTGAACAGCGCGTCTTTTCAATAGGTTGCTGCCTTGGTAGGCGGAGGTTTCGATCCCTCCTGCTCCTCCAAACCAATATGGTTACAGGATTGTTTTTCAAGCGCTTTTCCAATGGTCGTCGGCTGCCTCACATCAAAACCACGGTTGTAAGCTACGTTTGTATCCGCCCGCTGAAGGATCCCTTCCCCAATAAGGCGTGTTGAAGAGCGCGCCTGAAGCTGACATCGCAGACAGGTCCACTCACGCGGGCCGCGTGAGGCGCAGCCCGCGTCAGATTCCGAAAGGCCGCCTTTTTACCGGATCAAGTCATGCTGATCGTCGGACCGTCATGGCTTCATTGCGCCCTGCGCGCTTGTGTAGACTGCGTACAGAGACGTCGAACCGCAGATGTAAAGTCTATTTCGTTGCTGGCCGCCGAAGCAAAGATTGGCGACGGTTTCCGGAATGTGGATCTTACCTAGCAGTTCGCCCCCTGGCGTATAGCAGCGCACCCCGTCCTCGGTCGGATCGCCCCAACGCACGGAGCACCAGACACGACCCTCGCTGTCACAGAGTAAGCCGTCGGTAATGCTGGGCTTGGGCATTTCCGCAAAGACCTTGCTGTTCGACGCCTTTCCAGCGGCGACATCAAGGTCGAACACCCGGATGTAAGAGGGATTGTCGGGCCCGTCGGTGAAACCGGTGTCGATCACATAGAGCTTCTTCTCGTCGGGCGCGAACGTAATCCCGTTCGGCTCGACGAAATCATCGGCGATCACCTTGATGTCCCCTGATTTAGGATCGACGCGGTAAACGTTGTGCTTTTCCTGCTCGGGCTCGGCCTTGATGCCCTCATAGAAGCCGCCGATGCCGTAGGCCGGATCGGTGAACCAGATCGCACCATCGGACGTGACAACCGCGTCGTTTGGCGAGTTCAACCTCTTGCCATTGTACTTGTCAGCAATGATTGTGATCGAACCGTCCAATTCAGTCCTCGTAACGCGTCGGCCAGAATGCTCGCAGGTGATCAAACGGCCCTCGCGATCGATGGTGTTACCGTTCGAGTTCATGGATGGCTGGCGGAACACGCTGACGTGACCCTCGTCTTCCGAGAAGCGCATGATGCGGTTGTTTGGAATATCGCTGAACAGGACATAGCGGCCAGCCGGGAAGTAGACCGGCCCCTCGGCCCATCGAAATCCCGTTGCGACGCGTTCTACCGCCATCGTTCCGGCGAACGCCGGAAAGTCAGCCGGGCCTTGCTAATCGGCGATCCAAACTGCTTGCCAAGCAGTGCTGTCGTTCGGACATCGTAAATTGTAGCACGAGAAAGATGGGCCAAGAAGTCGAGCAGTGCGCTGAGCGTGAAGAAGGCAATCCTTGGCGAATGGGGCGCATCTCGCTGTGCGCACCCGCCCCGAGGTCGATCGCGTAGGGATGAGATGAGCCAAACGGGTTCAAAAAAGCCCCAGCTCCCGGGTCGGGGAAACTGGGGTCTAGCCTCTCGCTTCGGCCGGCAAGGGGACCGCCGGCACCGACATGCTAGTTCCTCCAGGGGCTCCAGGGGAGTCACGATCAGGTGTGGTTGATCACAAGCATTACGGTGTGCGTGGCCGAATGAACCCGCGCGAAAGATATGGCTGGTTCCGAAAGAAATGCGATGCTTGTCTCTATGCTCCGCAGCGGATCAGTTGAAACATCCTGTTCGACGAGAACATGTCTCACGCCGCTCTGGCGCGCAGCTTCGAGTATGCTGGCAAAGTCGATCGTGCCGCGACCTAGTTCGGTGGTCGAACCATCTTTTGCCATGTCCTTGAGATGAACCAGTGGAAACCGCGATGGTTTTGCCCTCAAGACGCGCGCAGAATCGAGATTTCCTTTGGTTGCCCAATAAACATCGAGCTCGAACTTGACCAAGCGCTCGTCCATGCGCCTCAGCAAAACATCATACGGCTGGATGCCACCGGGCAGGGCAGCAAACTCGAAGTCATGATTATGATAGGCGAGGGTCAAGTTCGACCGCGACGCTAATTGACCAATCGTGTTCAGATTATCGCAGATCCGCCTCCAATCATCGGTGGTCTTCCGTACCGACGGATCTAACCATGGACAAACGACAAACCGACTGCCGAGCAAATGAGCGATCTCGAACGATGGTTGGGCATTGTCCCGCAGGCTGGGGTAGTCGATATGCAGTGATGGGGCAGCGGGACCCAGGCCTAGCAGGAGCTTACGGGTGTGGCTGACGTCTGAACCGAGAATGCCGGCAAACTCCACCTCGCTGTATTCGAGAATGGCAACTCTCCTCAGGGTCCCCTCAAAATCGACCTTCAGCAGGTCACGAACCGTGTAGAGCTGCAGGCCAATTTTCCGCACCTCTCCACCGAACGTCGAATCGATTGTCATCATCGCCCCAGCCGCGATGAATCCTAAAACAGTTCGTCTGCTGAGTTCCGCCGGCATACTGGACTATCTTGGCGCTTGTAGGACGACACCGTAGCGCTCGTATATCCGATTGATCGTACCGTCGGTTCGCAACCGGTCCAGGGCTCCGTCGATAGCTTCACGCAACTGGTCATCCGGACGCACCATGCCAACCGCAACATTCCAGTTAAGGTTCGCCTCGTTCTCGTCGAGTTCGAGAATGCGTACCGCCTTGTCCGGATGCGTCACATTGAAATAGCTGGCCGTCGTCGGGGTGACCGCTGCCGCATCAATCTCATGATTGGCTAGAGCCTCTAGGCTGTCGACCTCGAAACCAAACGTCGACGTGGGCACGTGGCGCCGACCGAGGGTCATGGCCGCCATAGATCCGACCAGGACACCAACTTTCGAGTGCTCATCGAGACTCTTGAAGGAGGTGAGTTTGCTTCCATGAGGAACTGCCAGCGCAACACCTGTGCGGTAATACGCCTTCGATATCCTCAGATTGGTCTCGCCCTGCGCCTCGCGGTCGGCGATGATGTCGAGCACGATGTCGCAGCCCGCGCTCCGCATCTGGTATTGAGTGATGATCCAGTCTGACCTCAGTGAGACACCAAGCTCGCGCGCGAACGCGTTGCCCAACTCGATCTGAAATCCGGGAGGGTCACCGGCCTTGTTGGCGAAAGGAAGCGAGTTGGGGTGGGCGCATAGTCCAAGCACACCGGAGTTGCGGATCGCGTCGAGAGAACGAGCCTGCGCAATACTGGTTAGTTCCAGCAGGGCGCCGACCACGAGGGCTAAATAAGTTTTCATGAAACCCCTGTGTAGATCAATGTCGCCTAGCCTTCATGTGGCTTCAGGGCGCGGATGTATTTCATGATTTCGTCGATTTGCGCATCGCTGAACGTCACGCCGAAAGCCGGCATCGCGCCTTCCTTGCCGTTCTTGATGCGGTTGCGGATGAAGTCGTCATCTCGCTTGCTATCCATGAGCTGCGGCCCCTTGCCGGCAGCGCGACCGCCGTCGGAGTGACACCAACCACAGGTGGTCGCGAACAACTGCCCGACATCGAGTTGTTGGTTATCCGGAGCGCCCGGAGTAGGTTGCTGCGCGCGAGAGGGCAAGCTGGCAATCGTAAGGAGCGCGGCCAGTGTCGAGGTCGACAACGTCATGATCTTCCAAGCCAATCGCATACCGGCCAACCCTACCTCTCAGGGATCCAATTTGCGCCGAGCTTCGTTAGCTCCGCTTTGACAAAGGGAGCGGCGTCACGCCGCTCCCTCCCGGCGTCACGAGCATTATTTCAGACTGTAAACGATGAGCGCGCCGTCGTCGCGAGGCATGCTCTTGTAGACGCCGCCGAAGGTCGGCGCGTAGTCATCCGACGCCATGCCTCCGAAGCCGGCGACGACCGCGATGTACTGCTTACCATTGACGGCGTAGCTGATGATGCCGCCTTGGTGGCCGGTGCCGTCGCCGTGGCTCCACAATTCGGCACCGGAATCGGCATCGTAAGCATGGACCGTGCCGCGCGAGTCCGGGACGAATACCAGATTGCCTCCAGTGGACAATACGCTTCCGAGCGGCGGCTCGGGGAAGCGCACTTCCCACTTCTTGGCGCCGGTGATGGGATCGCGCGCATCCAGATGGCCATAGATCTCACCGCCGGGCGGCGGAGCGATCTTGAAGTCGGCTCCGATGTTGAGTTGGGCCTGAGGAGCAACGATCGGAGTCGTCTTCTGAACTTCGAGCGTCATGCACCATTCCTGGCCGAGCTTGTAATAGAGGCCTGTCTTCGGGTTATACGATCCGGAATTCCAGCTCACCCCACCAGATATGTGAGGGCACAATGGTTCGGAAGCCTTCCCGGCGGAGAAGTCGCGGCGACCGATTAGCTCACCCGTCTTGGGATCGATATCCTTGACGAAATTGCTGTTCTGCGTGATCCGCCATACGTTTTTGACGGCGAGGTTGCGGTCGTAAACGAAGATATATCCGCTCTTGTTCGGATGGACGATGTACTTCTGGCCATCGCGATCGAGCATCACAAACTCGCCGACCGCGCTATCAAAGTCCCAGGCGTCGTGAGGTAGCTCCTGATGATAGGACTTCAGCTTGCCGGTGTCGATATCGAGCGCAAGCACTGAGGTGGTGTAGAGATTGTCTCCGGGACGCGCCCCTTGCGTCTTGTAATCGGCTCCCGACCAGTCGTAGAGCGGAGCCGGGTTTGCAGTCCCCCACAGAATTGTGTTTGTCTCGCCGTCGTAGGTGCCAGGCATCCAGCCGCCGCCGCCGCCGGTCCGCCACGAGTCATTGCCCCAGGTCTTTATGGCGTCGTCGGTGCCGGCAACCGTCAGGAATTCCCATTTCTTCTTGCCGGTTGCTGCATCAACACCGAAGATCGGACCCCGGCCCGGCCATTCGCCGCCTTGCGCGCCGATCACCACTGTGCCCTTGGCGTAAAGCGGCGCTCCGGTGAAACCAACGGTCAGCTTTTGGGAATCGATCAGCTTGGTGTCCCACATGACCTTTCCGGTCTTCATGTCGAGCGCGATGAGGCGGCCATCCATGGTTCCGACATAGACCTTCCCCTCGCCGATGGCGGCACCGCGATTATAGGGGGAGTGGGTCTGCCGCGCGATCAGGGCCTCGTCCAACTCGGGGAAGTAAGACCAGATCACCTCACCGGTAGCGCCGTTCAGTGCAAACGTGCGGCTGTAGGACCCAGTGTAGTAGAGTACCCCGTCGGCCGCGAGAGGCATCGATTGCAGCCCTCGCGTGGAACGTCCCGGAATATGGATCCAGGCAACGCCCAGATTGCTTACGTTACTGGGATTGATCTGTGCTAGCGGGCTGTAGTGATACGACTTGTATGAGCCATGATAGGTCAGCCAATCGTTCTGACCGGCGGATTCAATCCGGGCCGTGTCCACGGATTGTGCAAACGCCCCTGACGCCATGAGCGTCACACCAATAACAACAACAGGGAAACAAGAATAACGCCACTGCTTCTTCATGTAGAGTTCCTCCCGCTTTTTTACATTTGTGGACTGAGTAGCCGCCTCCGAGGAGTTTCGCCGTTCAATGCGGCGCTTCTTCGCCACCACATATCAGGTGCCGCACACTTCCTCTCGCTCTTCTCACAAGTAGCTACGCTGACCGGACTGGCTCTGGTGCACCAACCCACTCGCAGAGTACGCGGGATCACGTCTTGTGCAACGATGGAATTCCCACGCGGCACGGCTAGTGAATGTCAGCGCCTCTTACCGAAGTCTACCCGTCTTGCGGCTGGGGAGCCGCCTCGGCGAAAAAAACCCCCGTTGAGCGGGGGAGTACCAGGTCAGCACTTTTACCGGCGCGATTGGATCGCTAGCAGTCGGGCATTCCTGCTGGGCGCGAGGAAGCATTGGCATTGGCGCTCGTACCGGAAGAAGCAGCGGAAGAAGTGCCAGAGCTTGACCCAGGTGATGTTGTTGAGCCGATAGTGGTATTTCCGGATGGTCCAGTTGCGGTGGCGCCGCTTACGTCCCGAACCACCTTATTAGCCACGTCCCAGCATTGTTTGAGATCGTGACCACTCGACCCACCCGTCGAAGTTCCTTGAGCGTTTGCGAATGCACCGATAGCCAACAATGCGGCGCTGATCGGCACTCCTAGATAAATCTTCCTCATTGATGGAATCTCCTCTTGTATGCCGGCAAGAGTGCCGACGCCTCTTAATGCGGGTGCAACATCCAACGTTCCCTCCAGATGCAAGCATCAAGCGAGCAACGAACTTGTCGCGCGGCACACCACATTAGCGACTTCGAGGAACTCGCGGCATGGAGCACATTTACCTGGACGTGGCGGACGCTTTGTTGCGCCCAGGAGGAGGCTCGCGGAGCGTTCTCGAGTGCTTCTGTCGATAATCCCCAAACTTCGGAAGTTAGAGGATATCCACTCCTCCAAACTGTGGGCGCTAAACCCTCTCGAAGATGTTCACTTTTCGCAAGCCTTGGACGGTTCTAGAAATAAGCTACGGTAATGAACTACGGTAACTCGGCCAAATCGCAATACGTGATGCCACTATGGGCATCCGCCGGCAAGGATGTGAACCTCTTCGTCCTGCTGGGCTCTCGCGACTTCGACAGGCATAGTGTCCTTTTCGCACGCCTCGCGCCGCTCAACTGCGAATACTTTCTGCACACGCCGGTTTCAATTGCTAGCTTCTAAAATCGTCCTTGCAGTCGCTCTTCGTCGCGTTCGTGCTCGGAAGGTCGATCCCTCGCGGATTTAAGAGAGCTGCCATCCTGCACGCAGGATGCAAGTGCAATCAAGATTTCAGGCCTCGCTCGGCGTCACCGATCTCGCAATTTCGCCGACGTGAACGGGCGGGGGAGCAGTTGGATCATCGCGGCCAGCTGGGCTCAGGCCATGGCATGTAAAGACGCAGCCCTGCGGAGAAAGGGCATCGATGAGCTGCAGCGGCGCCCTCTCATGCTGTGACATACCGGCCGGCACGATCAAGACCTACAAGGCCGGCACGTAGGGCAGGGGTTCCGGCTAATCGTAGAAGCACGGTCCGGCCTTGCAGAGCTTGGGAGCTAGTTAGACGGGCAGCCGAAGCCAAAGGTCGTTGCTAGACAGCATACCGGCCGGCGTGGCTATCTCCAAATCGACGACGCGAAATGAGCCGGGCTGATCATCATGCAGGTAACGAAGATGTCAGACCGGGCCAAGTTCTGGTGTAATGGCGAAGTCATCTAAGGCACTCGCGACGTATCGAACGGCATCGCGATGTGCTATCGGCGCGGAGAACATCGTGTCGATCAGCGTGGCGAGGCTCATACCTTCCTGGAGCATGGTTCGCGCGACTTCGTCTCCGTGGACGAGCCTAAGGGCCGATATGAGGGCCGCGATAGCGTCAGGGTTCTTTAGAGACACGGCAAATTCGTTTCAGGCCAAAAGCCGGACTATTGACGTACGGGCGCGTGGGCGGCGGTTGCGTGCTTTCGCAGGGCAATGCACGTCTGCTACAACACCTCAGCACGAACTTGAGCAACGCCACGATTTGTAATCCCCAAGCTGCGCGCGGCCGCCAGCGAGAGGTCGAGGACGCGGCCACGGACCCATGGTCCTCGGTCGGTGATACGAACGACCACCGACTTATTCGTCTCAAGATCAGTGACGCGGACTCTCGTGCCGAACGGCAGACGGCGGTGCGCCGCGGTTAGTAGATTCCGATCAAACGATGAACCGCTCGCTGTCTTGCCTTTGGAATAGGAATAGTAGGAGGCTTTTCCGGAAATGAATCGATTGAAGGATTGAGCCCCTGAACGATCTTTCAAGGGCTCTTGTCCGTTCGGAGACCGCGCTTGCGGCTCCTCCTTCTTTGTCTGATCGAGTCCTTCAGGAGCGGGCTCCGCGTGAGCCTTTGGAACGATGGACCATCTGTCATTGAATGTTTGCCCGACGGCAGGGGTTGCGTGAAGCCCCGTCCAAGTTGAGACCGCTGCAATCATTATCATTCCAGAAAGCGGACGCATGATCGACCTCGCTACAAATCACAAAACAGAGAAACAATGCAAACTCATAACGCACGTTCCGGCACATCCCCGATTCATATGTAGAAAGGTGATGTACTACCCATGGCGGAACGTAGACGCAGCGCAGCAAGCAGATAGCTCGCTGCAACGCACCACGTTAACGGCATCAGTTCTAGAGCTCTCTGGCGAAGCGAGCGTCAACACCGCCTGTACGTGCAGGGATTCAATCAGTGGCGTGAATGTCTTCGCCCTGATTATAGACACGAGGAGGACATTGAACGGACCGCCACAGTTTGGTGGGGCGAGAGGCCGCGACCCACCTAAGACGCTCCGTACGTTGCCTGCCATGGCTCGATGTTCAGTGGGCCGCTGGTCACTATAATGGCGCCGACCTGTGGGGTTGCCTCAAGGCGCAGGGATTTAGCCCGGTGCGAATCGTTGCCGAATGGGGACACGCCGTTGGCGTGCCGAAATGTCCAATGCTCAGAGCCTGCAGCGCGTACCGTCCGCGAGACCTATCGCGCGCTGATGACCAATGGCCGCGATACGCTATCAAAGTCAGAGACCGTCACTATTGCGGCAATTGAGCAAGGCATTCCTCTCCTGGTGGAAGCTCGAGAAATCATAGCCGGTTTCCGTGCGATGATCCGCAAGAAGGCTCACGGAGAGCTTGAATCATCGTTGGAACGAGCATGCGCAAGCCTAGTCGTGTCTTTCGCCAACGGCGTCATCAAGGACAAGGCCCCCGTCAGCGCAGCGATTTCCGACGTCCTGGTCCAACGGAGAGACCGAAGACCAGATCGCCAAACTCCAAACTGGGTTAAGCCCCAATGCCGGGGCATGGAAGGAGTAAAGCTTCCAGCCGCGCTGGCGCTGCTGCTGCGAGCGGATTTGCGCGGCCTCAGGCGGAAGGGACCGCGATGGATGCTCGTGGCGCTTCAGACCGCTGGAATTTTGAACGAGATGTTCAATTGGTTCAGAGAGGTGGCCAAACATTGGCCGGAGAGACGCAGATCACTAGAAGTAGTGGCGTAGACGGCACATCCAAATTGACTTTCATTGAGGCGATTAAGCCTAACGGTTCAATCTCAAAACAGAGACGGCAACCACTTCGTTCTCGCGGTATTGAACAGGCCGTGTGACACCTTTTGGGGCGGGGAACGGGCTTTGGAAAAAGACAACGCAGTCAAACCGATCAGGTTTGGCCAACGAAAAGTCGTGCCTCGCATCTGCGTGGCTGACTCGAAGAAACACATTCGATCTTTTCTTTGTGAAGCGCTTCAAGAACTCGGATTCGCCGTCTGTGAATGCGCTCACTCAGCCGAAGTAACCGGAGTAATCAACGCCGACATTCCTGATCTGCTTCTGCTCGGGTTTGCTGGCGAGGGCATGGAAGCGGTCCGTGTTTTGGAGCGACTCGCGGGCGAGCGCTTTGGTGGCCGGGTGCTCTTGTTCGGGCCTCCTCATTCGCAAGCGTTGCTGGCATTGGCGACGCTCGGAGCCCAACTCGGCCTGCATATGCTTCCCGTCCTCACCACGCCGTTTGGGGAGCTAGAGCTGCAGGCGAGCCTTGCTGACTTTGTGCCCTTGCCACCGCCGCGCCCCGGGCTCGACGCGGCAGAGGCGCTCCATAACAGCTGGCTTGAACTCTGGTATCAGCCCAAGATAAACACCCACTCTCTGCGCGTGGGCGGTGCCGAAGCACTCGTCCGCATCAGACACCCTCATTGGGGTATGGTCTCTCCCAGCTGTTTCAAACCGGACGACAGAGACCCGCATTACGCAGCTTTGTCGGAATTCCTTATCAACCAAGCGGTGGCGGACTGGCACTGCTTCGTTTCGGAATGCGGGCCAATTGAACTTGCTATCAATCTGCCGCTTTCGTTTCTCATAAGCGACGGTGCACTTACGACGATTGAGAAGCTTCTTCCTAGACATCCGGCCCTTCCGGGGCTGATTATCGAAATCAATGGCACGGAGCTTCTGCGTGACTTCAGGCTCGCAAGGGATGCCGCGCATTCGCTAAAGTTCCACAATGTTGGCCTTTCCGTTGATGGGCTAGGTGCAGAATGGCCCTCGCTCCTCGGCCAGGAGGAGTGGCCATTTTTTGAGCTAAAGGTTGATCGAAAGTTTATCGATGGGTGCGCAGGTGACGGGCTAAAGCGCGCGGCTTGCAGGAGGATTTTAAAAATGTCCGAAGGCAAGACGCGAACGGTCGCGAAAGGGGCGGAAACAAGAGCCGATTTCCTGGCGGTCAGGGAATTGGGTTTCGACATGGCCCAAGGTTGTTATGTTGGCAAACCAATGAACCGCAGGAAATTTGCGCGGCATATCGCCAATACTCGGTTTACGACGGGCTGACGAGCTTGCACCAAAGAATAACACTGCGGGTGCGTTGGCACTCGGCGTCCCTGAAGCGAGTTGCTGGCGAGAATGGCAGGGGTTGCCGAGGTTCTGGCTGTGGACCTGCGTCGTGACACTTCCCGGTCCGCCGTTTGGGGAAGCTGGCTCGCTCGACGAAGCCAAGGGCCGCTTGCCGCCCATTGTGTACCGACGGGGAGGCGCATACCCGCATCAAGTACATTGCAGATCATCATTTCTAGTGACGTGCTGTGCATGAGCGCCACTTCCTATTAAAGCAGTTGTGGCTGGTCAAAGCTCCTGAGACATGGCCGGAATTCGAATGGGCTCGCCGCGGTAAACTGTGACAGTTCGAACTATTCTGTTTCCAGAAGATTCAGCTCTAATGAGCAAAACTGGAGCTTATGGACAATCAACGGACTGCGTCACGAGAGAAGGTTCTAAAGCCCGGAATGATCGAATTCGGGATTAATGCAGTACCGTGCATGGTCCGCAACGTCTCTGAAACTGGGGCGTCTCTCAACGTGACCAGCGCATTCGGCATTCCGGACTTTTTCACGCTGGTTTTGACCTTGGAAGGTCAGCGCCGTTCAGCTCGGATCATCTGGCGCAAAGACATGCAGATCGGCATCGCGTTCGAGTAAGCCCTCTAAACCACGAGCGCCGCAAATGCTCGCCCCGATCAAAGCTCGCGCTCCGTTGCGGGATGCATCCGGCTCTTCACCTTGACCCAATGCTTCTCGACACAAGTCGGGACCGATTTCGCCACGCTCAAGGGGCGCCCGGCGGGCGCGCTAGCAGCCGCTGTAAATTTGTTTCGCAGATACAGTGGCAGGTCGCGTGGGCCGTCCCCGTCTACCGCCAACACGAAGGCTCAAAGCTGAGCCTCGCTGTTGTGCTTGCGAGAGTGCAGGGCGTTGAAATCGGAAGCGTCGTCGTCGACGCCAAGCACCACCTCCTCACCTCGACGACGAAGTGCTTCTGGTGGTTCTTCAGAGCGGCCGCGGCAATCCATGGGTAACGCTCGGTCCAATCCGTGCCATGCGCGATAGCAGCCGGCACGCGTTTGTCCGCGGATACGTCCTGCTCTCTTGCGAGGCAGCAAAGGATGGGGAACGGCGGATGCGCTCGCTCTAACGCAAGCTGGCGATTTTAAAGCATAGGGTCGCTATTAATTAAAATATAGAAACGAAAAAGAAATTAAATGTTGATAAATATTTGAAATTGAATAATTTGAGAGTGCCTGGCGCCGGACGAACGCGTCTGGCTACCGAGAAACGGCTCCCGCATCCCGCCCCTGCTTACGCCATGAGGTGTGAGGGGCCGTTTCTTGGCCGATGCTGAGGCGGATCATGCTACGCATGGCTGACTTGTTTCTCGTCCTATGACAGCAGCGGTGTTACTGGTTGAAATCGCAATTTTTATTGTTCTCGTGATGCTTTAACTGACGCGAGAAACTGAAAGTAGATGAGAAGCGGCACGCGATCGCGCATGATCGTCTCAGTCAGCTCGCCGCCCGTCGTACGGTCGGCGGGTTTTTATGTTGTGGAAGTGGAAAAATGACCCGCCGGTCACACCGGCCTTTTCGTCATTGCTCACGAGCTTGGGCCGCATGCCCGCCAGTTTCATGTAAGCAAGCCGTCGCCAGATCAGGTTCACAAGGGCTGTGAGTGCATTTAGCCGCTCGAGGCGGACTTCAGCGCGGGTGCAAAGCGTTCGGAGAATGTTGCGGCCTTGCCATCCCGGGCTGCAGAAAGGGCCGCCGAGATAATCGTTGAACACCCCACGAATGCGATCGGCAGTAAGGCCGCACCGAAAATAGTTTCCGCATATTACCCTCCTCGAGAGGACGTCAATGCCGTTCAGTTTTGGAGGGCGTTGTTTCAGCGTCATTCCGTGTGAGGCTCGAAACGGTTTCGTGCACGCGGTCGTGACGCAAGCTGGAGTTACGGCGGCAGGACCTGCGTTGTGCGCCGCGCAACAACATATGCTCCGAAAAGACCGATGGCGGAGAGACGGCCCCGGCTTCAGGGTTGGCTCTTGAGGTACGCCGGGGCCGCACCGCCAGCTTGGGCGAGCTAGCGAGACAGCAACGGCGCCGTGAGGACACGGGTTCCTCGCCGCGCAGGTCAGGCGAGGTTTAATTGGCACAATGTAATCCGCCGCGCTTTATTTTCGTTTCTACCCTGCGGCAAGCCACAATGCCTCTGACACTGCGGATGATCGGCCTGGATGATTACACGGTTCACGAGGACCGGCAGCTAGTCGGGCGCATCCGCTACGCCAACGAACGCTCCCCGGGGTTCTGGTTGTGGACGTGCATCGTGACGCTTCCCGGTCCGCCGTTCGGGGAAGCTGGCTCGCTCGATGAAGCGAAGGGGCGATTCATGGTCGCATGGGAGAATTTCAAGGCGAAGCATACGGCGGAAGAGTTGGGGAAGGCCTTCGCTGAGATGAACCGCGCCAACCGACAAGACCATTATCTGCGCTCAGTGCGTTAGCGCGTCGCATTTGATTGCAACAAAATTCGCCGGTTCACACTGACGGCCATTTCCAAGCCGACGAGTTCGTCCCGACTGTGTACGCGCCCAGCAGTGAGATTGCCCCGGCTTCAAGGGGGACTTTTGGGTGGCCGGAGCCGCTCCGCCAGCTCCGCGGGGAGCCGGCAAGATTCTCAAGCTCCCTATTGAGGTGTTCGTTCCCTGCTGGTCCATCGTTGGAAATTCACGGGAGGCGCCGGTTCACGTTGGCTGCCTTCCTCATGTGGGCAACATGACGCCTGTCCCAGTATAAGCGGTCATTTTTAAACTAAGTCCTAAGTTGGCGGGCTTTTCGTTTTTATCAGCTTCTGTCATGTTGCCACGGTCATTTTGCAGGAGAGACGCGCGTGGCAACAGGTATTGTGAAGTGGTTCAACGCGACCAAAGGCTATGGCTTCATTCAGCCCGACGACGGCGGGAAGGACGTCTTTGTCCACATATCAGCAGTGGAGAAGGCTGGCTTCAGTGGTTTGGCAGAAGGTGCAAAGGTGAGCTACGAGATCGTGAGCGATCGGGGCAAGCAGTCCGCAGGTAATCTGAGACTGTAGGCGTGGCTGGGACAGGGCCCGCCGGTTCGCGCCGGCGGGCCGGGCGCGTTGATCACGTGTATCGAAATTGAGTACACGCTTTGGTGCTGCGATCTTCGGCGCTTTCACCGCTCCAGTTCCTTGATGGCGTCCTTTAGCAGTTCGAGAAGCCGGATTTCACATGCCCCCATGACGAACTGATCGGCGTCGTCAGGCACGACAATCTGCCCCTGCACGTGTCCATCATGGGAGTGGATGATGAAGTCTCGGGCCTTGCACGCTTCGTTGCGGACGTTCGTTATCGCCTCAAGCGGACCCCATTCAATTCTGACAGCCATTGCTAACCCTCGCTCTTGGGGGAACGCGCGCGAGCTACTGCGGGTCATGCGAGTTGAGGAGCGGTAAAGCCGGCAGATCGATCGGCTCGCCTGGAGGTCGATCAACCCTGTTCGCTTTCTTTCCGCTGACGAGGACACCAATATAGCCGGCACCCACCAGTAGGGCCCCTGCGATCATCAGCCAGTGCGGGAATGCCAAGGACATGGTCGCTGGCCTCAAAATACCGCGCTCACGGGCGCCGGTAGGACAAACCTATTCAACCATTTCGTGATTGAAGAAGTCAAATATTTAATATATGCATTAACTATTTAATTGTGAAATATTAAGAGCGCAGGGTGCACGATGCCCTCGATAGAGTCTATGCACTTCAGCAGCACAGGGCCTTCCGACCAGCACCCCTATGATCGCGAGCCGGGCGCGCCTTCTGCGTGGCGTCCTTCGGCAAGAGGGCCAATCGACGCCGAGCCCGAGGCCGCAAATGACACCGCGGGCGAATGGCCTCTGCTACCGTTTCCTGATGGCTCGTGCGCCACCTGCTGAGCTGTGACGCGGCGTCTCCACGCGCCATCGGAGTGAGGGCCCCGGCTTGAGGGAGTTTGGGTACGCCGGGGCCGCTCCGCCAGCTTGGGCGAGCTAGCGCGAATTAAATATCCGCGCGCCTTTCTGTTCCTTCAAAGCGTCAACCCGTGGCTCACGTCTCTGCCGGCTGTGTGCAATGGCGCGAAAGGGCTTCGCCTTGCAATTGTGCCGATCGTCTGGTGTAATGCTCAGATTGTCGAGATGTTTTTGCGGTCTTGTTATTTTGAGGTCGTGATGAGTATTTCTGATCGTATCCCCTATGCCGCTATCGCCTTGCATCAACGTGTCGCCTTTCTAGAACATCAGATTGCAGAATTGGGCGTGTTGCGACACCGACTAATGCAAGCTGAGTTGCGACGCTACCGGTTAAGGTCGAGCCGGCGAGCTTCCGAAAAATCGCACACTCGCCGTCACGGTAGATAACCTTCTGCGCTCAACCGACAAAGAGTTGCCGGCTCCCGCTTGTAAGCCCAGGCTATGGGAACACGTGAGTCGGGGGATTCATGGAACGGAAGCCGTTTGAGAGCATGTCGGTTGAAGAGCTGTGGCAACTCCACACAGTCGTTAATGACATTCTTGCCGTGAGGCTCGTGGCCAAGAAGCAAGAGCTGGAGCGACGGCTTGGCCTGCTCAGCCGAGAAGACAAGACTCCTCGCAGCTAAGCATTGAGAGAGAGATATAAGGAAGGTGCCCCTCAGTTGCGCCTTTCTGCCGGCGGATTCTTTTTTGCCGACGGATGAAGAGGCAAAAGATCGAGCAGAGAAATTCTAGATGCTCATCGGCCCGTCTCAGCAGCCCGATTTATTGTGATATGGCAGCCAACATCAGAGCGGCTTTGAGGCGAATTTCGTCCCGTGTAGCCCGCCAGGAAGGCTGCACCGAAGGTCTCGCCTTCGCCCTACTCCGCAGGAGAGGTGACGCCCTGCGCTATGAGCGGCGGCAACCGGCCGCAACCTTCGCTGTGGATCCAATGACGACAGATGCAGTCGGCTCACTGAGAGGACGCGCCCAATCAGCTGTGGCAGATGGAGTTCAAGGGCCACATGCCCCTTGCCAGCGGGAGGCGTTGTCATCCACTGACCATGGTCGACGATCACTCGCGCTATGCTGTGTGTCTGAAGGCATGCGTCAACGAGCAGCGTTCCGCCGTGCGGGGGCATCTGACCGATACCTTTCGCCGCAACGGCCTGCCGGAGACCTTCTACATCGACAATGGCTCCCCCTGGGGCGATACGTCCGGTGTTCGCTGCAGAGCGGGCTCGCTGTCGTTCAAACCGGCATTGGTCAGGCCGCCCCCGATATAGCTTGTCGCGTCGCACGGATGCGCATGCACGATGGGCCGGCGGTCGGCGGCAGTGCCGACGCTCGGTCCTCGTGCTGCGGATTCAGGTGCGGATCTCCTAGGCACGGGGCCGACTATCTGCGGGACGGCGCGAGAGACGGCACCGGCTTCAGGGGGCTTTTGGGTCGGCCGGGGCCGCTCCGCCAGCTCAGGGCGGCGAGCCAGCAAATCTTCAAGCAACATCCCGTGCGGGGGCTTCTAAGGAGCGCGGTGCAACCCAAATTCCTAGCAGTCGTCGTCCAGGCATGACATGATGATCCATATTTGCGTTTCGGAGGGAAAGCCCGATGCGCCTTGTTTTGCCTTATCTCGGGATTTGTCTTTGCGCGTCACTCGCGGCGTGGTTGTCCTTCACGCTGCTCTATTGACCGAGCAAATCATCGCCAGGTGTCAGCAGCCGCACGTAGGTACCGCTCTCGTGCAGGTCGAGCCAGCCGCGTTCGACGGCATACTTGATGCCGGCACCGAACTCTGTGCCGCTTCTCTTGAGCATGTAGAGGAAAGGAGCCGCTTCTATTTTTTTAGGAGCAATCCCATCTCTCGCGCCATCCGCTTCACCGATCCGGTATGCCGCCCGAGGACTGCCGCAATTTCCGACGCGGCGCGCCGACGTGCCATCGCGGCAAGCCTCTTTCGCTCTCGGTCCACTGCTTTGGCTTGGATGATTTCATTTCGAGATCATCCGGCTGGCTCGACGAAATCGATATTGGGAAATTTCCGGGTGGCAACCCTTGACGGCTTGGTGCAGGCCGGAGTCTGATCACCGGCATGGGGCGACATCAGCACGACATCAACGATCTCGCGCGCATGGAGCGCATCTGCCTGGATCTGGCGGAGGAGAGCAGGGTGCCCAGAGAGGCCGGCGCATTGCGCGAGATGGCGGAAAACTACGGTCGAGAGGCTGCGAAACTGATCGTGGCTAGGACCGTAGATTGCCCGCGACGGGAACGAAAAAAAACGAGCGATTTCAGCAAGGTTGACAAGACACCCCTGGTCCCGAACGCGCCGAGGCGTCCAGCGCTTTGCCGACAACCTCAGGGTTGCTGCAGGGGTAATTTTGTCGGCACTGATAAGCTTTGGGCGCAAAGCTTATCAGTTGGAGACACTACGCTAAGCCGATGCGTCAAGGCGGCAGTTACGGTGACGATCACCTCGCGGCCGGCAACTCCTGCGTAAGCTAGCTGAATATCGCGCTGAGCGCTCTAGCGCGGATCGATGTCGGGCTTCGTAGGCGGATCGGAGGTTGTCGCGACCGACTTGGAACTTCGTCGTGCGGGGACTTTACTCCAGCCGGTCGCGTGAACGCAACGCGGCACCTCGTGAGCGGGCCGTTTGGGCCGGCATCGTCGCCGACGCCTCAGCGGATCATGGTCTTCCGCTCCGCTCCGTCTCGCCTGGGTACCACTTCGAACGCCGAAGCCAAACGGCGCGGCTGGAGCAGGACAGCGAACTCTTCGAGCGGTAAGGGCCGAGAAAAAAGATAACCTTGCGCCATGGTCGCGCCGTTTTCGGCCGCGAACTGAAGGTCTTCGGCCGTTTCAACGCCTTCGACGACCGTTTCGAACCCCAATTCGTCCGCAAGTCCGAGCGCCAGACGAAGGATCGTCTGCTTTTCGCGGTCGTCGGCGACACCCGTTACGAGCGTACGATCGAGCTTCACGGCGTCGAAGGGGAGCCTCGCCATGGTCGAAAGATTCGAATAGCCGGCTCCGAAATCGTCCATTGCGAACCGTATGCCCAATTGCCTGAGCAGGCTTATTCTCTCGCGCACGACGTCAGGATTGCGCATCGCGACCGACTCTGTGATCTCGATCTCGAGCTTTGGCGGCGGGAAGTCGGCCTCGCGAACGGCCGTGATGATATCCCTGATGAACAGCGGGTCTTCGATTTCCGTCGCTGCGACATTTACGGCGAGCACGAGATTCGAGCCGGCTCGGATCAAGCCCCCGATTTCGGCGAGCGCGCGCCTCAGCACGAAGCGGTCGATCTCCATGATGAGGCCGATCTCTTCCGCGATCTTGATGAAGCGCGCAGGAGGAATGTCGCCCTCCTTCGGGTGATGCCAGCGCGCCAGCGCCTCCACCCCTAGGATGCGTCCATCCCTGCAGGACACCTTGGGCTGGTAATGGACGACGAGCTCTTCATTGCGGATCGCCAAAGCGAGGTCGGTTTCGAGCGCATGGCGCGCACGCGCGATCTCTGCGAGATCCGGAGTGAAGAACGCGCAGGTATTGCGTCCCGAACTCTTCGCGACGTACATCGCAAGGTCGGCACGGATCAGGAGATCGTCATAGGTTGTGCCGTGGGTAGGACAGATCGCAATGCCGATGCTGACGCCGATGGTCGCATGGTTGCTCTGGAGCTTGAAGGAAACCTGCAGCGTCTCGATCATCTCGCGGGCACTGAGGCTCGCGGCTGCGACCGTCTTCATACCAGCGATGATGGCGACGAACTCGTCGCCCCCGACCCGGGCGAGCAGACATTTGCCGGCAGCGCCTTTGGACGTCAGCAAATTGCTCAAGCGCTCGGCCACCATCCTGAGCAGTTCGTCGCCAGCCTTGTGCCCGAAAGTGTCGTTGATGGATTTGAAGCCATCCAGGTCGAGGAAGAACAGCGCTGCGCCCTCTTCCGCGTCGATGAGCGCCGGCGCATCGATGCGCATCTTCTCCCGATTGGGAATGCGGCTCACCGTGTCGTAGAAAGCGAGCTGACGAATTCTTCGCGTGCTGGCCCGCAAATGCGTCAGCATTTGCTCGAATGCGAGGCCAAGGCCGCGGACCTCGCCGAGGCCCGTTGCGCGGAATTGAACGTCGAGATTGCCACCCGCGATTTCCTGGGCGGTCTTGGCCAGCGCTGAAAGTCCTTTCGTGAGGTGCCTCACGGCGGCCAATAGCGCGACGACCAAGGCACCGAGCGCCAGCGCCGCGGATGCCAGGAACTGCCACATCAGCGAACGCGTGTGGGATGCGCCGATCTGGAACATCTGATCGCGTGTCGTCGTCACCAGCGATGCGCTCGCAAACGTGCACACCTTGAGCGTCGCCTCGTAATCGACACAGCGCGCGACGTAGTTGCCGTCATCCGAGCGCTGCAGCCCGGCCAAACGCGTCCTGGCGCCGCTGAATCTCGCCCCTTGAGGCCCCGCGGAAGACACGATCTCGCTGTCACCCGTGATAATGACCACGCCGGCATTGGCCAGCGAGGTGAAGTTCTCGAGAGTCCGTTCCGTGCGGCCGAGCGGTCGGATCGCGGCAAGCGCGCCGACGAGGTCGCCAAAGTCGTCAAACACGGGCTCGATCGCGGTGTGCGCGATGGTTTGGCGCTGCGGCAGTCCGAGCGCCGACAACTCACCCAATTTGAGCTCATAAGTGCCTTCCTCACCCTGCGGGTGCGAGCGGCTATTGTCCTTGAGGATCGGGTTGAGATTGATAGAGAGAGCGGTACCTTCGAACGCCTGGTTCAGCGCGAGTAGGTCGAGGGACGTGTTGGCGCCGATCACGCGACCGCTTCCGTCGAAGGCGATCAGCCTTTCGAAGCCGGAGGTCGAAGCTACGATGCTGAGCAGCTCGCGGATGGTCACATCGTTGTTCGAGGCGACGGCCTTGGCGACATCGGCGCGCTGAGCGATCTGACGCAGGCGAGATGCGGTTTCTGCGCCTAGGGCCTCGATTCGCGCTCGCGCCAACTGGGCCTCGCCGTCGAGGCGATGAGCGAGCTGGTCTTCCGAGAGTTCACCCAGTGCCGCAGCCTGGTGCCTCAGTTGCTGCTGCAGGCGTAGCGCCGTCGAGCCACCGATGAGGCCGAGCCCGAGGACGCCGGTCGCGAGCACGACGGCAACAAGGCGCATGGCGATAGACGAGGGGACGCCCGGAATTCCGGACGCAACGGCCCAACGACGCCAGCGGGGTGGCGCCCTCGATGCCTTTTCCGAATCCGTATCAATCGCCGCCACCGCCAGCACCCTGAACTTGCGGGGCCGGTCAATGTCGCTCGCTGAGGCCCCTGAGCGTGTTCCAGGGCGACATTAGGCGAGCGAAGCATTCAATATCGTCTATTTACCGGCTATTTGTGGGTGAGTAATTAACAATCGGTTTTTCGAAACCATCAAATTTTGCGCTTCTGTCCGCCACAGTTGATTCCGAATGGACGGCGTTGCGACAACAGATGGTTTAGGTTTCTTTGCCAGATTGCGCACCTCGTGGTTCGAAGGGGTCTGCCATGGCATTTTCGAGGATAACGGCGGCAATTCTGGGCCTCTGCCTTGCGGGGGTGAATGCCGCTGGCGCCGAAATACCCAGGCTCGACATCGTCGGGACTGGAGATGGCATCGATGTCCTGCGCGTCATCGCGATGAGCTTCATGCAGCAGGAAGGATCGGCACGGATCGAGGTCCCGCCGAGCATCGGTTCTGGCGGAGGCATCGCGGCCGTGGGGTCCGGCAAGGCGATCTTGGGGCGCGTCGCACGCCGGCTGACCGACGCCGAAGCGGCTTCCGGCATCGTCTACAAGGCGATCGCCCGCCTGCCATCGGCTTTCATCGTCCATCCCGCCTGTGGGGTGAGTGCCGTTACAAGCGATCAGCTCGCTGCGATCTATTCGGGCCGCCTCGCGAATTGGAAGGAGCTGGGCGGCGCCGATTTGCGCATCCGCGTCGTGCGGCGCGAGGACCAGGACAGCACTCTCACCGTACTGCGGGCCAGCATGCCCGGCTGGCATGATCTCGAGATCACCGAGAAATCGAAGACGGCGACCACCACACAGGAAGCGATCGAAACGGTTCGCGATGTTCAAGGCGCGGTCGGCTTCGGCCCGTTCTCGCGGCCGTTGGAACAAGGGCTCACAGTGCTTCGCGTGGATGGTCACTACCCGACCGACGCGGACTATCCCTCGAGCGTGGTGCTGGCGCTGATCTATTTGAGGACGTTGCAGGATCCAGACGCCTTGGCCTTTCTACGCTTTGCCGATACGCAGAAGGCGGCCGACCTCATCATCAGCCTCGGTAGTCTACCCGTCAAGCCGTGAGCCGCCGGCGCTGCTGAGCTCCGCGTCGGCTCACAGACCGGGACGATGAGGCTGCTCCCGGCTTCGCCATAGACGGGTGACCTTGTCCATCAGCGATGAGGTTTGCGAGCTCGGCAGGAAGGGATCGGCGTAGCATTGCGCATTGGCCGAGCGCGCCTTGTTCTTCACGGTATCGACGAGACCAACGGGGCCGGCGACGTAGACCGTATCGTCCAGCCCGAGCAAGGGGAGGTAGTGCGACGGGCGCCCGGGCCTGATCGGCAGGGTGGATCCGACCTCCGTCGTCGCAATGACGTCGCGGACACCGTCGTCGATCAGCCACTGCAACGAGGGAAGCATATAGAGGTTGTCGGCATCCCGGCTGCCGGCGACGACCACCATCTCGCGGTTGCGCTGGGTCGAGCGCGCCGAGCGGGCCAGCGCCCAGATCGGGGCCCAGCCTGCTCCGCCGGCGACCAGCACGAGCGGCCCCTGGCCCTGTCGCAGATAGGCTTGTCCGAACGGGCCTTGCACATGCGCCGCATGGCCGGGCCTGATGGCCTTGCCGAACTGCCCCGACACGGTGCCGTCAGGCTGGCGCCGGATGTGGAAGACGAGTTCGGCTTGCTTGAAGGTACCATCGAGTCTGAAGGTCGGGCTGAACTCGCGCGCAGGATAGCCGGAAAACTTGACGCGCACATATTGGCCCGGCCGAAACTCGAGGGGCGCTGAGGTCGTCAGCACGACTTCGGCGATCTCTGGCGAGAGCTCGTTGATCTCGGTCACGGCGCACGCCCGCTTCATCGGCAGCGGCAATTCTTCGAATTCGATCTCTGCGTCGCCAGCGACCGCGGCCTGGCAGGCGAGCACAGTACGGCCGTGGCCTGAGCCGCCGTCATCGACCGAGCCCGACACCACCGTCACCCGGCAGCTCTGGCATTGTCCCGATCTGCAGTCGTGCGGAATCAGGATCGAGCCGCCGAGCGCCGCATCGATCAGGCTTTCGCCGGAGCGGGCTTCGACGAGCTTGCCGTTGAGGACGAGCCGACAATGCCTCGTCATCGCGAGGCCTCCGGGCGCCGCGAATTTCCGCGAGCAGACCGCTGCTCGCCGCGCCAGAATGCGATGCGAGGATGAGGGCGAAACCATGCTTCAGCGCAGTGACGCCGTGGTGCCCTCCGGTCGAGCTCGCGGCCGCCCGTGAGGTGGCTATTTCTCCGTGACGACAAGCACCGGGCGGTTATGGGTCGCATGCCGCGTCTGTGCATGGTCGAAAACAGCGACCCACATGTAGAGATCGCGGGCTGGCACGAAGGCCTTGTCATATCTGCCATCGCTTTTCATGTTGCGCGTCAGCTCGAGCGTCCAATGTCCGTTGCTCCATTTTGAAACGCCGGTGACATTGGCCCGCTCTCCTTCGGTGTCGCCGGCAATAATCACGCCAGGCAAGATCGTGCCAACGGGAATCCTCGCGTCGGCCTCTGGAGCGTAGGGTTCGCTCTCCCGGTCGAACATGTACCAGCGGCCGTTTTCGTCGTCGCTGCTGTCGGGATTGAGATCGAATTTGCCGAGCGCTGCGACCTGCGCCGTCCAGTCCTTGGGAAGCCGCAGAACCGTCACGGGCCCCTTGTCGTCCCTGTGGATGAACTTGAAATTATACGAATAAAGAGAGCGACCTGGCTTGTTCCAATAGCCGCCTTGGTAGCGGGCATCGTAATTTTGCTCGTCCAGGGTCGGGGCGTAGGGCGGGCCGATATATTGGCTGTCGACACGGCCGAGCATGCCCCCGCGCGACGCCTTCCACTGCCACATGTCTATGTAGCTGCCATCCGTCGTGAAGTGGAAGCCCCGGCCGTTGATCGGCATCGGTTTGCCGGGCAGCGGGTTGGCGCCGAGATCCGTCGCGCCTGCGCCGCCGAGCGATGGGTTATCCGAGAAAATAACCGCCAGTTTGTCCTCGTAGAAGTCGACGGCGTCTTGCAGGCCCGCACGCTCGTCGAGGACGTGCCAGCCGTCCTCTTTCTTGATGATCGGAATGCGGCGCAGGGAGCGGGTGGGATCTTCCCAGCGGAAGGCGAAATAGATCTTCTGCCCGTCGTGCAGAGCGCGCACCTCCACGAGCGATTCGCCCGATCCGCTGAGATTGGCACCCTGCTGGGCGCGGATGAAGACCGGGCGCGCGCGCGACCAGGCGGGATCGCCCATGGCGCCATCCAGCTTGGGCGCGTCGCTCACACGCGCGATGACGAGCGTATCGCGCGTCGCCCAGTCGAGCCCGGCGACGCCGCACGCGATTGCCACCCCGATTGCCGCGGCAACGAGAAGAGGCCGCGGCCGCACGGCCTTCGTGATCGCGAGCGGGGTGGGCCGAAACACGCGGAAAATCTGCAGCCACCCGCCATAGAGATAATGCGCGGCGACATGCGCGAAGATATAGACGAGCGAGACGAAGGCGGCGGTCGAGTGGAGATAAGCCCACCAGCCGCCATAGCCGAGATACATCATGACGCCCGTCGCCGTGAGGAAGATCACGAGCGCATAGACGAACCAGTGCAGGATGACGTTGACGGCTCCCCATTTGAGGCGAGCCGGAGCGCGCATCGCGAGAATCCGCGTCTTCTTGGGGCTGTTGCGCTCGACGAGGCCGCTGCGCGCGAGGTAGGCGACGTAGGCCGACCCGCAGAAGAAGACGGCGAGTCCGGCGAGCAAATGCCAGGAGAAGATCTCGCCCTGTGGCAGGACGGGAGCGAGCCATTTCGAGAAGGGGGCGTGCAGCGCGTCCGCTGCGATGCGTAGGCCGGTAACGAGGCTGACGACGAACGCGAGGGCGGTCGCCCAATGGAGCGTTATCGTCCCGACATCCGTGCGTGGCGGGCCATCGTGAGGCTTTGTTTGAGCGAGGCTTCTCTCGGTCAAGGCGTCGGCGTTCGTTCGAGCGGTGTCATTTTTCATTGCGTAAAGCTTACCCTGGTCAACCGGCAGAGCCACAGCGTCCGGTTCTCGCTCTCCCGGAAAAGCGGACAGCTGCGAATAAACTACCTCCGCGATATCATAAGCAAGTTGTCAAGTCTGGCGAGATCGCTCTTTTGGCGACAATTCGTCCCCAGTTGGCTGTCCTCTGGACATTCGAGAAGGCGCGAGCATCGCGAGGTCCGTGGGATTTCTGGCGGGCAGTTTTGCTCCCCCTTGGGGACACCCTGCTGGCGAAGGCAATCAGGCGAAGCATTGGGGATTTGGCGAGATGGACGTGGTCGCCGAAGCAGCCAAGACGGCGGGTGGCTAGACCATGTCCATCATAGCCTCGGCAGAAACCGTTGACCTACACCAAGCCAGACGGAGAGACGTGGATGACCGCGACATGGGATGAAGCCAAGGGCCTACAGCGTCCTCTTGCAGACGGTGCGCTGCGAATCGTGGCACGAGGGGTGAAAGAGGATCGAACTGCTGCATGAAACACACAGAGGCACGTCCCTACGCACGAGAACTCCTTGAACTCGCCGCAGGCGTGCAGCCGATCAACGACCGCATCCACATCGAGAAGATCAATTATCCCTTCCTCTATACACTCAAAGGAAAAGGTACCGGGTTCGGCGCCGGCATCAGGTGCGCTGTTGAAAAGGGTTGGCTCGAGCTGCACGAAAGTGGGACTTACGTGCGGCTGCTGACGGCTGTCGAACGGGCTGCTCAGTCAATAGATCAGCGTGAATGACAACCACGTCGCCAGTGACGCGCAGAGACCAATTCCGAGATAAGGCAATGCAAGGCGCATCGGGCTTTCCCTCCGAAACGCAATTAAGAATCATCATGTCATGCTTGGACGACGACTGCTAGGAATCTTTGGGTGCAGTCCGCGCGCCTTAGGACCCGGCGCCCGTGGAAAGTTTAATTTCGCTGGTTCGATTGAGCCGGCGGAGCGGCCCCGGCATTAACACCGGCGCCCAAGCCGGGGGCGGCAATGCCCACACATCACTCACGGGCGTTATGCTCAGGATGTAGAGGCCCTCATCCAAGGGTAACAAAGCGAGTTCACGAGCGCGGAAGAAAGTTGTCGATGTGACGATCCCGTCCGCTCTACCAACACGCTTTCGGCGCGATACCAACGGCCCTACCAAAAAAGTCACCGGATGGAGACCCCGGAGGGAGCAGCGCCTTGGCTTCGGCGTTTGCCTGCTCAACCATGCCGACTGTGACGCGCCGTCTCTTTCGGTCGAGGGATGAGTGTTGGCCGCGCGGCAACGCCCGATAGCGCTGCCCACCAACTAAGTCAGGTTCGCGCTCCTATCGCTAACCAAGGCGACCCGATATCTTCTCGGGGTGATTAAGTTTTGATCGACTGTTGAACCCTGCAAATTTAACCGCGCTTCCGGTGGGGAGCTTTGTTCATGCAAATCGATTTGAGGTCCGCCGAGCGCAGCCCGGCGAGGGATGCTGAGGTGGAGGACTGCCCCTCCGATATTACAACTGCGAGTAAACCCGCCGCGCGAAAGACAACGCCGAAAACACGCACTGGCCGCTCATTCCATTTCCTGACGGTTGGTACGCGACGTCGTGAAACGGTCGAGATCGGCGCCTTACGCGTTGGCGCGGGTCGGGTCGCGGCGGATCGACCGCGCCGATCCGTGCCGGCGTTAGTGGCGGTGATCAGGTATTTGTGGAGTTCGAGCGTCGCCAGAAGAACTGCCAGTCATGCCGAGCTTAGGAACACTTTTTGGTGCCGCGAGGTTTCCTTCCTCATCAGAGGCCTAGCATTGCGGAGTTCTCTTCCATGGATACCCAGATCGTGATGGACCACACAGGCGAAAGCAGACATTTCTTTGAACAAACTGATCCGAAGGGGCTCGCCGAGGCTGAACGGCGATTTAAGCAGCTCACCAATCAGGGGTTTACTGCCGCGACGCGAAAGGCGGGCAGTGAACTGAAGGTCACACGGTCGTTTGATCCCACCGCGGAAGAGACGCTATTCTATCCGCGTCTCGTCGGCGGCTAAGCTATCGCGATGCGACGATGTTTCTGTCCAGACGCAGCGACGCTAACAATACGCGCTTCCGCGCCCTCCGTGAGCTTTATCGGAGCTTCACCGAGCAAAATGGCCCGGAAGCGCGTTCGCGGCGTCTGCTGCGGGATTGGTTATCTCCAGAGCAGCGCGCGCAATTCGATGCCAACAACTATTTCGAAGTCACCGGTTCTCACACCGGCAGACGATATCGAGTTCAATATGGTACCCTGAGCAATGTTGTAGAGCTCGACGCATCAGGGCAGCCCGCGATCGGCTGGTGTTTCGTTCCCGAACGTCCTCTGGCGGCTGGCGATGTGATGCTCGCCCAGAAGATCGCGCTCGAAACCGACGAAGCCGCAGTGCTCGCGCTTGCCCACCGGTTTTCTCTGAGACTGCCGTCTCTGCCCCGAGTAGTGCGGCGTGCTTACTAGGTCGCCCAAGGATCTAGGGATGCACCGCCAGCGCCTGGTGGTCGACCTGAAGGCCTGGGAGGGCTTCGATTGCAGGCTGGCGATTGCCCAGATAGAGCAGGACATCGCGGCGATAGACACGGGCTGGAGGCGCTTTCGGGGTCTGAAGCCAGTTAGGCTAACGGGCCAACCCGGTGGCGGCGAGTGCGCAAGGAGGACAAGTGCTGCGATCTTTCATCATGACTGCCCTCGCACTGGGTTGGGGATCCTCGTCCGCGCTCAGCCTGACGTCGGAGGAGATCATCGCTAAGCTTCGCGCCGCCGGCTATTCGCACATCCAGGAACTACCAGCCGGAAAGATAAAGACCTACAAGGCCGTCAAGGAAGGCACCGCGCGCTGGCACAGGGATCGCGATCCAGCCAAGTCTAGACGCGCGGTGAAGGAGTATCTGGCGACCCTCAACGATACGGCGTGGGGCGCCGCCAGCGATGTCGTCCCGAAGTTTATTTCGCCATCCGATCCGGCAGCGCAATGGACCGGGGCTCACAAGGGGGCGGCATTCTTCGCGTACTCCGATAACTATCTGATCGACGTGAAGTTCGGTGTCATCGTTGACGTCGAGGCCTCCCGCGCCATTCGCCAGGCCGAGGTCCGCGCAGCAAAGACCATCGTCGAACGGACCGAGGAGCGCTTCGGTCTCAAGCCAGAACGGCTTATCGGAGATACCGCATACGGGGCTGCTCCGATGCTGAACTGGCTGGTCGAGGAGAAGGGCATCGGGCCGCATATCCCTGTGTTCGATAAGTCGAAGCGGGATGACGGTACCTTCTCGCCGAGCGACTTTCGATATGACCCGGCCGGCGACGTCTATCACTGCCCGGGTGGTAAGCGGCTTGGGACAAGCGGTACCGTGCATGAAGGCAAGACGCTGCTGTATCGAGCAAGCAAGCTCGACTGCGATGTATGCCCGCTTAAATCGCAGTGCTGTCCAAAAGAACCGTCGCGCAAGATCCCGCGCGACATCCATGAATACGCCCGAGACGTTGCCCGGTCGATTGCCGACACCGAAGACTTTGAGAAGTCACGACGTGAGCGCAAGAAGGTCGAGATGCGGTTCGCACATTTGAAGCGCATCCTGAAGCTCGGTAGGCTTCGACTGCGGGGACCAAAAGGCGCTCAGGACGAGTTTGTTCTTGCTGCCATCGCCCAGAACCTGCGGCGGCTCGCGTCGCTGGGCGCTCGTCCACCACCCGCTCGGGCTCTGTGCATTGCGTAGCGTTCGAGTTGCGTAGAGAGCGTCAGGGCCGGCGGATCAAAGCCGGTCGTCCTTAGAGAAATGGCCGAACGATCCATCGCTAACGGCCGACTTCTGCAACAAAATCGGCCAATACCGGAAGTAGCCAACCTGTTCGATCACCCAGTCGACGCGGACGCTGAACGTCGGTGGAAATTCGAGCGATGCCGCTCCGGGCATCAATCTTCCGCACGCTAGGTGACTACCTATCCAAATGCCGCGATTGCAAGCACAACGGCGGCGACGAGGATCGGACCTGCATCGGAGAAAAAGGGAATCATGTGGCTGACCTACGCACTGCCCGATGATCACGAACCTAGAAATATCGCCACGGACAAGCACGCGCAATCTGTGCGCTAGGAACTTTGTTCAATCTCATGATCGTTCTAACATTTGCACTGACGCAGACAGGACAGAAGAACCAAGACTCACTTGCGATTACCCTCGGACCCGGACTGGGATTGTAACCGCACATCGTTCGATGACATTGAAAACCGTCACAAGCATCATAACCCATGAATGCAATTTCAGGGGCGGGATAACCTGAACAATACACTTTCGTTCCAGTCCAGCATTTGCCACCGTTCCCTTTTGAATCACTCTTCACGTATGTCATTCCCAGATCAGTGCAGTCTGCTGGCGACCCATAGCAAAATGGGGCTGTCCCGATCCACATCCCTGACTCCGCAAATGCATCTCTGCTTACCAAGATAGCGGTTAGTGCGAAGACTATCCTGAATAGGATCATAGAAGCCTCCCTACCTGTAACAGATGTGGAGGGGGCACCAGGTGGATACCCTGAGACCCACCGCAGAAGATATTTGAGCAACCAGAGACGCCTGTAAAGAAAAGATCCGCATGTCGCACGACTTACCAGTGGTCAGTCGCACTGCGCGTCGCAAGGCCCAGTGATGACATCAGCGCCCGCAGACTTTCCGTGATCCAGATCAAGGGATTGGCCTACCCCTTGGGGGCCATATACGCCTAGGCAGGCTGGACATGGCTATGATGGCGCAGCGGACAGTTGTGGTCGTGATCGACGACGATGCGAGCCTTCTGAAGAGCGTGGCGCGGCTGTTGGCGTGCCACGGCATTGAGAGCCGGACGTTCGCCTCGGCCGAGGCGTTGCTTGAGAGCGACAGCGTGCAGACGGCAACCTGCTTGCTGCTTGACATTCACCTCGGGGGAATTTCGGGGATCGCGCTGCAGCGCCGGCTTGCGGCATCGGGATCGAAGTGGCCGGTCATCTTCATGACCGCGAGCGACGACGAGGCCACGCGCAATGAGGCGATGGACGCCGGATGCATCGCCTATTTGCGCAAGCCGTTCGCACAGGATGACTTGCTGAATGCCCTATCGAAAGCTCAGGCTTAGCAGGCGCAGCCAGAACAAGAACGTTCAGGGGCGCTACGTCGGTTTGGGGTCCAGAGGGGCGGTCCAACCTTGCGCTCTGCCGGGTCCGGTCTAACCCTGACACCCGACTTATCCACGGGCGGCGGGATGATATGATTATCTGCGGCTAAACGTCCGATGCGCAACGGAGTGTTCGATGGCGAAGGAGATCAAACAACTGCGGAAGCAAGCTGAAAAGGCCGCGCGCGCTGCAAAGGCAGTCGCAGATGCTGAGGTATCTCAGGAACTACAAGCCTTAGCACGCGCCTTCAAAAGCCAAGCCGACGTTCTGAAGTCAAAAAGGCGAGCAGGCAAGAAGAGACGGTGAACTTGATCCTTGAAGAACAGCTGTAGAATACTTGGCGATTGGTTGCGCAAGCAGGCTTCAGAGCGGCAGGTCCGATCCGCAACTAACAGATTGGACCACTTGGCCTTGGGGCCAACAGCGGCCATATCGCACCTGCTCACCTTCACCGGCGGCCTCTGGAAATTTCCAACTACTGCTGAGAATTTTCTCCCGCGCGGCCGGTAACGCGACGAGCCCCGCAAGCCGTTCGATCAGGCACGGTATGCTCATCGTTGAGAATCGCGCCGCAATGTTTTCTACTGTGATATTGTGCGCAATCCACGAGAGTTTCGTCGATACGGTGGGCCGGCGGAATTTTCACACCACCTCGACCGGCAGTCATTAATCATTAGGTCTTGGAACGGAAACGGAGTAGCGTCCTCGCAGCAGTCAAGCGGATTGCTTGCCTGACAGACTGCCAAAACGGCGACGCGCCGAACTCTCCGCCTCCATCTAAATGGCAGCCCAGTGCCGTCGGTAGGCAAAACTTTTTCAAAATTGCTGTTCCAAACACGTGAATGCACCCACGCGTGCGGACTGCTGACCGCGTCGCGCGCCGTAGACTACCTGTTAAGGGAGGAACAACATGAAAATTAGCAATGTAGTTCCCAGCGCATTATCTGTGGCAAAGCATACTTATGTCGCGGCGACCATATGGGTAGCTCCTTCTGCTCTCATCAAATCGGCGCATCTGTTTGAAAGGATTGGACTCGCTACGGTTGGAGGCTCGTGCGCCCTGTACGTGGCCGCAGCATTGATGCGCCTGGAAAACGAACTGTTTGGAAGCGGCTGGTTCATCTTGTTGATGATGCTCTACGGAGCTTTCAGCTTCTATATCGGCATCGATCTGCCTGGCCGTCCTGTTCAGGGAGCGACTTCGAGACTCCCGGAAGAGCGGAACCGTGGCACCGATGCGGCTCAGATCTTCAGTGCGGCAGGTACATTCGTTGCGGCGATTGCGGCGTTTCTGTCTGTCAGCATGATTGTCGTTGATCAGGTCGTTTCTGAAGGTTCGATCGTTCTGATCGCAGTCTGTTGGACGATTGGTTCTTCGCTTCAAATTGTGGCCGGCTCCATCGCTCGCAACGGCGTGCTCGAAGATGGTGGCGAGTAACTCCCGCTGCAATTGCTACTAACGCCGCTGGTCTCTTTTTGAGCGCGCGACAGCGAGACGGACAAGACGGAGCAAATAAAGAAAGACATTAGAATCAATAGTCAGCGTGGTGCCTATTCTCCTGGCAGCGGCGTGCCGTAACCAATGGGCGAGAATGACGATGACAGTCCGATCGCGACGTGAAACAGTGGTTTTCAAGCGTCCATTCCGGATCGCGAGTATCGAGCGGCTGTTACCGGCGGGCTCGTATGAAGTCATTACCGACGAAGAGTTGATGGAAGGCTCGTCAATGCCGCTCTATCGGTGCGTCGCTACCAGGATGATGCTGCCTGCCCCGCCACGTAGCTCTGTCGTCGAGATGGTAGCGATCAGTTCGACCGATCTATCCGCGGCTCGCGCGATGATGTGCGGGCGTCCCGAAAGTGATGTGCCTGTTGACATCGGCAAACATCGCGACATGCCCTCGCCAGACTTCCGCCGGATGCTGGCGGAGATCGAAAGCAAGGCGTTACGCGGTCAGCAGCCACTACTTGAATCCGAGCTGCCAGCGAATCCTGCGCAGTCATTGGCGGGCGCCCTCCCAGTGCTGAAAGGGTCTGGTCGGGACCTCCGCATCGATGCGTGCCGTGGTATCGCGCTATGGTGCATCTTTCTTGACCATGTCCCCAACAACATCGGAAGCTGGCTGACGCTGCGGAATTATGGTTTTAGTGATACCGCGGAAGTGTTCATGTTCCTCTCGGGTGTGACCTGCGCGCTGGCTTACGGCAAGGCAAGTCGGTGCGATGGTTGGGCGAGTGTGGTCAGCCGTACGCTGTGGCGAAGCTGGGACATTTATGCGGCATTTCTGCTGCTCACTCTCGCTTGCGCCATCTTGGTTTACCTCGCCGGTGGCGGCACGATTGCCGACGAAAGCAACACGCGCATTCTGCTGGAGCAGCCGGGCGCGGCGCTCGCGCATGCAGCGATCCTGCAATACCGCCCAGTCAACTCCGATGTCTTGCCGCTCTTCGTGATTTATCATCTTCTATTCGCCCCGCTGCTGTGGCTGATGCTGCGAATGCCGAATGTAATGCTTGGCGCGTCACTGTTGCTTTATGCGCTAGTGCACGTCTTCGGTTGGTCCGTCCCGGCATGGCCCAATGACGTCTGGTTCTTCAATCCGCTGGCTTGGCAGTTGCTGGTTGTTCTTGGTGCCTGGTGTGTCATGGAGGGCAAGACGTTCTGGCCGTGGGTGACCTCGCGCACGGCGCTTGCAATTGCCATTCTCTATTTGGTTTTTGGCCTGACGATCGCATTCAGTTGGAGCATTAGACCCCTGGTCCCACAGATGCTGGCGGAGCTGGCTTACCTGCTGGACAAATCGAATCTCTCGCCCTTGCGGCTGCTGCATTTTGTTGCTCTCGCGATTCTGGTTGCGTGGGTCGTGCCTCGCGATTGGCGTTGGCTTACGACTCCGGTGATGCGTGGGGCGATCCGCTGTGGCGAGAACTCCCTGGCAATCTATTGCCTCGGCGTCCTGCTGGCGCTTGCCGGCCGCATAGTACTGATAGATATCTCGGATAGGCTTGCCATGCAGATCACGCTGAGTCTCGCTGGCATCTTGGTCATGATTGCGGCCGCAACGTTCCTGAACTCGATCAGGATCAAACCGGCGGCAAGCACGATCGGCGGGAAGACCATGATCTCCTGAGAATGGTAATGGAAAAACGCGGTAACCTGATGAGAAATCGCCGCCGCTTACGACGTAGCGGATGGATGGCAGTTCGCTTGGAAGGGCGGGAGTCCGCCTTGGGTCAAGATGCGAAGAACTCAAGCTGAGCGAATCCCGTCCGCCGTGCCTCAATAAGCGGACCTCATCGAGGCGCGCCGCTAGTTCGGTGAAGGGCCAACAAGCGACGTCATTCGACAACTTGATCGGCGCGGACGAGCAGCATCGCGGGCAGTGCGAGCCCGAGCGCCTTCGCAGTCTTGAGATTGATACTCAGCTCGAATTTGGTCGGTCGGTAGAAGGGGATATCTCCGGGACTGCTGCCTTTAAGAACCTTGTCGACGAGGCTGGCGAGGCGCCGAAAGGTCTCTGGTAGGTCAATCGAATAAGCCATCAGTCCACCGAGTCGCACGTACTCGCCGTAAGCGTACATTGTGGGAATGCGGCCCGCCGCGGCTAGTTCAACAATAGCCGCGCCACTGGCGAGATGCTCGGCCTCATCTGACACCATGAGCGCATCTGCTCGTTCCATCGAACTGAAGATCCGCTGGTACTCTGTCTGGTAGAAGCCGCTGTCCAGCAGGGCGGCCTTCAGCGAAACACCCGCTCGTTGGGCTGCCTCGCGCGCTGCCGCACCTCTCATGTCTTCCCAGTACGATCGCGACACAAGGTAACCGAGAGTGGACAGTCCCGGCATCGCCTCGACCAGTAGCTCGATCCGCTTTCCAATGAGTTCCAATTCCGTCCCGATGGTGACGCCTGTGATGTTGCCGCCCGGCCGCGCGATGCTGGCCACAAGTCCCAAGGCAACCGGGTCGTTGACTATTGTCACAATCGGAATTGTCGTCGTCGCCATTTTAAAATCCAGCGATAGACGCGCGGCCACCGCTAAAATCAAGTCGGGATGTGTGTTGATCACATCCCGAACCAATTCGGAATAGCGTTCCGGTCGACCTTCTCCCGAGTAGCGATCAACCACGAGGTTTTGGCCCTCGACGTAGCCAAGGCGGCTCAGCTCCTCGAAAAAGGCACGGTATTGCGGCGGACCACTCAGGCCCATTTCGTTGACTTTGAGAGCCGGGCTAACGAAGGCGATCCGCTTTAGTCTCGCCGGTTGCCGCGCTCGCGCCGCGAGTGGCCACGTCGCCGCCGTGCAAGCGAAAAGCGTAATGAACTCGCGCCGTCGCATGTGCCCCCTCACGGGAAAACCTGACCGACCACGCAAAGCCTAGCACTTTACGACGGGACAGGAGCGAGAAAAGGTGGAAATCGAACCTCGGCACTCGCGGACCTATTTCAGCTCAGGGACAAAAAGCGACGGTCGAGGCACGCGCGGCTCGACGTCCGGATTACCGGCAAGAGTGGACGTTGCATTCACTTAAACGCCGTTCGGCTTAGCGGCCAGAAGCCGAAGTGCATGGAAATGAGACCGCCTCCGATCACGCCTTGAGTGGAGACGTGGAATATTCCTGCACAGGTTCGAGCAGAATTCATCTGGTAAGCGCGACATCCTTGAAAGAGGCGACTAGCGCCCTGTCCAGCTTTCCCCTCATACCGCAGATAATCTCGTACGCTGCCGCGCGCGGCATTGTCACCTTGTACGGCCGGTGTTCGATCAGCGCCGCAAAGATATCCGAAATGGTGAGAATGCGAACGATGTCGGTGATGCTCTTCGCGCGGAGGCGGTCAGGATAGCCGCTGCCATCGAGATACTCGTGATGGTGCCGCACCGCATCGAGGACTTCCGGTGAGATGTCCCCGTGCCCCTTCAGCACATCGTAACCCGTCGCCGGGTGAGTTTCGACCAACGCTCGCTCGTCGTCGTCGAGGCGTCCTGGCTTGTCCAGGATCGCCAAGGGCACCCTCGCTTTGCCTATGTCGTGGAACATGGCAGCGGTGGAGAGCCGTTCAAGGTCACTTTTACGAAAACCGAGACTGAGGCCGAAATCGACCGCGACGCCGGTCACGAGCAGGCAGTGCTGGAACGTTCCCTCGTGATGGCGCCGCACCGTGGCCAGCCATTCTGATAGCCCATGCTCGGAAATCCGGTTGGTGATCTTGCGGCCGGCATCTTTGGGACCAGCGACGTCGACCCGCTCCCCGAGGGTGATCGAAGTGAACATCGACGCAATCGCGGTTGCTGCGGCCTCAACCGCATTGTCAGACTTCGAGATGCCGCTCGTCGACCCAGTTCCGTGGGCGGCTGGATCGACCAAAGCGGCCAGGAGCTTGGCTGCCTCGATCTTGCCAGGCAACACCAACGTTGCGCCCAGCGCATAAGCTTGCGAGATGCAAAAGTGGGAGGTTTGCTCGACAAGGAAGATGCGCTTCTTTGCTATGGCGAACCGCGCAGCTCTTTTTTTCAGCGCGGCAATGTTTTCGACCGCCCGCAGGTCGGCACGAACGACGACCGCAGCAGCAGCGTGCGGAAGCTTTGCTTCTACATCGAGCCGCTCGCCGGCAACGGTGAACTGCCCTCCAAAAAGCGAGCAGAGTCCGAAGAGCTTCTCGGAAGTGTCGGCCAATACGTGCACGAGCATGACTGGTGCCTTCGTTCGTCGGGTGCCGGGCTGAATGGCCTTCGGTGGTCCAAGGTCATTGGCTCACTTCGACGAGACTGCTCGGCTCAAGTTGGTTTGTGCGCGCCTCTGTCGGTCGCTGTCGTTTGGGTCTTCTTGCCGTTTGCTTGGATAAAGTGGACGCCAGCCGTGGTTCCGTCGATCCAGACCAGCTCGCAGCGTCGATAGGCCAGTCCCGTCGACGACAGCAGCATGAAGAACTCCTTGGCCGAGAGAACATCGAGCGACCCTTCGACTTCGATCTTGGCGCCGGTGTTCGAGATATCGAGCAAGACGCAGCTTCGCCGCCAAGTGCCGTCGGAGCCCATCAAGTTCACGGGCTGTCTGTTGTCCATGCGCACCCGAGGCGCCTTGCGACCGTCGAATTTCATTGGTTTCCTGCCGGTCTTGCAGTGCGACCGTGGGCGCCCGCGGAGATTTCTCCCCAACGAACGGACCATTGGCTGGTCGAGAGATGAAGCGTTTCGAACAGCTCCTGAGCTCGTGCGCGCTCGCCTAGTGAAAGCCCCGCGCCGCGAGTGTTGAGGACGGCCAGCGTGGTCTGCCAATTCAAGCGCGATGCCCGGCACGCCATAACTGGGCCTTCGTAACCGGAGTCTGCCATAACCTGCTCGATGGCCTCAATCGGTGCTGCCGACAGCACCGACAACGCCGTGAACAGGTTGGCTGTCTCACGCCGGATCGCGAACCGATTGACAGTCGAGTCGCTCAGCTTTCCGCTCCGATTGAGCGATATGATCTCCGGCCTCGCAGCGGCGTACTCAGTGTCGTAAGGTCGCTTCGCTGTCGCTAATACTTGCGAGGACGCGTCTGCGTTGGAAGCCTTAATCGCCGGCCGTGGCGATGCCGACAGCAGCTCCCGAACCACCATGTCCGGGGTGTCTGGCCTCAGCGTCAGCGCTTTCGTGATCTCGTCGTCCTCCACAGCCCTACGGACCAAGTTGGCATAGGCCGCGCCTGAGAATTCAGCGCCCGGATTGCCGATGACGGCCAGACAAGTCTTGCTGTTGCCGCGCTGCAATATTGCCTCAGTCACGGGGCTTTCGATCCTGCGCCGGCCAGCAATGGCGCGAAGGTGATCCTCGCTGCCGGACGTCGCGATCGCCACCAGATCAGCCGGCGATAGAGCGGGAGATTTTAGAAGGATCGGGACTGCGATCGCCGGATCGCCGCACGAGGCGAGACGTCGCAGGGTGTTCATCGGAGCAGTACCCAGCTCGGCAAGCGTCGTGCTGAGCTCGGCGAGAGTCGCCGGCGCGATCCGCCGGGCTAAGCGAATTAGAACGTCGTCAAGCAGGCCGACCTGCGGCTCTTGCAATCGGTGATTACCCTCAACGAGCAGCTCGGTGGTGCGCCAGAGCATGCGCGCACAACGTTCGGATGAGCTCCTCGCGATGGTGGCATCCAACTCAGTAATGAGATCGGCCGCAGAAACTGCCCTCATTGGCTGGCCCCAAAATTCATTTTAATATCGTCACGTCAAATCAAACGTATTACGCGCTGAAGTTGTTAAGATTCCTTATATGCCAAACCGTGACATACGGGAGGCTATTATAATTCAACTGAACGGCGCTCCGTGGCGCATTAAAGTACCTGCTGTCCGATGCTGCGGCCGGCGCGTGGACGACTGCCCAACCTGTAACGCAGTCCTTAGGGTGATAGCTGGCACAACTTGCGTGATGGCGGTCCAGCTTTGGACAGCCGCTAAAGTTCGGCATTATGGCCTTAGGGCGAAGAAAGGCTAATGCGGGCGAGCGGTAGCGTCGTTCAGGGACATTGCGGCTGACTCGGCCAAGCAGACGCGCTCATCGCCAGTCGCGAACGTCCGCTACGGGGTCCACAAGCCGACATGCCTCGCATTCAGACGTTAGTCCGCTCTTCGGCAAAGGCCGACAAACCTCCGCCTGTGCATGCGAGACGCTGTCTTGCGACGGAGATCGTAGATTTCATCCGTAGCAATCCGGCTGAGCCGCAAAAGAACGAATGCCATCAAGGCGATTCGGAGGATGGAGTATCCTCGACGAAGTGCATGCTGTTGGGAGGGCCTCCAACACGGCGGCGACTCGCGCCGCGGATCGACCCGCGACAAGGAAGTACGCGCGGTGGCTGTCATTCGGCTTGCAATATTGCCCCCTTAAGCCGGGGGATCGGCGTCCAAAATTGGACGCCGATGAGGGGTCAAATTTGCAAACGATGACGTAACCTCCGTTATCGTTGAGCCCTCGCAATCAAATGATTCGAAGGAGCTCACCCATGAAGCAGTACGTCGGGCTGGACGTCTCACAGAGAGAAACCGCTGTGTGCGTTGTCGACGAGACTGGTCAAGTAATCTTCGAAGGGAAAGCCAAGTCTAATCCTGGTGCCTTGACTGACCTGCTTAACAAACATGCGCCTCATGCCGAGCGTATCGGCTTCGAGACCGGTGCGATGGCGAGTTGGCTATGGCATGAACTCCGCAGGGTTGAGCTTCCGGTGGTCTGCATCGACGCTCGGCATGCGCACGCAGCTCGCTTCCGATCGGCTTCGACGGTCGGCGCCTACCTCGGCCTTACGCCGAGGCGCAGCCAATCCGGCGAAACCGACACCAACGGAAAGATATCTCGATGGGGCGACCGGCTTCTCCGAACTTACTTGTTCGAGGCCGCCACTGTCCTTCTTTATCGAACCAAAAAGTGGTGTTCCCTAAAGGCCTGGGGCATAAAGCTCGCTAAGCGGATCGGCATGAAGAAGGCAAAGGTCGCCATCGCCCGAAAGATCGCCGTGATTCTCCACTGCATCTGGGGCGATGGCACGTCGTTCGACTGGGGCCAGCCGAAGCCAATCTGATATTTGCTCGCAAGTTCCTGGTCCGGTCCGCCGGGCTGGCGATGTCCCACCAATGATCTATCCTCTCGGGGCATGAACCCAAGCGGCAGCCGGCGTTCAGGGCGTCGCCAAGGGTTGGGGAGGGCTGCGCCGGCCCCTGGAAGCCGAACATACGGTCCATGCCTGACAAGCGAGGCCGTCCGCGTCCTTGCGGGCATCTCGGGCTCGTTCGGCCAGGATACGCACCGTAGCCCCGAACAGATACTCTCGCGAATTCGTGCCCCATCGCGGATTGATTCTCCAAATGCCAACCTTGAGGTAAAGTGCTTCGGATGCGACACCCATCAGACCGTCGCGCTCGACATTGTCCGGCGGTCGAAGACCCAGATCCACGAGCTGGAGCGCTCCATGCGCCGTACGCGGCTTACTCCGGGGGTTGCAGACCAGGCGAGGTCACCCAATCGCTCAGATGCGCGCTCGTCGCAGCTAAGCGCGCCTTCCTGAGAAGCTGCTCGCGCTCAGCACCAGCGGGGAGCCGGGCAGCTTGTTCTTTGAGCTGGGTGGCGTGCTCGTCCCAAGCGTTCTTCAAGAGACCGGTTGTGCTTCACTCTGCGGCGTCGCTGAGACATGGAGCCATTCCTTGTGCCATGAACGCGAATCCAAAACCGAACAAGGTAAGTTCAGTTCCGGCCCCGGAACGAAGAAGTCCGACAACGAGGGGCGCTTCGTCTAGCGGCAGGCGCGCTGCCGATGTGCGACCCGACTTCAATTGCTCCGGGCTGCTGGTCGCCGCCATGTAATATCGATGACCGGGGCAAAGACGGCCCCGGCCGTGGGGGCTTTTGGGGATCGTGGGCCGGGGCCGCTGGAGGTGCTTGGACCTTGGGAGGCCAAGCGTTCGGAGCCTAGGAAAATTCGGCAATCAGATCTGTTCGCTTTCGCACATTGGCTATACGGTTTCCTTCGGGAGCGGAGTAGCTGCAATGAAAGACATGCAGGCTCAGTTCAAAGCTCCGCAAGGATGCGACAGAGTGCGCGCTGATCCGAGACCTGGCGACCGATCCCAAGAAGCGAGAACTATTCACCCGCCTGGCGGATCTCCGGCATCACCTATGTCGCGACCTGGACCGGCTTCGTCTACGTCGCCTTTGTGATCGACGCGTATGCCCGCAGGATCCTCAGCTGGCGGGCCTCCCGCACGGCGCACGCAGGCTTCGTAGCTTGATGAGCTGGAGCAGGCCCTGCACGATCGCCGGTCCATCGCGGCGGCCTCGTGCATCATAGCGATAGGGGCAGCCAATCCGCCCAATACGTCTCTATCAAATACACCGAACGCCTGGCTGAAGCTGGCGTCGAGCCTTCTGTCGGCAGCGTCGGAGATTCCTATGACAACGCTCTCGCCGAAACCATCAACGGTCTCTACAAGGCCGAGGTGATCCATCGGCGCAGACCATGGCGCAGCTTCCAGCCCGTCGAGTTCGCGACGCTGGAATGGGTGGACTGGTTCAACAAGCGGCGGCTCCTGGCCCATTGGCAACATACCGCCGGCCGAAGCCGAGCAACGCTGCTACGCCATTCTGGAACAGCCGGCCATGGCGGCATAACTTAAACCGAATGGCCTCCGGCAAACCCGGGGCGGTTCAGGTTTTAACTCCAGCGACTCCCTTATCAGTGAAGCCCGCCGCGCGCATTTGCTTGCACAGCTTCGAAGCCAGCCGGAACATCGGGATCAAGTTGCCGGGATGATACTTACGCCGCTTCATGGAGGGGGCTCTCTCGTGGAGCTGCTACCATGGGTCGTGATACTGAGGCACACGGGGGCCGCGGGGCTATCTATTTCATCTGATAGGACAGCAGCACTGGCTTGATTAGCATCGTCGCCAGTGACACGTGGTAGCCCATCGGGGATACGTTGGCCCCGACATACAGGCAACGCATCGACTGCCTCATTCATGAAGGTTGTGCGTCCTGTGGGTGGCAGGCTTGGGCTACGTTCGAGCACCGCTCGGCGCGGCAAACCTCTACGCAAACGCAACGCAACGACACAAGCCGCTGAGGGAAACCTTGGCGGCTTTTGCGTGGAGGCACTATCAGCGGTCGTCTTCATGGCCCAACAGCTTGTGCGTCACGCGATTGATGAAATGGTTATTGCCGCAGGCTGGGCATTGCACGCACGAGGATGAAGGAGGCGCGTGCCGCATTCGACTCAGCGTCGAACTGGTGCTGAACGTACTCGCCGCTTGTCGGGCAACGAACGTGATCGTGTCCATCATAGCCCAGCACCGGCCATGGCACCGCCCGGCCCATGACCTAGGTCAATGCTTCCCGGTGCACTTACCGCCGCCGCGCTTGCCACGGATGATATCCTCCGCCTGTGCAGAGGCAGGTCCGGAGCCGCATCATGAGGTGATGGCGATCTGAGCCAAACCTCATCCGAGTTCGCGACAAAGAAAATGCATGGAACGGATCAATGAGCGCATCCAGAGTCTGGCCCTTCGGCCGCATCTGCGATCGCGCCATTACAACGAACTACCTCCGGCCGTTTTCAACGCAATCGGCCCTTTTGCGAAGTGGCCGCCGACACCGACTACGTCCGATCATCGGGACAGACCGGAAGTGCGCGGCAAAACCAAAACGGCGCTTTTGATCCGAGGCGGATTCCACCGGCCCGCTTCAGCCTTGTCGCGGCCACTGATTGCGGGCAGACTAGCAGTGGCATGAGAGGGCAAGAGCCATGCAACGTCGGCTTGCGGCCATTCTAGCGGCGGATGTGGTCGGCTACAGCCGACTCATGGGCGCCGACGAGGTGGGGACCCTCAATTCCCTCAAGTCGCACCGGCGGGAACTGGTCGACTGCGGCATTTCCGAGCACCACGGCCGCATCGTCAAAACCACCGGCGATGGGATGCTGGTGGAATTCGCCAGCGTCGTGGATGCGGTCGCCTGTGCTGTCAAGATTCAGCGCAGCATGGTGGGGCGCAACGCAGGGATCGCTGCGGAACGGCAGGTCGTGTTCCGGATCGGGATCAACGTCGGCGATATTATCATCGACGGCGACGATATCTTCGGCGACGGCGTCAACATCGCGGCACGCTTGGAAACGCTCTGCGAGCCCGGCGGCGTATGCATATCCAGGGCGGCGAACGACCAGATCCGGGACAAGCTGTCGATGGCGTTTGCTGATCTGGGCGAGCAGGCTGTGAAGAACATCTCGCGCGCGGTCGGCGTGTTCGGGCTCACTGCCAAGGACATCGAGGCAATTCCAGACGCCGCGATTCCCTCGTCTGCGGAAGACACGGTGGCGGCGTCAACCGTCCAACACAAGCAGGAAATTCACTTCTGCCAGACCGGGGACGGCGTGCAGCTGGCCTACGCCCGGATGGGCCAAGGGCATCCGCTGGTGAAGACAGGGCACTGGATGACTCACATCGAATTCGACTTCGAAAGTCCGATCTGGCGGCATCTCTACCAGGAATTTTCCCGCGAGCACCTTTTCATCCGATATGACGCAAGGGGAAATGGGCTTTCGGATCGTGACGTCCCGGACGTAACATTCGAGCGGTTCGTCGACGACCTCGATGCGGTGGTCGACGCCGCGGGCATCGAACGGTTCGCGCTGCTCGGCATATCCCAGGGGTGCGCCGTCTCGATTGCCTACGCGGTCCGCCATCCGGAGCGAGTGTCGCATCTGATTCTCTACGGAGGCTATGTCGTCGGGTGGAAGAAGCGCGCCAGGACCGAGGCGGAGAAGGCGGCCGGGGATGCGATGCTGACGCTGATGCGGCTGGGATGGGGTCAGGAAAACCCGGCCTTCAGGCAGATGTTCACGTCCCAGTTTATTCCGGACGCTAACAAGGAGCAGGCCGACTGGTTTAACGAGCTACAGCGTATCTCGAGCTCGGCCGAAGACGCAGCGCGCAATTTACTGGCAAATGGCGAAGTGGAAATCAGTTCACTACTGCCGCAGGTCAAGGTGCCGACCCTTGTCATGCATTGCCGCAACGACGCGAGGGTGCCGTTCGAGTCGGGCCGTCGGCTGGCCGCGGGGATTCCCGGTGCCCGCTTTGTCCCGCTCGAAGGCCGGAATCACATCATGCTGGAGGGCGAGCCGGCTTTGGCACGCTTTCTCGACGAGCTACGATCATTTCTTACCTCCGATACTCAACACTAAAGGTACTGGATACGGCGGCTCCGTTTTGCCGACCAATATACGCCACGGGTTTCCCCTTGATGTCTGTTCTTGGCCAAGCGAAGTGCACGATGTCCGCTATTTGGGTCGCTATCGGGGGAAAAGCGGACGTCGCACACAATCCGCGGGCGGTCTTATTGCGCTAACAATCCGAATGCGATAGTGCCACTATGCTTGCGAAAATCAGCAGTGCCGGGAGGGATTTTCTGTCGCTGGCGTCCGAGCCTTTGGTTCCGGCGCTGCGCCCTCGAGACAATGAGCGAGGGCCGAGTCCACGCCCCTAGCCGTTCGCGAGGTCTACAGCGGCCGAGTTCGATAGTTAGTCAGAAAGCTTTGGGCGCTGGACGGCAGGTCATCGAAACCACCGAGCTTGGCCATCATGAGCCAGGTGGCAAAATCCGCCTCAGCCTCCGGGGCGCTTTCTTGGCGATACTGGCGATGGAGCTAGAGGACATGGTGGTCCGATTGGTTTCAACCCGGCCGCGAAGCTGTTCATCGACACCGTCCGCGCGGCGGGAAAGGCAATTGGCAATTCAATCACAGTAATGACGGCGCGGGAGAGTTCAAACGCGAACCCTACGCCTCCCATCTCGCTGTAATAACCTTACCAACTAGTCGGCTCCTGGTCAGGTTGAAGGGACTGAGCAGGCTAACTAGGTAGGGCTCACCTCTGCTGATCCCCAACGGCAGTAATTCTCATCGTCACTGACGGCAACATCGCGTGGACCATCAGCTTGAGTGTTTCGACGGCGCGAATACGAACGTCATCCCGAGGTCTCTGTAAAAATTTAGTACCTAGCCTTACAGACGCTTCTGATGGCGCGATGGATTCAGCCCGGCGCGTTTGAGGTTCCTAGATTATGAACCACGGAATTGCCGGGCTATCGGTCTTTCAGATGTAGCCGGGAAGACCGGCGGCTACTCAGGCTTCGTCAGCGGCTTGCTGTGAGCTGCTGGCGGTAGCGCTCCGCGTCCCAGTTCAGCAAATCATGCTCGCTCTCGGAGGAGAGATACACAATCTCGGCGTCGAGGGGGAGGCGGCTGGTCACGAGGGCGAGGCAGCTCAGCAGGGCTTCGGCGCCAGCGCTGGCGTCAGTGCGGATGAGACTGCCAAGTCCAGGGACGAGCAGAGCAACGGGCGGTGATTGCCCTGCAGCCTCGGCGCGCAAGCTCATATTTTGCAGGCTTTCGCCTTGCTCCAAGATCGGCAAGCCCGGCCCGAGAAAGACGACGTGATCGGGATACAGGGATCCGCTGGTGGCAATAACGCGGCAATAGCGATCGGTCGCGATGCCGTGACAGATCCGATCTTTGGGTAAGCGATAATCAGTACCTGCACAGGTAATGCAGAGCGCGTTCTGATCGCCTGACGCGGCACTGCGTGGCGGCAGCGCCAGACGCGCTTCGACTTCCATCACCAGGGCTTCCGCGCCCGCGCAAGTTTCGGCCCCCACGACCAAGCCGTGATTACCGAGGATCAGCACGTTGACGTGGACATGCGCGATCGCTTCGCTGACCGCTTGGGCCAACGGCAGGCCCGGATGGAAGTAGCCGAGCCGAAGCCAAGATAATCCGCGCAAGCGATGTTCGAACTCTTGGTGAGCGTCGGTGCGCACCGCCCATGCGATGGTGTTAACGGAATGGACGTGCAGTACGACAGGATGCGGCATCAACGCGTGCAGCGCAGTCTCAATCGAACCGCGTAGTTGAGTTATAGTATTTGGGGCCAACGGCACCCGATCATCGCCGCGCGCCAGAGCGGTGCGAGCGTCTGACAGCGCGACCGGCACGAAGATGTCCTTGTCTTCGGCGTCGGCGAGCCAAGTGCCTGAGGCTTTGACCCAGAGCACGTCGCCTTCTTTGACGGAAGAATTGCCCCCGGCGCCCTGCACCAGCAGGATGTTTTTGCCGACGCGGGCGGACATACGGCGAAGTTCGGACAAGGCGCGAGGCTGTTTCATGAAGCGATCCTCACCAACTGAGATGCTGCACAGTCCAGTGCGGCATCCGCGCATCCGCGCCGGCAACCTGCCGGATCGCGTGTGCGACATTGTGCGATCCTGCAAGTGTTTCCCGATGCGCGCCCGCGCCGACTAGCAAGGTCAGCATGCCCGCCGCACGCCCACCGGCGATGTCGTGATCGATGGAATCCCCAATGACGAGGATGCGGTCGGGCGAGGGATGGCCCAATCGTTCCAGTGCCGCGGCAAACATCGGCGCGTGTGGTTTGCCGATAAACGAAACCCTGCCGCCGAGCCGCTGATAAAAGGCCGCCAGCGCGCCCGGAGCCGGGATTAGCCCGGTCACCCCAAACATCACGAGGTCGGGATTGGCGCACAGCATCGGCAGTTTGCGGACGGCCGCCACCGTGAGGCGTTCGCGCCATGGCTCCGGTTCCGCAACGCTGTCGTCGAGGCCCGCGAGCAGGATGAAGTCGGCGGATGTGATATCTGGAACCAGGGCCAGGTCGAGCTCATCGACGATGGAGCGGTCGCCATCGCGCGAGATCAGGAAGCAGGCTTGGCCGAGGTCCGTGAAGGGCGTCTGCGCGCGTGCCTTCAGGCTCTGCCAGGTCACTTCGCCTGATGATAACACACCATCGTAAATGTCCGGCGATAAGCCCAGGGTGGCGAGGCGCCGCTGATTGCTGCTGGCGCGCTTGCCGGAATTGGAGAGGATCAGGATCCGTTTGCCAGCCTCGTGCAGGCGCCTCACGCAGTCATGGGCGGCGGGAAACACCGTCATGCCTTCATGCAGCGTGCCCCATTGATCGAGCAGCACGTGATCAAAGTGATCGGCGATAGTGCGAAGGCCGGTGATGGTCCTGGCAATGGTCATGGCGGACCACCGTTCAGCGCAAGCAGCGCCGCGCCAAAGCTCGCTTCGGTTTGCTCGGCGACCGTCACGGGCACGCCCAGCGTGCGCTGCCTGATTGCGGTCCAGTTGTTGTTCCGCGCGCCGCCGCCGATGCTGACGACCCGCCGCAACGCTGGCGCACCCAGTTTTGCGAGCTGCCGGTAGGCGAGCGCCTCTACCGACGCGATGCCTTCGAGCAAGCCCTGGAAGAACCGATGGTCTTCCGCCGGCCGTGGCGTGATCCGCGCCGTCAGCGTCGGATCTGCGATTGGAAAACGCTCACCGGGCTTTGGCAGGGGATAGTAATCGAGTCCGGTCGGTGCCTCCGGCTCAAGCTGAGGCGTCAAGCGCTCCATGTCGTCGGGCGAGAAGTGCATCAACAGCGCCGCACCGCCGGAATTGGAGGCACCACCGGTCAGCCAGCGATCGCCGAGCCGGTGTGCATAAACGCCCTGGCCGGCCGCGAAAATCGGCTGCGAGGCCAGCAGCTTCACCACCAGCGTGGTGCCGAGCGAAGTGACGGCATCGCCGACTGCGTCGGCCCGCGTGGCGATGAACGCGGCCACGCCGTCGGTGGTGCCTGCAGCGATCTTCGCTCGCGGAGAAAGACCGAGCATGCGCGCGATATTGCGATCGATGTCGGCGAAGGCCGTCCCCGGAATCGTGGTCTCGGGCAGCAGATGGCGGGGCACGCCGAGCTCATCGAGCCAGCCGGGCCATGTCCGCGTTACAGGATCGTAGCCGAGCTTCAGCGCATTGTTCTCGTCGCTGATGCCGTGACGGTCGGCGAGGCGGCCGGCGATCCAGTCGGCCTGGTGCACCGCGTAGCGCGCACGGCTGACGTCATCACGAGCGAGGAGATGCAAGAGCTTTGCGAGTGCGCTGCTGGCGCCATGCGCGCCGCTGTCTGTTGGAGCCACATCGGAAATGCGCGCGGCCTCGTCCTTTGCGCGGGCGTCGTTGTACATCAGGCCCGGCGTCAACGGCCGGCCGGCGTCATCGACGAGCAGCAAAGTTCCAGACGTTCCGTCAACGACGATCTGCTCGACCGCGCCGAGATCGACGTGCTCGCCGAGCTTACGGAGCGCGGCAAGCGTTGCCTGCCACCATAGCTCCGGCTGCTGATCGACGGCGTTGCCATTGACGCGCGGCGGCGGCAGTCCGGCCGACGCCTGGCCCCGGATGGCGGCCTGCGCGTCGATCGCGCAGGCGCGGACCCCGCTGGTGCCGACGTCAATGCCAAGGAACAAGCCTGCCATTCGACCTTACCGAAGCTTTTGCGGCCCGCTTTATCGCTGATGCGCCTGATCTTTCGGGGCTCGGGCGGGCTAACGATTGCGCTGCAGCACGTTTGGGGGATTGACGCCCCGCCCGACCTCTGCAATTTTTTGCAAGCCGTGAAGAAAATTGCAAGAGGCTTTTCCGCGCGTGACCGCATCCAGCGACAGACTGCCGATGATGGATGGCGAGGCCTCGCTCGCGACGCGTGCCGCCTGGCTGCATTTTGCTGGGGGACTGACTCAGTCGGAAGTGGCGGACCGACTCAACATCCAGAGCACGAAAGCTCACCGGCTGATCGCGCGGGCCAGTCGCGAAGGCATGATCCGCGTGTTCGTCGAGGGACCCATCGCCGAGTGCGTGGCGCTGGAAAACGTCCTGGCCGAGCGCTACGGCCTGTCCTACTGCCGCGTGGCGCCCGACCTCGGCGAAGGCGCTTTTCCGCTGAAGGCTCTGGCGCTGGAAGGCGCAAGCTTCCTGCGCCAGGCGCTTGAACGCGGCGAGCACAAAGTCATCGGCGTCGGCCACGGCCGTACGCTCGCCGCCGTGGTCGAGCAGCTGCCGCAGACGCCGGCGCGCGAGGTGCAGTTCGTCTCGCTGCTCGGCGGCCTGACGCGGAAATTCGCCGCCAATCCGTTTGACGTGATCCACCGGCTGGCTGAACGCACCGGCGCGGAAGCCTACCTGCTGCCGGTGCCGGTGTTTGCGAACTCCGTGGCCGATCGCGCCGTTCTGATGCAGCAATTCGGCATCGCCGATGTGTTCGCGCTGGCACGCAAGGCTTCGCTCCTGTTCGTCGGCATCGGCCAGATCCACAGCGATGGGTTTTTGGTGTCGAGTGGCATGATCAGACCTGATGAGGTCACGGAACTGAAGCGCGCAGGGGCCTGTGCCGACCTGCTCGGTCATTTCTTCAACGACGACGGGGCACTGCTCGATACCGACCTGTCGGCGCGCGCCACCTCGATGACCCGGGCGGATCTGAAAAAGCATCGCATCGTCGCCGTCGCCGGCGGCCTCGCCAAGTTGACGGCTTTGCGCGCGGTGTTGAAGAGCGGCCTTTTGCACGGGCTCATTATCGACGAAGCGACCGCGTCTGCGCTCACTGCTGACAAGCCGGAGGTCACATCCGGCAAAGGAAAAAAAGAAGGTCGGAAGGGAAGTAAACGCTAGAACAGGGAGGTTTAAGTGTACGATCGAGAGAAGAATCTATTCGAGTCCTACGCTGCCAAACGCATCAGCCGGCGTGACCTGCTGGATGGCGCCGCCAAGCTCGGGATCGCCGGGGCCGCCGCCAATGCCGCCTTCGCATCTTCGGTATCGCGGGCGATGGCAGCCGACTTCAATTGGAAGTCCCAGAGCGGCAAGACGATCAAGCTGCTGCTCAACAAGCACCCCTACGTTGACGCGATGATCGGGGACATTGAAGCCTTCAAGTCCCTGACGGGCATGAACCTGGCCTACGACATCTTTCCTGAGGACGTCTATTTCGACAAGGTGACGGCGGCGCTTTCGTCGAAGTCGGACCAGTACGACGCCTTCATGACCGGCGCCTACATGACGTGGACCTATGGTCCGGCCGGCTGGATCGAAGACCTCAACACCTACATCAACGATCCCGCCAAGACGAACCCATCCTTTGCTTGGGACGACGTCCTGCCGGGCCTGCGCGCCTCGACCGCATGGGATGGCGTCGCCGGCTCCGAACTCGGCTCCGGCAAGGCGAAGCAGTGGTGCATCCCCTGGGGTTATGAGCTCAACAACATCACCTACAACCGCAACATCTTCGACAAGGTTGGCGTCAAACCGCCGAAGAATCTTGACGAGATGCTCGAGGTCGCGGCCAAGATCACCAAAGATGCCGGCGGTCCCTACGGTATCGGCGTCCGCGGCTCGCGCTCCTGGGCGACGATCCATCCGGGCTTCCTGTCGGCCTATTCGAACTTCGGCCAGAAGGATTTCGTCATGGAAGGCGGCAAGCTGAAGGCCGCCATGAACACCAAGGCCTCGAAGGACTTCCACGAGAAGTGGGTCAAGATGATCCAGACCTCGGGTCCGAAGAACTGGTCGACCTACACCTGGTACCAGGTCGGCACCGACCTTGGCGCTGGCGCCTCCGGCATGATCTTCGATGCGGACATCCTCGGCTACTTCATGAACGGCGGCGAGAACAAGGAGCGGGGCCATCTCGGCTATGCGCCGTTCGCGGCGAACCCGGCGGCCAAGGCGCCGACGCCGAACGTCTGGATCTGGTCGCTGGCGATGTCGAGCTTCTCCAAGCAGAAGGACGCGGCCTGGCTGTTCATGCAATGGGCGGCCTCGACCGAGCATGACCTGTTCGGCGCGCGGAAGATGGATTTCGTCAACCCGGTGCGCGCGTCCGTGTGGAAAGACTCCGAATTCCGCGACCGGATCGGCAAATCCTATCCGGGCTATCTGGAGCAGCACGATGTCTCGGCGCCCGGCGCAAAGATCTACTTCACCGCGCAGCCCCTGTTCTTCGACCTGACCACGGAGTGGGCGGCGTCGCTGCAGAAGATGGTCGCCAAGGAGGTCAGCGTCGATGAGGGGCTCGACAAGCTCGCTGACAATATCAACCGCCAGCTCAAGCAGGCGGGTTTAGGTTGACGCATCGCGTGGTGGAGCTTCCTCCGCACCACGCCAACCCGCCGGTTGGGATCGAGGCCCTTTCCGAACCGGCGGTGTTCACGCCCACAGCTGATCCGTTATCATCATGAGCATGGCCCAACTCCTCCAGACCAGCGCGACGGCGCGCATCAAGCCGAGGCCGCGCGGCCGCTGGCTGCCTTACTTGCTGAGCCTGCCGGCCTTGCTGGTCTGTATCGCCATCCTGGTGCCCTTCGTCACCGCGGCGGTGTACTCGCTGCAGCGCTACCGGCTGAACCTGCCCTATCTGCGCGGCTTCATCGGCGTCGACAATTACATCGACTTTCTGTCCGACCCCGCCTTCTGGAATACGCTCAAGATATCATTGGTCTATACCGCAGTGACCGTTGTCGCGGAGTTGCTGTTTGGTCTAGGGATCGCGCTGTTGCTGAGGCGGCCGACCCGCTTCCACAACGCAGTGTCGATCATGCTGTTGCTGCCGCTGATGACGGCACCGGCGATCGCCGCCCTGATGTGGAAGCTGATGACCAATCCGAGCTTCGGCATCCTGTCCTATGCTGTGAGCCTGCTCGGCATCCATGATTTCAAATGGGCCTCTGATCCCTCGACGGCGCTGTTCACCGTGGTTCTGGTCGATGTCTGGGTCTACACGCCCTTCATGATGATCCTTCTGCTGGCAGGTCTGCGCTCGCTGCCGCGCCAGCCGTTCGAGGCCGCCGCGCTCGACGGCGTGCCAGCGAGCTTCGTGTTCTTCCGCATCACGCTGCCAATGCTGACCCCCTATATCATCACGGCCTCGCTGTTTCGCCTTCTGGACTCGATCCAGCAGTTCGACATCATCTATGCAATGACGCAAGGAGGACCCGGCGACCGGCTGATGGTGTTCCAGGTGCAGGCCTATCTCGAATTTTTCCAGTACACCAATGTCGGCCGCTCGGCGGCGCTATTGATGATCCTCTGGCTGATCACCAACATCCTCTCCAACATCTTCATCAAGAATTGGCTGCGGTTGCGCGAGCGCGCGCACGGCCACGCCTAGGCGATCAGGGGACCGCGATGGAGCACAGCAGTCTGGCAGGTCGAGTTTTTCGAGGCGTGGCGCTGGCGCTGGTGCTGGTGTTCTTCATGTTTCCGATCGTCTGGATATTCCTGATGTCGTTCCAGAGCAACGAGCAGATCCTGCGGATACCGCCGCGCATCTTGTTTGAGCCGACGCTTTTCAACTACCAGGCGCTGATCTCCGGCCAGCTGCGTACCACAGCCGGCAATCTCGAGATCTCCTTCATGCGCAACCTGATGAACAGCTTTGTGCTGTCGAGCGCGGCGGTGCTGCTCGCGCTGTTGCTCGGCGTGCCCGCCGCCTATGCCTTCGCCCGGTTCAAATTTCGTCTCGGCGAGACCATCGCCTTCACGCTCTTGTCGTTTCGCTTTGCGCCGCCTCTGCTGGTGCTGCTGCCGCTGTCGCTCTACTACCAGCAGCTCGGGCTCAACGACACCTATTTCGGGATCGTCTGGGTCTATCAGCTGATCGCGCTGCCGCTGATCCTGTGGATCGTGCGCGGCTATTTCGAGGATATCAGCCCGGATATCGAGCATGCCTATCGGCTAGCCGGCCACTCCTGGCGCGAGGCCTTTACGCGGATCGCGGTACCCCTCGCGGGTCCGGGCATTGCTGCGGCGGGGCTGTTGTCCTTCATCTTCTGCTGGAACAATTTCGTCTTTGCACTGATCCTGGCCTCGGCGGACAAGCAGCCGGTGACGGTCGGTGCACTGGCCTTCGTCACTGCTTCGGGCATCCAGTACGGCCAGATCGCCGCGGCGATCGTGCTCTCGGTGACACCGACCTTGCTGCTTGCGCTCTATGCGCAGCGCTATCTGGTCGAGGGCCTGTCGCTCGGCGCGGTGAAAGGCTAGGGCATGGCGCGTCTCGAACTCTCTTCCGTGGGTAAGGCATTCGGCGCTGTGAGCTGCGCCGCCGATCTCTCGCTGGCCGTCGAGCCGGGCGAGATCGTGGCCGTGTTCGGTCCGTCCGGGAGCGGCAAGACCGTGCTGCTGCGGATGATCGCTGGGATGTTCGAGCCGGACGAGGGCGACATCCTGGTTGGCGGCCACTCGATCGTCGGCGCGCCGCCCGAGCGGCTCGGCATCGGCATGGCGTTCCAGAACTTTGCGCTGTTTCCGCACATGACTGCCCGCGCCAATATCGCGAGCGGCTTGCGGGCGCGGGGCGCGGGCGCCGACGTGTCCGCAAAAGTCCAGTCGATCAGCCACTTGTTGAAGATCGAACATGTCCTTGATCATAGTCCGCGCGAACTGTCGAACGGACAGAAGCAGCGCACGGCACTGGCCCGCGCGCTGATCGGCAATCCCGAGGTGCTGCTGCTCGATGATCCCCTGCGCAATGTCGACGCCAAGTTGCGCTATGAGATGCGGCTCGAACTGCCGACCTTGCTGCGGCGCGGCTCGGCGTCCGTGCTCTATGTGACTCAGGATTATCGCGAGGCGATGGCGATTGCCGATCGCATCGCGGTGCTGATCGAGGGGCGCCTGGTGCAGGTCGCGCGTCCCGAGGAGATCTATGCCCGGCCGGCCACAGTTGCGGTGGCGCGGCTGTTCGGCGATCCCAGCATCAATCTCGCCGAGGTCGTGCCCGTCGCGGAGCGTGGCGTCTTGTTCGCAGATATCTCAGGAACGCGCGTGCGGCTCGATACGGCAGACCACCAGCCGATGGATCTGGGGGCGTGCTGGGTCGGGGTGCGGCCCGATGATCTCGTGATCTCGCAAGTAGCCAGCGGCGATGCCATCCCGGCGCGCGTCGTCGCGGTCACCCCGATGCATGAGAAGGCGGTGCTGCTGTTGCGCTTCACGGATGGTACTGAATGGCTGGCGGCGTTGCCGCCAAGCGCGACCGTGGCCGACGATGACGTTTTCGTCCGCTTCGCGCCGGAAGCATCATTGCTGTTCGATCGTGCGACCGGTGTTCGGATCGGGCTGCCGCACCGGCGCCAGGCGGCATAGGAGCGACGAGGGGCATGCTCGAGCTAGAGAATGTCGACAAGGTCTACCGCAGTCGCGGCAAGCCGCCGGTGCACGCCGTGCGCGCGCTCGACATGGAGGTGGGCAAGGGTGAGATCGTCGCGCTACTCGGCTCGTCCGGTTGCGGCAAGACCTCGACCTTGCGCATGATCGCGGGCTTCGAGGACGTCACTTCAGGCTCGATCGCGCTCGACAATCGGCGGATCGAGGCGCTGCCCCCGGCGCGGCGCAAGGTGGCGATGGCTTTCGAGGGCTATTCGCTTTACCCGCCGCTGACAGTGCGCGAGAACATCGGCTTCGCCCTGAAGGCCCAGCAGCTGTCGCGCGGCGAGGTGACGCGGCGGGTCGATGCGATCGCGGGGCTGGTCGAAATCGAGGACATCTTGGACGCCTATCCGCGGGCGATCTCCGGTGGACAGCAGCAGCGGGTGTCGCTGGCGCGGGCGCTGGTGCGCGATGCAGATCTTTATCTACTCGACGAGCCGATGGGCCAGCTCGAGCCGCAGCTGCGCGCAGTGTTGCGCGGACGGATCAAGGGCCTACTGGCCGAGCGCGGCATGACCGCGATCTTCGTCACCCATGACCAGACCGAGGCGAGCGCGCTCGCCGACCGGATCGCGGTGATGGAAGACGGTATTCTGCAGCAATTCGCCAGCGAAAAGGAGCTGAAGAACCGGCCCGCCAACCTGTTCGTCGCCAGCTTCATCGGCGAACCACCGATGAATCTTCTGGAGACCGAGGTGGCGCGCGCCGATGGTGGTTTCCGCCTGTCGGTCGGCAGCGCCATGGCGTTTCTGATTCCGGGCGACAGGCTAGATTCCACCGCTCAACAGGCGCTGCAGCAGACGCCGCGCGTGCGCGTCGGCATCCGGCCGCAGAAGGTCGCGGTCGGCAGCGGAGACGTGCGCGTCCGCATCGTCTCTAATCAATGGCTCGGCGACCAGTCGCACGTCGCCGGCGAATGTGCCGGAAATTTCCTGATCGCCGTGACGGCGGGCAGGGTGGCGGCGCGACCGGGCGACGTCATTTCCTTCGGGCTGGAGCCGCGCCATCTGCACATTTTTGGCACTGAGGGCACCTGCATCCGTCATGCGGAGGTGCGCTGACGATGCTCAATCCGCAGCGCCGTGACGTGATCGTCGGCATCGATGCCGGTACCTCCCTGATCAAGACCGTGGCGTTCACGCGGGACGGCAAGCAGTTGGCTGAGTCCTCGCTGCCGAATACCTACGTCACGCTGCCCGGCGGGCGTGTCGAGCAGGACATGGCGCGGACCTGGACAGATACGGTCGCAGCGCTGCGCGGGCTGGCGGCGCTAGTGCCCGAGCTTGCCACGCGCGTGACGGCGATTGCGGTGACGGGGCAGGGCGACGGCACTTGGCTGATCGACGATGGCGGCGGCCCGGTGGCGCCAGCGTTGTTGTGGCTGGATTCACGCTCTGCCGAGATCGTTGACGATATCAGGGCCAGCGAGCGCAACATCGCGCTCCATCGGCGCACCGGCTCGGGGTTGAATGCCTGTCAGCAGGGTCCGCAACTGGCCTGGCTGCAGACGCATGCGCCGCAAACCCTGTCGCGCGCGGCGACGGCGTTCCATTGCAAGGACTGGCTCTACTTCAACCTCACCGGCGAGCGCGCCACTGATCCGTCGGAGGCCACATTCTCCTGCGGCGAATTCCACAAGCGCCGCTTCGATGCCGAAACGGCGCGGCTGATCGGCATCTCCGATTGCATGCGGCTGTTTCCCGAGGTCGTCGACGGCGTGACGACGACCCATCCGCTCAGCGCGACCGCGGCGGAAGAAGCCGGTCTGCCCGTCGATGTGCCTGTTACGCTCGGCTATGTCGATGTGATCTGCAATGCGCTCGGCGCGGGGCTTTACGATCCGGCACCCGATGTCGGCTGCACCATCATCGGCTCGACCGGCATGCATATGCGGCTGGCGTCGAGCGCGGGCGCAGTGACGCTGAACGCGGAAGCGACCGGCTACACCATGCCGTTCCCGGTGCCGTGCCACTACGCCCAGATGCAATCCAACATGGCAGCGACGCTGAACATCGACTGGCTGCTCGATCTCGCGCGCGATCTGCTCGCGGCCGAGGGCGTGGCGCGGACGCGCGCCGACATGATCCGGCGGCTGGACGATCGGGTGCTGGAGGCGAAGCCCGGCGAGCTGCTGTTTCACCCCTTCATCTCCGATGCCGGCGAGCGCGGTCCGTTCGTCGCGCATGAGGCCTGCGCGCAGTTCCTCGGCCTGCGCTCGCGCCATGGCTATTGGGACCTGATGCGCGCGGTGATAGAAGGGCTCGCCTTTGCCGCCCGCGATTGCTACGCCGCGATGGGAAGTCTGCCGCGCGACGTGCGGATCACGGGTGGCGCGGCGAGGAGCCGCGCGCTGGGGGTGATCTTGAGCGCTGCGCTCGATTGCAACGTTCGCGTCTGTAGCCGCGGCGAAGCCGGTGCTGCGGGAGCTGCGATGATCGCAGCCGTCGCGACCGGACTCTATTCCAACATGACTGATTGTGCCGAGGATTGGGTGAGACCTTATTTGAACGAACCGCAGGCGCCTGACGCGGCATTGGCCGCGCGCTATGCAAAGATGTTCCCGGCCTATCTCGATGCCCGGCTGGCGTCACATCCGGTCTGGAAGCAGCTCGCGGCGCTGCGCGCGGGAGCTGGTCATGTCTAAATCCATTGCCGTCATTGGGGATCGATTCATGCTTCCCTCGATCTTCGTCGAGAAGATCACGGCGGCCTGCGGCAACGGCATCGATATCCGCACCCTCGAGCAGCCATGGCCCGACGAGCCGATGGAGCACGGCTATGCCGGCTCCAAGCTCGACGGCCTGAAGGAGTTCATGGGCGATCCCGACGAAGTCGTGTCCTTCATCGGCGATGCGTCGCTGTTGGTCACGCATCTGGCGCCGGTCTCGCGGGCGATGCTGGAGCGGCTGCCGAACCTGAAGTTCATCGCGGTGTCGCGCGGCGGGCCGGTCAATATCGACATGCAGGCGGCGAGCGATCACAAGGTGCTGGTCGTCAACACGCCCGGCCGCAACGCCAGCGCCGTCGCTGAGTTCACCATTGGCGCGATCCTCGCGGAGACCCGGCTGATCCGCAGCGGGCATGAATCGCTACGCGGCGGCGAATGGCGCGGCGATCTCTATCGTGCCGATCGCACCGGGCGCGAACTCGGCGAGATGACGATCGGCATCGTCGGCTATGGCGCGATCGGCAGCCGCGTGGTGAAGCTGTTGAAAGCGTTCGGCTGCAAGATCCTTGTCGCAGACCCCTATGTGCAAATCAGCGCGCAGGACCGCAATGACGGTGTCGAGCATGTCGCGCTTGCCGACCTCCTGACGCGGGCCGATGTGGTGACGCTGCATGCGCGGGTGACGCCGGAGACTACGGGATTCATCGGCCACGACGCACTGGCCGCGATGAAGAAGGACGCATTCCTGATCAACACCGCGCGGGGCCCGCTGGTCGATTACAAGGCGCTACATGAGGCATTATCCGCAGGGCGGCTGGCCGGCGCCACGCTTGATACGTTCGCGGTCGAGCCGGTGCCGCCGGATTGGCCGTTACTGCAATTGCGCAATGTCACGTTGACGCCGCATATCGCCGGCGCCTCAGTGCGCACAGTAACCGTCGCCGCCGACCAAGCGGCCGAGGAGGTTCGCCGCTATCTCGCTGGCGAGCCGCCGCTCAATCCATGTTGACGAGGAGAGGTATGTTGAGATGACCCGTGAGGAGCGCCAGTTACGCGAAGCGATCATTGCCAAGTGCCGATGGATGAACGCCTCCGGCCTCAACCAGGGCACCTCGGGCAATATCTCGGCGCGCTACAAGGACGTCATGCTGATCACGCCGTCGGCGACGCCCTATGATGCGATGAAGCCGGAGATGATCGCGGCGATGCCGCTCGAAGGCAAGCACGGCTCATGGTCGGGACCGCTCCAGCCCTCCACCGAATGGCGCTTCCATCTCGACATCATGCGCGGCCGGCCGGATGTCGGCGGCGTCGTACACACCCATTCGACCTACGCCACGGTGCTGGCGATCGCGCGCAAGCCGATCCCCGCCTGCCACTACATGATGGCGGCGTTTGGCGGCCACGACATCCGCTGCGCCGGCTATGCGCGCTACGGCACCGCCGAATTGTCGGAACTCGCGCTCGCCGCGCTCGAAGGACGCAACGGTTGCCTGCTTGCCAATCACGGCATGATCGCGGTTGGCGCCAACCTCGACAAGGCGATGTGGCTCGCAGTCGAGCTCGAGACCATCGCGCGGCAATATTATCTGTCGCTGGCGCTCGGTCAGCCGCACATTCTGAGCGAAGCCGAGATTGCCGACACCGCCAAAGGCTTCTCGACCTACGGCCTGCAGACGCCCAAAAAACCTGCCAAGGCCAAACCTGGCAAGGCAAAGAAGGCCGCCGCGCGCCTGGCGATTGAGATCAAGCGCAGCCGGACGTGATGTCAGCGACGGCGCCGGGGAGGGATCACGGGCTGGTCGATCTCGCCATCATCGGCGGGGGCATCAACGGCGCCGGGATCGCGCGTGATGCGGCAGGGCGCGGCCTGAAGGTTCTGCTGTGCGAGAAGGGCGATTTCGCCGAGGGCACCTCGTCGCGCTCCGGCAAGCTCGTCCATGGTGGCCTGCGCTATCTCGAATACTACGAGTTACGCCTGGTACGCAAGGCGCTGATCGAGCGCGAGGTGCTGCTCGCCTCGGCGCCGCATATTATCTGGCCGATGCGCTTCGTGCTCCCGCACTCGCCTGAGCAGCGGCCCGCCTGGCTGGTCCGCGCCGGGCTGTTGTTCTACGATCACCTCGGTGGCCGCAAGCAGCTGCCGGCAAGCCGCGGACTGGATTTCGCCAAGGCGCCCGAAGGCGCGCCGCTCAAGGCGGAGTTCCGGCGCGGCTTTGAATATTCCGACTGCTGGGTAGATGATGCGCGGCTGGTGGTCTTGAATCTGATCGCTGCCAGGGAGAAGGAGGCGATGATCCTGCCGCGCACGCGCGCCGTGAGTGCCAGGCGGGAGGGCGAGACCTGGCTGCTTGAGATGCTAAGCGAGGACGGACGCTCACAACGCGTGCGGGCGCGTGCACTGGTCAATGCAGCGGGGCCGTGGGTGCAGGATGTCGTCCAGGGAGTGGCAAAACTCAATTCGTCACACAATGTGCGTCTGGTGAAGGGCAGCCATATCGTGGTGCCGAAATTTTGGAGCGGGCCGCAAGCCTATCTGCTGCAAAACGAGGATCGCCGCGTCATCTTCGTCAATCCCTATGAGGATGACCTTGCGCTGATCGGCACCACGGACATTCCCTATGAGGGAAGCGCCGAGAATGTCGCGATCGACGGCGACGAGATCGCTTATCTGCTGCGCGTGCTGGCGCGCTACTTCAAGACGCCTCCAGCAGAGAGCGACATCGTCTATGCGTTTTCCGGCGTGCGGCCGCTTTACGACGACAATGCGAAAAATCCGTCGGCGGTGACTCGGGACTATGTGTTCGAGGTGCACGGCGCGCCCGAAGAGCCGCCTCTGTTGTCGATCTTCGGCGGCAAGATCACGACCTACCGTAGGCTGGCGGAGCAGGCGCTGGAGCGGCTGCAGCCGTGGTTTCCGAGTATGTCATCGGCATGGACCGCCGGCCGGCCACTGCCAGGCGGTCAGATCGGCGGTACGTTCCAGGAGTTCGTGGCGGCGATCGCGGCCGAATATCCCAATCTACCGCGCAAGTTGATCCAGCACTATGCACGCCTCTACGGTACCCGTGCGTGGGACCTCCTAGGCACCGTGCGGAGCATCCCGGAGCTCGGGCGGCACTTCGGCGGGCTGCTCTATGAACGCGAGGTCCACTATCTGCAGGAGGCAGAATGGGCGAGCAGGCCTGCAGATATCCTGGAGCGACGCACGAAGCACGCCCTGCATTTGAGCTGCGGAGAGCGGAAAGCATTCGAAGAGTTCATGCAGAATTCAGATGCCGGAACCGCCTGATGACTTCCCGAGGTTGAAGCAAATAGCCCGCCGCAACCCCGACTTCCTCATTGCAGTCGCTCTTCGCCGCGTTTCTACTTGGATTGTGGGTGGCTCGTCGGCGCTAGGAGAGCCGCCGGCTCGGCAGGAGCCTGGGCGTGTCCGTGCGATCGTCGCTCAAGGGCGCACGACGAAGATCGAGGCTGGCGCAAAGTCAGTACGGGGGGATCCATATGACCGGGCGCCGGGAGCAAGGCGTGATCCCACATATTGCGCCCACAAGTCTGCTTAGATTCTACGGCTCTGGCATGTGCAGCAGGAAAGCAACACTCCACAACACCTTGCGCGAGTGCGTGAATGTTAATTTGCACAGTCAGAACGATTCAGGCCAGCTCCCGCAACGAACCTTGTAGCTGTGGGGGACACAATGACTGTTACGCGTTGGATCGGCGCCGCCGCCCTGTTCCTGATCGCGGTGAGCTCTGAAGCTTATGCCGCGCGCCAGCACAGACCGGGAGAGCGGATTTCCTGTTCGGAAGTCCGATACTACGTTGCGAGGTATTCGGCGGCTGTGGCCGAGATGTATGCCCGCAATCAGGGAGCCACCAACAGCCAGATCGAGCGGGCTCGGCGTTGCTTGGCCTCAAACGAGACCGCCGAAACAGGTCCACAACGGTCCTACAGCGAATAAGCATGACGAACATTGAGCTGGGACGTGAAGCGACCGAGGCATATACGGTAGCGAGGTGCTGCTAAAGCCGCTCCACGCAATACGGGCCTTCGAAGCGGCCGCGCCCGCCTGCCCAGCTACAGCCTGAGCACGGAGTCGACGGCGAGGATCTAGCATGTGCAGGCGACGGATCCTGACCTAGGGCTTCACCGAGGTTCGGGCTACCACCGAAGCGCGGGCGTCGACAGTTGACGAAGCGCGATAGTGGCGGATTGGCTTCTGCCGTGTCATAGAGATTTGCAAATGGGGAACACCGGCTGCCGACCTACTTGACGTAGATCATTCGTTCCTTAGTGGCCCGCAGGCTGCGGATGTAATAGCCTTGTGCCTGAACGGCTGACTTGATTTCGTTGCTAACCTTGAGAACTCGTTTTCTGCTCTTTCGCCAGGTATGTGCAGAGTAAAGCGCAGGTACGGCCGAGCCTGTACTTAGAACGAGCAAGCCGCGCTTGTCATTGCGATAGACATCAAACATCGTTCGCCCCCGCCGACCATATCGAACTAAGAATGGAATATGTTTCGGTTGTCTCAATGGCCGAGCTTAGTATTTCAGTCCGCTGTGCGGGTCGTAAATCTGCAACGCCAGCGACTTTCCTTCGGTTCGTTCTGGATACGGAACGAACTGAAGGAAGCCCCGGCCGCCGTCAAATTGCTGCGTATGCAATTACTTCAGTCACGATGTGTTTCGGATGTTGTTGATTTGGGGGCGGAATCGAGCGGCAAGCGGCCGCCGCCGTCTTCACGGATTCGCCCCGTGTGGTTGCTCGTGCACGGCAACGCCGACACGTCGTCGTGGGCGGCGATGCACCTGGCCCGTAGGCGATGTAGCTACGTCTTTCGCTGACTGCCTGTTAAGGAAGAATAGCCGACTAGACCTGCTCGCGCTTCTGCTCTTCGCGTTTTGCCCAACAGCGCACCTCGCAACGGCTCGGCTGCACGTTCGCTTGAGTTCGACGCAACTTGGCGTCAGCCGATGTCGCCGTTGACCTCAAAACGGGCCCGTTTTGACCCTCACGTCTTACGAATTTTTGGGTGTCCTACTTTCTATCTTTGATAGTCGGTCGCACTAACGGGAAGCTACTCTCTTTCTTCTTCTTCTTCTTCTTCTTCTTCTTCTTCTTCGGAGAGTGGGCATGAATCAGCATCCAAGTCGATCGAATTCCGGGGCGCGCATTGTGCGATTCAGGTCTGAACTGGTCAGGCAGGAGTCGGGACCTATGATGGTCCACCTGTTTGATTTGCCCAGATTACGACCACGAGGCTACGCCAAGTCCTCGCTAACTCATCGGGCGGTGGTGCTCGCCCTCGTAACGGAAGGCCGCCTCAGTCGGCCCTCTCCTTTTCGGCCCTCTTTCCTTTGGTCAATCCGCGCGCATGCGGAAGGGCGTCAGGTTCGAAGCTTTGGCACAACAACCTGCGGCCATCGCTCAGGGGGCGCAAACAGAGCGGCCCCAGCGGGGATGGGGGGCCAAGGGCTGGGGCCGCCATTCCGCACCGGACGTATTCGGCGGTAAGGGTCCGGTGGATCAAACCAAGTCAGTCCGGAACCGATGGTTCCAAAGGCTGTTCCGTCATCGCACATGAACCCTGGCACGCCGTGTGAATAGGGTATGGGGACTTTGCAATGCCCCTCCCGGGCTGGAAGTCGCCGGCCCGCGATCAATTAAGCCGACGGAGTTATGCTTCAGGAGCCTCAACCAGTTTGGTATCCAGGACAAGCGACAAGCTCCTCCACGTTCCCAGAGACCTATGACGAGCTGCCGCGGCGCGCGCAGCGGTATCGCTACGTTCGCAGAATTCGACGAGCGTCGCCGCCCAGAAGCTGGCGGGGTAGTCAAAGGGGTGCATCGACGCCCAGCGCCGCGATCGTCCGTCGGGTTAGGGCGCCGGACAATCACCGGACGAGCGCACGACTTGCTTACTGCGGCAAATTGGGCTGCGCCCCACTGCGAGATGTGATCAATACTGCCCTGAGCCCGTACAGAACAGGCCAAGACCGGATTACGATTTCCGGTCCTCCACTTGTTCTGAAATCACGACAGTCGCTCGCCCTGTCCTTGGCGGTCCACGAGCTTGCTACTAACGCGTTGAAGTACGGCGCTCTGAGCGTGACAAGCGGCCGCGTGTCGGTTGTGTGGTCATCCGAAGATCAAGCGGGTGATCAAAAGTTTGTCTTCGTCTGCCAAGAATTCGGAGGCCCATCTGTGTCGGAGCCGACCGTGAAAGGCTTTGGCTCACGCCTCATTTCGAGAACACTGGAAGAGGATTTCCGAGGGGCGGTTACTGTGTCCTACGGATCGAGCGGGCTCACTTGCCGTCTCACTGCCCCCGTTGCAAATCTAAAAACTTCACCGCAATAGCAGAAGTCTTTTACCCGAGCTACGTTGACCAACGCCAAGACGAGTAGCCCGCTCGCGGGTCCACCGTCATCGAGGCGGGGTTCGAGAGTGTTCGCGAGACAATCTAGAACGTGCGGTACGGCCCCAAGCCGAAGAGCGCCTCAGTCACCGTGATGTCCGCTGTCCAACCGATTTTAGCGATCCAATCGTTGACGGATGACTGACATGGGCTGGTGGCGGTATTGCCGGCCAGATCGGTGAGCTTATCGATGGAAACGGCGGCTTCGATACGGCGCAATACGCCAATCTAACCTTCACGACGGGTGGGGATCAGCGTTCGCCTTGCGGCAGGAACGGTGATTGGCGATGCCTCGAGCGGCGCCGGCTCCCCTATGACGTCGTTCGCTCTCCTCGAAAGCGTAACGAACCTACTCCGACGTCCCGTCCACCCCCGCATTTTCGTGCATGCAAGATGGTCCAAAAGCCGAGGTAAGTGTCCAGCGGAACAGCCGATTCTTGGCCCCGCTTTCCACGTTTTCAAACCCGGCCCGCTGCGCGAAGACGCGTCCGCTAGTGCGGCTTACTCGACCTTGCTGCTTATGGAAGCCTTGCAATCGACCGTAGACCGCGAGGCGAGTGCGGTCTAACCGCTGGCCGATCTCGCTTGCACTCATGCCACTGTCGAATAACGCAAGAAGTTGCGCTTCTTCCTCGGGAGACCACGAACGGATATCGACGTAGCTGGGGGGGCCGGGCGCCATCGTGATGAAGGGCCCGTGCTAATCGGCTTCATCCAAGAAGCATGATGTTACCAAGGCCACTCCGCCAATCTACCTCGACCGGCTCATACTTTGCTGCCGTGCAACAATTGGCGATACCGCCCGGGACCGAAGGGGTGATCCTCGCTAAGCAAACAATAGTACCCGTAAGTCCGCCATGGGTCACTCGCGTTCTGCGCCAAGCAATGGCCAACCCGGCCATGTCCATTGCTCGCCGAAAGCGGAAGTAAATCTGGAGCGTTAGCGGTTTTGCGGCCAACTGCGGCTTGATGGTATCGCTTTGGGCGTGATTCAAGCTCTCAAATCGGCCTCGAATCACGCGCTACGAACTCAGCGATTGTGAATGGACCGCGATATTCCGCCGGAACGAAATCGCAAAGACCCGATCTGCTTCAGTCCGTATCTCTATCGTGCGCGAAATCTCGTCGAAAGGTTCTTCAACAAGATCAAGCAATGTCGGCGGGTCGCGACCCGATACCACAAATTCTCAGTCAACTATCTGGCGTTTCATCAAGCTCGCATCAATCCGCATTTGGCTGCGCGCTAAATGAGTCCACGCTCTACCCGAGCGCGGGGGTCGGGCCGCCGAGTGGAAGGTGATCGGCCGAACCTACTGTTCGATCTCGACGCACTGACGAAGCCTGAAGACGATATCCGGCAAAGCGTGTCGCAGGCGTGCAGCGTCTTGGGACGTGGTCGAGAACGGTGCGAACGTGACCATCGCATTCCAAGGTCGACTTCCGTAGACGGTGATCGAGACTCCGGATCTCGAAAAGCCTTCAACTTTGCGAAGCTCACCAAGAACGAGGTCGGCGATCGCCACAGCGGGCAGTCGCGCTCGTTTTCCATCGGGGCCGCCGGCGGACAAGGGTGCGACCGGTTTTGCAGGCGACGCTGCCGCGGTCACGGGCTCCTCTTCGAGCGTTGGCGGCATCTCCGGCGCCGGAGGCGCGGGGGTGGGCGGCGCGGGCGGAGCAAAAATGCCGCTGATCAGCGCCATAAGGCCCGGATCTTTCGAGTCATTGCTCATCGCTCTCTCGCAGTTAGCGTAGCCTAGCAACATTCGGAAAGGATGCCCACCACGCCTGGGCAAGTGGTCGCGGTTCCTGTGTTAGCGATCGAACATTCAGGCGTGCAAAGTTTCGCTAAGCTCCTCCTCAGCGAGGTACCGGGCTCACGGAGGGGCGTCGAAGGTGTTGGGCGGTGATGCGCTGGCGTATGCGCAATTGTTTGTTGATTTATCCATCAGGCAAAAATTCCGCTTCCGCGATCCGCGGGCGCTACATATTCGGCGAGGAGCGATTGACGTGCGATCGCTGCGCAGCGACTGACTCTGTGACTTTCTGGCGTTTCGAGGGGATAGCTCACCGCGCGTGGGCGATGAACAGTCGGACGGATACTTGCGTTCAGCGCTAGTTAGAACGGCGCGTTTCTGGGGGATTAACGAATGACAAATTGTGTGATCGTGCGGGCCTATGGACGGCAATTGGATCAGTTGCGCGGCGAGGCATCCCGCATTTCGCGGGCAAACAAAATCGATTGGTGGATTGAGCGCGCAGTCCAAGGCACACGATTTTGCTTTGAGGACGCTGAGGCGAAGAGGGCGTTCGTCTCAATCTGCGAAAACGTCGGTGTTTCGCATATTGATGGCGCACCGCCAGCGTGAACAGGCGGGACCGCGACTGGTTTGGTCCAGGCATTCTCCGAACGCCTTGATGGCGGCAGCAGCCAACCGGCGCGTGAGCACCGACACTAGTTCCATGAGGTTCGGAGCGACCCAGGCTCAAGGCTGGGGAAAAGTTGAGCCCGGCCGTACGTCGGAATCGACGCAACAATAAAAGCGCGAGGAAACGGCTTGGTCTCTATCCGGCCAGTACGTCGCTCGCGCGACTGCAGCAGGCGTTTGGCCGCCGATGGCGTATCCGCGCGCGTCATCGGACGTCTTCGAAGCGAATGCGCCTTCCATGTCACGCGAATGATCAGACTGCGCGAGCCGAATCAGCATCGTGAGAAGTCGATCCTGGCTAGCGCTTCACCCGGGTTGTCGCCTTTGCCACCGTCGTCGGACGGCTTGGGGGTGCAGTCCTTCCGCAGCTGGCAGCAGTCCTTTGAATGGCAGTCGTCGTCCTTGGCGTCTTTCCAGTCACCATCGCGCTTCGAGCCATCCCCCGTGGCGTCGCCGGGGCAGTCATCGGTCTCGGCCGATTTCGCACCTTCGGCAGCAAACCCGGTCACACCGACATCTTGCGCAGCCCCAGCTTCTCGTCTGAGGCTCGTCATTCCGACCCGAAACGGTCTGGCCGTCGCGGCAAGATGGATGATCATATCTGCTCCCTGGGTAATTTCGGGTCGGTGCGCTACGCTCACGCGCGTCATACTAAGGTGCCGGAGATTCGCATTGATTTCCTTCTCCTTCTGTGTGTCGAGATGCGCCGTGCCCTCGTCCAGAAACAGGATCTTTGGTCGGCGATAGAGCGCGCGCGCAAGCAGTACTCGCTGTTTCTGGCCACTGGATAACGAGCTTCCCATGTCGCCGATGAGGCTGTTGTAGCTCATCGGCATTGCCACGATGTCCTCGTGGATGCCGGCAATTCGCGCGCAATCGATCATGGCTTGTAGATCGAACGCTGTGTCAAAAAAGCAGATATTGTCGGCAATCGATCCCGACAGCAATTGATCCTCCTGCATCACCGCGCCGATTTGCTCGCGATAAGCGCGCGGTCCGATCTGGCCCAGCGGAAGGCCGTCGATCAGAACCTCACCGCTCGTTGGCTCGAGCAGCCCAAGCATAATCTTGACAAGAGTTGACTTGCCGCAGCCCGATGGTCCCATGATCGTCACGAATTGTCCGGGAGCAACGCACAGATTGACGTTGTTAAGAATCAGAGACTCTCCTTCTGCATACCGGAAGCACACGTTGCGCAGTTCGATCTCGCCGCGAATCTGTCGGATATATGACAGGTCTCGGTCGTGCCCGCGCTCGAGCGGGGTGAGCGCAATGTCGGCGAGACGTTCCAGGTGCAGCCCGAGAATGCGGACATCCACCAGCTTCTCGATCAGCAGCGCTGTCCGCTCAGCGAACTGCAACTTGTAGCTGACGAACGCGAATATCATGCCAACCGTGATGAGGTTGTCCAGTGCGAGGCGAGCGGCGAGGTAGATTGTGATCACGTTCTCCAAGCCGAATATCGTGTCGTTCATCGCTTTGAAGCTGATCCTCGCCCGACCTAGCCGCACGTTGGCTGTTATATACGCAGCATAGCGGTTCAGCCACTGGCTCTCCCGTTCGTTTTCTCGGTTGAGCAACTTTAGGCTTTGCACTGCTCGCACGGTTTCGATGAAAGTGGAGTTCTCATCTGCCTTGCTGTGAATGGCCGCTTCGCTCCGTTGCCGGAACATGCTGAAAAGAGCGAGCCGCAGGGTGGCATACAACGCGAACGCCAGCAGAACAACAAGTCCGAGCTGGACGTTGTAGGTGAACATCAACGCCAGCATCAACACCGACATGAGACCGTCAATCAACCCCGTGATCAATCCCTCCGCGAGCACGTTGCGGATGGGCTCGATCGAGTTGAAACGAGACAGGATGTCGCCGATGTGCCGCTTTTCGAAGAATGAGAGTGGCAAGCGCACCAGATGATGAAACAGCCGCGCGCCGATCTGAAAACTCAACGTGTTCTGCAGAACAAGAATAATGAACGAGCGGGTCGCGGTCGACGCGACCCGTATCAGGAGAAGCAGAGCGAATCCGAGCCCGAGGACGACCAGGAGATCGACATCGCCTCTGGCGATGACCTCGTCAACGGTGAGCTGCATATAGAAAGGGGCGGCGAGGAGAAGAATTTCGATGACCACTGACAGAACTAATATTTGGGCGAGGGCACAAGTGTTCCCGTTCATTCCGCTCCAGAATACCGAGAACGGCAATCTCACTCTCTCGTCTGTGCGGCAGAACTCTTCAGTGGGCGAGAGCTCGAGCGCGACTCCGGTGAGATGTCTAGATGCTTCAGCGAGGGGAAACCATTTCTCGCCGGCTGCCGGATCGTGCACCACGATTCCCCTGTTCCTATATGCTTTCAGAACAACGAAATGAGCCATGTCCCAGTGCAGGATAGCCGGCAGACGCAATTGGCAGAGATGGCCGATCTCGATACGCAGTGGCCGACACGCCAGCCCGAGGCGAGCTGCTATTTCCATGAGGTCGCGGAGAGTGACCCCTTTTAGGGACACTGGATGCCGGCGCCGCAGGCTGTTCAAGTCAGTTCGATGACCATGATAGGATGCTACCATGGCAAGGCAAGCGAGCCCGCACTCCGTCGCCTCCGTCTGCCGGATGACCGGGAGGAATCTGCGGCCGCTGAAATTCAATAGTCCCTGCATGGGCTACATCCTTGGCTACATCCTTGCGCTTACCACCGGATCAAGCAGCCACCTCATCAGGGACCGCTGCTCAAGGATAACGTCGGCCCTGAGCAGCATGTCCGGCTGAAGCGGCATCTTACGGCCATAGGCGTCGATGTCGGGCCGCTCGAGAGCCGCAGTCACACGGTAAGCCGGTTCCTTGAGGGCGATCGGCCCGGTCGTTTCGTTGCCGGTCAGAATGGTGTGAGAGACGTTGGTCACGCTGCCGCGGTAGGTGCCGAATTTCTGATAAGGAAATGCTTCGTAAAGTATCCTAACCTGCTGGCCGGGGCGCACAAAACCAAACGCGCGTGTCGGAAAGAACAGCTCCGCCTGCAAGTGCGCATCAATGGGAATGATTTCGAGCTGCATATGCCGAGGATCCGCGATTTGGCCCATTGTCGCCTGCAGCGTGGACACGCGCCCACTCGTTGACGCCTTGATAACGTAAGCCTGCCGCCCATTTACCTCCGCCACGCGCTGTTCGATCGAGGAGAGTTCATTACGCAGTCCTCGGATCCTCTCTGCGGCGATGGTTGGGAGTTGCTCGAGTGTATGCCGAGCGTCTGTCAACTGAGTGTGTCGCGCGGTGATCTGCTGATCGAGCGACACCACACTCTGCTTTTGCTCAAGTGCGGCCTGCTCGCGGCGCTTGAGCTCAATCGTTGGCAATGCGCCGCTCGCGGTTAGCTTAGCGCCCGTTGATACGAAGCTCTCGGAAAGTTTCAGTCGCTCGTTTTGGATGTTCCGCTGGTCCTCGAGTTGGACAATTTCTCCTTCAATCCCCTTGATCGTGGAACCGAGGCGATCCCGTTCTGAGGCGGTTCGGCGATCTTCGGCATCGATCTGTCGCTCGACCACATTGCGTTGCTGCGTCAGCACCGCAAGTACGGTCGCATTGACGTCATCGCCATTGGCCGTGATTTGGGAAGTGACTATGGTCAGGAGCGGGTCACCCTCCGCAACCTCTTGCCCCTCCTTCACGTGTATCGCCTTGATGAAGCCCTGTTGTGATACGAAAATCTTAGCTGTGCCGGAGGTCGGCGTCAGATACCCGGAGACGGTCTCTTTGCGAGCGTATTGCGCGATGGAGAGAAAACACAAAATGAATACAACGAGCGCCGCAAGGCTCCAGCTAAGCAGTGTGCTCGACAGCGGCTGCAGCAATACGACCTCACCCCAGGTGTGGCGCTGATGCAAAAAGTCGACGGCTTCCTTACGAAACAGAGTTGGTCGGTTCGCCATGGACGCACCTTGCTGAAGCGCTGCGCGGAGTATCTTCCGCCAAAGCAAGACTGCGGATGGATACCGGAGAACCGCTTCTCCTGATGGAGAAGCGGTTCGCCGATGCATCCCGCCTTTACCCAATAAAGACTTGGGACTGCTTGGACAGCAGGCCAACCTGAACTTGGTTTCCGCTGAGCACATTGATGTCGCCAGTTCGGATCAGTGATCCGCCATCATGGCAGCCACCGCCACAGCCGCCGGTGCCGGCGGCCACGAGGTCGAGCTCCTCATCAGACAGTTCGATAGGGTGAGCAAGATTGGTCATCTCTAGCATGTTGGTCTCCTTTCGGGTTAGGTGGCGGAACATTGATGTAACTGTTGCCACGTCATCACTAGGTGCAAGACGCCGATCTGGATGCACGGTCGCGCAAATTTTGTGAGCGGCAAGTGTTTCACGCTTGTTGTATCGTGATTTTTGCAATGTCGTATGCAAGGCGCTTTAAGTAGAAGTCAGGGCGGCTTCGTCAGAGTGAGTTGGAGGTTCTGGTCTGCTGGATGTTCTGCGCGGCCGAGATGCGACATTGCGCCTTCCGAAGGAAAGCGCGTTGACGCGCCATGTGGCGAGCTCGGTCCGGGAAGCGCCTTAGCTTGATTCGATGGCTCATCGCGAAAGGTGCGCAAGTCGACGCGTGTTTTGACATAGTGTGTTGGGAGGGTGCGTCGAATGTCCTTCGGTGGCATTACGCGGGACTCGGACCCGTTGCGTGCTCTGAAGTTTTAAACGCGACTAGCGACGATGTTGACGTTGCCCATTTTCGAAGTTGGCTCGAGGACTTACGTTGCTGCTCGCAGCGGCTCACCTGGCCGGGGAGCACGACAAGCCATGGTCCGCCTGCACCCCTGACGACCACGTTTGCCCTTTGGTGATCGGGAAAAAAAATTGAAAACTTCCGGGAACGAAGTCGCTGCTTGCTGACTTGAGTTCGCCGACAGCCGATTTCGTTTTTATTTAAAATCGGTCATTTAAATAAATTGTAAATGCGCGGCATAAAATGCCGCAGTGCCTTACGAGGGGTGACTTCGACCATGCCCCATCAGTGCCTCGATTTAACGAAGGCAAGGTCTCGCTCCGGCGCAGCGCGCCATGACAGCTGTCTCACTGGCGAGACGGCTCTTAATTACGAAACAGCTCTGCTTGAGTGCGCCTCCGGATCGCAGTCCGCCGTCGGCAGGATCTACGCGCGCGAGAAGGAGCAGTTGCGCGCGATGGCGCACCGTATCGTGCACGACAGATCGCGTTCCGAGGACGTCATCCACGACGCATTCGCGCAGATTCTCCGATATGCGAAAAACTTCGATCCTGCACGCGGATCCGCCCGGGGCTGGATCTACGCGATCGTCCGCAACACGGCGCTCAAGATGCGCCAGAACGCCAGGCGCGAACTCGCGCTGGAGGACGAAGCATTGAATGCCATCTGTGCGCGGGAACAGACGGTTCCGAACCCTGCCTTCTGTATCCCAGACAGCATGACGTTGCGAACCATGCTCGATCAACTCGAGCCACAGCGCCGCGCGAGCCTTCTCTTGGCGATCGTCGACGGGCGCACGCACGAGGAGATTTCCGAATACCTCCAGGTTCCCGTCGGAACCGTCAAAGCGTGGATCCGGAGAGAGCTCGTGGCCATGCGCCGGCAGCTCGAATGAAGCGTGAAACTATTTTTCTCGCCGCTGCATCCATAGGTGTGCTTCGGCGACAGTAGGAGTGACGGCGTGGTGATCCGGGCAGGGCACGCGCGCGTGGCGCAGGTGCCTGTGACCGTCGCAAAGCTGAAGCGAGGAACGAAGCCATGTCTATCCTGAGCAGTGTGATGACCATTCTCGGACTGATAAAGCTCACGGGAACCGGCGTCCCAGCCGAGGAATGCACGTCAACCAAGCCGGACGACTGTGGCGACGGCAAGCAGTCAAAGTGGAATGACGATCACAGCGGTAACGACGAGTATTCGACCGGCGACGGCAAAGAAAATTACTCCAAGCTTAGCGGCATGGGCGCTTACCCGAAAGACGGCACCTACCCAGAGCACGATGGGGGCTGGAAGGATGCCAAGGACGGTGAATACCAGCCCAAGGACCATTGCGATCTCCAGCCGGCTGACGATGGCAGCAGGGGCGACACCGATCGCAGTCCTGGTGACGCGCTGGCCAAGTTCGACTTCTCCCACGGTGAGTTCGCGGGTGATTTCAGCTCGCACGGTCCAGATCATTCGGGTGACATACACGGCGCGCTCGCTTCGATGTCTTCCGACGATGCGCTCGAATACGCCATCGGTTTGATGGGCCCAATGGATCACTTCGACGTGGGGCATTTCGACACGGCGACGGATACGTCGCACGACACGGGCGCCTGACAGGCCGAAGAGGCTCGTCTGGCGGTGGATGCTGCCGGGCGAGAGTGGTTTTTGAACAAGAAAGGCGGCGGTCATGCACCAGATAGAAAAGCGCGACTTGCTCGAACGAGAGCGGAAGATTTTCGAAGCCGGAGTGCAGCGTGCCGACAAGCGATCCGGCTCTTTCAGTTTCTTGACCCGGTCATTCTTTATCGCCCAGCTAGTTGCCTGCGAGGAGTTTCTTGCCGCCCCGTTCAAATCTGCGCTGGCCAGGCAAGAAGACGCGACAGCCGCTCAGGCAGGTGCGGGGCCGCAAGGAACAAACGACGAGCTGCCTGCGAGCGACCCCGCGCAACCGGGCTGGGAGGATGAGAGGCCCAAGGGGGCGGCCGCCTCGTCGGACACGCATGTGGCTCAGCTCGATCCGACCGGGCGCTTGGCGGAGCCGCATGAAGACGCGCCCAGACCGAGCACCGCTCGTGGCGAAGCAGTTGCTACTGCGAGCTCTGGGGGTGGGGGTGGGGGTGGGGGTGGGGGTGGCGACGATGTCGATTCTTGCAAGCACCATGGTCACATCTCAGCCGACCTTAGTTGCGTCAACTCGCTGTCAGCGGATTCCGACCTCGGAAGCATCGAATCCGTTCGGTCTAACTTGCTTAGCGACTCGTTTAGCCCGTCGATCATCAGCTCCTTTCCCCTGCTTGGAATGATCGGCGATGTGAGCAATGACGTGGTGGTAGGGATTGCGCCGGTTGCGGCGATGGTGCCGCCGGCGCTCGGGACGAGCGACACCGTCAGCACGCTATCCGATGACGAGGCCGGCGCGATCGCGCCGCTTGAGGCGGCGGTGCAGCCGACGCTATCAACTCTGGCCGACACCGCTGGCACGCTGCCCAACGATGTGGTTGGTACGATTACTTCAGTCGAGGCGGCTGTGATGCCGGCACTCGCCACGGCGACCGACACAGTCAGCACGCTACCTAAGGACGTGGTTGGCGCCATTGCGCCGGCCGAGGCGGCGGTGCCGCCGGCACCCGCGACGGCAGCCGAAACTGTCAGCGCGCTGCCGAACGACGTGGTTGGCGCAATTGCGCCGGTCAAGGCGGCTGTGATGCCGGCACTCGCCACGGCGAGCGACACCGTCAGCGCGCTGCCCAACGACGTGGCCGGCGCGATCGCGCCGCTTGAGGCGGCGGCGCAGCCGATGCTAGCGACTCTGGCTGACACTGCGGGCACGCTACCCAACGAAGTCGCCGGCGCCATTGCGCCGGTTGAGGCGGCTGTAATGCCGGCACTCGCCTCGGCGCCCCTCAGCGCACTGCCGAACGACGTAGTTGGCGCAATTGCGCCGGCCGAGGCGGCGGTGCCTCCGGCACTCGCGACGGCAGCCGAAACTGTCAGCGCGCCGCCGAACAACGTGGTTGGCGCAATTGCGCCGGTCGAGGCGGCTGTGATGCCGGCACTCGCCGCGGCGAGCGACACCGTCAGCGCGCTGCCCAACGATGTGGCCGGCGCGATCGCGCCGGTTGAGGCGGCGGCGCAGCCGACGTTATCGACTCTGGCCGACACTGCAGGCACGCTACCCAACGACGTGGTCGGCGCCATTGCGCCGGTCGCGGCGACGGTGCCGCCAGCACTCGCGACGGCGACCGACGCCGTCAGTGTGCTGCCCAACGACGTGGCCGGCGCGATCACGCCGCTCGAGGCGGCGACGCAGCCGACGCTATCGACGCTGGCCGACACTGCGGGTACGCTGCCCGACGACATGGTTGGCGCGATCGCGCCGGTCGAGGCGACGGTGCCGCCTGCGCTCGCGACGGCTATCGACACCGTGAGCACGGTGAGCAACGAGGTGGTTGGCCAGACGAGGGGTCCAGACGCTCAGTCGAGCGCGTTGTCGCAAACGGTTGCATCGGACAGCACGGGAACTCACACCTTTGATAGTTCAGCACCCCCCCTTGAGATCGCGGAGTCGGCACTGACCACGGGTAACGGTGCGCCTGGTGATGTATCCCAGCCCACCGATGTGGCTGGCAATGCTCTTGCGAGTGGCGCGCCGGTCCTTGAGACGAGCGAGCATGTGCTCACCACAACAGCTGCCGCTTCGACCGATCCGCCGAGCCAGCTGTCGCATCCGGCCAATACGGCGAGTGTGACTGGCGACGCTTTGGCGGGTGCGGCGCCGGTGGCTGACATGACCGAGCCGGTGCTCACTGCGACAGCTGCGGCTCCGACCGATCCATCGAGCGAACTGTCGGATCCGGCCGACACGGCGAGTGTGGCTGGCGAGGCTTTGGCGAGTCCCGCACCACTGGCTGCCATGATTGAGCCGGTGCTCACCACAACAGCAGCGGCTCCGACCGATGCGCCGAGCGACGTGTCGCAGCAACCGGCCGACACGGGCAGCGTAGCTGGCGATGCTTTGGCAAGTGTGGCGCCGGTCGCGGACACGAACGAGCCGGTGCTCACCACAACAGCTGACGCGCTGACCGATCCGACCAGCGACGTGTCGAAACCCGCCGATACGGGCAGTGTGGCTGGCGATGCTCTGGCGAGTACGGCGCCGGTCGCGGACACGAGCGAGCCGGTGCTCACCACAACGGCTGCCGCGCTGACAGACCCGACCAGCGACGTCTCGCATCCGGCCGATACGGGCAGTGTGGCTGGCGATGCTCTGGCGAGTGCGGCGCCGGTCGCGGACACGAGCGAGCCGGTGCTCACCACAACAGGTGTCGCGCTGACCGACCCGACGAGCGACGTCTCGCATCCGGCCGATGCGGGCAGTGTGGCTGACGATGCTTTGGCGAGTGCGGCGCCGGTCGCGGACACGAGCGAGCCGGTGCTCACCACAACGGCTGCCGCGCTGACCGACCCGACGAGCGACGTCTCGCATCCGGCCGATACGGGCAGTGTGGCTGGCGATGCTCTGGCGAGTGCGGCGCCGGTCGCGGACACGAGCGAGCCGGTGCTCACCACAACAGCTGCCGCGCTGACCGATCCGACCAGCGAGGTGTCGCAACCGGCCGACACCGCCAGCGTGGCTGGCAATGCTTTGGCGGTTGCGGCACCGGCCGCTAACACGGCCGAGCCGGTGCTCACCAGCGCCGGAGACACGCTCAGCAACCCCGCGACCGAACCGGGAGAGCCGGCCGTGCCGGACACCACCAGCGCTCAAACTCCTGGATCGGCCGAAACGCTTCTTGCTCTCGCCACCACCGCTGACGCACCGATCGAGAGTTCGGGATCCGCCACCACTGCCCCGGAGAACGTCATGACGGACAAATCAAATGCCGCGGCGACGACCGCCGTCGCGAACGATGTGATCGCGTTGAACGATGCGCCACCGCCTCCGGCAGATTCGCTGTTCAACGGAACCCAGTATACAGATTACGGCGTCACGCTCAGCAGCGACATCGCGCCCTCCCAGACTGCCGCGTCTCAGGGGGACGCCGCATCGGCTCAAGACGTTTCAGCGCCGGTGGCTGCCGACGTCCAAAAACCCGCGCCGCCGCCTCCCGACATCTTGGATAATACTTCGATTGATCATGTCGGGACTCATGATGCCATCCTCTAGTGGGAGGCAAACATGGCAGCTGTCGAGACACTGGACTGTCCGCCGCGCACCAACTCCGGGGCTCAACTTCGGGTCGCACCCGGCGGCGAGGCCCGCGACTACGTCGGACCTGTCAACGCGCTGGCCGCCTGGCGTTCGGTCGCGCGCATCAACCTCATAGCGGTCGCAGCATTTTCGGTCGTTGTGAATCTGCTGATGCTCACGTTGCCGATCTATCTCTTTCAAATATCCGATCGCGTGCTGACGAGCCGTAGTCTCGAGACACTGCTGATGCTCTCGGCTCTCGCGCTGACGTTCATCGGTATCCTCTCCATCGTGGACATTTTACGTCGACAGGTGCTGGGGCGTCTTGCGACCAAGATGGAAGCGGTGCTTGGCGGCGCAGTGCTGGCGAGCAGCATCAATAACGCCAGGGCCGGCGAGGGAGGAACCATCCAGGCGATCCGCAGCCTTCACCAGGTGCGGGGCTTCATCTCGAGCCCTATCATGCTTCTACTGATGGACGCGCCACTCTCGCCCCTCTACTTCGCAGTCATATTCCTCGTTCATCGACATCTTGGCTGGATCGCAGTCGTATCGGGCTTGGTCCTCGCACTGATTGCGCTGATCAACCAGAAAGCGACCTCGGAGCGTCTGAGCGAGGCAGGCCTGTATGCCGCCGAGGCCGATGCGGCGGCCGAGTCGCTGGCGCGAAATTCGCAGGTGATCAATGCGATGGGAATGCTGAGCGAAAGCATTCTCCACTGGGGGCGCCGGCAGGCGCCAGCACTGACGGTGCAGAGCCAGGCCCTTGACCGGAATTTCTGGATCAGCGGTGCGTCGAAATTCGTCCGGCTCGTGGCCCAGATCACGATCCTCGGCACCGGGGCCTATCTGGCCCTCCACGCCGAGATCACGGGGGGCATGATGATCGCGGCTTCGATCATTGCCGGCCGCGCCCTGCAGCCGCTCGAGGGCTTGATTGAGGGATGGCGCAGCTGCGTTCAGGCGCGATCGGCCTATGCTCACGTCAAGCAGGCGGTTGAGTCATTCCAGCGCGAGGGGCCTAAGCTGCGCTTGCCCAGACCGCAAGGGCGCCTGAGCGTTGATCGGGTCTTGTATTTGCCGCCCGGCTCGAAGGAGCCGGTGCTCAATGGTGTGTCGCTCGACCTCGCGCCCGGAGAGTCTTTGGCCATTGTCGGACCGTCCGGATCGGGCAAGTCGACCCTCGCGCGCATTTTGGTGGGTTGTCTGGTGCCGACAGCCGGCAAGGTCAGACTGGACGGAACGGAGCTGCGCAACTGGGATCGCCGCCAGTTCGGGGAATATAGCGGTTACCTGCCCCAGGAGGTCGAGCTATTTCCCGGGACCATCAAGCAGAACATCTGCCGCATGCGCGACGACTTGCCCGACGAGCGCATCTATGAGGCGGCGATGTTGTCGGGAATTCACGACATGGTCTGCCAGTTGAAGCAAGGATACGAGACCGTGCTCGACCGCAGTGGCGGGCCGCTCTCGGGAGGACAGAAGCAGCGCATCGCGCTCGCCCGGGCTTTCTTCGGTAATCCGTCCCTTGTCGTGCTCGACGAGCCGAACTCGAATCTCGACGCGGCGGGGGAGCAGGCTCTGACCGAGACCCTGCAGCGCGCCAAAAGGCGGGGGGTCACGGCGGTGGTCGTAACCCTGCGCCCGGCGCTGCTGAACAGTGTTGACAAAGTGCTCATACTGCGGGCCGGACGCGCGGAAGCATTCGGCTCTCCGAGCGAGGTGTTGCATCGCCTGGTTCGGTCCCCCGGCAGGGCCGGCGTTGATGAGCCGGTGCAGCCGCAACGCATCGAATCCTCGGGCGGGTGACCAGCGCGGGAGGACAGCATGAGAGCGGTAAAGGACGACATCGGCGAGTGGTACCGCGGTGTTCCGCTGAGCGCCAAATGGCCCATCTTCACCGGCCTCGCCATCCTGGTTGTTTGGCTCGGCTGTTTCGGCGTTTGGGCTGCAGTCGCCCCACTCAACAGTGCGGTCGTGGCTTCAGGCACGTTCGTGGCTACCGGGCAGAACAAGTTAGTCCAGCACTTCGAGGGCGGCATCATCCGCGAGATTGCGGTCAAGGACGGAGATCTCGTCGAGGCCAACCAGGTCCTCGTTCGCATGGACGATACCCCTGCCAACGCCAAGCTGAAACGGCTGGTTTTGAAGAAGTATCGACTGCTCGCCATGAAGGCGCGTCTTGAAGCTGAACTGAGCTCTTCGGATGCAATCGAAACTCCGGCCGAATTCAGCGAGAACGCTCGTGATCCAGAAATCAAAGCGATTCTTGAGCGGCAACGTGCCGAGCTTCAGGCGCGCCGGGCTAGTCGGGTGAGCGAGGAAAGCGTACTCTTGAAGCAAATCGCCGGGCTGGAGGAAAGCATCCGCGGATATCAGGCGCAAGTTCAGTCGACCAAAGAGCGTATTGCCTTGTTCGCCGAAGAACTGAAGGACAAGAATTCGCTTCTTGGCCAGCAGCTGGTGCGCAAGTCGGATGTGCTGGCGTTGCGACGCTCAGAGGCGGGTCTCGGGGGTGAGCTCGGCGAGTATCTCGGCCGCATCGCCGATTCGAAGGAGCGGATCGCTCAGGCGAACGAAAGAATAGCCCAGCTGCACGCGACGGCGCTCCGCGACGCGACCAAGGAGCTGCGCGAAACCGAGGCGGAGCTGGACGACGTTGAGGAGCAAATACGTGCTGCGCAGGATGTGGTTGACCGGATCGATGTTCGTTCGCCAGTCCGAGGTATTGTGGTGAAGAACAACTTCCATACACCGGGCGGCGTCGTCTCTCCTGGTGCCGTGATCCTAGAGCTCCTCCCGATTGGCGACGAGCGCATCATCGAGGCGCATCTGAATCCCAAGGACATTTCGCATGTGAGCGTTGGCCAGGAGGCGCTGGTGCGGCTGTCGGCACTCAACCAGCGCATCACGCCGATGGTCGGTGCGAGCGTCATCTACGTGTCAGCGGACGCCTTGGCGGAGCAAGTGCAGGCGAAGACCGAAACCCGTACCGACGCTGACACGCGTCGCGAATTCTACGTCGTTCGGGTGCGCCTGGACCAGGATGATGTTCTCAGACGAATGCCTGAATTCATCCCGACGCCCGGGATGCCCGCGGACGTTTACATCAAGACCGGAGAGCGTACGTTTTTCGAGTACATCATGAAGCCTATCCTCGACAGCTTCTCCCGCGCGTTCCGCGAAACCTGAATGGAGCGAGCATTTTGGACGTCCATGCCGAGCACTCGCGAGTACGGTGATCTCAAGCCCTTCGGTCTAAGGTTTGTAAGTGCGCGATCATAAGATCGCCTGTCCTGCTTCCGGACAGAGAGCGCCATTTATGTCGACTAGACCCCGGGTACGCTCTCGGTCCAATTCCTGGAGCGTGTCTTCATGAAGAGCAAGACTGTCACTCGGCTTGAAATTTGGCTCTGGCCCATATGTGGAACGGCCCGGGCTGCAAGATCTTTTTCTGGTTGAACAAGGGATGACGGTGCGGTCATATGTTCGGCCTGTGAACGCGGCGCCTGGCCGCTGGCCACGATGATATCCGCGGAAGCAATCGCCCAATCAATTTCTCGCGCTCGAAGCGCACTGGGTCAGGCGGTCTGATTGCTACCGGGAATGACGTCATTCGGGGGTCATCCAGATTTGCACCTTGCCTCCTCGGCAGCTTTCTTCTTCCGCCGGAGAGCTCTTGAGATTAGGATTTCAGCATTGTAGCCGGCGCCTGATAGTGCCGCCTCTGACCAGCAAGGCCCAGATCGGGCCCGCGAGGAAATCGAGAGGCTGCTCGCGCAGATCGAGACCGTGCTGAGCCCGCTCGTTCCGGGAGATGCCGCCGCCCTGAGCGAGGAATGATCGTGGCTCGTGTCGATCACAGCGTACTGAGATCGTCCGGCACCTCGCCGAACTTCCCGATCACCTTGGCGTCGCCAAAATCGCCGCTCGACGGGTCTCCGGTCCGCGAAAAAGGCGACCGCGCCGTCGCAGCCTGGCTCTTCCGGGAGAGCGCTTCGGCGCGCATGACCGCGGCGTTGGCGCTTAGGCCCTCCAAAGCTTCGCCGGGCGCGACGCCGTCGTCGGCCATGACGAACGGAACGCCACGGGATAGGTGATGGCCATCGCGGTCACTCCCTGCGTTCGGATCCCGCTGCCGCGGACTCTGCCGCTCGAGTTCTTCGATGACCGTATCGCGGTCGCGGCAAACCGAAAAGGCCTCGAACTGTTATGTCGGTGATATCCTTAAATCAGTCGCTCTCGTCGGTCACACCAACCAAGGTGCTGCCCAGGTGAATATCCTTTCGAGGCCGCCGCACGCAGCTCGTGGGCCGCGGCGTCGAGAAAATCCATGGCGACCAACAACGCCTTGACCCTCCCGACGATCTCCGCCGCGGGGTTCAATGGCCTATTTGGCGGCGTGCTCGAGATCGCCCCGGCGAGTGCAGCAGGTTCGGACATAGAAACGGTCTTCTGTACGCGGTGAGCGTGGTGTGACTGGGAGCCTACCACAGATTGTCGGGCATCTTGACGTGAAATGGTCCACGGTGGCGCGGCGACCATAACAATTAAATAAGGAAACAAGCCGTATTAAATCTAGCGATCTATTTTACTTGGATTATAATTGGGCAATTGTGCCGGATGAACGCACAAGATCGCAGAGAGACTCCGGCATTCCTGCTTCGCCCCCCGAATGCAGGAGCCGTTTCTTCGAGTGCTTGAGCGGAGGGCGTGCCCTGTACTCGCTGGACAAGACGCGAAGGCGAGATTTTTCGGAAGCCTGTGAATTTTCGAGCATCACAGACGTCGCTTCAGTCAAAGGATTATTAACTTTATTATTGAATTATAATGTGATAATAAGTCTAAATTTAATGTGACATTTAATGTTTCGATTGTCGGCTCCGGCACTCTAATCTTTTGGAAAATCCTGCAGGGGACCATGTGGATCGGGAGGAGAGGACAATGACCCAACGCAACATCCGCCCTCCGAACGAACACGACATAGGCAAACTTGAAACCTTGGCCATGAAAGCCCCCAGCGCAGATATTGCTGCTCAGTTTGGTCCAAGTTCCGCAGCACCGAGGGTGGAGTTCCTAAAGTTATTATTGACCGAGCCGGAAAAGTTAGAGCGCAATCATTGCGGTCGGGACCCTGGCCCATCAGGCTTTGATTGGCCGAATGATTAGAGCTTCGAAAAGAACGGAATCGGCGGATCGCCGGAGAGGCGCGTCAGGGGCACTGGTCGGCTCGAAGCAGCGCGTGCGCATCGACTTCACTGCCGCAGCAGCACTAAAAAAATGGCCTTCACTTGGAAACCAACGCGCAGCGGCATCGGTTAGTTCTTACCTTGTATTCGAGGGCACTTTGGACGCATGCATCCGAGCTTTCCTAGCGAAGCCTGCCAGCCAAGGTCATCTCTACGAGATACATACTGCTCCGCAAACGCAACTTGTTACGGCCGTGCTGTCCGCAGAACAGATAGCCGAAATCGCTCGGCTGCGAGATTTTCTTTGAGGAAAGCAAGCCCCTGCCGCTGCCGACAGGGCGTTGAAAGTGAATTGGCTAATCAAATTGTGAGCCAACTATTCGGTGAGATTGATGGGTACGCACCATCGCCGCCGAATCATTGCCCATGGATTTTCGCTCCTCGGGCCTTGGAGGACACTATGGATGAGAAGAACCCTCATTCGAAACAAGTTACCAGACTAGGCTTGATCAGCTTCGGCCGTTCGAAAACAGATTGCACCATTCGCAGCATATCTGCGTTCGGTGCAGCCCTCGATCTTGCTGCAGATGAAAAAATTCCCGACGAATTTGCTCTGACTGTTATTCCCGACGGTGACCGCCGCCGCTGCGCGGTTGTCTGGCGTAAAGAGAAAAGAGTTGCTGTCGCGTTCTATTAATTAATGCGTCAGGGTCGCGGGCTGGAATGGCGGTCAAGGGCAACATGGATATCGAGCTCGCCGTGGATGCCATGGAGCTCGCCGAGCATCTTGACCACGCTGACGCAATATCGAGTGAATACTGGGACATAGCGGCCTTCGTGAAGACTGATTGTCGGTGAAATTTGTGGCGATTGTCTGAAGTTAGACCATCCCGCCCTTATCGACGGCGCAGCGCCTTGTCGAAAGGAACCGGCCCGGCTGTCCATCTGAGGTCCCGATATTCCGCGCGGCCTCCAAATTTCACATCGCGTCCACCAACGTCCGAGAGGAACCAACTGGTGTCTTCCTCCCTTTTGCGGGAAGTGACCCGCCTGACGATCGCGGCTGTGAAACTCGAAGGTAGGAGCGTCGCCGAAACGGCAGTTCGGTACTGCATGTCGGAATCAAACGTGAAGATCACCATCCATCGCGGATTGAAGGCGCTGGCGGCGCTCATCGGCAGAGAGACGCGCACATGAGGACCGAAGATCTGATGACGCTCTCGCACGCAATGCCCTACCAGCCGACCGGACGATGATTGGGCGCGGGTTCACTGCTGCCTTGCTCATCGGCGGAGCTTTCGCCGTCTGCATTGCGCTCGCTTTGCTCGGGATGCGGCGCGCGGTTTTGTCTGCCACTTTTCAGCGCGCGAGTGATTTGATTCAAGCCGCAGAAGCTGACGCAATATTTTCTGTCGCTCAACAGTGACCGCGGCTTGATGGATCCCGGGCTCGCGACTTCGTCGCGCCCCGGCATGACGACCGTAACTCCCGTCCTGCGACCGTTCAGTTGGCGGCGCGGCGCAGGAAGGCCGGGATATCGAGAATAGCTTCATCGGGCGTATTGGGCGCAGCTGTGCGGCCGTAAGGATCGAGCAGCCGGTCGGCGGCGTGGCGCGCATATTCCGGAGCCGCCCTTGCCGGTTGCCCTACGGGCTGTTGCGCTTCGGAGCGGAGCGGCGGGCTTTCCGCTTGCGGAAGGGGTGCACTGCGCTCGATGCGATCGGCGATGCGGCGGCCGTCGTTGCGCAGCCTGCCCGCGAGCTGGGCGATGGCGGTTTCCACCGGTTGCGCCTGAGACGCCGGATCGAGATTATCGATTCCGGTCGCCACCACCGAGACGCGGACGATACCGTCGAGGCTATCGTCAAACGACGCGCCGACGATAATGTTGGCGTCCGGGTCGGCCTCGTCGCGAATGCGGGTCGCAGCTTCGTCGACTTCGTACAGCATGAGATCTTTGCCGCCGGTGATAGAGATGATGAGGCCACTGGCGCGCTTGATCGAGGGATTCTCGATCAATGGATTGGAAATCGCGGCCACAGCAGCGGCAAGCACGCGCTTCTCGCCGGAGGCCTCGCCCCGTCCCATCATGGCCTTGCCCTTCTCCTTCATGACGGAGAGGACGTCGGCAAAATCGAGATTGATTAGGCCTTCCTTGACGATCAGGTCGCTGATGCAGGCCACGCCGGAATAAAGCACCTGGTCGGCAAGGGCAAAGGCATCGGCGAACGTGGTCTTCTCGCTGGCCACCCGGAACAGGTTCTGGTTCGGGATGATCAGCAGGGTGTCGACCGTCTTCAGCAACTCCTCGATGCCGGCTTCGGCAAAGCGCATGCGGCGCTTTCCCTCGAAGTAGAATGGCTTGGTGACCACGCCGATCGTGAGAATGCCGAGCTCGCGCGCGATCCTGGCGACGATGGGGGCAGCGCCGGTGCCGGTGCCGCCACCCATGCCAGCCGTCACGAACACCATGTGTGCGCCAGTCAATTGATCCCGGATCGTATCGATCGCCTCTTCGGCTGCGGCGCGTCCTAATTCCGGCTGCGAGCCGGCGCCGAGGCCTGCGGTCACCTTTGTGCCGAGCTGGATGAGGTGCCTCGCCTTCGACATGGCCAGCGCCTGCGCGTCGGTATTGGCGACCACGAACTCGACCCCTTGCAGCCCGGCCGTGATCATGTTGTTGACCGCATTGCCGCCGGCGCCGCCGACACCAAACACGACGATGCGGGCCTTCATTTCGTGGATATCGGTGGTGCCAGTCATTCTTCCCTCGTGATTGCTCCGGCAAGCCGGGGATGGAGATGAGGATCGAGTGCTACCTGCGACTCGGGCGGTTTGCTTCCACGATCGCAGCGGCCAGATGTCCCAATCGACGACGCGCGGCTTGTCCCGCGATCGCGCCGCCGGCGTGGCGACCGTTCCGCAGAACCGCCACTTCGTTTTCCAGTATTGCCGCCCACGCATTGGCGGCCGTCGTCTCGGCGGCCGCTTGCGTCAACTCGACGGCGAGGCGATCGGCGCGCTCGCGCTCGCGCTCGAACACTGCTCTGTAGGCAGTTGCGACGGCCTTGAGCCGCGCGACCTCCGCCTTGAATGCCTCGATCTTGACTGCTTCGATCTGTGCCAGGGAGGCATCGATCGGGGCCCGGCGGGCGCGTCGTGGGCGGGGTGTGTACCGGAGCTCGGAGACATCAACGCTCACCAGGGCCTTGCCGTCCTCCGACTGCGAGCGCGGCAACCGGCGGCGTCTCGCAAGCGAACGCGCGGCCTCTCGGGAGATACTGAGTTGGGCGCCCAGATCGGCATACGTCAACAACTCAACGCACATCGGCGCTTCTCCTGGAGCGAACCGGGAAGGCATTTCGAGCTAATGATGGCGGGACGATTACCGCAGGCTAGGCCGCGTTGGTTAATGGACGGTTAACGTTACGAGTGCCGTCACCGCGCCGACTCCGGCAGCCGCAGCGACGTCCTGTCCGTCTTGCGCTGGCAGCGATAGAGCTTCAGGACGTTGGAGATGTTTTCGGAGCTCTCATTGCCGGTGCCGTCACAGCAGATGACGAGGTATTTGGGCTCGGGTTTCGGTGCGTGCTCCACGGGATGCGCCTCCGGGTGATGCTACCGCAGCGATTATAGCGGAAATGGATGGCGGCGAGGAGACAAAGGCGGCGTCGCCGGCATGGTGCCCCGTGTATCATCTGTTGACATTAACCACTTGTTAACCATGCCGGCGGCTAATGTGGACGAGTGGGGGATCACCATGTCGGCCCATGTGACGCGACCGAAGTTGATGCCTGTTTCGGCCGATCCAGCCTTTCGGTCGCTCAACCGGCTGGCGGTTCGCGCCAAGGCCGTCCTACAGACCAAAACGGCTGTCCTACGGAGCAAAGCCATGTTCGGAAAGGACGATTTACTGGACAATCTCAGCCGCGATCTTGATCGCGCGCGCGGAAGACGCGATGCACTCGCATCCGAAGCCACGACCCTGACGGCCCAGATCGCCGAAATTGAAGCCCGCCTTTCGGAGGAGAAGTCCAGGCGGGAGCGTGATCGCGTTTTGGGCGAAATCGAAGCGATAAAATCCCGAATCAGGCAAGCCGCCGGCGCGTTTGCACCCGTCGTCGATGGTCTCTCCAAGGCGATCGAGTCGGCTGCAGCAGTTGTGCCCGAAGCTCGCGAGCTTAATAGTTTCCTCGTGTCGGTGGCGACCGAAATCGACAGTGTGCTCGATCCCCTGCTGCGCGAACTGGATCAGCGCGCGGATGCGGTGCGAGTCGGCCACGTAGCACTGGACCTCCCGAGTTCGTCCAATGAAGCTCCCATCGAGCTGCCGAAAGACGGCAACGAACGCCTGCTTCGCTTTCCAGCATGGCTGTCTCGCGACAAGGAGACGGACAAGGAAACAGCGGAGAGTCCGCGCAGCACGGCAGCGTGAACCTGGCGGGTGGCGTCCTTGCGGCGCATCCTTCGAGACGCCCCGCCCCAAAACTCACCGCTGCGCGACCGCGTCGCATCGTGCGAGGCGCGCTTGACGTCTGCTATGCCCTTAGTAGCGGCGCAAAACGCCATATGGCCGGAGGTCCGAGTCGGGCCAAGAAACGGAAGGGGAAATTTGCTCTTGGGCGATCTGACCGCGATATCCAACGTCAAAGCCCCGGCGTGATCCGGGGCGTTTGCTTTAGTATGGGGCGCAAGTCCGCTTGGGGTCGCTTCAATAATTCGCTCCATCATACGAAGGAATCAAGCTGTCCATTCGACGAGCACTGTTACCGAGAAGGGAAGCTAGGTTCTCGTGACCAAGGAACCCACGCCCAAGCAATGGAGCCAGCTTCTATCCGCACGGTCGAAGAGCCGACGCAGGCCGCCAACGGGACACCATACGGCGAAGACAAGCAAGCGCGTCGTAAGGAGGTCGGGAGGCAATCTCGACTTTTGAAGCAGCGCAATGCGGTGGCCACGGCGTAAGGCATTGAGGGATATGGTTTTATTTGGTCGTCGTGCTCGGCGCGGAAAGCCGCAGAGCCTCTGCCAGATACAAACCAAAGAAATAGAGCGCTCTTACCTTGCTTTGCGCTCCATACTGAAAGCTCCATACTCAAACATGCAACTCAACCAGCGCTTCCAATGTCACCATTTACTACGCAGCTCGAAGCGAATGTCATAACGATGCAACTTCGCATAGACCGTACTCTTGGCAAGACCGAGAGCGGCCGCGGTGGCCGTCACGTTGCCGTTGCACGAGCGGAGCGTGCGCGCGATCAGGTCACGTTCGGACGCTTCGGCGAGAGACAGGCCCGGATTGTGCTCGCTTGTTCGTTCCGTTCCCCGGATGGCATCGGGAAGGTCCGAAGGTTCGATCAGCTCGCCGTTGCTGGTCAGCATGAGGCTCTCGACCAGATTGCGCAGCTCGCGGACATTGCCGGGCCAATCATGGCGCTGAAGCTGCGCAAGCGCCTCCGGCGCAAACCGGCGATCGGAAAGACCGTAGCGCGCCGCTGCCTGAGCGATGAAGTGATCGACCAGCAGCGGAATGTCCTCGCAGCGCTCGCGCAGCGGCGGTATGCCGACGGGGACGACAGCCAGCCGGTAGAATAGGTCCTTGCGGAAACGCTGGGCGTCCACCTCCGCCTGCAGGTCGCGATTGGTCGCGGCGACGAGGCGGAAGTCCACCTTGCGCACTGCGGTCTCGCCGATCCTGCTGATCTCGCCGTTCTCGAGCGCCCGCAGCAACATGGGCTGGAGGTCGAGCGGCAATTCGCCGATCTCGTCAAGGAACAGGGTGCCCCGCGCCGCGGCTTCGATCTTCCCCGCCACGCCGCCGCGCCGGGCGCCGGTGAATGCGCCGTCGACATAGCCGAAAAGCTCGCTGGCAAGCAGTTCGCGCGAGGCGCAGCCGCAATTGACGGCAATGAACGGGCCGCTCCGGCGCGGCGACACGGCATGGAGTCCGTGCGCGAACACCTCCTTGCCGACGCCGGTCTCGCCAAGCAGCAGGACCGGAGCAGCTGATATGCCGACGCGACGGCACGTCTCGACCACGTTGTGCATCTTCGGGCTGCTGTAGACGGTATTGGCAAAGGCCTGGGACTCGCCTCGCGCGGCTGACAACAGTTTGCCCGAAGGGGCCGGCTTCGGCGCCACCATCACGGTGCCGAGGTGTTCACCCCCTTGCACCACCGGCTTCAGCCATTCCTCCTTGATCCATGCCGGACGCGAGGCGCCAAAGAGCTGATCGTCGCGGCTGCCGAGATGGGGAAAGCCGGACTGACATCCCGGCGCGCCCAGGTCGCGCATGATCTGCGACATCTCTCCACTGGCCTTGAATGGACGTCCGGCGCTGTCGAACAGTACGGCATGATGCCGATCCGAAGGCGGCAGCATCCAGAAGCATTGGTCGAGCAGCCGGTAGCGGGCGTCCAGCTCCATCTGCAGTAGCTGAGCCTCGATGCGCGCGGCCGCCGAAATCGCCAATGCGAGGGCCGGCCGCCCATAAGACGAGGATAGTCCGGAGATGTCGATCACGCCGATCACAGCGCCGTCGATGGGATCGCGGATCACGCAGGCCGAGCAAGTCCAACGGTGGATGCCGGAACAGAAATGCTCCGTGGCATGCACTTGGATGGGCTGCCCGGTTTGCAATGCAGTGCCGATCGCATTTGTCCCGCAGGTCGTCTCGCTCCAGTTGCTGCCGGGCAGCAGGTGGGTTTTTTCAACGGCATCGCGCAGCGCCAGCTTGGTGTCGCCCTCCAAGCGCAAAACAATGCCGTCGGCGTCGGTCAGCACCATCACGGTGCCGGTTTCCAGCAGGTAGTCGCGCGCCAGGGACATCGTCGAAGCACCCGCCTGAACCAGGCGGTTGCGCTTGTCGAGCAGGCGCTGCAGCTTGTCGTCCCTGATCGGCATCGGAGCCTGGCCACGCCGGTAGTCGACGTCCGATTTCTGGCAGCGCTGCCACGAATCGGTAATAGCCGACCGCACGATCTGCTGACGCGTGCTGTTGCTTCCGGATAGGAAGCGTTCCCAGCTCGTCAGGACGTCGCGTTCGATAGATGGATTTGCGAAAGCATCCTCTGGCGCCTGACCCAACACGTTCCCTCCTTCGACGCGCTGAGTAGTCCGAAATGATCTGCCGGACCCCGAGCTTTTATCTCCTGATTGTGAGGCCATCCATGAAAACGCGCAATCGCGTATCCCGACCTTGGTGCCATTTGGCTCGCCTCCGACCGCACCGCAAAAAGAGTGAGATCGGAGGCGGAATGAAGGCATCGAGCCGGCAGAAGCTAGGCGACCCTGCGCTGGCTCAGGCTGTCGTAGAAGGCGGTTTCGAAACGCATATAGCCGGTGAACGAAGCGACGTCGGCAAAGGGCAGGATCTGGGTGGCCCAGTAGCCTCCGAAGCCATTCTGACGGTCGATCCAGTAGAACAGGTTCGCCAGACCAGCCCAGCCGAGCGCGCCCGCCGGGCGGCCGGTCGGCGCCTTCTCGTCATTGACCATGAAGGTGAACGCCCAGGATTTCGACAGACCCGGGAAGAACTCCGCGTCGTTCGACAGCGATTTGATGACGCCGGGCAGCGCCGTCACCTTGAGATCACCGAGCTGGTTCTTCTCGGCCATCGTAACGGTCTCCGGCTTCAGCACCCGGCCGTGCGGGCCGGCACCGTCGTTCAGCCACATGCGGATGAAGCGCATGTAGTCGCCGACCGTGCTGTAGAGGCCGTGGCCTCCCATATGGACCTCGGGATTGGCAGGCAATTCGAAGTCCATCGGGGTCAGCGAGCCGTCGGCGTTGCGCGCGTGCACGCCGGCAAGTTTGCCGCGCACCGCATCGTTGATCTCGAACGTCGTGTCGCTCATGCCGAGCGGCTTGAAGATGCGCTCGGCGAAAACTTCGCCAAGCCGCTTGCCGGTGATGCCCTCGACCACTTGCCCGGCCCAGTCGACGTTCGTGCCATACTCCCATTTCGAGCCGGGATCGAACAGCAGCGGCGTCATGAGGGCGGCCTTCGACGAAGTGATCACGCTCGGCTGTCCGTGGTCGGTCGCCAGCCGCAGATAGTTCTCGTTGAAGAAATCATAGCCGAATCCGCCGGTGTGCAGCAGCAGCATGCGCGTGGTCACCTCACCCTTCGGGGCACGAAGCCGGGGCTGGCCCTCGGCATCGAAGCCCTCGATCACCTGCAGCTTGCCGATGTCGGGGGCGTAGGTTCGTGCCGGGGCATCGAGGTCGAGCTTGCCTTCCTCGATCAGTTGCAGCGCGGCCGTGCCGGTGATTGCCTTGGTGGTCGAGAAAATGGCAAAACTGCTGTCGGCCGTCATCGGGGCCGGTTGGTCGATGCGCCGCTTGCCGGCGGCGCCCTCGTAGATGTTGCCGGTACGATCGGTCACCATCGCCACCACGCCCGGGACGCCTTGGCCCGTCGTGACCGTCTCTTTGAGAATGGCGTCAGCCGCCGACTTGAATTCCTTGGTCATGTGTTGCTCCGAATTGTTGTGATGATGCGGGTGCAGGGCCGCGCCACCAAAAATGGTTGCGCGGCCCCTTGTGTCGTTACTGCTTGGCAAAGCCGGGATAGGCCGAGGAGGCGACCTCATCGCACTTCTGGCGATAGGTTCCGACGCCGCCGATATAGGAGAGCAGACGGCGCGGCTTGCCCTCGACGTTGGAGCCCATGTACCAGGAGTTCGTCTTGGTCACGAGGGTCGTGTTCGCGACCTCATCGTGATGCGCGACCCAGGCATCCTGCGCATCCTTGCTCGGCTCGATGACGCTCAGGTGGTTCTTCTTGAGATAGGCGATGCAATCGCTGATCCACTCGACCTGCTGCTGAAGGCATGTCGTCATGTTGCAGAGCGCTGTCGACGGCGCCAGCGGCGCGCCTGTCGTGAAGAGGTTCGGGTAGCCGTGAACCTGAAGCCCCATCGTGGTCCTGATGTCGCGGCTCCACTCCTCCTTCAGCGAGCGACCGCCGCGGCCACGAATGTCGATGCGCGTCAAGGCACCGGAGCCGGCGTCAAAGCCGGTGGCCAGGATGATCACGTCCAGCTCATACGACGTTCCGTCCGCGAGCTCGATGCCTTGAGGCGTGATCCGCTTGATCGGGTTGTTCTTGACGCTGATCAGCTCGACGTTCGCCTGGTGGTAAGCCTCCAGATAGTTGCTCTCGAGCGGGACGCGATGCGTGCCGAAGCCATAGTCCGTCGGGATCAGCGTATCGCACAGCTTGGGATCTTTGAGGCGCTCGCGCATCTTCTTGCGGACGAACTCGGAGATCTCCTCGCTGACATCCTCCTCGAAGAACATCTCCACGAAGGAGGCGAGCCACAGCCGAAGCGAGCCTTCATCCCAGATCTTCTCCAGAACGGCATGACGCTGTTCCGGGCTGAGATCCTTCCACTTGCCGTTGGTGAAGTCGTATTCGAAGCCGGTGAACGAGTGGGGCAGGGTTTTGCGGAATTCGTCGAACCGCGCCTTGTAAGCCTCGACCTCCTTCGGCCCGTATTTCGGGTTCTTCATCGGGATGATGTATTGCGGCGTGCGCACGAACACCTTCATGCTGCCGACTTCGCCGGCGATGGTCTGGATCACCTGGATGCCGGTGGCGCCATTGCCGACGACACCAACGCGCTTGCCGGCGAGATCGAGCTTCTCCTTCGGATAGCGCCCGGTGTGGACCAGCGTGCCCTTGAAGGTGTCCTGTCCGGGAAACATCGACGTCAGCGGCGCCGACAGCATGCCGCAGCAGGTGATCAGGAACTGCGCGTCGATGGTGTCGCCCGCGTCGGTCGTGATGGTCCAGCGCTGGGTCGCCTCGTTGAAGACGGCGCTAGCGACCGTCGTGCTGAAGCGGATGTCCTTGCGCAGGTCGAGCTTGTCGGCGACGTAGTTGAGCCATTTTTCGATCTCAGGCTGACCGGGGAAGCGCTCGCTCCAGCTCCAGCCTTTGTAGAGCTCCTCGGAGAACAGGTACTGGTAGATATAGGCCTCGGAGTCGAACCGTGCGCCCGGATAGCGATTCCAGTACCAGGTGCCGCCTACGCCCGTGGCGGTATCGACGGCCTTGACCTTGAGGCCTTGCTCGTCGCGCAGCTTGTAGAGCTGGTAAAGGCCGGCAACCCCAGTGCCGATCACGATGGCGTCCAGGCTTTCATGTTTACGCGCGCCGTTGGTCTTGTGCTCACTCATGCATTCCCTCCCGTTGTGAAAGCTTTGTTCTGTCCTCCGCTACGAGGCGAGGGACGCAAGGGGAGCTACGCAGATTGCGTGCCAAAGCAGAGTTCTGGGCTTAAGCGGTTGCTGGGACTGGATTGTTGGTTGCGGGGGCATGCCGAAACTGTTCGAAATTCAAACCCGGCAAGCCTGATCGACCGAATTTCGATCGAAGTTCCTCTGCATTCCGGTGCCGAGGGCGCTAGGATATCTTGGATCCTTCAGCCGTTCGAACTCGGCGCCAGCCTACCAAGGTTGCGCCGGCACGAACGCCGGTAGCGCCGCCGTGCGGCTCGCGAATGATCTCGGGCGAACGCCTCCTAGGAAGGCCCTGTATTCGGGACCAAGAAACCCTTTGCTGCTTCAGACTCGCCCCAATGCCCAGTCCATATGGCGAGGAGACACTCGGGCGTCGATGCGTGCGCGCTCGTGCGCGAGATCACTTCGCCAATGCGGAGCAATCGATGACGGTCTAAGAATCTCTCTGTTCAAATGTCGGGCGAGCTGGCTAAAGCCATTGATATAGCTAAATTTTATTTGTTCGCAGAACATAGATTTTGGAATTTATTCCTAGCCGACCAGCTCATGAGGCACGGCAAACGCCAAAAGTTCCCAAGGATCGGCTTGGGACAAAGGGCAGGGGGCCCAGCTGGTCAGGAACTTTGGGCCATTTCGTTTATTTCGCTTGTTGCGTTTATTTCGAATGTGGCCTATACAAAAGGCCGTACAGGGGAGAAGATACGATGACGATGCCAGCCTACGCTGAAGAGCTGGGAGGTACTCGCCTGCCTTCCGCGAGCGAGAAGGCGGCAGCCAACCAGCTTCGTCAGATACTCGCTTCGCATGCGACGGGAGATGCCAAACTGCGACTGCTCGACGATGCACAGCAGGCTGCTGAGATAACCTTGTCGCCGGCGCTATCGAGTCTTTTGATGGAATTGCTGCGGCATATCGGTCGCGGCGATGCGGTGACGCTTGTGCCTGTGCATGAGATGTTGACCACGCAGCAAGCTGCCGACATTCTGAATGTCTCGCGTCCGTTTCTGGTCTCGCTGCTCGAAAAGAACGAAATTCAGCACGTGACAGTGGGGCGTCATCGCAGGATTAGGGCAGAGGACCTATTCGCATATAAGCGCACGCGTGATGAGAAGCGGGGCAAAGCGCTTGCGAATCTCGCTGAGCAGGACGCGGAGCACCTGTAAGCTTGTTTGCAAACCGCTTCACCGCATTCGTCGATGCGTGCTCGCTTGCAAGCGCGCTCAAAAGGAACCTGCTTCTCTCATTGGCGGAGGCGGAATTTTTTCGTCTCCGCTGGTCAAGCCGCGTTCTGGATGAGACCGAAACAGCTATCGAGGAGATCCTGAACGCCAAAGGCTTTGCCGATGCCGCGGCGCGTGCAGAGCGGGCGCGCGCCAGCATGGAAGCTGCCTTTGAAGATGCCATGGTTACGGATTTTGACAACTTCTTGTCCGTTGCGGCTGGGCTCCCCGATCCTGGCGATCATCACGTTGTTGCTGCGGCGGCCAAGACGCAGGCCGCAATGATCGTAACCGAAAACCTTAAGGACTTTCCCGCGGCAGTTCTTTCCGACCTGAACATGGAGGCGAAATCGGCCGACGCTTTCATTGCGGATACTATCGCGCTCGACGAAGCTCGCGCTGTTGCAGCCATTCGGTGTATGCGCGAACGCTTCAAGAAACCGGAAATGACGCCGGCGGAGCTCTTGCTCGTGATGGAAGCTGCGGGGCTGATTGAGACGGTTGACGTGCTAAGGCCACACGTGGAATCCCTCTAGCTCAGTAACTAACCAGGCGGGCTTTCCGCAACACGATCTTGATGTAAACTCGACTTCGATATTCCATAATGAAGGATACCCGAACGATCGCGCGGCTTGGGAACGCAGACACGCTGATGCCTGCTGGCGTCGTCCGCCGGGAATATACAGGAGACCAACGCAGCAGCGCCGAAAATTGGCGGTAAACCGCAGCCGAGAATCGGTCTGCCGCTGCGCAGGACGGGCGCGGTCGTTCATCTCTGCGTGGGAGAAATTTTGAACCGATGTATTTCCATTTTCTGACCGATGCCCTTCAAGTTTTGGTAGTCGCGCGACGCCGGGCATCCTTTGACGATGTCACTGACTCCGGGAGCCTCCATCACCATCTCTGTCAGGCATATTTCGTTGACACCGGCTAGACCTTGCACACGGGCGGCGATATTCACGTCCTGTCCGAAGTAGTCGATCCGATCGTTGAGCCTTACGGCGATGGCCCTGCCTCTGTGCACGCCGATTTTGAGGCCGAGCGGCCGCGAAGCGGTTTTGTTGAATCGCGACAGCTCTTCGATCATCTCGACGGATGCAACAGCGGCATCCTGTGGACGCTCGAAGCCAGCCATGACTGCATCGCCGATCGTCTTCACGATCGTGCCAGATCGATTCCTAATGATCTTATTCAAAATGTCGAAGTGCTGACGGACGAGAAAGTAGGCATTCACATCGCCGATGCTTTCGTACAGCGGAGTCGAATCCTTTAGATCAGTGAACAGATAAGTGATGTCGGAAACGGCTAGACTATCGCGCTCGTCCACCAATTGAGTCTTATAGAGTTCGGCGAAGCAGGGGGTGAGCAATAATCGCTTACCGGAAAGAAAAGGCTCATACTCGACCAGATGGGGCTGGAACTGGGAAGGATACTGGAGAAACCAGAAGCGGCCTCGATCCTTGGTGCGGTTCTCAATGTGGATGATGTGTTTGCCTGGGCTAAGATCGGCCGTCTGTCGAAACGCAAAGCGTCCGTCGCCAAGGATCATATTTCTCGGTCCAGTGGGCCGATCAGCAACTACGAACCGGCCCGATTCGAGCTGGACCAGCGTTTCTTGGCGTTCCGCCGGTTCACCGTTCGCGAAGAAAACCAGAAGAAGCTTATGGCTAAGATCGAGCACCTCGAATCGGCCGGCCGTTACGGCGAATTCAAAGTTCAACCGCTGACCCGCCTCGATATCGGCAAATCCCCGCGAGAGTGCCGCAACGAGTTGCTCGTGTGTCATTCCGTGCGGGGGCTTGAAGTCCTTGGAGAAGTTGTAACGGAGATAGTAGTCCTGGACGGACAGCATGTCCGGATGACGATATAGGATGTCGCGAACCGAACTCGAGACCGTAAAGGTGACTTGGATGTAGTCGTCAAGCGCCGCCTCATTGAGGGCGTTGCAGAATTCGCATTGGAAACGTGGATGAACCTGGTCTAGCTCACGAAAAGTGCCGGCGACCTGCGGGCAATAGGCGCAGATGAGCAGCCACTGCATCTCGAATAGGCCAACCTTAGCGGCGTGCACGAACAGCTCGATTCCTTCGGCGTCACTTAGGCCGTTGGCAATCGCATATTGGATAGGATTGACTCGAAAGAGATCATAGTCGCCGGAGGCGCGAATAAAACCTTCGAGGTTCGAAAGGGTCTGCGGCGCCCAGCTCGCTATTGACCCGAGCTCTATGAGGCGCTGATTCAGGAGGCCTTCGTTGACTGGGGATGACCCTTGCATATCAGTATGATACCTCGCTCATGCCGGCAATACTGGTTGGTCGGCCATTCGACTAGCCACGCGACAATCGACGCGGTTCCTTTGTGTCCAACTGGTTTTAGTCGAACCGAGCCGGATAAGAAAAGTCAGCTCTATTGGCCTGTATCAGTCGGCAATGCGACACTTTGATCGATAGGCAGTGTCTGGTCTCGTCCATCATGTCCATGAGAGCGGTGCGTTGACTCGAGAGCGGGCCGTGCGCGCCACGTTATGAAATAAGCTCCGGATTCGTGCAGACGCCCCTCCCTCCCATTTCCGTCAACGTTGATCGCCATATGAGCTGGATATTTCGGAGGATCATGCGTCAATGGTCAACCAAAGCCGTTTGAATGACGCGGATGAAAAGCGCGACGCTGTTGGTCGTTGGCTTCGTGTCTGCTGGCGTTTGGTAGCAGGGCGCCGCCATAGGTCAGACCTTAGTCGCTCCGCCGCTTCCGCTCGCTCCGCCATCGAGCGAACGGGAGCCGGCACTCCGGCCACCCCTAAGAATGCCTGGCCGACAACGGCGGCGGCCAAAGTATCGTCGCCACCGGCGCCGGCCAAGAATCCAAGGCCTTCGGCGAAGACCAATGGCGGGCCGTCATCGCGGACCGACGCTCTCCGGCCGGCAGCGTCGAACAAGGTTTTGTCTACACCATTGATCGGCGCGCCTGCGTCGGTCCTCAGCCCAGCCGGGGACTACGATGGCTTTAGCGTCGGCACGGTTGACGATAGTAAAACGTCAGGTTACGCGGCGCGAACCATGAAGTCCCGCGCAGCAAGACCTTCCTAGCCCAATTCGGGGGCAGACAACATCGCGGCACAGCACCTGGTTGAGCAAGTAGATGAGGTATTGCAGCGCAAGCTTACGATCTGCCGCGGCTGCAGGTAGGTGGTCGGCAATGACGGCAGGCGCTGTTGACCAATGCAAGCGCTTGTTGATTCTCGCATGGACCTATTGTCGGATGAAAACTATGGCATGTGGAGGTCGCGGAGCAACGTAAAAGCGTGCCTCACAGGCGAGGCATTCCAAGTGCTCCGCAATGTCAACCCGCAATCCAGATAACATCTTTTTTGACCAGCAATCCGGGCATTCTCTCTGGTTCAATGCGTCAAGAGCATCTGCGACAGTCATTTCGAGCTCGTGAAACTGGCTGCATCAGACACCGAAAGAGCGACTGATGTGTTTCGCCATCACGATAGCAACGTCCGTATAGCGGCCGTTCGACCAGAACTGATCGCAAACCAGCAAAAAGAACAGCGCACTAAGCGAAATCAGAATTCCCTTGCACATAGCGGACTTGTCCCTTGATGAGACTGCCAACCGAGCAGGTATGAACTGAGAGAGACGATATGCTTCTGAAGTCGCAGTTGCGACGATCTGCAATGATTCAGGCTGGCAAGAAGCCGTTACTAATCCGTTAACTGACGGATCCGAAAATCTCTGCGGAAGGTCGGCCTCTGGTCCGAAGCTGCTGATCTCGGAGAGGTCCGCTATTCGGGCTATCGTCTCGAACCCTCGCGTGCTCTCCCCTGGAGTCAACAACTATTCATTGGTGAGTCGGCCGACCGTGAACTCTGAGCTGAGAGCAAAGTGTGAATGTCTCAGGCGACTTGGTCAAACTCAGTCCTGGGTGCTCAAGGTGTAACAGTCACGCTCTTGAAGACGGTGCCGCCATTGTTGGAACGGCCGCTGAAGCGGACGGTCTGCGGGCCTCGCGAGGTGGCACTGAATTTCCAGATGGCGGAGCGCGTATCGGCCTCCGTCACAGTGCCAAGTGTGAGGCTGGCCGCATTTGAAAAATCCATCGCCACGCCATCCTCGCGGGTGGTCGAGACCCCGAGCAGGCTTAGACCGCTAGACCCCGCCGCCGCTGACACCTGAACCCCATATGCCTCGTAACTCGGGTTGAAAATGGTTGTCTTGATTGTGAAGGTCGAGCCGATCGCGGGAGACGTTGTGCTCGGCGTAGCCGTCATCGAAATCGCAGGCGTTGGATCGCCGCGAATGATTTTAGCTGCGATTGCCACCGGCAAGCCAAATGAGGGAGCTCTCCAGTTGATTGCTTTGAGCCGGAGAACGCCAGGAGGCGGATTGTCGATGATGAGATATTCGACGTTGTCGATATTAGACTGCGAGGCCCAGCCACCACATTGTCCAACTGCGTCCGGCGTGCAACTGGCGCCGGGATCGGCCCACAGGTCAACATCGTATGTCACCGCCTGTGATGCCCCTGCGCTCGCTTCGGGCTCGTCCCAAGTAAGCACAGCGACGACCCGCTTGGTACCCCGAGGCACGTCGATGTCGAAGAAGCCCCAAGACTTGTCGGTGATTGTCATCCACGCCCAATGGCCGCTCCAGCCGTTGGGGTCGAGGCGCGCCCAATGCGATTGATAATCGGAGACGCGTCCGAGCCCAAAATCATTGCGTCCGCCACCGGTGTTGTTCGCCGGACTGACCTCGTCCGAATGCAGCGTAGCGGAAGCCATGAGATGGGCACGCAGCAAGTGCGGTCGATCTCTGAAATCAGGATAGTGCTCCAGCAACGTCGTCGCGATGCCACTGACATGTGGCGTTGCCATGCTGCATCCGCTCTTATCCACATAACCATCCGTCGTTCCCGCCTGCGCGGAGGTCACGACAGCACCTGTTGCAACGAGGTCTGGCTTCATCCGATTATCGCCGGTCGGGCCGCGGCTGCTGCTGCCGGACAGTTCGCCAACCAAGCTCGATCCCGCGTCCTGCACGTTTCCGACCGTAAGAGCATTCTTGGCCACGCCGGGAGACCAGATCGATTGTGCGCCCGGGCCGTTATTGCCGGAGCACACGATGTAGGCCTGGCGTGTTTCCCAGACGCGGGCGTCGAGCTTGCGCGATTCGGAATCGGTTCCAGTCTGTCCCGATCCGCTCGCCCCACCGCTCAGATTGATGACAGAGGGGCGTGGCGCGTCGCAGCTGGTCGGGTCCGCCATGTAGTCGATTGCGTCCCGCAACCAAGAGTTTTGTCCAGTGTTGGTCGATTTCCAGATCTTTCCAACCCGGATGCGCTCACGCGAACCGACCGCAGTTGCGACGCCCCGGAACCGCGCTTTCGCAGCCCCAGTTCCGGAGATGGTTGCGAGGACGTGAGTGCCATGGCCATTCTGATCATTCCAAACGCCCGCAGCGTCACTCGTGAAATTAATCCCGCAACCGTTCTTGTTGAGGTCTTGGTGCATGGTTGCCGCCGCGCTTCCCAACATGGCGCCGGTGTCGAGTAAGCCCAACACAGTTCCCGCACCCAGGAAGCCGGACGCTCGGATGTAATCGACGCCATTCGTAGCCATGCTCTGATCGTGTCCGCCGCCGCTGCGACGCTCGATTTCGATGAACAGGATGAAATCCAAACCGGAAAGAATGCGGATCTGTTCGGGTGTTGCGAGAGCCTCATAGCTCCGCAACACCGGGTCGTAGCGACCGACCTCCGCACCCGTAGCTTGGACCCGTTCGGCGAACGAAGTTTTGGGATCAGTTTCAAACAGGCTGATGACAATTGGAAATCGAACCACCTCGGCCCCGAAACGCTCGATGGCAGATCTCAGCTCCGGCGCTAATTTTTGGTCGGGCAAGGGGTAAGCCAGTGATCTAAACCCGGGCAATCTGGCAATACCCTCCAACGCCTGGGCTTGCAGGGGGACGCGGACCTTGAGTGCTGTCCCATGCAGCCCGAGCGATGCGACCCCGAACTCGCTCATCAGCGTGCGCTCCGTGGCCGCGTCCGGCAGGAAATCCATCAGCAGAAAGGCATAGGTCTCAGTCCGCTCCCCTGCGGCTAAATCCGATCGTATGCGCGGGTCGATCCCGGTGGCCGGTGTCGTCGTCCCTCCCGAGAACCCAAGCCGATAGGCCTCAAACGATCGGACATCCGACGCGCCGCGCGAAGGATAATTGGCCGGAGGCTTCGGGCGATCCTTTGGCGCAGAGAGCGGCCTGTTGGGCGCCTCCGTTTGGACTGTTGTCGCCTCAGTGCCCCGATGCGGAAGTGCATCGCGCGGCGGCTTGCGATCGGCAGGGGGAACCAACCGATCCGCCACTGATTCGTCAGACTTGGTCGGCCCGAAGTCGCGGCGTTTGGTGTCATCCGCGCTCGTCGCACGAGGTAGCCCAACGCCCGCCCGGCGCAATCCGAAGTTTTTGACCCCGTCCTGGACGGCCTCGAGCGAAAGGGGGGCGCCCTCGTCGTCTCGATTGATGCGCATAGTGCTATTTTGGCCGCTCGACGCGCCTTCCGCGGGAGCAACGGTCTGCGCAGACGCAAGCGCGACAGGCGCAGCAACCAGTAAGGTCGCAACGAGTGTTCTCAACGGCACTGAACGACAGCAATAGGTTAAACGCTTGGGTAAGAAGGTTTCGTTCATTGGCTTCCTCCAAATGAACATTCTTACGCGGCGACTTTGATCCGACACCTGAATCGTCGGAATGGCACACACAAGCCGGCAGAATCAAATCTGCTTCGCGCGAACATCACGACGCGGTCGCGCTCGATCTTTTGCGTTGAGCATCCTGGCAAATCAATAAATGAATCCTAACAGCACAACGGAAGATTATGCAGTGATTTAGTTCACAAGATTGCTAATTCGATTCAAAATAGACAGGCTCGTGAAATCCAATCGGCCCGTCCTTCCATAACAACACATACGCAGGCCTGCAGGCCCAGCGCCGGCGTGGGCGTTTTGAGCCCAGGTCACCTATCTGAGCAGTGCCCGATACTGCGGCACTGCCACTGCTACGGCCTTACCAGCGCCGCCTCATCGGAAACGCGCCACGCTGCGACGCCAAAACACAGCGTAAGCATCAACGTGGTCAGCAATAGCAGGACTGAGAAAAAGTGGCTCACACGCGTCTCCGCAACAGAACGTCCCAGTACGGGCGCAGGTGGATGGTTCGAAAAATACAGCTGCGCTGACCTGGCTTCCTTTTCCACAGGTTGTAAAATGCTAGATCAACAGCTTTGAACAGCGGAGCGCATCGTCGATCGGTTCGCGCGGGGCCGGCAACTTCGCGCCGCGCTGATCGTAGCTAAGCGGCACGGCAGGAGTTATGATCTTTCCTTCTCGCTCCGGTCATTCGCTTTCAAGGAGTCTGGCAGTGATAAAAATCTTACAAGGAATGCTCCTCGCGACCTCGGTTCTCACTGCTGCTAGTGCGGCGCACGCAGCGGGTGGCTGTGGCGAGGGCTGTCACAGGACAACCGGTGGCGCATGTGTCGTTGACGGCTGGGGCACGGGAGCCAAGGTTCGGAACGAATGCCCGGCGACCTCTCGCCCCCGTCCACCCTGCGGCGGCGGGGATTTCATCTGGGACCGCACCAAACAGGCGTGCTTTCAAAATAACCGCAGCTGGTTCTGATCTTAGTGCGTTGCCCCAGCGCCGGTGCGAACGAGTTCAGACAGGAGCAGCTTGGCCGTCATTTCTGGCGGCACCCCTCCCACGTGGGTTGCCTTACTTCCAAGCGCCGACTGCAGGTACACGATGGAGTTCTGGACGAAATATGTCCCGTGATGCTTAACACCGTCGATTGTGACCGTTAGGGTGCGAACTACAGCAGGCCTTCCCCTGTGAAGCCTCGCTCACGGCAGTCCTTCAAAGCTCACGCACTAAGTGCATGATTCAGGCTGGCGTAAAAACTTAAACCAGCGTGTCACTCTCTGAGGCGTTACTCGCGGCAGGCCCGGCGCACCGTGGCAGTCCTGCGTGGACTAGAGAACGATCGAGGGGCCGCCAGTAAGGCGGCCTCTTTCGCCGGTTCACGCTGGCCGGCCTAGCACTCCCGGCGCTCAAATCCGCAATTGGATGGGCAGCCGAGAGCATTAGGGGCGGGAAAGCAAGCCGTGCCATGTTCGCTCTAATGTGACAAGGCGCCACCGGTAGTTGTCCGGAGTCCATTTTCGGAACGGGGTGTTCTACTGTCGGAACACCGGCGAGATTTGAGACCAAGTTATTTGTAGTTGCCCGGGATGGCCGCAGTGGGGCTGGAACCACGCTGCGGCCTTTCCCTTGAGTGCACCTGAGGGGCAATGTTTTCTGCGGGGGGATTTGTGAGCATCCAAAGCATCGGGGCGACTATCTCGGAGCGCGAGCTGGCAGCGCGCGGCGTGCAATCATTGCGGCATTCCGATTGCATGGAGATCGTTGAAAATCTCCTCGTTCGCTTGAAGGCCCTGGACCAGGAATTGGCCGCACCAAACAAGAGCCAAGCTAAGCTCGAACGAGAGACGATCCCGGCTTGGGGGCCTGAGGGTTGATGCGGGGGCCGCTCCGCCAGCTCGAGGAAGAGAGCTAGCGAGACAGCAAGCCGGGCAGTGATGCTAGGTTCCTACGGCTTTCAGCAGCCGCACGTAGGTACCGCTCTCGTGCAGCTCCAGCCAGCCCTTCTCGACAGCGCGCCTGATGCCGGCGCCGAACTCCGCGCCGCTTCCCTGGAGCGTGTAGAGGGAGGAGTAGTTGATCTTCTCGATATGGATTCTGCCGTCCTGTATCGCCTCGATGCCCGAAGCCAGCTGGACGAGCTGGCGGCCTGCGGCTTTTGGATCTGCAAAAGGGCGTTCGGTGACGTGCTTCATCGCTGGAATCAAAACCTCAAGCCTATGCTTGGCCTGACTTGCCCGCTGCTGTCATGCCAGTTCGGGACGATATGCACAGATCCTGCGGCGCCGCGGTCTGAGCAGACCAGGCGCAAGCCGACGCGCGACCACGGCTGATCCTGCGGGAGTGTCTCGAGCCGCACGTCCACCTTGCGATCGCAACAGCCGTTCAAGCATTCGATGTTGCAGGTCACATGGCGTCAGCCAGCCATTCCGCAGGACTGCGGGGCGGATAGTGGCCGGACCATTTCGTGTGCCGAGGAGCGCGCATGCCGCCAGCAAAGCTGGCATCTTAGGTATCTCGCAAATTATCGATTCCTGGTGGCTCGGAACGCGCGAGCGACCGCTTGTTGTAGGTGGGGAAAAGTCGCCTGAACGTCCGCCGCGTTACGCTCGCAGGCGCTCCCCTGAGCCGACAAACGAAAATGAAGCCGCCGGGCAAACAATACCTTGTCCCGGCGGCCTGATATCCGTCCAGCCCCGGGAGAGGATCAGCAAAAATCCCGGATCCTGATCAGTATAGGCGCGCGGTGTGGGGGTTCAGTTCGCTTTTAGAAAATATACCCCAAAGCCCGCCGGCTCACGCCAGCATTGCCATGCTACAATCCAAGGGCAGTCGAGGGGCTTTCTGCTCGAGTTGATTGAGAGCGATGCCGAGGCAGGTGCCACTATTATCTTGTAGCGATTTGATCGACGGCAGGTAGGAGTGCGCAGAATGATTAGGCCGCTTCCATTGCTCTGGCTTTGGTCGGAGGCGCTGCACAGGCTCAGCAGGGCGCGCCTCGCAACCCTCAGAAATTGGAAAAGTGCCAGTAGCTTGCTACCGAACGTGGTTTTTCGAGTGCGGGCGAAAGAGGAGAGGGACAAGGTCGCGCAAAGCGGGAGTTCGTGATCGCCTGCATGCATGGGAAGCAAAGCTGACCAGGCGCTTTGTCGAGCGGCCATTTTCGGCCCGCCGGTCACGCTGGCGGCCATACGGCGAAGGCCGCAGCGGGTGGTTAAATCGCTGCGGCCCCGCGTGGTCAAATGAAGCCGGGTCAAAAGGACCAAGTGAAATATGCAGCCAGCCCCGGTGCAGAAAATTCTGCCCCAGCATGGTCTCGTTTGCAAATACAATTCGGTAGAACCGAAATCCCTGCAGTGGGCATTTTGTTCCAAGAACGGAACGATATTGCTATTCTCCCGCGAACCGGAGCTTGGCGCGTGCGAAACCACGAACCTAAGCAGTGGGACCGAGGGCGAGGTACAGACGCTGATCAAAATGATCAAGGGAGGGTCGAGATCGCGACCGAGCTTGGGAGGTATATCGCGTCCGTCAAACGTGTGGCCGCGGGTATGGCCTTTTGCTGCGAAGCGCAAGGAGCGCTGCACAAAGACGCAGACGTATCAGCCGCTTGTAGAATCGCACTATTCTGACTCAGCCAAACCTTACGGGGAAAGCAGGGAATGGTTAGGCCCGGCGCATCATACCGGACTAGGACGCGTCGGGCCGCGACTCCGCAATCGCGCACAATTACTACGGAAGGCACGTGGCAATAGCGAGAACGATATCGGCGCCGAATTCTCCGGAATAAACCGAAATCAGAAATCCCGCGGCCAGAGCAGCTACAATCACTTTGAGTGTCAGCATTTGACATCTCCACTTAAGTCGCGCGGACAAAAGTCGGCTCGGTCTTTTTCCAGGGTGCTTCGCGGGTCCAGCAGACAGTTTCATTCACTGAGTTGTTATCCCGGGCGTGCCGCGGTCCAGCCTAGCGGCCCTCAAGCCAACCAGCCCCTGCCGGTGCACTCGACCGGGGCTGCGCAGGTGGATGGCGGGAGGCTCAGATGTGAGGTGTCGCCCACCGCCGACGTCCGGCCGCTGGCGAAGGGATGCACATTCCGAGGATGAGAAACATGGCGAGCACGCGCATTTTGGTTTCTTCTGACCAGGACCCTTTAGCTATTTGCTATCTCACGTGCATTTTCTCGACGATCGAATAGAGCAGCATGAAGATCGGCAAGAAGACGAAGAACCAAACGGCCTCCGGTTCGACCCGGGAAAATTCGCGGTTGGGATCTGTTTCAGTGCCGAACGGCACAGGTGCCACAGGCGGCTTTGGACGCCTGCGTTTTACCGCTCGGCTTAGCAGCCGTCGAGTCGCTGGTTCGTCGGACGGCGGATCGCTTGCGCGTCGGCTCTGGTTCGTCACGACTTTAGACCGCGAACATCAGCGGGTATTTGCGGACCAGTTCGAGGTCAACGTAGCCGGCGGCATTGATCCACTCGTGGGGACAGTAAACTAGCGAGCCAGGGTCGAGCTCTAGGCCATCCCGTTTTATTGCCTCGCGCGTCCCCAGTCGGCCGGCCCATTGTCTCCGTCCGTTTGGATCAGGTCGCATCGTGTCGAACACGGTGTCGTTTTTCGTCATCGCAATTCCTGAGGTGTTGAAACCAATCTTTACGAAATGACCTCCGCTTGACGCCGGTGTTCTCGCCGACAAGTGATATTCGCTTTTGCAGTTGCTCATCTCAAGCCCGCACAGGTCGTGCTGACCGTCTTCCCTGTCTCACTCTCGCCGTTGCAGGTTGCAGGAGTTTGGCGAAGGGTGGTCCAGAATTGATAGGTGCGGCCGGACCAGCCTCGGCACCCGCGGGCTGGAATGGTGGCTACCCGTCTGCTCCTCAGGGTGGGTGGGCCGCCAGCATTGGATCGCTCTCTTCGTCGAGTCAGCGC
>NZ_VSST01000017.1:120598-121393 GCF_019402665.1 Bradyrhizobium canariense
AAGGCGGCGAGAAGGAGGATGTGTCAAGCGTAATGGGGGCACACCGCGAGCGCGGCGCTCTGCTTCTTCGACCAGGCCTCGAAGATGTTCCAATTCTGAGAGCTGAGAAGTGAGTTCGCTAAGTCGTTCGGCGTAAACGATTGCGCGAGAGCCTCGCATAAATGTCCTCCCCAGCACAAAAAAGCACTATCAGGATGGCGTCAGAGCAAATAGCGCGAGTAGCAAAAGTGGAATACTACCACCGGTAAATTGCGGATTTCAATACGTCAGGCTCACTGCCTCAGGACTGCGTCCACTCCCTTGCCAACTCGTCAACGATCTTGACCTATTTTGCCGAAAGCTTGGTTGGGCCCTGCAGTCAAAAGGGCCTGGGTGTAGAAGCCAGCGTAGAAGTTGCGCCAGCCTTTCGGCTTGCACTAAGCTCATCCGATTAGATCCGAATTGTTTTTGTGGAGTAGCGTCATGTCGAGTGCGATTGAGTTGATTGTGGAAGGCTACGCGAGTCTGAAAGACCGCCAGTCGCTTGAGGAGCTGAGGATGCACCGCCGGCGCCTTGCCGGAGACCTGAAAGCCTGGGCGGGCTTTGACTGCAGGTTGTCGATTGCGCAGATCGAGCAGGACATCGAGGCAATCGAGGCCGGCTTGGAGACGTTGTCGGGGCCGGTCGGCGGTTAAGCTAAGGCGCCATCCGATGGCGGCGAGCGCGCAGGGAGGGCAAGTGCTGCGATCTTTCGTCAGGCTGCCCTCATGGTGGTTTGGTCATGTTCGTCCGCGTTCTGCCTGACGTCTGAGAAG
>NZ_VSST01000018.1 GCF_019402665.1 Bradyrhizobium canariense
AACGGTCGTCGCAACACCAGTTACTTTCACTCATAACAGAAGATCGTCAAGCGCCTCCGCCGGCGTTTTCCAGCCTAGTGTCTTCCGCGGTCGGGCATTGAGGGCCGCTGCCACAGCGGATATCTCTTCGGCGCTGTGGATGCTCAGGTCCGTGCCTTTCGGGAAGTACTGCCGCAGCAGCCCGTTGGTGTTCTCGTTAGTGCCGCGCTGCCATGGGCTTTGCGGGTCGCAGAAGTAGACCTGGATACCCGCATCGATCTTGAGACGATCGTGCTGAGCCATTTCGGCTCCCTGATCCCAGGTTAGCGAACGGCGCAGCTCTTCGGGCAAAGTGATGATGGTGCGCGTGATCGCGTCGCGCACGGCTTCGGCCCCATGTCCCGCAAGGGCTGGCCCGTTCTTCGCGCGCGGAGCTTCGCCATGCCCCGCCAACCGTGGAAGGTGCAAGAGCATCGTAAAGCGCGTCGTGCGCTCGACCAGCGTTCCGATTGCCGAGCTGCCAAGACCGAGGATAAGGTCCCCCTCCCAATGTCCCGGCACTGCTCGATCGGCAGCTTCAGCAGGGCGCTCACTGATCATGATCTCCGGCGAGACAAATCCCTTGCCTCGCCTGCGTACGCGCGCTCTGGGCATCCGTAACACACGCCCTGTTCGCAAGCAGGCCGTCAGCTCGCGGCGTAGCGCGCCACGGCCCTGAACGAAGAGGGCTTGATAGATAGCTTCGTGGCTGATGCGCATCGTCTTGTCGTCCGGGAAGTCGATCGGCAAGCGTCGAGCAATCTGCTCAGGGCTCCAGGCTTTGGCCCATCGCCGATCCTTGCGCTGGCCATGCCGCCGCCCCTTCCACGGAACGGCGGGACCAGGAACGGGAGCGCCGGTCGGGGCTACGACGCCGCCAGCAAGTCTTTCCTCCACATAAGTGCGCAAGGTTGCATTGAGCGCAAGCTTGGTCGGCTTAGGCCGGCGGGCGGATCGATCCGCATGCCATTGGGCAGTTATTGCCCGATACTCCAACCCGCCGCCGCGAGTGGCCGCGTTGCGCCGCAGTTCACGGGAGACTGTGGAAGCAGCCCGCCCCAGGCGACGTCCAATCTCCTGTATGGAATGGCCCTGCACCTTGAGAAGTGCGATCTCCTCGCGCTCATTCAACGAGAGATACCGCCCGGACAGTGCCTTTGCCGAAGATCTGAACATCGCTGGTGGCATGCCGCCCGCCTTTCGGAATAATCTGCTTCCGACAGGTTGTGACAATCCGGCTTCGAGTGCAGCATCTTCGCTGCTTAACCCAGCGGCAATCGCCCGCCAAAATTTATTCTGTTCATCGCGCCCGGCAACAGAGGGCCGTCCTGGCGACGGCAATGGGGCTCGTCCTGACCGCGCCGATCTGCGCCTTACAACGTTCATCGCAACCTCCAAACTCCTGGTGTTGCGACGACCGTT
>NZ_VSST01000019.1 GCF_019402665.1 Bradyrhizobium canariense
CGCGTCCTCGCGGCGCGTTTCGCCCGAGCTTTGCCTGGTAGCTCCACCCTCTTTTCCAAGAGGGCGCAGGGAAGGCCGGGTGCCGGCTGGCACCCGCGGTCCGCTGCGCGAAAATGTAGCGCAAGGAAACCGCACAGCAGCATACAGGTGTAGCCAATCACTCGGCCTTCCCTGCGCGATGGTTGGACGGCTTATGCCGTGCTCTCCCGGGAGCCGAGTTCTCTTTGGCCTCCCTCGCCTTCGCGAAATTCACCGGCACCGCGCCGGTTGACGCAGATGCCGCATTCGCCAGGGCTTGACCGTAGCAACGACGGCCAGGACCACACGGTTTTGCCGTACGCACGGCCCGCCATTTCGCCGCAGTTTTTCCAGCCCTGTCGACGGAGCCGGAAACTTACAGACGAGACGAAGCCTAGCAGCGCCGCTCGTCGGAACGAAGCCTTGGGCTCACGGAGAGCAATCCGCCCTGCCCTTAGCCACTCGTACCCGAACGCTGCCGCGTCCACCGCAAGCCCGGCTCGCGAACGTGACGACCACAAGATCGCCCCTCAAGGATGAGCCGGGATGAGCGACACATACGCCAAAACCGAATTTCGGTAAAGTGGAATATTTTTGCGGCCAACGATTGACAGAGGAGCGACACAGGCGCGGTCCCGTAGCCCGGATGGAGCGCAAGCGTAATCCGGGAAGGTGCCAGACACCGCGCGAGCGGCCCCGGATCGCACTTGCGCTCCATCCGGGCACCGGGGCTTCGCCGTCCTACATCATCTGCTTTGCGCAAAAAAAACACCCGGCGGTTTCCCGCCGGGTGTTCGTTCATGTGTTTCGACAGATCTTACCAGTTGCGCTGAGCGCGGAGGATCATGGCGATCGAGTCCTGGTCCTTCAGTTCGTAAACCGCGGCCGGCTTAGCGGTAATAACGTTCGGGACGAGGCCAACCGTACCGGAGTACTTCTGGTCGAGGTGGGTCCAGGAGACGTCAGCCGAGAACGTCAGGTTCTTGACCGGGGTCCAGCGGGTGACGACACCGAGCTGGCCGATGGCGAAGTCCGGGTTACAACCCGTCACACCGGCCAGGCCGCCGAACACGCCGCCAGCACCGCCGGCGCCGCAGAGGGTGGTCTTGGCCAGCGTGCCGAACTGGGCCTGTGCGTAGGCACCGTACAGCGAGGAGTTCCAGTATGGATCCCAGTTGTGGGTGTAAGCGCCGCGGAAACCCCAGGTCTTGACGGTTTCCTGCGAACTGCCGGTCACGAACACCGTATCGGGAGCGCTGGCGAAGCCGATGCTGCCGTAAGAGCCAGCAATGCCCGAATTGCCGTACAGCGCGTAGCTGCTGCCCGACAGATTCTGGAAGTTGTAGCGGGTCGCACCGTCGGTGTAGACGCCCTGGATGTTGATCGTGTCACCCGCGCCGGTCGGGATGTTCTTGATCGACAGAGCGAGCTGAACCGCCCAACCCCATTTGTCGTCGGGGTGGCCGGTCGGCTCGGTCGCGCCGTAATAACCGACGTGGTTGTCATGCGCGGCCACCGACGCCTGGAACAGGCCCCAGGCCTGGTCGACACGAACCGTACCAACGAGGTTCGGCGAACGAGTGCCGCCGATCGCGTTGGTGCCGTACGAGCCGCCGATCATGCCGCCCGCGGTCGCGCCGGTCATGTTGACGTTTCCGGCCTGATAGTAGGCCGAGACGTCTTCAGCCGAGAACGACGCCGTGATGCCCTGACCGAAGTCGGCGGTGTAGGTGAACTGGTTGACACCAGTGACCGTGCCGCTGCCGCCGACGAGGTTGTCGGTGATGTTGCCGGGATAGTTGGTCCAGGGCGCGTCGAACTGCGACACGGCCTTACCCATGGTGAAGCCGGCGAACTGAATGAAGGCGTAGTACACGCCGAGTGCGCCACCCGAGGTGTTGCCGTCGGTGCCGTTGACCGAGCCGCTACCATTCGAACCAACGAGGCCGGTGCCGGCAGCGTTGAGACCGAGCGTACCGCTGTACTGGGTTGCGCCCGTTGCCGACCCGGTCGGGGTATAGTTGCCGCTCGTCCAGGTGAAGACGCCGTCGAAGAAGGTGCGGACCACGCCGTATTCGGTCGCTGTGCGGGTGTCGATGTTGAGGTCTTCACGAGCGCGGAAGGTGTAGTAGTTCATCAGGCGGTTGCGAGCACCGGCAGTGCCGCCCTGGTTCGGATTGAAGTCCGAGTTGGTGTTGAAGTTCGCGTCAGCGCGCACGTAGCCGCCGAGCTTGATGCAGGTGTCGGTGCCCGGGATGTAGTAGAAGCCGGCGCCGTACAGCGAACAGATCTTCACGTATTCGACCGCCTTGGCCTTCACGGGAAGATCGGCTGCGAACGCCCCGGAGGCGGCCATCAGGCCGGCAGCCGAGCCGAGAAAGAGTGTCTTCGTCAACTTCATTAGTAAACCTCCAGGTCGGTTCAGGGGGCTCGGGTCCTCGGTGGACGCCGCTTTACCCTCTCAATTTCGATCAATTCAGATCCGCACGAAGGTCCGGACTGAAACGACAGCGAGGTGCCCCCCCTCCGTCGTGGCTTCACATATAGTTTATAAAAACAACTGCCTCAATTTATTGATTTGATGAATCGACAGTTCCGGCCGGGATGTGGCTTAAGAGCAACAGCGGCGGCTTTGGTAGCGAAGATTCCATATAACCAAACAAGAAAAGCCCTCAGGGGGCATCCCGAGGGCTTCTTGGAGGTCTCGCATCGCTGTCCATCGAGCGGGTCAAGAGCAGCGAAATAGAGTAGGATAGTCGATAATAAAATTAATTGTTCTTTGCAAGCAATAATTTGTCCTGTGATTTCAGCTGCGCGGTATCTCCCTGTCGTCGGCGCGCGATTTTCGAGACGCTTCCAAGATATCCCATTAAAGATGGCTCATAGAACAAATGGGGAGGGAGCCACATGATCGAGAAGAAACTCGACAGGGCGATTACGGACTTTATCTGGAACGTCGTTGAAATTCATTCCCAGCTGGAGGACATCCACACCAGCTGGGCCGGACTGCTGGGCATTACCGAGCCGCAGTGGCTGATCCTGATGGCAATCACTGAACTGGACCAGGGGCGAGGTGTCGCCGGAATCGACATCGCAAACAAGCTGCGGGTCCACCCGGCCTTCGTGACCAACCAGACCAAGGCCCTCGAAAAGGGCGGCTTCCTATCGCGACGGCCGGCAGCAGACGACGCACGCTACGTCCTGATGTCGCTCACCGCAAAGGCGACCTCGGAGATCGAAAAGCTGTCCAAGAGAAAGCTCGCCTTGAACTCGACCATGTTCAACGAGCTCGACGAGAAGACCTTGGCCGATCTGAATGCCGCGCTCGCAACGATTGCGAAGAATGCCCGGTTGGCCGCACGGTTGCTGGCCATCGACGCCTCCTGACCCCCTGACCTCAGACGCGGAACGTGCGCCTCGATCAATCCCCAATCTCTTCTCGCCTTCCCAATCTCTTGCGCGGCTCAGAGGTAGGTCACAGAGCCCAGCTGGGGGGCAATTCCGAGTTTGCTGTCGAGCCATTCGAAAATGAAATCGTCCACCGCGATGAAATTCTCGACCTCGCCCAGGGGGTGCGGAATGCAGTTCGGCACGACGGTCGCGCAATCGGCTCCGGCCTGCCGATAGCCGGCTTGCAGTTCGAGAGCATCCTCCTCCCAAACCATTGAGCGGCTCCCGACGACCATCAGAAGTGGGCAAGGGATCCGACGCGACGGCGGCAACGAACCCGTTGAGGTCCCGTCACGGACCGTCTGCTCGACGCCGATCATCCAGCGCAGCGATGCCCGGCGCATGACCGGCGTCGCAATGCCGCCGTCGCCCACGACGGCAGCCATCCTGCGATCCAGGAGGGCAAGACGGGATGCGTGACTGGCGGCCGCCCCCTCGCCGTAGACCGCGATCTGCTGCGAATCGACGTCCGGACGCGCTTCCAGGTAATCCAGCCAGCATTGCAGAATATGCGCCGGCTTGAAGGGGCTGCGACCGGATGAATTGCCGGTATCAACGAGCAGGAGTGACATGTTCCGTCGCCCGGAGGCCGGCAACAGCCTGCTCATCAACGAGCCCAGGGTGATGTCCTCGTCGCTGACACAGATAACCGCGGGTGCGAAAGACCGATCGGGGAACGCCGGCAGAAAGTAGCCCGCAAGCGAGCCTTGATCAAAGCAGTCGATCTCCACGCGCTCGATCGCCGAACCGGCGTCCTCCTCGAAGCCCCTCAGGCTGAGTCCGACCTTGTCTACGAGGTCGGTACTCCCGGGATCTCCGGGCCAAGACAGGTTCCTCGCGACTTCAAGGGCCGTCAGCGAGCACAGCCACGCTTCCCGCGCGATCTGAGCTGAACCGGCTGCGCGCACCGATTCGGCGAAGATCCGGTACTCGCCTGAGATCCTCAACCAGTCCGAAATCCACCGATGCCTGTGCGCCTCGCGCACGAGTTCGGTGACGGACAAGCTTTCGAAAAAATCGGACGCGCGTTTCCGCAAGCACGCCAGGCTTCGACCGGCGCCGTCGCACGTGCCGTGAGGCCAATGATCATGTTCCATGACAGTCCCCGAACGGCGCGTCGGCGGTTGCTTGGACTCGGCGCAGCGCTGTCAGCGCAACGCCCTGCATGTCTGCTCGATGCGATATCACGCGTGCGTGATCGCGCTTGCGTCTGCCGTCCCGATGATCGTTCCGCTTTCCCTTCGCGGGCGGGGCACTGGACCAGACGGACTACAGTCCGAACGAACCGGTCGCAAAGCAAGTCTCACGCCGACTCCAACTCAATCGTCACGTCTCAGCTCCGTTGCTGATACACAGTTTAGGCCCCGCACCACTCTGCCATTTTTTGCTGTTCCGCGTTTGCAGTTTTTTGTTGCGGTGGACGACTAAAATTGGAGCTCATTTAACGAGGGAGAAGGCATCGCCTGTGTCGGCTTCCATCATGAATTCCTGATGACGCCGATCCGCCGTGCCACCAATCACGCCAGCGACAAAAGATGCGGCGGGTTGCCGCCTGATCGATGCCGACGCCCTTCGCCACGGGACTTTCCCGCGGTCGACGTCGCAGGAAAACCCGCGCGACGAAATCCTCGATGTCGCTCATCCGCACCCGGCGCGCGAGACGTGACGAGGTATGATCGCGTTCTGGGCGAGCCCGGCGATTGAGGCGTGCAACATTTCTTACTTCGGTAAGCCAGTTATTTGAGCAACTCATGGACATCCAGAACCCGTCGCCGGTGAGGCGCCGTCGCGCTTTCGGCGTCAAGCAACACGCCGGGCCGCCTGCTGAGCCTTCCGTGCCTTGTATCCATTATCCCAGTTGCCATCCCCACGCACTTTGCCTTACATGCCGGCCAAACTCGCCCGCGGATGACGGCCGGGGCTCAAAAATCGCACAAATTGTCAAAGGGACGAGACATGGCGCGTAACATCCTGATTCTCGGGGCTTCCTACGGCTCCCTGCTGGGCACGAAGCTGCTGATGGCGGGGCACAACGTGACCCTGGTCTGCCGCGCCAAGACCGCGGAGTTGATCAACCGCGAGGGTACCGAGGTGCGCATCAAGTTGCGCGACGAGGCGGTTCACCGCGCCATCTTCTCGCGCGACCTGCCCGGCAAGCTCGACGCCGTGACGCCGGCCAATGTGGACTTGTCCCGTTACGACATGGTCGGCCTTGCGATGCAGGAGCCGCAATACACCAACCACACGGTGCGCGTTCTCATGGTCAGGATCGCCGCGGCGAAGCTGCCGTGCCTGTCGATCATGAACATGCCGCCGCTGCCCTATCTGAAGCGGATCCCCTCGCTCGCAGACATGGATCTCGAGGAGGCCTACACCAATGCGCAGGTGTGGGAGCGCTTCGAGCCCGGGCTGGTGACCCTGTGCTCGCCCGACCCGCAGGCGTTCCGTCCGCCGGAAGAGGCTGCGAACGTGCTTCACGTCGGTCTGCCCACGAATTTCAAGGCATCCGTGTTCGCCGACGAGAAGCACAACAAGGTGCTGCGCGAGCTCGAAGCCGACATCGACGCGGTGACCCTGGACGGCCACGACGTGCCGGTGAAGCTGAAGGTATTCGATTCTCTGTTCGTGCCGCTGGCGAAATGGTCGATGCTGCTGACCGGCAACTACCGCTGCATCACGCCGCACGAGCCGCAGTCGATCCGCGACGCCGTGCACGGCGATCTCGCGCGCTCGCAGACGATCTACGAGCATGTCGACGCCATCGCTCGGCGTCTCGGCGCCGATCCGCAGGACCAGGTACCGTTCGCGAAATACGCCAAGGCTGCCGAGAGCCTGCTGAAGCCGTCATCGGCCGCACGCGCGGTGGCTGGCGGCGCGCCCTTCATCGAGCGCGTCGACCTGCTGGTCAAGCTGATCTCGCATCAGCTCGGCGCGCCCAATGCAGAGATCGACCGCACTGTCGAGACCGTGGACCTGAAGCTCAACGAGAAGATCGTGCAGGGCGGATCGGGCGCGCTGTAACGGGCGCTTCCATTCGCGATCGGACGCGTCGGCGCTTACGCTCCCAAGACACCGGGGCTGAGCGTCGCGCCTGGGGCTGCCACCATGCTCTCACGCAAATGATCGCGCGCGGCACTGTTCCTGGTGTGACGCAAACTCAACAGGAGTGATCGCGAGTCATCGATCACGCGATCGTGTCGCTTTCAGTTCCCTCCTGTTTTCACCGCAAATATCACGCCTGAATGACACAGAGCCCATGTGGCTCGTCATTTCTAGACGTGGCGCAGCGTGAAAATGCGGCATTTCCGCTCGAACTGAACCAAAGCGCACAATCCTTGTCCGCCGCGCGCTCGAACGAGGTCGCACGCTTCGGACGAGATCCTTCATTTGCGCAAACGCCGCATGCGCGCGCGCCAGGCTCGCCGTCTTGTCTGGCGGATGTGCCTGAGTAACATAGCTTTGCAAGACAGTCTTTACGGCTTTTCCAGACACGGTTTGCAGTCCCCGCGTTCGGATCCAGACAAGAAAAATCGAAGAAAAAGAAGCAATGGACCAGGCGATGCTGAGCGTCGTCCGCGCAGTAGAGGCAGGCGCGACGACGATGAAGGGCGTGATCGACGCCACCGGACTGTCCCGTCTCAAAATCGAACGTGCGTTGAACGCGCTGGAGAAGCAGAAGCTGCTGGTCCGCGACGGCCAGGGTTTTCGCGGAACCGGCCCGACCAGGACAGCCCAGCCTGCCCGACAATGCGGCTCGTGCGATGCCTGCTGCGACATCCTCGAAGTCGCCGCCGTCGACAAGCCGGTGAACCAGCTGTGCAAGCATTGGCAGACGGGCACGGGTTGCACCATCTACGAGCGCCGTCCCCAGATGTGCCGTTCATTCGTCTGCGCCTGGCTGCAAGGCCATCTCGACGACCACTGGTTTCCCGCGAAGTCGGGCATCATCGTGCATTTCAGCCAGGACGCCGTCAACGTCACCGTCGATGATCCTTGCCCTGATCGCTGGCGCGAGGAGCCCTATTTCAGCAAGCTCGCCGAATGGTCGCTGAACGGCATCAAGCGAATCGGAAATCGCGGCTACGCGACGCTCGTCGTCTCCGGCGCCGACCGGTTCCTGCTGCTCGGGCGCACCGTCGTTCCCGAGCCAACGCTGTTCGGCACCGCGTTCATGCCGCTCACCGCCGACACATTTCGATTCTGGCGGGCGACATCCCCGGAGCATCTGCAGCGGCTGCACGAGCGTATCGCCGAGATCGAGCGGATCAGGCAGGAATTCGGCTCCTGCGCCATTCCTTCCGATGAGGACGACGATCCGCAAGCGCCCTATCGGCCCGCACTTCTACGGCAATCGAATCACGCCTGAACTCCGCCGTGGGCAACAACGCATGATTTCCGCCATGGTGCTCGACGCGCCGCGACCGGGTTGTTAAGTCCCTGTCCGCGAATGATAGGACTTGAGTCGGGCATGACGGTTGCAATCGAGATGGGGCAGACCACGGCGGGCGCTGTGGCCGCCATGGACCTCGAGGAACTGCTGGCGACCCGCCTCCTGGTGCAGGGCAATTCGGGCTCCGGCAAATCGCATCTGCTGCGACGGTTGCTGGAGCAGAGCGCACCCTGGGTGCAGCAGGCCATCATCGATCCCGAAGGCGATTTCGTCTCGCTGGCGGAGCATTTCGGCCATCTCGTGATCGAGGCCGAGGATCACACCGAACGCGGCCTTCAGGTTGCCGGCGAGCGCGCACGGCTGCATCGCGTCTCCACCGTGCTCAATCTCGAAGGGCTCGACGCCGAAAACCAGATGCGCCGCGCCGCGGCCTTCCTCGGCGGGCTGTTCGATGTGGACCGCGACCATTGGTATCCGATGCTGGTGGTCGTCGACGAGGCGCAGCTGTTTGCGCCTGCAGTCGCGGGCGAAGTCTCGGACGAAGCGCGAAAGCTTTCGCTTGGCGCGATGACCAACCTGATGTGCCGCGGCCGCAAGCGCGGGCTCGCCGGGATCATCGCGACCCAGCGGCTGGCAAAGCTCGCCAAGAACGTCGCGGCGGAAGCGTCCAACTTCCTGATGGGCCGCACCTTCCTCGACATCGACATGGCGCGCGCCGCCGACCTGCTCGGCATGGAGCGGCGGCAGGCCGAATCGTTTCGCGATCTCGAACGCGGACAATTCATGGCGCTCGGCCCCGCGCTGTCGCGACGGCCCCTGCGTTTGAATATCGGCACGACCGAAACCCAGCCGCGCAATTCCACGCCGCGGCTGATGCCGATGCCCGAAGCCGCACTCGAAAACATGCGCGCCGTGATCCTGGCCGCGCCGCCCCCCGATGCCAGCCGGCCGCAGCGCCGGCCCGCGCCCGATCTGCTCGAGCAGCTCCGCGCCGCGAAGGCTGCGGCACCGGAGATCGGGCCCGAAATGATCGAGGTTCCGGTCAGCGCCGAGGAGCTCGCCGAACGGCGCGAGCGCGTGGATCGGACCCTTCGTGCCGTGCTCGCCGCGCCCGACGCCGGTTTCCGCGCGGTCGGCGTGCTGTACCAGGAGTTCGTGGTCCGCTGCCGCATCGAGGGCCTCGGCTCGGCGGTGCCCGACCTCACCGAATTCCGCCGCATGCTGACGCGCGCACGCGCCGGGCTCGGCGCCGAGCATGCCGAGGACGACGCCTGGCAGGATGTGTCGCTCCGCGCCTCGATCCTTCCCGACGACATGCAGGGCGTGTTCATGATGATCGCGCGCGCGGCGAAAGAAGGCTGGCCGTGTCCCGGCGACGCCGCCATCGCCCGCGCCTACGGCTCGCACTCCCTGCGCCGGGCGCAGCGCCTGCTCGGCTACATGGAAGAGCAGGGTCTGATCGTCTGCCAGCTCGACGGCGCCGGCCGCCGGATCGTGACGCTGGTAGAACTGGCCTGGGCCACCGCGCCGGGCGATCCCAATGCTGATGATTTACCCGCGGAGCAGGCTCCGAGCGCGGCTTCGGCTTGAGCCAGCGGATTGTCGATCAGGCCGCTTCGGTGACATCGGCGCCGATCAGCGCATCGGCCGCGCGCCGCCGCTCAACTGCAAACATGCGCCGATAGAGCACGACTGAGACGAGCCAGGCGACCGCGAACAGCGCGACCACGGCGAAGCCGACATTGGCGAGCGAGTCGTTGAGCGCGTCGACCAGTGCCCACGCGCCGCCGGACAGGCCGAGCCGGTCCGCGATCAGCCCGAGCGCCTCGATTCCCCCGATCAACAGCGCCACCGCCACGGAAGCTCCTGTGATCGTGAGGTTGTACCAGAGCTTTCGCAGCGGATCGACGAAGGCCCAGCGATAGGCGCTCACCATCAGCGCGGAGTCGGCGGTATCGACCAGCGCCATGCCCGACGCGAACAGCGCGGGGAAAACGAGAACATCGGCAAACGACGCACCGCGCGCGGCTTCGCCGGCGGAGATGCTGAGCAGGCCGATTTCGGTTGCGGTGTCGAAGCCGAGCCCAAACAAAAAGCCGAGCGGATACATGTGCCAGGGTTTCGTCACCAGGCGGAACATCGGGCCGAGCAGCCGCGCCAGGAGACCGCGACTGGCGAGCAGGGCGTCGAGGCCCTCGGCGTCGTGAATGCCCTGCTCCCGTGCGGCGCGAAACGTCCGCCACAGGCCGGCGAAGATGACGAGATTGATGGCCGCGATCACCAGCAGGAACAGCGCCGAGACCGACGTGCCGATGAAGCCGCCGATCTCCTTGAGCAGGCTGTCGCCACCCAGGGTCACGACGCCGAGCGCGAGCAGCATGGTCGCGACCACGACGATCGTGGAATGGCCGAGCGCGAAATAGAGACCGACGCTGCGCGGCGCGCCGCCGGCCTGCATCTGCTTGCGCACGACATTGTCGATGGCCGCGATGTGGTCGGCATCGACGGCGTGGCGCAGGCCGAACACCCAGGCGAGCAGCGCGGTCGCCATCACCGTCGGCCGGTCACCGAACGCCGCGAAGGCCCAGGCCCACGCCGCGATGTTGGCCGCGATCAACCCGCCGAACAGCAGCACCATCCCGGGCTCGACCGCCCGCAAAGATAATCTCGTCACGTCAATCATTCGGTCCACTGCGCACGCCCATCGCACGAGCGGTATGATCTTTTCATAAGGTGGTCATACTGGCCAGACTCGACTTCCACCCGATGATCGCATATGCGGATTTGCGGGAGGGAGGAGACGACAGCGGACCCCTTACGCGGCCTCGGAGCCGCCGAGATAGGCATCGCGGATGCGGGGATCGTCCTTCAGCGCGCGGGCGGAGCCGGAGAGAACGATCTTGCCGGTCTGGAGCACATAGGCCTCGTGCGCGATCTCGAGCGCGAGGCTGGCGTTCTGCTCGACCATGAAGACCGAGACGCCCTCCTGGTTGATGGTGCGGATCAGCTCCAGCACGCGGTCCACGTAAAGCGGCGACAGGCCCATGGTCGGCTCGTCCATCACGATCATCCTGGGACGGCTCATCAGCGCGCGCGCCATCGCGACCATCTGCTGCTCGCCGCCCGAGAGCGAGCCGGCGCGCTGCGACAGCCGCTGGCCGAGCTTCGGGAACAGCGTGAGCATCTTGTCGAGATCCTGCGCGATCGCCTCGCGGTCGTTGCGCACGAACGCACCCATCAGGATGTTCTCGCGCACGCTCATGTCGGCGAACAGCCGTCGCGCCTCCGGCACCGAGGCGATGCCGCGGCGGACGATCTGCGGCGTGGTAAGTCCGAGCAGCGAGGCACCGTCGAAAGTCACCTCGCCCGAGCGCGGCTTCACCAGGCCCAAAATGATCTTCATCGTGGTCGATTTGCCGCTGGCATTGCCGCCGAGCAGGCAGACGATGTGGCCGCGCGGAACTGATATCGACAGGTCGAAATGCACCTGGGCCTGACCGTAGAAGGTGTTGACGTCGGTGAGCGTCAGCAGCGCATCGGGAGGCGGGTTCGTCATGCCGCGCTCTCCTGCTTCGTCGTCAGGCCGTGGCCGAGATAGGCCTCGATCACCTTGGGATCGCCGCGCACCTGTTCACCCGGGCCTTCCGCGATTTTCTTGCCCTCGTCCATGACGATGACGCGATCGGAGAGGCGCATTACCATTTCGAGCTTGTGCTCGATCAGCAAGATCGTCAGCCCTTCGGCTTTCAGCTCGGCGACGAGCCCCTGCATCTCCGTGGTTTCGGTTGGATTCATGCCGGCGGTCGGCTCGTCGAGCAGCAGCAGGCGCGGCCTCAAGGCGAGCGCACGGGCGATCTCGACGCGGCGGCGGTTGGCGTAAGAGAGACTGTAGGCGGGCTGGTCGATGCGCGGCAGCAGCCGCTCGCCGAAGCGCGCGAGAATGACCTTCACCTCCTCGCGCAGCCGCTCCTCCTCGGCCTTGACGCTGGCGGGGCGCAGCAGCGCCAGACCCAGTTCCAGCAGCGGGCCGATCAGCGGCACGGCCGGCTTGACGGCACGCAGCCGCGTATGGGCGCCGATCAAGACGTTGTCCATGACGCTGAGATTGCCAAACACGCGACCGAGCTGGAACGTGCGCGCGATACCTTCGGCGGCAAGCCGCTCCGGCGAGAGACCCGTGATGTCCTGACCTTCGAAGCGAACCGTCCCGGCGTCCGGCAGATCAAGCCCGGTCACGAGATTGAACAGCGTCGTCTTGCCGGCCCCGTTCGGGCCGATGATGCTGATCAGTTCGCCTTTGGCGAGATCGAGATCGATGGCGTCGACGGCGGTGAGGCCGCCGAAACGCCGCGTCAGACCGCGCAGGGACAGCATGGTCGTGCTCATCACATCGTCCCCAACAGGCCCTGCGGCCTGAACCGCACCAGCAGCAGCAGCACGATGCCGTAGATCAGGATGCGATACTCCGCCGCAATGCGGAACACTTCCGGCAGGCCGACCAGCGCGACCGCCCCGAGAATCGCTCCGACGACATTGCCGAGGCCGCCGAGGATCACCACAGTCAGCGCCAGGATGGATTGCTGGGTGTTGAAGGTCTCGTGGTTGATGTAGGAATAGAGGTGCGCGGCGATGCCGCCGCTGACGCCGGCGGCAAAGCCGCCGAAGATGAAGGCGAGCGATTTGTAGCGATTCAGGCTGAGCCCATAGGCGCGCGCGGCGATGTCGTCGTCGCGGATGGCGCGAAAGCTGCGGCCGAGATGCGAGCCGAGCAGGCGTCCCTGCAGCAGCGCCAGCACGACCATCACGATGAAGCTGAACCAGTAGATCGAAATCGGGCTGACCAGCTCATAGCCAAACAGCGACAGCGGCGGAATGCCGGAGATGCCGATCGGCCCGCGCGTGACGCTCTCCCAGTTCAGGATCACCAGCGAGACGATCTCGCCGATCGCGAGCGTCGCGATCGACACATAATGCCCGCGCAGCCGGAACGACGGCGAGATCAGCGCCGTGCCCAGCGCCGCGCTCATCAGGCCGCCGCCGATGATGGCAAGGCCAACCGGGACGGCGAACGTGAGCGACAGCAGCGCGGAGGTGTAGGCGCCGATCGCGAGCAGCGCGGCGTGCCCGAGCGAAACCTGGCCGATCGTGCCTGCCACCAGGGTGAGGCTCAGCGCGAGCATGCCGAGCAGCCAGGCGTTGATCAGGGTCTGGAGCACGTAGAACGACACCGGCAACAGCGGCAGGATCGCGAAGACGGCGGTCGCGATCAGCAGAGCCCAGCGCGGAATACGCACCGGGCGGCTCGGCGCAATGAAAGTGCCGGTGAGCGGCTCGGGCGGCGCCTGCCGTGCGCTGGCGAACAGACCGTTCGGGCGCAGCACGAGCACCACGACCAGCAGCAGGAATGCGAACAGATTGCGGTAGCTGGTGCCGAACACGGCGACGCCATAGCTCTCGACCAGTCCGAGCAGCAGGCTGCCGATCACCGCGCCCGGCACGTTGCCGGCGCCGCCGACGACTTCGGCGACGACGCCCTTGAGCGTCGCCTGCAGGCTCATCGCGGTGTCGATCTGGTTGTAATACATGCCGACCAGCAGGCCGGAAACGCCGCCGAGCGCAGCCGCAATGCCGAACACCGCCTGATTGACGCGATTGACGTCGACGCCCATCTGCATCGCGGCGTCGCGGTCCTGCGCGGTGGCACGCACGGCCCAGCCGAGCTTGCTGTAGCGCAGGAACACGAACAGCAGCAACGCGCTGGTGAGGCCGACACCGGCGATGAGGAGATCGAGCGGTCCGATCGTGCCGCCGCCGATCTGGAAGCGGATATCCGGCAACTGGCTCGGCAGCGCGCGCGGATTGGGCGAGAAGGTCAGCATCACGAGCTGATCGAGCACGAAGCTGATGCCGATCGTCGCCAGCAGCGGCGCGATGCGCACCGAGTTCTGCAGCGGACGCAGGCCGAACCGTTCGATGATCAGGCCGACCAGCGCTGCCGCCACCGCGACCACGATGATGGTGAGCGGCAGCGGCGTGTGCAGCTGCACCACCGCGACCCAGCCGATATAGGCGCCGACGAGGTAGATCGACCCTTGCGCAAAGTTGATCAGCCGGCTGACGCCGAAAATCAGCGCGAGCCCGACCGCAACGAGGGCGTAGACGTTACCGACGATCAGCCCGTTGATCGTGTAGTCGAGCCAGGAAGACACGCAGAAAATCCCCTCAGGTCGGCTTGCCGTCCCAGAGCGCGAACTGGCCCTTGCGTACGACGAGCTCGGCATTCATGGCGCCCTTGACGCGCCGGCTCTCGACGTCGAACGTCGCTTTGCCGAAGATCACGCTCGAGACGTCCTTCACTTTCGTGAAGGCGTCGCGGATCGCACGCCGGTCGGTGCCGCCGATCTTCACCACGGCGGCGGCCATGTTCATCGCGTCATAGGCGTAAGCGTTGAACGCGTCGGGCTCCACCCCGTTGTACTTCTTCTTGAAGCCCGCGATGAACGTCTGCACCTCGGGGCGCGGGTCTTCCGGGAAGTAGCGCGTGCCGACATGGACGTCCTCGACGGCCTCGCCGCCGAGCTCCAGGAATTTCGGCGAGTAGACCGAGCTCGCGGCGCAGATCACCTGCTTCAGCCCGACCTGGCGTGCCTGCCGCGCGATCAGCGCACCGTCGGAATAATAGGAGATCAGGATCAGCCCGTCCGGATTGGCGTCGCGGACCCGCACCAGCGTGGAGCGGAAGTCGCGCTCCTCCGCAATGTAGCCTTCGGTGACGGCGATTTCGGCGCCGTGTTCTTTCGCGGCCTTGACGAAATAGTCTCGGCTGGTCCGGCCCCAATCGGTGTTGAGGTGCAGCACGGCGAGCTTCTTCAGGCCGAGACGCTTCACGGCATAAGCCGCCAGCAGCGGCTGCTCGTCAGCCTGGCTGACGGAGGTGCTCCACATGAAGTCGCCGCCCTTGGTGAAATCGGGATGCGAATTGGTGAAGCCGAACTGCACCAGCCCGCCGCGCTGATAGATCGGCGAGGCCGCCATCGAGGCGGGGCTGGAGAAGTCGCCGAGCTCCATGACAATCCTGGGATCGGAGACGAGCTTCTGGGCGATCGCCACCGACTGGCGCGGGTCGCTCTGGCTGTCTTCGAAGCTGTAGGCGAGCTTGCGGCCGTTGATGCCGCCCGCTGCCTGGATCTCGTCCAGCGCGAGATCAAAGCCCTGCTTCCACTGCGTGCCATATTGTGCGTTCGGCCCGGTCAACGGACCGCTGACGCCCAGCAAAATCGGTTCGGACGATTGCGCAAGCGCGGCGCGCGAGAAGGCTGCTCCCGCCATCATGGCGGCAAGCGAGCCCTTGACCAGGGTACGACGATCGATGTTGCTCATGGACGGCTCCATCCTGTCAGGTGTTGAAACAACCAGCAATTTCCATGCCGGTGAGATTGGCTATTTCGAGGGCTCGCCGAGCGACAGCATCAGCCGGTTCGCCCAGTTGAAGAACGACGCGCCGTTGATGACGTCGACGATCTCGGCATCGTCGAGACCGGCGCGGCGCAGCTCATCGATATTGTCGGGGCCGAACGCGATCGGCGTTGCGGCCAACGCCACCGAGGCATTGACGACCGCATTCCAGCGCTCGTCGCCGAGATCGGCGCCGACGCCTTCGTCGAGCAGCCGCTGCACATCGTCGCGGCGCTTGGAATAAGTGCTGGCGAAACGCGCATGCACGGAGGCGCAGTAGATGCAGCCGTTGTAGCGCGAGGTCGCAGCCGCCGCCAGCTCGCGCTCGGCGCGCGGCAGGCCGTCGGCAACGTTGTAGAAGATGTCCTTGTCAGTCTTGGTGCGGGCTTCCAGCACCTCGGGATCGCGCACCAGCAGTCGAAAATATTCGGACTTGGAACGGGAGCGATCGACGAGGCCGGCGAAATGCCGCGCGGTCAGCTCGGCTTCGGGCAGCGGATCGATCCACGACACCCAGCCCAGTTCATCCTGGGTGAAGACGACGGGCGGATTGACGTTGTTTGCAGCGCTCATGATTGCGATCTCCTTAGCCGGCGCCCGCGGCGTTTGCGCTGCCAAGCGAGGCGCCGAGCACGCGCAGTCCGGTGACGACGCGCACCTGGAACGACAGGAACGCAACGAGCTGAGAGAACGTGACGATTCCGGTGTTCGACCAGCCGGCGGCGAGCAGCGCCTTCATGTCGGCTGCAGCCGCATCGCGCGGGCGGAACACCAGCAGATGCGCATGTTCGAACGCCGCAGCGAGCCGGGCGCCAAGCTCGGGCTTGCGCTCAGCGCTGACGCGATAGATCAGGCCGGCCTCGTTCTCGACCGACAGCGGGCCGTCCGGAAACGCACCGTAGGGGCCCGAGGTCTCGCCACGCGCGATTTCGACATCGACCGCTTCGACCAAGCGCGCGCCATTGGCGGTCGCAGCTAACTTCGCCCGATAGAAGCCGGCCATCGTGGGCTCGCGGTGAAGGCCGATCACGAAGAGCGCAACCGCGGCGCGCTCCACCAGCGAGACATCACCGGCATCGATCGGCTCGAACAAAGAGAGATAGCTCTTCTGCGCGTTGTCGCGCGCCTGCAGGCGGCGCGCGCGAATGGCGTCGAGGGACGAACCCGGTTCGATCCCGGCGAGCGTGTCGATGATATCTTTCGTAGCCATCATTCAGCCTCTTGCACCTGGTGCAACGCGATTCCGTTCATTCCGACTATCCCGCCAGCGCCACATCCGCCGCCGTCCGGGTCCAGCCCAGCGCCGGCGCGACCTTCTCCGCGACCAGCTCGATCGAGCGCAGGATATGGGGATGCGGGGCATCGACCGAATGCGCCTGGAAGACGAGATCGGTCACCCGCTCCAGCGTGGCGTCGGCGCGGAGCGAAGCGATGACGTCGTCGGCCGCGCCGACATGGGTGTCGAACGCTGCGATCATCTCCTCGAGCGTCTCGCCCGGCTTGGCGTGGCCGCCCTTGAGGAATTGCGGCAGCGCGCGCCGCAGCCCGATACCGGCAAGGCGCAGCGCCTCGGTGCGGTCGTCGGCGACGAAGATGGTGCGCGAGGCCATGATGCGGGGTTCGCGTCCCGGCGGCAGTGCTTCGAGGTAGGCATCGATGACCGGATTCTGAATCTCGGCCAGCGTTGCCTTCGGCGCCTCCTTGGTTCGAGGCTGGGTGCGCGACAGCAACAGGCCATCGCCTGCCTTGCCGGCACGCGCGCCGCCCGCAACGGAGAACGTCGCCTGCCAGATCCGGTTGTCCAATTGCGGCCGCTGCGGATAGAGCGTGTCGCCACCGTCGAGCGGCTTGCCGACCAGCGCCGTGCGGACGATTTCCAGATTGCGCGCAAAGATCTCGTTGCGCTGGGCGCTGTCGAGGCCGAAGGCGGCAAAGGCCGAGGGATTGCCGCCGGTGCCGACACCGAGCTCGAAGCGACCATTGCAGAGCAGATCGAGCACCGCAGCGTCCTCCGCCACCCTGACCGCATTCTCCAGCGGCAAGGTGACGATGCCGGTGCCGAGCCGGATGCGCGAGGTTTGGGCTGCGACGTAACCGAGGAAAGTAAAGGGCGACGGCAGGCCGCCCTCGCGCTCGTGGAAATGGTGCTGCGCGATCCATGCGGAATCGAGGCCCGCTTTCTCGGCGCGCACGATCTGCTCGGCCGCGAAGCGATATCGGTCGGCGGGCGGGGCGTCGTCGAGAAGCCGTGTGAAAAAGCCCAGGCGTTTCAGGTTTGCTAAGCGTTTCATACGACCCCTGCAAGGCGAGGATGGGCCCCGATGATGTCGGTTGCCGCAGTTCCAGACAAGCGGGCATTGCGCAGGGCTCGTACGCAAGGCTGCCCGCCGGGATCGCCCTGAGCTGAACTTTGGCTGGGCAGACTGCCTACCAGCTCGGCAGTACCGCGCCCTTGAACTTGGTCAGGACGAACTCCTTCACCTCCGCCGTGTGATAGCTGTCTACCAGCACCTTGACCCAGGGCTTGTCCTTGTCGACCGTGCGAACGGCGATGAGATTGACGTAGGGACCCTTCGGGTCCTCGCGCAGGATCGGATCCTTGACGGGATCGAGGCCCGCCTGGGTTGCATAATTGGTGTTGATCGCGGCGGCGTCGACGTCGTCGAGCGCGCGCGGCGCCTGCGCCGCGTCGACCTCGATGAACTTCAGCTTCTTTGGATTCTCGGCGATATCAAGCACCGTCGGCTTGAAGCCCGTGCCGTCCTTCAGCTTGATCACGCCCTTGTCGCGCAGCAGCAGCAGCACGCGGCCGCCATTGGTCGGATCGTTCGGGATCGAGACCTTGCCGCCCTCGGGGATGTCGGCGAAGGCCTTGTGCTTCTTGGAATAGACGCCGATCGGGAAATTCACGGTCAGGCCGACGGCTTCGATCTTGTAGCCACGGTCCGCCTTCTGGTTGTCCAGATAAGGCTGGTTCTGGAACGAATTGGCCTGGATCTCGCCGGCCTCGAGCGCGGCGTTCGGCACGACGTAGTCGGAGAATTCGATGAGCTGGATGTCGAGACCCTGCTTGGCGGCGATCGGCTTCACGGCCTCGAAAATCTGGGCGTGCGGCCCCGGCGTCACGCCGATCTTGATGGTCTCGGCCGAGGCGCCCGCCGACCACGCGACGAGGACGGCAGAAAGGATCAAGGGGAGGCGAAACGACATCTTGGTCTCCATGATCTTGGTCTCCATGATCTTGGTCTCCATGACTCAGCGGCAACGATTGGAACCGTATTCGCTTCTCTATGTGGCGAAATCAATGAAATGGAAATCCATATTGGATGCCGGCAGCGGCAGACACCTTCTCAATTCGATACCAATCGCGAAACGAATTTACAGAGATTAGGAATGCTCTGCGCAAGCGTGACGGGCATCATGGCGCAACAACAGCCGGAGAGCGAAAATGGCGGCGAGATAGCAGCAGGCAATCCAGCCGGGATTTCGGTGCTGGTTGTCGGTGTTGCCAGCATCAGATGATCTGCGCCTACTCGGACCGCCAGGTCGACGGCGACAGCATGATCAGGACACAGATCACGGCATAGGCGGCGAGCGATGCCGTCACCATGGTGGCGAGCCCCGCCATGCCGGCGCCGAAGCTTGCCACCGCGATCCAGCCGCCGCCGGCCGCGATCAGGATGCGCGCGACCGAGGACGCGAGCGGGCCGATGGCGCGGCCGGTGCCTTGCACGGCGAACGACGTCACGAAGCCGAAGCCGAGTGCGACGTAGGCCGGCGCGACGATGCGCAAGTAGGTCATGCCTTCGCGCACCACCTCGGCATCGTGACTGAAGAGATTGAGCCAGGCCGTCGGGAAGATCGCCACCAAAAGGCCGATCGTGCCGGTCATAACCATGCCGACAACGCCGCTGATCCAGCCAATGCGACGTGCCCGCGCCGTCTGTCCCGCGCCCATGTTGACGCCGACCATCGTTAGCGTCGCGGTGCTGATGCCGAACAGCAGCGGGATCATGATGTAGTCGAGCCGGGAGGCGATGCCGTAGCCGGCGAGCGCGGAGGTGCCGAACAGGCCGACCGCGCCGGTGACGAGAATGACGGTGAGATTGGTCAGCACCGCATTGAAGGCGGTGGGAATGCCGACCTTCAGCATGTCACCGAAGATTTTTGCGCGGAGCGGCACGATGTGCAGCTTGAGGCCGGTCGCGCCTGAGGCCATGTAGCGCAGCAGAAACAGCATCGCCGCGCCGTAATAGAGGCCGAAGGCGATGCCCGCGCCGCCGATGCCGAACCGCGGGATCGGTCCCAGACCGAAGATCAGCGCCGGCGACACCGGAATCGTCACGATCGCGCCGACCAGCGTCACCAGCGCGGGCACCTTGACATTGCCCGCGCCGCGTAGCGCCGCCGCCTGGAGATTGACGATCCAGACCGGGATGGCGCCGGCGAACAGATAGTTGGAATAGGTGGTGGCCGCAGCGAGGGCACCGTCGGCGCCGCCAAGGGCGCGGTAGAGATGCGGACCGCCGACGATGACGCCGAGCGTGAACACGCCGCCGGCAATCATCGCGAGCACCACGGCATGAAACAACGCGGCTTCGGCATCGTCGCGGCGGCCGGCACCGACCGCGCGCGCGACCGAGGAGGCAACGCCGCTGCCGAAGCCGCCATTCGACATCATGGTCATCAGCATGAAGATCGGGAACACGAGCGCCGCACCGGCCAGCGAATCGGTGCCGAGGAAGCCGACATAATAGGCTTCCGCGATGTTGACCGCGGTTTGCGCCACCAGGACGGTCACGGTCGGCAGCGCGAGCCGGAGCAGCGTCGGCAGGATCGGCGCCGTCAGCAGCGCTGCGCGCCGCTGCTCGGCCGCGCCTGGTGTTGATGCCGCCACTTGGCGGAGCGGAGCGGTGGCGCGAGCCACGATCTGCGGGGCGGACAAGGCCGGCGCGGCGGCATCCTCGACTGACATGGGTTCGATCCCTGGGGTCCCGAAGGGCCGCCGCCGATCGGCCGCCCATTGCATTATGTTCATAATGTATTATTATGATCATAATGCAATGGGCCCGGCCTCACGATTTTGTGGCGGGGTCGCGCAGGAGGCGGGATTGGCGCGCTACGACAAGGGACACAGGGACACGACGCGGCGGCACATCATCGACGTCGCCTCTTCGCAGTTCCGCGAGAGCGGCATCGCCGCGGTCGGCCTCGCCGGCATCATGGCGGAAGCGGGCCTGACCAACGGCGCCTTCTACACGCATTTCGCTTCCAAGGAGGATCTGGTACGCGCGGTGCTGATCGACGCCCTGGAGCGGCGCGAGCAGAGGCACAAGGACAATCTTGCAAACGGCGTCGCGCTCGAGGAAACGATCCGCGACTACCTCTCCCCGCGCCATCGCGACCGCGCGGGCGCCGGTTGCCCGACCGCAGCCCTTGTCGCCGAAATCGCCCGACATCCCAAGGCGACGCGTGATGCCTTCACCGAGAAGACGTCGGAGATCATCGCGCTGATGGCGGCGCAGATGCCGGAAGGTCCGGTTGCGGAGCGTCGACGACGCGCGATTTCGGTCTACGCAACCATGGTCGGCGCGCTGCAATTGTCGCGCGCGGTGAGCGACAGGCAATTGTCGGAGGAAATTCTCGAGAACGCGGTTGGAGCTGCGCTGGCGCTTGCGAATGGGCGGTTCCCCTAGCTCGCATTGGATCGCCGCCTTGGGTCTCTCGCGCGGCGATCCAGCTAGCGCCCCTTGGCAGCCATAGCTGCCGTCCCCTACGTTCGTCATTTCGCCGCAGGGTTTTCTCACCCTGTCGGCATTGCCGCCTCGCCCGTGATGAAACATGATGGGCCTTGGCCGGTGACGACTTGTCTGTGAAGTGGGGATCATCCGATGAACGAGAACGAAATCCGCAAGTCCATCGCTGAGGTGAAGCAAGGCAAGCTATCGCGACGTTCGTTCATGCAGACGATGGCTGCGATCGGGATCGCAGCGCCGGTCGCAAGCCAGATCCTGGTCTGGAATGACATGGCGATGGCGGACGCCACGCTGCCTTACAAGCCGACCAAGGCCGGCGGCGGCGGCCCGCTCAAGATCCTGCTCTGGCAGGCCCCGACGCTGCTCAATCCGCATTTCGCGCTCGGCACCAAGGACCAGATCGCCTCGCGCGTCTTCTTCGAGCCGCTCGCCGGCTGGGACAAGGAGGGCAACCTCGTCCCCTGCCTCGCGGCCGAGGCTCCATCCAAGCAGAACGGCGGCCTTTCGCCGGACGGCCTGAGCGTGACCTGGAAACTGAAACAGGGCGTGAGGTGGCATGACGGCAAGCCCTTCACTGCCGACGATGTCGTCTTCACCTGGCAATACGCCTCGGATCTCGCGACCGCGGCGTACACCACGGGTTCCTACAAGGACATCACGGTCGAGAAGATCGACGACCACACCGTCAAGGTACTGTTCAAGGCGCCGACGCCGTTCTGGGCCGATCCCTTCGTCGGCTCGGTCGGTCCGATCCTGCCGAAGCATCATTTCGGCGATTATGTCGGCGCGAAGTCGCGCGAAGCGCCCGGCAATCTGAAGCCGGTCGGCACTGGTCCCTACAAATTCGTCGAGTTCAAGCCGGGCGACCTGATCCGGGCCGAACGCAATCCCGACTATCACGTCAAGAACCAGCCGCATTTCGACACGCTCGAAATCAAGGGCGGCGGCGATGCGGTATCCGCGGCGCGCGCCGTGCTGCAGACCGGCGAATATGACTACGCCTGGAACATGCAAGTGGAGGAGGAGGTCCTCAAACGCATGGAGGCCAGCGGCAAGGGCAAGCTCGACGTCACGCCGTCAGGCAATGTCGAGTTCATCATCCTCAACACGACCGATCCGTGGACCGAGGTGGACGGCGAGCGCTCCAGCCCCAAGACCAAGCACCCGACGCTGTCCGATCCCGCCGTTCGCCGCGCGATGAACTTGCTGATCGACCGCGAGTCGATCCAGAAGTTCATTTACGGGCGCGGCGGCGTCGCCACCGCGAGCTTCGTCAACGCACCCAAACAGTTCAAGTCGGCCAAGCTGAAATACGAGTTCGACGTCGACAAGGCCAACAAGGTCCTGGATGACGCCGGCTGGGCAAAGGGCGCGGACGGCATCCGCGAGAAGGACGGCAAGAAGCTCAAATTCGTCTTCCAGACTTCGACCAATGCGCCGCGTCAGAAGACGCAAGCCATCATCAAGCAGGCCTGCCAGAAGGCCGGCATCGAGATCGAAATCAAGGCGGTCACGGCATCGGTGTTCTTCTCGTCCGACGTCGGCAACCCCGACACCTACTCGAAGTTCTATGCCGACATGGAGATGTACAACACGACGCAGCCGCAGCCCGACCCGGAGCGCTTCCTGAACCAATGCGTCTCCTGGGAGATTTCCAACAAGGACAACAAATGGCTCGGCCGCAACGTCTCGCGCTGGTCCGATCCCGAGGCCGACAAGGCCTACAAGGCCGCCCAGAACGAGCTCGATCCGGTCAAGCGGGCCGCGCTGCTGATCAAGGTCGACGAAACTTTTTGCGAGGCCAACGTGTTCCTGCCGCTTCTATCCCGCAACATCGTCAACGCAGGGGTCAACAATCTCATGGTCGACATGTCAGGCTGGGACGTCACGACCTGGAATCTGGCGAGTTGGTACCGCAGCTGACGCTTTCCAGCTCAATTGCCAGTTCAATCCTTGCGAGCTCAATCCCTGCCGGCGAATTGACGGTCGAGGTTTGACGCAGTGTCTGCGCTTCTCAGCCGCTTCATCAGCTCATCCCGCTCCTTGCCGTCGGGCAACGCCTCGGCCTTTTCGCGGATGGTCCTGGTGAACTCTGCAAGCCGCTCTTGAAGCGTGGTGGTTTGCTGAACGCGACGCCGCCTGTGCACGATCGGGTCTCCATGTCATGGCACCATGCGGTGCCTTTCCGCATGGCCGATGATAAGAGCGAGCGCAGCCATGTCTGCATCAAATGATATAGTTCAAGCCATTTGGTGCCGACGCCCTTTGTGCACATGTGAACAGTCGGAGCTGCCTTCAGCTGCCGGTCCGGAACGAAAATGACGGCTGTTACATTGACGCGGCGAGACAGCACGGACGCGCCATGGGCAAGATATTGATCAGCACCGCCGTCGTAAGCCTGGCGCTCATCATTGCCTTCGCGGTCTATGTCATCACTCTGTGAATTGCCGACAGCAGAAGCCAATGATGGTGCGGCTCGGACATCACCCGCGCGCGCAGCAATCGACCAACAGGCCCCAGATCCGCTGCGCCTCGGCCGGCTTGCGGGCTTCGAGCCCCTTCTCCGGGTCGGACTGCGAGTGGCCCGCCACCGGGTGCGTTTCGCGCGGCACGATCCATCTCTGGGAGATCGGGTCGTACCATTTTCCGATCATCATTTCAGTCACGCCGATCGACTCACCGATTTGATCCTGGGCGGAGCTACGGCTCACGGGCTTCGTCCAATCCCATTCGCCGCGCCTCGCCCATTTTACAAATCGGCTTCTTGCCCGATCGTTCCTGCAACGGCTCAGCCAGGCCGCGCCGGATGAAGCGTACGGGGATGCCGCTCGTGCAGCAGCCGCGCGAGCTCTTCCCGCTCCGCTGGCCGTCCCTTCATGGCGGTCTCGAACAGCGCTTCCTGGATGTCGCGGGGCATGTCACCCCAGACGTCCATCGCCGCTCGTCCGAGCAGGCTCGCAAGATGATCCGCTCCATCGCTCATTCGGCTCTCCTGATCTGGTCACGGGAATGGAACAGCTGCAGCTGTGCGGCGTTCCAGTTCCATCATTGACAAGGAGACGTCGTTTACGGGATTCTTCACCAAGGACATCAAATCGATGGAAGACCTGCTGCTGCACGGGCTGCAGGATATCTATTACGCGGAACAGCAGATCCTCAAGGCGCTGCCGAAGATGATCGATAAGGCGACAAACAAGGACCTCGTCGCCGGTCGAGGCGTACTGGTGAAGACGTGCTGGGCGTGGCGGCCCTGCTCGCAGGGCTGCCACGTTCTCGTCGCACGTTCGGTCAGATGAACGGCTTGCCGCCGGTGACCGCCAGGGTCGCTCCCGATGTGTAGCTCGAGAGCGGATCGGCGAGCATGACATAGGCTGTCGCGAGTTCGGCCGGCTGGCCGGCCCGTTGCATCGGCACCTGCTTGCCGAAGTTCTTCACAGTGTCCTCCGCCATCGTCGACGGAATCAGCGGCGTCCAGATCGGACCCGGGGCGACCGCATTGACCCGAATGCCTTTGCTCGCCAGCATCTGGGCGAGCCCACCGGTGAAATTCTGAATGGCGCCCTTGGTCGTGGCATAGGCCAGCAAAGTCGGATTCGGCATGTCGGAGTTCACCGACGCGGTGTTGATGATCGCCGCTCCCGGGCGCATGTGGGGGACCGCAGCCTTGGTGAGATAGAACATGGCGTGGATATTGGTCTCGAACGTCCGCTGCCATTCCTCGTCGCTGATGTCAGCGATCTCCTTGAACGTGTCCTGATGCGCCGCGTTGTTGACGAGGATGTCTATTGCGCCGAACGCCTCGACGGTGCGCTGGATGATCGCGCGGCAATGATCGGGATTGCGGATGTCGCCGGGGATCAGGACGACCTTGCGTCCTGCGCGCTCCACCAGCGTCTTGACCTCGGCGGCATCCTCGTCCTCGTTCAAATAGGCGATGACGATGTCGGCACCTTCCCGGGCATAGGCGATCGCGACCGCGCGGCCGATGCCACTGTCGCCTCCGGTGATAATTGCCTTCTTTCCGGTCAGGCGCCCGGCGCCCCTGTAACTTTCCTCGCCATGATCCGGTCGCGGGTTCATCGCGCGCGTCGAACCGGGCATCGATTGCTGCTGCGGCGGAAAAGGCGGCTTTGGATAGTCGGTCATGAAGCGGCTCCAGAGATTCACTGCGCTAACGGAAAGCTTTCGGAAGCGTTCCTCGCTGTTCCATCACGCCTCGTGGCCAAGCCTTACGATGATGTCGCTCCGCAACAGGGCTGGCGCGTCGGCGGCGCCCAATCGCCATAGGCTCTCGCCCGCAACCAGCGCCGGCATGGGCAGTTCGCCGTCCGCGAAATTGGCGACGATCTGCAAGATGTCTCCGTTCGCCCTCCGCCAACGGGCATCCAGGCCGCCCTTACGCTGGTTCTCCCCCAGCAACTTGCAATGAGCCGAAAGGAAACCCCGTTTGATCAGCGGAACGATCTTCTCGCGCCGTATCTTCAGCAATCGGGATGTTAGGCTGCGAAACCTGGCGCTGGCGGGAGAGCGGTCGATGCCGGTCCAGTCGAGCTTCGATGCCGCGAAGGTTTTTTCATCGCACGGATCCGGAATCCTGGCGCGTATGTCGGGCGTCGAGAACGCCTTGAAGTGCGCGAACTCCTTACGCCGCCCTTCCCGCGTCAGCTCGGCAGCTTCGCCGGACCAGTCTGCGAAAAACAGGAACGGTGTCTCGGCCGCGGCTTCCTCACCCATGAACAACATCGGAATGTGCGGATTCAAGAGAACCAGCGCCATGGCCTGATCCAGTTTCTCCGGACCGACCAGCGCGGAAAGCCGCTCCCCGAGCGCGCGATTGCCGATCTGGTCGTGGTTCTGGGCGAAGAAGATGGTGGCCTCAGGCGGCAGATGCGCGCTCGGCTCGCCGCGCGGTTCGTCATGCAGCGGAAAGACTTCGCCCTGATAGGCAAAGCCCTCGGTGAGCGCTCGCGCGAGATGTTCAAGCGGCCTGTCTGCGAAGGCGCGATAGTAGCCTTCGTCCTCACCCGTCAAGAGGACATGGAGCGCGTTGTGAAAATCATCGCCCCATTGCGCGTCATAGAGCCGGGTTCGCCCTTGAGCACGGTCGAGCAGGCGGGCCTGATTGGCCTCGTTCTCCAGCATCAGATGCACGCGTCGGCCCGGCAGCTGACTGCGAACCGTCTCGGCAAGCTCGATCAGGAAATGGCGGTCGGAATCGTCCTTGAGCGCGTGAACCGCATCGAGCCGCAAGCCGTCGAACCCGTAGTCGCGCAGCCACATCAACGCGTTCTCGATCAGGAACTCGCGCACGAACGCGCCGTCGTGTCCCTCGAGGTTGACGGCAGGGCCCCAGCCGGTGCTATGGCGCGTGATGAAGAAGCTTTCCGCATAGAGGTGCAGATAGTTCAGCTGCGGCCCGAAATGGTTATAGACCACATCGAGGTAGACCAATATGTCGAGGGCATGCGCCGCGCGTAGCAGCCGCTTGAGGTCTTCCGGCCTGCCGTAGCGTGCATTTGGCGCATTCAGCAGCACGCCGTCATAGCCCCAATTGTGCCGGCCGGGGACGTCATTGAGCGGCATCAGCTCGATTGCGGTGATGCCGAGATCGCGCAGATAGGGCAACTTCTTCTCGACGCCGGCATAGGTGCCTTCCTCACTGAAGGTGCCGACATGCAACTCGTAGATCACGGCCTCCGCCCAGGGGCGGCCGGGATAGAGCACCGAGTCCCGGAACGTCGCGGTGTCGATCACCTCGCTCGGCGCCCCGACGTCGTCTGGCTGGAAGAACGAGGCGGGATCGGGAACGACCAGGTCTTCGTTGATCCTGAACTGATAGCGCGTGCCGACATGTGCGGTGGGACTCAACGACTGGTACCAGCCATCATGGTCGCGCGTCATCCGGAGTGGCGGCCGGCCGGCTTCGAGCAATTCGACCGATTGCGCCGTCGGCGCCCAGAGATTGAAGCAGACCCCGTGATCGAGGCATCGAGGGCCGTGGTGTCGCGCTTGCCCGGCCATTCCCAATCTGTGACTCAAACCTGGTCGCCTTTGCGTGGCTGGAAGTAACAGCACGCTTCGCGAGGCTCGATTTTGCGATCGCTTGAGCATGCTCTGGACGGGAGAAGCCGAGATGGAGGCATTCGTTCCTCAGGCCGGCACCACACTGATGCGCCGTGCGCGTTGTGTGCACTTTTGGGCCGAGGTGCGGCGACGATGGTTGGGGAAGATCACTGTTGCAAACAGGGAACGGAATCGCCTCGGCGACGGTTGCAATTCTACACGGGAGTTTTCGCCATGCGCCGCTCGAAGCCACAGCCGATCCGCAACAAGCTCGACCTGACCGACCGTACTCAAGTCCGCCTCGTCAGAAAGCGTCTCGGACTGTCCGATGCGGAGCTGACCAGCATCGTCGAGCGGACCGGCAACTCGATTGCGGCTATCAGCAAGGAGGCGGCGCTGCAAAGGGCAACCACGCTGCCCAAGCCGGACGATGTGCCTCCTGCCGCCGTGATCGCTTCGGCGACCGTCGGCGAGCAGGCGACGACGGAAGTGACGGCGATCCCACCAAATTCTTGATCGACTTTTCGGGGCACCGATGGATCAAACAGTACATCCAGACGACGCCCTGACGCGGGCGGCCTCGAGCCTGCGCCGCTCCCGCGTCAGCGAGGGCAAGCCGTTTCCGCTCGGCGCCACCTGGGACGGGCTCGGCGTCAATTTCGCGCTGTTTTCGGCCCATGCCACCAAGGTCGAACTCTGCCTGTTCGACGACGACGGCGAGACCGAACTGGAGCGGATCGAACTCCCGGAATATACCGACGAAGTCTGGCATGGCTATTTGCCCGCGGCCCGTCCCGGCACCATCTATGGCTATCGTGTTCACGGCCCCTACGAACCCGACGCGGGACACCGCTTCAATCCCAACAAGCTCGTGCTCGATCCTTACGCCAAGCAGCTGGTCGGCCGGTTGCGCTGGGGACCGGAGCTGTTCGGCTACCAGCTCGACCATGCCGACAAGGATCTCTCCTACGACGAACGCGACAGCGCGCCCTTGATGCAGAAATGCCGCGTCATCGACCCGGCCTTCACCTGGGGCGCCGCGCGCAAGCCGGAAGTGCCATGGGAGCGGACGATCGTCTACGAGATGCACGTCAAGGGTTTTACCCAGCTGCATCCGCTGGTGCCCGACGCAGACCGCGGCACGTTCTCCGGCCTCGCGCATTCGGAGGTCCCGGCCTATCTGCGATCGCTCGGCATCACCAGTGCAGAATTGCTGCCGATCCATGCCTTCGTCGACGACAGCTATTTGGTTGAGAAAGGCCTGCGCAATTACTGGGGCTACAACTCCCTCGCCTTCTTCGCGCCGGAGCCACGTTACCTCAAGACGCCGTTCGCGAACGAATTCAAAGCCATGGTCAACCAGTTCCACGCCCATGGCATCGAGGTCATCCTCGACGTCGTCTACAATCACACCGCTGAAGGAAACGAGCTCGGCCCGACCCTGTCCTTCAAGGGCATCGACAACGCTAGCTATTACCGCCTGCTGCCGGACCAGCAGCGCTACTACATCAACGATACCGGTACAGGGAATACTGTGAACCTGTCGCACCCGCGTGTGCTGCAACTCGTCGCGGATTCCCTGCGCTATTGGGCGACCGAGATGAGGATCGACGGCTTCCGTTTCGACCTCGCCACCATCCTGGCACGGGAGCCCTACGGGTTCGACGAAGGCGGCGGCTTTCTCGATGCCTGCCGCCAGGACCCCGTGCTCTCCAGCGTCAAGCTGATCGCCGAGCCTTGGGACATCGGTCCGGGTGGCTATCAGGTCGGCCAGTTTCCGCCGGGATGGGCGGAGTGGAACGACAAGTTCAGGGACACGGTGCGCGCCTTCTGGAAGGGCGACGAGGGATCGATCGCGGACTTCGCCAAGCGCGTGTCCGGATCCGGCGATCTCTTCAACAAGCGCGGCCGCCGGCCGTGGGCCAGCGTCAACTTCGTCACCGCACATGATGGTTTCAATCTCAACGATCTCGTCTCGTACAACGACAAGCACAATGAAGCCAATGGCGAGGACAATCGCGACGGCCACAGCAACAATCACTTCTGGAACTGCGGCGCCGAGGGACCGACGGACGATCCGGACATCATTGCGCTGCGCGAGCGCCAGAAGCGCAATCTGCTGGCAACCATGCTGTTGTCGCACGGCACGCCCATGCTGCTTGCCGGTGACGAATTCGGACACACCCAGCACGGCAACAACAACGCGTACGCCCAGGACAACGAGACCACATGGCTCGACTGGATGGGCATCACCGCGAACGGCCGCAGCCTGCGCGAATTCACCCGAAAGCTGATCGCCACGCGCAAGGCATTTCCGATTCTCTACCGCAGCCGCTTCCTGGTCGGCTCCCACAACGAGGAGCTGGACGTGAAGGACGTGACGTGGCTCGCGCCGTCCGGAGAGGAAATGACGACGGAGCAGTGGCAGGACGGCAACGCCAAATGTTTCGCTTTGCTGCTCGACGGCCGCGCCCAGGAGACCGGCATCAAGCGCCGCGGCTCGGACGCAACCATGCTGCTGATCTACAATGCTCATCACGACGTCGTCCATTTCACCCTGCCCGCCGTCGCCGAGGGACGCAGCTGGGTCGGGTTGATCGACACCAATCAACCGGAGGGGCAGATGCCCGCGTTCGACTTCGGGCATGTTTATGTGATGACCGGGCGATCCCTCGTGGTGTTCGGTCTCGCCACCGAGAGCATCGCCACCCGCCGCCTGCGCCAGGGCCTGGGAGCGCTGCTCGACGTCGTGGAGGCGCCGCTGCCGGGATAGTCGCCACGATCAGGCGAGCCGATGCTTTCGAGTTGATGACAATAGGGAACGCACGCAGGTCACCGGCGTTCGAGTAGATGGGGCATCAGTCGGAGAACACCGAGATGAAGTTCACAGGTGCCGTTATCCTCGCCGCTCTTGCGCTGCCTGGTGCAGCTTGGGCGCAGGCCAGCAAGCCTGACGTTTCGTCCGCGCCGAGCGCGCAGAATTCGGGTGCCGGCATTGCCGGACAGCCCGGCAACAAGAACGGTCCGGCCGCCAAGCCCGGTGAAACCGTCGGATCAAGTTCGACAAACTCCACCGGCAACACCGCCGTGCAATCGCAGGACCCGGCGCATATTCAGGGCGCACCGGGCAACAAGAGCGGGCCGCCCGCCAAGCGTCCGGACCAACGCTGAGCGAGTACGTCCACAATCCTGCCGATCGTCTTTGAACGACCTGCGCCTGATCGGCGCAGGTCGTTTCGCTAGGAACGAACACTGAAGCCGCCCGTTCGGAAGACATCTTCTTTTCCTGCCCTCCCAATCCGAGAGTCCCGCCATGTATCATCACGTCAAGAAGCTGATGTTCACCGTTCGCGTCGACGAGCCGGATCCGCGCTTCGGCAACATGCTGCTGGAGCAGTTCGGCGGCGCCAATGGCGAGCTCGCCGCCGCGATGCAGTACTCGATCCAGGGATTGAACTGTGAGGATCCCGATCGTAAGGACCTGCTGATGGACATCGGCACCGAGGAGCTCAGTCATCTGGAAGTGGTGGGCACGCTGGCGCGGATGCATCTCAAGCCCTCGAAGTTCGACCGCCAGGCGGCCGAAGCCGATCCCCTCATCGCCATCGCGGGCGGCGGCGGAGTCAATCTGTTCAACTCGCAGGGCAATGCCTGGACCGCCGACTATCTGAAGATCACCGGCGAGCTCGACGTCGATCTGCGCAGCAACATCGCCGCAGAGGCGCGGGCCAAGATCGTCTATGAGCGGCTGATCAATTTCTGCGACGACGCCGGCAGCAAGGACGCGCTGCAGTTCCTGATGACCCGCGAGATCACGCACATGAAGGCGTTCGCGCTGGCGCTCGAGAGCATGGGCAAGCCGGCCTTCAGCATCGGCCGCATCGCCCCGACGCCCGGCCTTGTCGACCAGTTCTTCAACGATTCCACCGGCGCCGGCGACCATGGCGAGATCGACACGCGCGGCCCCTGGAACGAGGGCGGCGACTGGGTCTTCACGGAGTCGCCGGCGATCCAGGCGGGCGAACCGGGTCCGGCCTCGGCCATCGTCACCGAGAGCTCGCCGCCGGCCGACGAAGCGGGTCTCGGCGATCTGCTCATCAACGAGCTGCGCGATATCTTGCATGCCGAGAAGCAATTGACCAAGGCGCTTCCCAAGATGGCGGAGGCCGCCCGCTTCGACCAGTTGCGCGAGCTGTTCGAGCAGCACTTGGCGGAGACCGAAGCACAGGTCGAGCGCATCAACGAATGCTTCGAGATGCTCGGCAAATCCGCCCGCGCCAAGCCCTGCAAAGGCATGATGGGCCTCGTCGAGGAGGGCCAGGAGATCATGGCCGAGGGTGAGGACAAGGAGGACGCGGCGGCCGACCTCGCGCTGATCGGCGCGGCGCAACGCGTCGAGCACTACGAGATCGCAGGCTATACCACGGCGCGCAACCTCGCCCAGCAGCTTCGCCACAGCGCCGTTGTCGCCCTGCTGTCGAAATCACTCGCGGAGGAGGAGAACGCGGATCAGCTCCTCAACCAGGTGGCCCGCTCGCTGATGTCGGTGGCGAAAATGCCCGCGGCAGTCGAGCAGACCGAATGATCCCTAGCCGTCCAGCAGGTCGAGAAACTCCTCGACCCGGCTGAACGGATCCGCGTCGCGGCGGCCGGCGTGAACGACGCGGTCGCCGTCGCGCTGCAGCGCTCCCGTCTGCGACTTTCCTCTGGATTTCCGCAGCCGCCCCGGCAGGAACGTCGCGGCGACCGCCTCGGGCCCGACATCGAGCCTGACGATGCCGCGCCGTTTGCAATCGATCCGGAGCCTGGCGGATGCGAAGAAGTCGCGGGCCTCCGGCGGCAACCGACCGAAACGACGCGAGATCTCCTCCTCCAGATCTTCCAGATCGTCGTCGCTTCGGCATCGGGCAGCGCGGCCATAGATCTCGAGCCGGACCGCTTCCGATTGCACGTAGCCCTCAGGCAGCATGTCGGCCAACGGCATATTGAGATCGGGCACCCACAGATCGGCGCCGGCGTCGCTGCCTCGCTCGGACGCCCGCTTCAGCAGATGACTGTAGAGCACCGGTCCGAACACCTGGACATGGCCGGACTGCTGTTCCGAGAACAGATCGCCGGCGCCCCTGAGGTCGAGGTCGCGCTCGCTGATCGCAAAGCCGGCACCCGGCTTGCTGAACTCCTCCAGTACCGCCAGACGTTTCTCGGACTGCTCTGCGGTCGATTCCGTCAGCAGATGGGCAAAAGCGCGCGTGCCGCCGCGTCCCACCCGTCCCCTGAGCTGATGCAGCTGCGCAAGCCCGAACTTTTCGGGCCAGCACACCACGATGGTGTTCGCGCGCGGAATATCGAGCCCGCTTTCCACGATATTGGTCGCCAACAGCACGTCCGCCTCGCCGTCGACGAAACTCATCATGCGGTCGTCGATCTCGTCCACGGGCAACCTGCCGTGAAGACAGACGATGCGCAGCTCCGGCGCCACCGATTGCACCCGCGCCAGCATCGGCTCCAGATCCTGGATGCGTGGGCAGATCAGGAAGCTCTGACCGTGCCGCCTGCGCTCGCGCAGCAGCGCCGCGGCAATGGCAGCGTCGGACAGCGGCGCGATCCTGGTCACGATGGGAAGGCGATGAACCGGCGGCGAGGCGATCACGCTGAGGTCCCTGAAGCCGGCGAGACCCGCCGCGAGCGTGCGCGGGATCGGCGTGGCGCTCATCCACAGCGAATGGGCCCCCTTGGCGAGGCCTGAGAGCTTCGCCTTCTCCGCCGCCCCGAAATGCTGCTCTTCGTCGATGATGACGAGGCCAAGGTCGGCGAACTTCACGTCCTTTGCCGCAAGCGCCTGTGTGCCGACCACGACTTTCAGCGTGCCGCGCCGCAGCCCCTCCTTGGTCTCTCGCGTCTCCGGGCCTGAACTGGCCCGCGACAGGCTTCCCACCTCGATCCCAAGAGGGCCGAACCGTTTGCGGAAGGTTTCGACATGCTGCCGCGCCAGCACGGTCGTCGGCGCCGCGATCGCCACCTGTTTGCCGGACAGCGCCACTGCGGCCGCCGCCCGCAGCGCGACCTCGGTCTTGCCGAATCCGACATCACCGCAGATCACCCTGTCCATGGGATGGCCCGCCGCAAGATCGTCGAGGACGTCTTGAATGGCCTGGCCCTGGTCCGCTGTCGTGAAATAGGGGAACCGTCCGACGAATTTTTCATAAGCCGGCCCCGGTGGCACCAGTTTGGGTGCACGACGGCGGAGGCGCTGGCTGATGTGTTTGGCGAGCGCCTTGGCGGCGACTTGGATTTCCGCTTCCGCCTCGGTACGCCGCGCCCACCAGCTGCTGCCGTCCGCCTTGTCGAGCGTCAGCTTGCCGGGTTCGCCGGCATAGGGCCAGATCACCGCAAGATCGGCCGGTGGAACGAGCACGGCATTGTCGCCCGCGAATTTGAGCCTGATCATCTCGCGTCGCGATCCCTTGCCCATATCGAGGGTCTGCAAGCCATCGAGCACGGCTAGCCCGCGTTGCAGATGGACAATGGCGGCGCCCTTTTCGGGCACATCGGGATGATCGAACGCCGGGTTCCATGCGCGCGCCATCGGCTGGGGATGATGGGCCCGGCTGCCGAGCACGTCGGACGCGGTCACGACGACAAGCGGCTTGCGGCCGGCGCCAATGAACCCCGCGTCGAAATCGGCCAGCAGCGCGCCTTCGCGGCTCCGTGCCTTCGCCACCTCGCTCCAATCGGCCAGGCGCTCCGCCTTGATGCCGCTCATGCGCTCCATCGCGCGAAGGTCGTCCTCGACGGCCGCGACGAACAGCAGCCGCGATCCGCCGCGCTGCATGTCGGCGACGAAGGCGCGAAGCGCCTTGCGCGGCGAGGCCAGCTTCGAGAACTCCGGAGTCGAGATGAAGGCGGCCTTGCGCGGCAGCACGCTGATGCGCTTCTTCAGCTGCTTCCAATCCGCCTGCCCCAGATACTCGCGCTCCGCATCCCTGCGGCCGGCGGCGTCCTCAATCGTGGCCTGCCAGCTCTCGGCGTGGGTCGATACCCCGGCATCCGCGATCCACCGCGCGCGGCTGCAATAATCAGGCAGCGTCGCCCGCTGTCCGCGCGTAGCTCCCAGCGCGATCCGCTCGGACATGGGATCGATGATCAATTCCGCGGTCTCGTAGACGACCTCGTGCTCGATCGGATCGACCGCGACGATCTTGCGAATCGTGTCTCCGGAATGCTCGATCCGGAAGGGAGCGAGCGCGCCGGCGGGAAACACTTCGAACGTCTTGCCGTGGAACAGGACGCCGCCCGGATACTCCGCCTCTTCGTCGAGATCGTAGCCGAGAGCCTCCAGCCGCGTCTCCAGCTCGGGCCCGGAATAGGGCGCGCCCACCTTCAGCGTGAGGCTCGACCGCGACCAGCTCGCCGGCAGCGGCAGCCGTTCCATGATGGCTTCCGCGGTCGACACCAGGAAGACGGGCTTCTTTGCCTTGGCGAGACGCCGCAGCACCGAGCTGCGCCGTCCCGCGATCTCGCGGGATGGCTCGAGGCCGTCGAAGGGCAGCGTGTTCAGGCGCGGAAACACCAGCACGTCGACCGAGGGATCGAGAGCGTGAATCACGCCGCCCAGCCGCTCCGCCCTGCTCTCGTCGTCGCAGAGGAAGACGAGGCCGTCGGACTTCTCCCACTGCTCGAGCAGATGCAGCGCCAGCATGCCGAGCGGCGATGAGGAGGCGACCGCGGAACGCGAGGCGCTCTTGTCCGGACGCTTGCTTGTCGAGCTCCTGCTTCTCGAGCTTGTGCTCTTCGTGCTCTTGCTTTTCGCGCTCTTGCTTAGCGAGCCTTTGCTTTTTGAGCTCTTGCTTTGTGTCTTTATCGCGCCGGTCGTGGCCCGGGCTTTCCTGGTGGGCGCCAATGTGTATCCAACTTTGTTTCGCAAATAGAGGCGAGCGACGACGAGCCCTCCCGTTGAGCTCCGTCGATAACGCGCCTCGGGCCTGAGCGCCCAATGACGTCATTACAATTTTGCAATTGCGTTGAAAAGCAGAGACAGAGCGTGAAGGCAAGCGGCTTGGACGGCCAGAAGGCTAGCGGGCTATTGCAGGACCTTCGGCAGCACTACGACCACATCCACGCTTTGCGCGAGGATATGCGTTGCGACCACAGCGAGCTGGTGCGAGAACTCGTCCTCGATCTCGGCCGCGCAGTCTTCGTCGCTGGCAATGGCAAACAGCAGATTGCCGTCGATTTCGTCGAACCGGATGCCGGCGAACAGGCGATCGAAAATCTCGGCGCCCGCGATGTACGCGATTCGCGCCTGGATGGCCTGGTCCTCGACGAGCGACAACTTCCTCATGGACGCAACATATGGCCGCACCATCCGAATGCAAGAGCAGGAGAGCGCTGGCGCGGCGTGCCTTGCGAACTATATTGGTGGCATCGTCCCGCCTGACCGCCGTTTGCCCTTGAGGAAATCCTTGATTCTGTTCCTGCTGCTGATCTTCCTGCCGATCGCCGTGTCGGCCGGCCGCTATTATTTGCGCGGCGACGGCCGCGGCAATTGGCAGACGGCGGATCGCTCCAGCGCCGGCCTGCTGCCGCCCGCGTCCGCCAATCCGGACGCGCTGATCCGCGTGTTCGCCGCGCGCACGGTGCGCTGGCGCAGTATTTTTGCTGTCCATACCTGGATCGTCGTCAAGGAGAAGGGCGCCGCGACCTACAGCCGATACGATTACACGGCCTGGGGCGACCCTGTTCGCAGCAACGGCTTTGCGCCCGATGGCCGCTGGTTCGGCGCGATGCCGGAAACGGTCGTGGCGGTCGACGGCGCGCGGGCAGAAGCATTGATTCCGAAGATCCGCACCGTCATCGAGAACTATAAGTTCCGCGCCTATGGCGACTACAGCGCCTGGCCGGGGCCGAATTCCAACACCTTCGTGCAGGCGGCGCTTGACGCCGTTCCCGAGTTGCGCGCCGTGCTGCCGCCGACCGCCATCGGTAAGGACTTTCCCTACAGCGGACGCTGGGCCGGCATCACGGCGTCCGGCACCGGGCTCTACGCCTCGCTGTCGGGCTATCTCGGCATGACCATCGGCTGGGTCGAAGGGGTCGAGATCAATTTCCTCGGCGCGGTGCTCGGCCTCGACATCCGCCGCCCCGCGCTGAAGCTTCCAGGCATAGGCCGCCTGGGTGTCACGGCCGGCGCGTAGCGCCATGGCGGGGCAATCCCATCAAAGTCGGCGCCCTCCCAAGCTTCCCGACATTGTCTTTTCAATGTGTGCTTCAGGTCACAGCAGAATCGAGCGCCTTGGCCTAAACTGAACTTGCATGGCCGCAAACAAGGTAACGGCGGTACGCACGAGGCTGGAAAGGCGACCGACAGCTACGGACTTTTGAAGCCGCCAGGTGAAGAACTCGGCGGCTTTTTCTCTGTCCAGGGAACGCGCGGCCGAAGCTTGTTCGCTGCCGATGTGGCTCCCGGAACCTCTACCGTTTGTCTGAGGAATCCGAGAGCCTCCGCTGATCGCGCTCTTCGTCGATCTGCCGTTCGGCCTCGAGCCAAAACTCCACGTCCCGATCGACCGGGCGACCGGCCTGCTCCCAGAGTTCGTAGGCGCGCGCTCGCACCTTTCCGCGCCGCATCATGCGAAGCAGCTTTTGCTTCAGCTCCTCGGCGAACGTCCTGAATCGCTGGACGGTGGTTTCGTCTTTGACAAGGGCTGCCGCTCGCGTTGCGAGTTCGATCTGGTGCTCTATCTTTTGCCGCTCGTCCACCGCAAACCCCGCCGTAGCCACGGGCCTGCGTCGCAGCCCGTGCTGCTCACAACCTCAATTCCTGCTGGAAGGCTCTGTTCCGCCTTCAATGCCAGGTCTTGCTAGTGCCACGTCGTGTCCGCTTCGACGACCACCGCCCTTGCTTCGGGATCTTCCGTCGTGTTGCAGGTGCAGGGCATTCCCTCACCGCAGCGGCAGCCGCCCAGTTCCTCGCTCCAGGCGCGGAGCGGATGGTTTGCGCAGACCCATCCCAGACCGTGGCAGAATGGGCATCTCTTGTCGGTCACAGCGTATCCGGCGTCCGCATGGGGTTCGACTTGTCCTCGTTGCGCAACTCCTGCTCGGCCGCATGCCAGAATTCTTCCTCGCGGCCTTCCGGCTTGCCCGCCTGTTCCCACAAGCGGTGCGCGCGTTCTCTGATGTCGTGATCGGTCGGCTCCGGCATTGCATCTCCTGCGACGAGAGACACGGCCCCACCCTGGGGGGTATGGGGGCTTGGAGGCGGGGCCGTGCAGGCCAGCAAATCGGCGGCGACGCTGGCCCGCTGAGTCAAGCCTCGATGGTGCGCAGAGTTCCTAGCCCTGAGCGGCGAACGATCCGGCTTTCAGTTACCTTCGTCCTGAGCTGAAGCGCCCGCGGCATGCATTGCCGCGCACCATCCGAATACCATCGCAGGCCCGATCATCGTGCCCGGGCCCGGATAAGTGCCTCGAAAGATCGAGGATGAATCGGTACCGACGGCGTAGAGTCCGGGTATGGCGGTCCCACGGCTAGACAAGACGCGGGCGGTTGAATCCGTGCACAAGCCGGCGCTGCTAGCGAGATCCGTCGGCCATACTGCGACGGCATAGTATGGCCCAGGACCGACCCGCCGCAGGCACGGGTTTGGCACGTTCCGGGGATCACCATTGAACCGGTTCAACTCGCTTGAACCGCGGCCGAACTCTTCGTCCACACCGCTCTCGGCATAGCGATTGTATCGCTCGATCGTTTGAGCAAGCTCGCCGCCATCGACGCCGATGTTTTCGGCCAGTGCTTCAATCGTTTCGCCCGCCAGCAAATATTTAGCCTTGAGAAATTTGTCCAAATCCCTCGTCCCGGGATGAACGAGACCAATGCCATAGTCGCCGATAAAGGCGCGATCGCAAATCAGGAAAGCTGGCGTTGCCAATACCGAAGACGAGTCCGATCGCAACATCGCTTCCACGAAGTCGTGATAGGAGTCGGCTTCATTCACGAAACGGCGGCCCGACTTGTTCACCGCAAGCAGTCCTGGCTTGGCACGATCCAGCATAATGTGCGGAAATACCGAGACGTAGCCGTCCGCCTGCGTCATGACCGAGCTCGGCATCCACAAGGCGGGGCTATCGAAATTACGCTCAATCACCGCGTCGACGCGTTCGGCCGCGAGCAGGCCGTCCCCGGTATTGCACGAAGGCGCGAGCGAAAATCGGCGCGCGGCCTCGGGGAAAAACCTGTCGCGAAGCTCGCGGCTCCAGCCGATGCCTCCCGTTGCCAGCACCACGCCCTTGCGGGCACGTATCGCCAATGCTCCTGAGGGCGATGACAAAACGGCCCCGACGACTGCGTCGCCATTACGGATGAGCTCAGTGAGCTCGGTCTCATATCGCAGATCCACGCCGGAACGACGAAGGCTGTCAAACAGCCTCGCGACGAGAGCGTTGCCCATGATCAGACGCGTTCCGCGGTTGTAGCGAAGTCGATCAAGCAAATGCCGACCGAGCAGACCAACGACATGCCTGAAATTCGTCCAGTTGCGGAATGGCGCCAGCAACGCCGGGATGTCCGCCTTTCCGACCATCATGCCGCCGAGGACCATGAACTCTCGCCGCGGGGCCCTTATGCGCTCGAAGTCCTTGCCAAGCTTGCGGCCGTCGAACGGAACGGCGCCGAGAGCACGACCACCGATCGCTGCCCCTAGAAGATTCTTGTAGTCGGGATGGACCGGCGGCGCCGCAAACCGTACGCTCGTCCTCTGCTCGAGATAATCGAGCATCATTGGACCCGTCTGGAGGAACGCATCCACACGCGCGTCCGCGGCGTGTTCGCCGAGCAATGCTTCAAGATAGACCCGCGCCGCCTCGGTGGAGTCTGAGATCCCTGCAAGCAATCCCTGCCGATTGCCCGGAATCCAGATGGTGCCGGCGGAGGTCGCGGTCGTGCCGCCAACCGTGTCCGACTTCTCGCAAAGGATCACGTCGAGCCCTTCGAGGGCGGCCACCAGCGACGTCGTCATGCCGGCGGCACCCGCCCCGACGACCAGAAGATCGGTCTCGACGTCCCAGGAGCGATCGGCTTGCGACATCCCGCACTACCCTTCTCGTCCCGAAATTCTCACCTCTCGCTGCGCACCCGCTCGACAACGGCTCTGCCTGCCGCCAACGCCCGGCGTGCTCGCGTCGCGGCGTCGACGCTCTTGGCCAGCTGAACGGTCGGAACCTCGATGCTGATCGTCAGATCATTCGGCATCGCGCTTGCAAGCCCCATCAGGTCTATTCCGCCCTCGCCCGGAAACATCCGCTCCTCGCGAGCGGCATGGATGAGCTGCTCCGTGGTCGCCGGGCGCTCGGCCGGGCCGTCGCAAAGTTGCCAGTAGTGAAAGCGTTGCGCCGGCATAGCGCGGAGGTCCGCAAGCGAACATTGCGACCGATCGAAATGCAGTGCATCGACCAGAATGCCGGCACCGGGATGATCGACGTCGCCGACGATCCGCATTGCGGTCTTCAGGTCCGGAACGCTGGTCCAGGGCATGAATTCGAGGTCGGAGGTCAGGCCATAGCTTGCTGCCGCTTCACAAAATTGCTGGTAGCGATCCGAAAACCGCGCCAGGTCCGGATCGTAGGCCGCGACGAGGATGTGTTTGGCACCGAGGCGCGCGCCCACCTCGAAGAAGGGCGTGAACGAGGCAATCTCGGTTTCCGGTCTGAACGCAACGACCTCGAGATCGGCGACAGACACCCCCGTCAACTCCAACCGCCGAAGCGTCTCCCGCAGGAGCGGCGCATCGTCCATCAGGCGATAGGCAACTCCGCCAGGCGTGGCGGGCAACAGCCTGAGCCCGACCTTTTCGTAACCGCAATGCGCCGCCAATTCGATCATCTCGGGCGGCGCAAGCTCGAGCACGGTCAACGCGGCGAGCGAGAACGTTGTCATCAGCCGAAATCCGCGATACGGGCGTCGAGCGCAAACATGCTTTGATAAACTTCCGGCTCGCTCGCCCCGACCATGACGTCGGGCGCAAGCTCGCTCGCCCGCCGCAAGGCAGCCTGCAACGAGGCGACGTCGAGCGCCTCGATCAGCAAAAGCCCCGCGAAGAAGCCCTCATTCTTCCGCATGCCCTTCTCCGTCGTCCGCACCGACGTCCGCGCCTCGTCGGTCGCGCCGATCTGCACGGCGGCGACCCCGTCGCACGCAACGAGCGCCTGGGCCAGACCTTCCGGATCTTTCGGCAACGTCTCGATCCGGAGCGCCACGACCGACGCGCCCTCGCCCCGCCCTGCCCGCGCGATCATGACACCGCCGCCCCGCATGAAATTGCCGAGCTTCGGCATGATGCGCTGGGACCATTGCGTCGGAGCGTTGAGGCGCGCCAGATAGGCCTCGCCGTCGAGGACCTCCGGCGTCTCCAGCTCATACAGAATGAAGAAGCGGTTGATGTCGTCCCTTGCCGCGCGGAAGACACGCGATGCCAGGAAGCCCTTCGTCGTCACGCGCTCGGTCGTGTGTTCACGCGTCAGCCAGTATCGGTAGTCGGTCAGGTCGTGAGCCTCGACGTCGCTCCAGATGGCGAGAAATCCCGTGCCGCGCATTCCGCCCTCCATGCCTACGCCTTGCCGCCGGCCGGAAGCCCGCGCAGAGCCGGTGCCATGGTCGCAGGCATTTGCCCCAGCCGTTGGACCGCCGCGAGCATCGCCGCGAGATAACCATAGGGACCCAGGCCGCAAATGACAGCCGTGCAGGCACTCGACGTGATCGAGCGGCGGTGCAGCTCGTCCCGCGCGTGGATGTTCGAGATATGCACCTCGATCTTCACACCCTCGAAAATCTTCAGCGCGTCGATCAGCGCGATCGAGGTGAATGAATAGGCCGCGGGATTCATGATGATGGCTTCCACGTTGCCATGGGCGGACTGGATCAGATTGACCAGTTCGCCCTCCATGTTCGATTGATGGAACGACATCGAAACGCCGAGCTGATCGGCCAGCGCGCGGCAGCTCGCCTCGATCTCCCCGAGCGTCGTCGAGCCGTAAATGTGGGGCTCGCGGATGCCGAGGAAATTGAGATTGGGTCCGTTGAGGATCATGATCCTTGCGGCCATTTCGCTTGTCCTTCCTTTGTTGCCGACGGGTCTAGCCGGCAAACCATTTGGCCGGGATCGTCACCAGTCCCGGGAATAGCACCATCGCGAACAGGACGATCAATTGTGCAATCAAAAAGGGCCAGACGCCCTTGATGATGTCCTCCATGCTGATCCTCGAGACGCCGCAAACCACATTCAGCACGATGCCGACCGGCGGCGTGATCAGGCCGATCGCATTGTTGATGATGAAGAGGACGCCGAAGTAGACGGGATCGATGCCCGCTGCCTTGACGATCGGCATCAGGATCGGCGTGAGAATGAGGATGGTCGGCGTCATGTCGAGGGCCGTTCCCACGATCACCACCACGACCATGATCGCCAGCATCAGGAGCGTGTTGTTGCCCATGAAAGGCTTCAGCAGGGTGACGATCTGTGCCGAAATCTCGGACACGGTGATGAGCCAGGACGATACCAGCGCCGCTGCCACCAGAAACATCACGATGCTCGTCGTCAGGGCCGAGGAGACAAACACCTCATAAAGCTGCGACGGCTTCAATTCCCGATAGATGCAGGTCGCGACGAACAGCGAATAGACGGCGACGACCACTGCGGCTTCCGTCGGCGTGAAGATGCCGAAGCGCAGGCCGACGATGATGATGACCGGGAGCATCAACGCCCAGAAGCCGTCGACCACGGCATTTACCATCTCCGAGAGCGATGCCCTTGGCGGGGGCGTCAGGTTCTCCTGGCGCACCACCCACCACCAGGTCAGGCAGAGCCCAGCCCCGAGCAGCAGCCCCGGGACGATCCCGGCCAGAAACAGCTTCGAGATCGACACGCCCGCGGCGACACCGAAGATGACGAACCCGATGCTGGGCGGAATCACAGGCGCGATGATGCCGCCGGCCGCCACCAGACCCGCCGCATAGGACTTCTTGTGGCCCGCCGCCACCATCATCGGCACCAGCAGCGCAGCCAGCGCTGCGGCGTCGGCCGCCGCGGAGCCCGAGAGCGACGCGAGGATGCAGGACGCGAGGATCGTGACGTAACCGAGTCCGCCGCGAAAATGTCCGACTGCGACGAGCGCAACATTGACGATTCGCTTGGCCAGACCGCCCTTGTTCATGACCTCGCCGGCGAGCATGAAGAAGGGAATGGCCATGAGTGGAAAGCTGTCTGCGCCGTTGATGACGTTCTGCGCCACGATCTGGGCATCGAACATGTCGATCGTGCTCATCAGGGCCACGCCGCAGACGATCAGCGCAAAGGCGATCGGCATGCCCAGCGCCATGGCGCCGAGCAGCGAGAAGGTGAAGACGGCAATCGTCATGGCGTGATCCCGGAGATTTTCAGGATGTGAGCGCCGGGCGACACGATATTGGGAGACAGCATCAGTGCTCCTCCGATTCCCTGACGGCCACCATGTCGGCTTCGCTGGCTTGTCCGGACATGACGCGGAACAGATCGTAGAGAAGGATCACGCCGGCCGAAACGCCGAAGATCACGCCCACGCCATAGAAGATGCCGAGCGACAGGCCGGTCGCCGGCGCGCGGTCGTCGAGATTGATGATCGTCTGCCGCCAACTTCCCGAGAGCAGAAGCCAGTCGGCGAACAGCATCAGGACGTAGCTGACGATGAAGCAGATGCGTTTGCCGTAAGCCGGCAGCATCCGCACAAGGCTATCGACGCCGAGATGGGCGTGCTCACGCATTGCCACGACCGCACCGAGGAAAGTCAGCCAGACCAGGAGCCAGCGCGACAGCTCCTCGGAAATCGCGATACCGGAGTTGAAGCCGTAGCGCAGAACCACGTTGCCGAACACCAGCACCACCATCACCGCGAGAAATGCGGCGATGATGCCTTTCAGCAGGGTGCAATACAGGTCGAGAAATCGCGCCATACGTGCCGTCCGGGCAAAGTCGGATTCAGAGCCGGCCGACTGGACGGCTCTGCGTCTTGCATGCTGACGAGGTCGACTATTTCACGTCCTTGCGGATGCGATCGAGCTCGTCGTTGAAGAGCTTAACCGCGTCCGGCTTGAGATTGGCGGCAATCTTGTCGACCACCGGCTGCGCCGTCTTGCGCATGCGATCGAGCTCTTCCGGCGCGACGGTGTTGTACTGCATGCCTTTGGCCTGCAATTCCGACAGCGCCTTTTCGGTCTGAAGGCGTGTCTGCTCCTTTTGATAGCCTCGGCTTTCCTCATACGCCTCGCGCATCAGGCGCTGCTCGGTCGGCGAGAGCTTGTCCCAGAACGCCTTGCTCACCAGGATGATGTTCAGGGTGAAGGTGTGATTGGTGGCGGAAACGTACTTTTGCACTTCGTAGAACTTGTTGGAGAGAATGACCGTAAAAGGGTTCTCCTCGCCATCGACGGTGCGCGTCTCCAGCGCCGAGTAGAGTTCGCCGAAGGCCATCGGAACGGGATTGGCCTTGAACGATCCGAAGGTCTCAAGGTAGACCGGGTTCGGAATGACGCGAAGCTTGAGGCCGTTGAAATCCTCGACCTTGGTGATCGGCCGCGTGCTGTTGGTGACGTTGCGGAAGCCGAGGCCCCAATAGCCCAGACCGATCAGCCCCTTCGACGGCAGCGTATCGAGCATTGACGTGCCGAATTTTCCGGTCCCGAGCGCGTCGGCCTGCTCGATGGTCTTCACGATGAATGGAAAGTCGATGAGGCCGAACTCCGGCACGACGGTTGCGAGCGACGTCGTCGAGGCCGAGAGCATTTCCTGGGTACCGCCGCGCAGCGCCGATTGCTGCTGCAGCTCGTTGCCGAGCTGCGAGGCCGCGAACTCACGGATCTTCATCTTGCCCCCGCTCTTCGCCAGCAGGATCTCCGCAAATTTCTGCACCCCCGCGCTGACGGGGTGATCGGTGTTGTTCAGGTGTCCCCACCTGATCGTGCGCTCCTGAATGTCCTCAGCGGATGCGCCGACCGTCAGCGCCACGCAGATCGCCGTCGCAGACAGCGCCCGTACCAACAAGCTCATCGTTTCCTCCCTGTTCGACCGGGCACGACCGGCGGCTTAAGCCATTATTTTTCGTGCCCTCAGCCTATTTAGACATCACACATATATTTCCGTGTCAAATGACGATATCTATTTCATATGATGATTTGTCATACATCATACATCTGAAATCTGCTATAGTGCTGGCAACATTGATGGTTCGGCCGCGTCCGAAGTGGCCGACGATCGGGACAGGCGGGATCAGAAGGCATGACGTCAGTCGAGGAACGGCCCCTATCGGCAGGCCACAGCGGCTATCAGCGCATCCGGGCCGACATCATTTTCGGAGTGCTCACGCCATCCGGACGCCTCAAGCTCGACGCCATGAAGGAGGACTACGGGGTCAGCATCTCCACGCTGCGCGAGATCCTCAATCGTCTGACCTCCGAGGGCTTCGTGGTTGCCGAGGGCCAGCGCGGCTTCGAGGTGGCGCCGATCTCCATCCAGAACCTGCGTGAGCTCGCCGGCCTGCGCATCCTGCTGGAGCATCACGCGATGGCCGAGTCGTTTCGTGCCGGCGACGTCGAGTGGGAGGGCCGCGTGGTGTCCGCGCATCACAAGCTGGCGGCCACCGAACGCACCGTCCTCAAGGAGGGTGACGATCCCGAGCTGCGCAAACGCTACGACGGCGAATTCCACCAGGCGCTGATCTCGAGTTGCGGTTCGCGCGAGCTGATGCAGACCCACGCGGTCGTGTTCGACAAATATTTCCGCTATGCGCTGCGCTACCGCGGCGCGGAGACGATCAACCAGCACAAGGCGCTGCTCGAATGCGCCCTCAAGCGCGACATCAAAGGCGCCAAAACCGTGCTCACTGACCACATCAACGGCTGCGTCGCGCACGCCCTCGCCTCCTGGAACGAGGACTGATCGCCCGGCTCGCGGCTGCAGTCGGATATCGGGATGACCATCGACATGATCCCCGCACATCGGGCCGAGACCGCGGTCGCCGCGGGCGATATCCTCGGCGAGACGCCGTTGTGGTGCGACCGCTCCCGCAAGCTGTGGTGGGTCGACATCGACCGACGGCTGCATCAATCGTTCGATCCGGCGACAGGCGCTCATCAGGTTGTTCCGTACGCATGCAACTTTCTCGGCAGTCAGGCTCTGACGGCGGATGGCTCCCACCTGCTCGCGCAGGATCTGGGGCTTTATCGCCACTCGCCTAGTGACCGTCCTCCAGGCCAGCTCTGCGAGGTCGAAAGCGGCCCCGACAACCGTCTCAACGACGGGCGCGTCGACGCCCGGGGTCGGCTATGGATCGGCACCATGGACAACCAGCTGCATCGACCGAACGGGGCGCTGTATCGCGTAGATGCCGACGGCCGGACGGTGCGCATGTTCGGCGATGTCATCGTAACGAACGGCATCGCGTTCTCACCCGACAATCGCACGCTCTACTTCACGGATACCAGGCGTTACCGCACCTGGCAGTTCGACTTCGATCTCGATGACGGCGTGATCCGAAACAGGCGGCTGTTCGCGGATTGCAGCGCCTCCGGGGAGAGGCCCGACGGCGCTTGTATCGACGTCGCCGGCGGATTGTGGACCGCATTCTTCTCCGGCGGCCGGGTGGTGCGCTATCGGCCGGACGGCCGGATCGACACCGTCATTCCGGTGCCGGCGACCAATCCGACCTGCGTGTGCTTCGGCGGAGCCGATCTGAAGACCTTGTTCGTGACGACGGCGCGAAAGTTTCTAGATCGTGAGCAATTGAGCCGCGAACCCCAAGCGGGTCATGTTCTGGCCATTGAGGGCATCGCACAGGGACTTCCAGAACACCGCTTCGGCAATTGATCCTGAACCCTCTTCATTCAGAACCCTTGCACGGGCCGTCGTGAACCGGCTTCGCTACCATTTCTCGCCGAAGGGACGAATCTCCAGCTCGAAGGTCCAGGCGCTTTTGGGTTGCTGATAGAGCATCCAGTAGGATTCGGCGACCGACGATGGCGGCATCAGGAGGTCGGGATTGTCCAGCGCGTTCGGACCGAGCGCCTCGATCCGCCGTTGCCGGACCCATTCCGTGTCGACGCCGGAATCGATGATCAGATGCGCCACGTGAATGTTCTTCGGGCCCAATTCGCGCGCCGCGGCTTGCGCGACCGCCCGCAGGCCGAACTTGGCGCTGGCGAAGGCCGCATAGCCGCTGCCGCCGCGCAAGCTCGCCGTCGCACCTGTGAAGAAGATGTTGCCCTGGCCACGGGGCAGCATCAGGCGCGCGGCCTCGCGGCCGGCGAGGAAACCGGAATAGCAAGCCATTTCCCAGACCTTGCGGAACACCCGTTCGGTCGTGTCCAGAATCGGAAAGTTGACGTTGGCGCCGACGTTGAAGATGCAAACCTCGAGCGGGGCGTGCTTGTCGGCATCGCCGAGAAACGAGATGACCTGGTCTTCCTTGCGCGCGTCGAGCGCGCGCGCGTGAATTTCGCCGCCGGCCTGCTCGATCTCCTTGACGAGCGGTTCGAGCTTGGCGCCGTCGCGGCGTCCCGCAAACACCGTAAAGCCCTCGGAGGCGAACTTCTTTGCAATCTCGCTGCCGATAAAATCACCGGCGCCGATCACGGCCACGGTCGCGTTTCTCTTTTGCATGGGACTTCTCCCGGTCAGGTCTGGATCCGGTCGTCGGATCATAATTCAGACCGCGGATTGTCTTACAGTTCTAAAACCGAACTGTCAATTCGAGTAGATTTTGTGCTCTAGGAAAGACATTGTCTCGCAGTAGGTACCGATTTAGAATGGTATCTGAACCAAAGGCTTCCTGAACGATATTCGCGCGGAAGCCGCGGGCAGAGTGGAGATCTGGAATGAAATGGGGTGAGCTGGAGGACGAGCCGTGTTCGATGGCCCGAACCATCGGCGTGATCGGCGACCGCTGGACCCTTCTGATCCTGCGTGAATGCTTCCTGCGCACACGCCGTTTCGAGGGCTTTCAGTCTTCGCTCGGAATCACGCGCCACCTGCTCGCCGAGCGGCTGAAGAAGCTGGTCCGGCAAGGCGTGTTGCGGCGTATCCCCTATCAGGACTCGCCCAAGCGGCACGAATACATCCTCACTCAGAAGGGGCTCGATCTCTATCCGATCATGATGGCGATCGTGCATTGGGGCGACACTCATATGGTCGACGCGCGCGGACGACCTTTGCTGCATCAACACCGCAAATGCGGCAAGGACTTCGATCCGGTCATGGTTTGCTCCGAATGCGGCGAGCCGCTTTTGGCCAAGGAGATTCATACCCACCCCGGCCCTGGTGCTCGACGCACCCCGGCGCCGGAGAAGCCGAAGGCAAAGCGAGAGACAAGGGCAAAGACAAAGGCCCACCGCAGCGCCGCGTGAGATGGCTGCGTAGCGCGAGCAACGTTCGACATATCCCTGGAAATGGTGCGACCGATCTTTCAAACGGACATGAACTCTCGTTCCCGCGGCGCATTTCGCGCGAGCTTTGCTTCATCACTCACCCGCTCAAATCCAAGAGGGCACAAGGAAGGCCGGGTGCCGGCTGGCACCCGCGGTCCGCTGCGCGAAAAGCACATAGGCAAGTTCACCCTCTATCCACCACGCACTCCGCACCATCGATAACATAGGCTGCGTGACGAAAATCCCTGATAGTGGCGAGCTTGCCGGCGGACCAGTCGAGCAGCATGAAATATTTCGCCCGCCCGGCTGGCTCGTTCGGATCGAACACCAGGATCGCGGGACGTCCCTCGACCTGCCCCGTCACCAGGTGCCAGTCGCTGACCTTCGAATAATTGCCGAAATAGTTCGACACCTCGGCCTTGCCTTTCAGCCTGGTGCGGTTGACGAGCTCGAGCCTGACGTCGTCGGCGATCATGGCGCGGATCGCGTCGAAGTCGCGAGCGTTGAAATGGCCGACATAGGCGCTAAGCCGCGTCCGATCGGCTTCCGACAGGCCCGGCTGCGACACGTCGTCCGGCTCTCCGGCGAACTCACGCAGCTGCGTGCGTCCGCGATGCAGCGTGGCCTTCACCGCCGGCAGGCTGAAATCCATGATGTCGCAGACCTCGGCAAGCGAGCAGCCGAGCACGTCCATCAGGATCACGCTGGAGCGCTGCGCCACTGGCAGCCGCATGAAGGTGCGCAGGCTGGTCGCGGCGATCTGGCGGCTTTCCACATCATCGAGCCGGTCGGCAATCATCTCCACCTCCTCGGCCGAATGCAGCGCCTCCTGCCGGTTGCGGCGGCGCAGGAAATCCAGCGCGGTGTTGTGCGCGATGCGGAACAGCCAGCCCTCCATATTGACAGGCGTGACCGATTGCAGCGCTTCCATCGCCTTGATCAGCGCATCCTGCAGCACATCCTCACCGTCGATGACCGAGCCGACCATGCGCGCGCAGTAGCGATGCAGTTTCGGCCGCATCCGCGCCAGCAGGGCCTCGACATCGACGGTGGCCAGGGGGTCTGGCGCCATTGCTCCTCCGCTTCGCCTGCTCAGGACTCGTCCAGCATACGATAGTTGCCGACAATCCTCACATCACGAACCAGCGGCAGCTCCGCGCAGCGGTCACGGATGCCGTCCTGGAACGTCTGAAATGCCTTGAGTTTCGGGATCGGGCTCGAGCCGTCCTCGGCCGCGGCCTCGACAAGATGGATGAAGGTGTCGTCCTCCAGCCGCAGCGTCAGATAGCGCACACCGTCCGGCCCGGCCGCCTTCAATTCGGCAAATACGGCCGAAACCAGCTCAGCATTCCGATCGGCCAGCTCCGGCCTAGCCTTGTACCTGATCAACGTCCTTCTCATCGCGCGCTCCTTGCTCATGTCGCGACCTGGTTCGCTCAAAATCGCGCACATGGCCGCATCACCCCTAGGACGTTTGCCGACCGGCGAAGGATGCGGCCCGGAAACAATTATTTTTGGGCGCATCCTTTGCCGCTCAGCCCTCGTCTAGCCCGCAGAACGCGCCGCGACAGGCTGGCGCGACACACGGAGAGAGGGCGATGCAGACCCCGACCAATCGCGCCGCGCAGAACTGGGTGCTCGGCGTCACCGCGCTGGCATCCTTCATGATGGCGCTGGACGCCATGATCATCACGACGGCATTCGCGACCATCCGCGCCGAATTCGGCAGCCCGGTCGAGACGCTGCAATGGACCGTCAACGCCTTCAACCTGACCTTTGCCGTGCTGCTCCTGACCGGTGCCGCGCTCGGCGACCGCTTCGGTCGCCGCCGCATGTTCGCGGCCGGGCTCGCCCTGTTCGTCGTTGCATCGGCGGCCTGTGCGCTCGCAGGCAATGCCACCGCGCTGATCGCCGCCCGCGCGCTGCAGGGCGCCGGCGCTGCGCTGGTGATGCCGCTGGCCATGGCGATCCTGAGCGGCACGTTCGGCCGCGAGGAGCGCGCCCGCGCGCTCGGCATTTTCGCCAGCATCACCGGCTGCGCGCTGATCATCGGCCCCGCCGTCGGCGGCTTCATCACCGAACATTTCGGCTGGCGCTGGGTGTTCTGGATCAACCTGCCGATCGGCCTGATCGCGATCACCCTGGTGCTGGCACGATTGCGCGAAAGCTTCGGCCCGGCCGCCGCGTTGGACATCCCCGGACTGGCGCTTGTTGCGCTGGCGGCGCTGGCGTGGGTGTGGAGCCTGTTGCGCGGCAACGCCGTGGGGTGGGCGAGCGCCGAAATCATCGCCACGCTGATGTCGGGCCTGGTGTTCACGGCCGGCTTCGTGCTCTGGGAATTGCGCGCGGCCGCGCCGATGGTGCCGATGCGGCTGTTCTCATCGCGGGCGCTTGCCTCCGGCATGTCCGCAAGCGTGCTGTTCTACGCCGCGATGTATGGCGTCTTGTTCCTGCTGCCGCAGTTCCTCCAGACCACGCTGGGCTTCGACGCCTTCGGCGCCGGACTTCGCCTGCTCCCCTGGACAGCGACGCTGTTCGTCACCGCCCCGATCGCGGGCGCGGTCGTCAACAGGTTCGGCGAGCGGCCGCTGGTGGTGACGGGATTGCTGATGCAGGCGATCGGCCTCGGCTGGATCGCGGAGATCGTGAGCCCCGCGGTTACCTACTCCGCTCTGGTCGCGCCGCTGGTGCTGGCCGGCGTCGGTGTCTCGATGGCGATGCCGGCAGCACAGAACGCCATCCTGAGCTCGGTCGCGGTGGCCGAAATGGGCAAGGCGTCCGGCATCTTCAACATGGGCCGCTTCCTCGGCGGCATGTTCGGCATCGCCGCGCTGGTGGCGAACTTCTCGGCCCATGGCGGGGTCGATTCGGCCGCTCATTTCGAGAGCGGATTTGCCGCGGCGATGAGCCTCGCCGCAACGCTGTCGCTGGCCGGCGCGATTGCAGGGTTTTTCCTGCCGGCACGGCGACGGACCGCCGGCGCAGCCGCGCCGCAAGATGCGTGAGGCTGACAACACTTGAGTTTCGTTATTGGGCTGGCGGCTTGTGCCGCCACCCTTCTTTCTGATCATGAAGCGTCGTTCTAAAATGAAAACGACATCTGGTGGAAGACATCGCAGTCCTCCGACGCGCATTGCAACCCGCAGGACACGTTTTCGCGTTCTCGCGGCGAAATTCGCCCGAGGTTTGCCTGGTCACTCCGCCGTCAAATCCAAGAGGGCGCAGGGAAGGCCGGGTGCTGACCTCGCACCCGCGGTCCGCTGCGCGAAAAGCACACGCAGAAAAACCGCACAGCAGCATACAGGTGGTGCCAATCACTCGGCCTTCCCTGCGCGATGGTTGGACGGCTTATGCCGTGCTCTCCCGGGAGCCGAGTTCTCTTTGGCCTCCCTCGCCTTCGCGAAATTCACCGGCACCGCGCCGGTTGACGCAGATGCCGCATTCGCCAGGGCTTGACCGTAGCAACGACGGCCAGGACCACACGGTTTTGCCGTACGCACGGCTCGCCATTTCGCCGCAGTTTTTCCAGCCCTGTCGACAGAGCCGGAAACTTACAGACGAGACGAAGCCTAGCAGCGCCGCTCGTCGGAACGAAGCCTTGGGCTCACGGAGAGCAATCCGCCCTGCCCTTGGCCTCTCGCACCCGAACGCTGCCGCGTCCACCGCAAGCCCAGCTCGCGAACATGACGACCACAAGATCGCCCCTCAAGAATGAGCCGGGATGAGCGGACACATACGCCAAAACCGAATTTCGGTAAAGTGGAATATTTTTGCGTGAGCGGATTGACAGGGGGCGACACAGGGCTGGAGCGTTGCGAGACAGACCGTCGGTTCGACAGGCGAGAGTTGGCCAAAGGAACGGAAAAGCCCACCAATTTAACCTACCCGCTCGAACGACAAATCTGGCTTTCCATCGAAGCGCACCAGAACAGCTTGAGTCGCTGCCTCTCCACAAACCCATGAGTCTTGTAGCCGGCGGCTTTTGCGGTCCAGTTCGCAGGGACATACTTGTTTCTCGCCTGCCTGGCGCTTGTCGCTTTGATGGTTCAGGCTCGTCTGAATTTACTGCCATCCCACGATGAGTCGGAGCAAACCGAAAGCCGCCCGATTTCGCAGATCGCACGCCAGCCGGGGTTCATCATGGCCGTTCTCAGCAGCGCGTTCGGAAATGCAGGCATGAATATGCTGATGACATCGGCTCCAATCGCAATGATCTCCCATCATCACACATATGCCGATGCTGCGTTCGTGATCCAATGGCATGCCTTGGGAATGTTCGCCCCGTCCTTGGCGACGGGGGCATTGATCAAGCGCGCAGGCCCGACCACGATCATCCGGCTCGGCGCGCTTTTGATGCTCGCTTGCGCTGCCGCGGCCGCACTTCTCGGAACCGGCGTGAGTGCGTTCTGGGTTTCGATGGTGCTGCTGGGGGTTGGCTGGAATTTTCTCTACGTCGGCGGAAGCACGCTTCTGACCGGAAACTATCGCGTTTCAGAGCGCGCCAAGGCTCAAGCGCTGCACGATCAAACAGTATTCCTATCAACCGCCATCAGCGCGCTTCTATCCGGTTGGCTGCTCCAGCAGGCGGGCTGGCAATTCTTGCTCGGCGTGACAGCGGCTTTGGCAGCGACCGTCTTGCTTGCGAGCATCTGGTTGGCAGAATCCGAGACCAAGGTGCCGCAGTTCGCCAAGGCATCTGAATAAGGCATATCCTCTTCATAATGCGGAGCCCAATGGTCTGCACAAGGGTCGAATGATATGGGCACGCACAGCAAACAGTCGCTGCCGTAGATACCCGACGCCGGGGTACCACCGAAGTGCCGCCTACCGCGCGGCCCACATCACAGCGCCTCGACAGAAGTTGAAGGCGAGGCGTCCATAGAGAAAGCCGCTTCCCGGCTCTGACGCAGCGAGGCGGTACGAATTGCCGAGAGCACGGAGAATTTCGATCATCTCCATCAATTCATGATGCGTCAGCGTCAAATGAAGACTGGCATGCGACAGGAGCAGGGCTTGAATGCCAATGTTGATCATGACGGACCTGCTCCTGCGCACGGCAGCGGCATAATTTGCGCGAGATAAGCGCTTCTCCATTGATACGGCGTATCGCCGACAAAGCGCTTGAACACCGTGGTGAAATGCGCCTGGGTCTGGAAACCCACGGTCAGGGCGATGTCCACGAGCGCAATTTCGGCCTGCTTGAGCAGCTCCTGGGCGCGCTCGATGCGGCGCCTCAGCAGATATTCATGAGGTCGCACGCCGACGGCCGCACGGAACTGCCCGGCGAAATGCATCCTGCTCAGGCCGGCGACGGCGGCCATGTCCTGAAGCGTTATCTTTGCAGTCAGATTCTTGTCGACATATTGCAGGACGCGCCTGAGACGCCAATTCTGCAGCGACCGTACGGTCCTTCCAGCATCCCCCTCGCGAATGGCGTCGGCCTGATCGAGCTCGGCCCGTGCGCTGGGAGCCTGCCGACTGAACGTCCGGGTGAGGATCGCAAGCCGCAGGGCGTCGGCCATGATGGCGGAATGGGTATCGTGCGTGGCCTCGGTCGCCGCGAGCGCATCGGACAGGCGCCGCATCACCGGATCAGCGGCTTCTCCTCCTGCGAAGGCCCGTTCGCTCTCGGCAGGCGGCGGTGCAAGGAGTTTTGCGGAGAGCCTGAAGCGGGGCCCGCGAGCGGCAGAACGTCCGGCGTCCGCCGCATGCTCGACCGCCAGGGCCATGTCCAGATGGACGAAAGACAGCATTGTTCCGCCTTCGTCGAACCGGTCAGGGAGTTTCGATAGCCCGAGCCGATCGCGATCGATTGCCGAGATATCGATCGCGCGAACGTCATGATCCTTGATCGCCTGTGAGCGTGACATCTGCAGCGACATCGTCGAATCTCCTTGTCCCGTTTTCGATCCGGCCTGGCCTGACCGGCTTGCCCGAATGCCATGGGAGGAGAGTAATTCGGCGGTGTGCGCGATCCATTCTACCCGCGGGTGCGTCTATAGGTTCTCGGGTTGACCGCGTCATACCTAGGTATGATCACGACCTGTTCGTCGGGTGAGCGCACCGATGCGACGTCTCACCGGGATTGCGGCTGCGGGCACAACTTGCGGCGCGACGCCTGCGGTAAGTTGACGCGCTTTCTGCGCACCATCCGCCGGCGGGACCACGCGAGCTCCCTGGTTTTTCCGGGGAATGCCGCTTGCCGGCGGTTTCACCGCATCGAGCGCGCGACAGGTCTTCCACGAGAGCACGAAAATCGCGCGGGTGGATGTTGTGAACGCGATCAAATCGCGGCATCAACGCGCTGATAGCTGATGTGAGAAGAACGACTGCAAGTGACGATGACGCGTCATGATCTGACCACGGGCTCATCCAAGAGCCGCACCGGCTTGCGGTCCTTGTCCGCCATCCTCGCCTTTGCGGTTTTCCTGGTTGACGTCCTGACGCCGCTCGAGGGCGCGGTGGCGGTTCTCTATATCGTGGCGATCCTGCTCGCGGCGAAGACCAACCGGCGCGACGACACCATCGTCGCCGCGGCCGGCTGCGTCGTCCTGACGATAACAGCCTATCTCCTGTCGCACGATCTGCGGACCATCGCCTCACCCGCCCTTCGTGTGCTGGTGAGCCTCGCGGCAATCGGGATCACGACCTTGCTGGCGCTGCAAAATCACGCGGCAACGAAGCGCCTCGCCGCGCAGGCCCGCCTGCTCAACCTCTCGCACGACATGATCTTCGTCAGAGACCGCGGCGGCGTGATCACCTTCTGGAACAAGACGGCCGAGCAGGTCTACGGGTGGTCTGCCGACGAGGCGGTCGGGCAGCTCGCCGACGCGCTCCTGCAAACCAGATATCCCGACCGGCGCGAGGTCATCGAAGCGGGCCTGGTGGGCACCGGTCGATGGGAAGGCCGCGTGCAGCAACGAACGAAAGACGGCGCGGCGCTCACCGTCGATGCCCGATGGGCCTTGCAGCACGACCGTCTTGGCAAGCCGGTCGGAGTCCTTGAAACGCACACCGACGTCACCGACCGCGTGGCCGCACACAACGCGCTGGTGCGAAGCGAACAGCGATACCGCCGGATGTTCGACGCAAGCCGGATCGGCGTCGTCGAAGAGGATTGGAGCGAACTCCGAACCGCACTGCAATCGCTGGATACCGCGGGAGCCAGCCTGCGCGACCATCTGGCGCGGCATCCCGGTTTCGTCCGGCATGCCCGCCGGCTCGCTGCAATCACCGACGTCAATCCGGCCCTGCAAAAGATGGCAGGCGCAAACGGCGCCTCGACTTTTATCGAGAATGTGGACCTACTTCTCGGCGAGAACGACCGCAGCTTCCTCGGCGCGTTGATCGCGTTCGCGGAAGGCGAGCCGTTCTACGAAGGCGAAACCGAGCTCGTCAGGCTCGACGGACGCAAGGTTCCGGTGCTGTTCACGATCACCTTCCCCTCCGGGCCTGACGGCGACCGCAACGTGCTCGCCTTCGTCGTCGACATCACCGAGCGCAAGCAGGCGCAGGATGCGTTGCTCGCGGCGCAGGCGGAGCTCGCCCATGCCGCGCGCGTTGCCACCCTCGGCGAGCTCAGCGCCTCTATCGCCCACGAGGTCAATCAGCCGCTGGCGGCGATCGTCACCAGCGGCGAGGCCGGCTTGCGATGGCTGCGGCGCGACGTGCCCGATCTGAAGGAGGTCGCGGCCACGATCGTTCACGTCGTCGCGCAGGGCCGCCGTGCCGGCGAGGTCGTGGCCCGCATCCGCACCTTCCTGAAGAAGGCGCCTGCCCAGCAGGACAGTCTCGATATCGCCGAGATCATCCAGGAAGCGGCCCTTCTGGTCGCGCGGGAGCTCGCGAATGACGACGTCGTCCTGACTGTCGAGACGACGCCTGGCCTGAAGCCAATTCGCGGCGACCGGATCCAGCTTCAGCAGGTGCTGGTCAACCTGCTGGTCAATGCCGCCCAGGCCATGTCGGACCAGCGCGGTTCCCGTACCGTCATGCTGCGCGCCAGCGCCGTCGACGGCGAGAGACTCGCCATCACGGTGCAGGACAGCGGCCCCGGCATCCGGCCGGACGACATGCCACGCCTGTTTGATCCGTTCTTCACGACGAAGCGCGGCGGAATGGGCATGGGACTTGCGATCTGCCGAACGACGGTGGAAGCTCACGGCGGCGAGTTGTCGGTCGAGAGCACCCCCGGCGCGGGAGCGACATTCCGCCTGACACTGCCATACAGCCAAGAACACATCAGACCATGACACGACCAGACCACGCGCAATCGCCCGCCCAATCGCTCAACTCGGTCGTTATCATCGTTGATGACGACGCAGGGATCCGCGCCTCGCTCGACAGCCTGTTCCGATCGGTCGGCCTCGATACGCGCCTGTACGGCTCGCCGTCCGAACTGCTTGGAGGCTCGCTGCCCGACGGCCCCGGCTGCATCGTGCTGGACGTCCGCCTTCCCGGCGTGAGCGGGCTCGACCTGCAGGGCCAGCTCGTCCGGCAGGGCATCAGCTATCCGATCATCTTCATGACGGGCCATGGGGACATTCCGATGTCCGTGCGTGCCATGAAGGCCGGCGCGGTCGATTTCCTCTCCAAGCCATTTCGCGACCAGGACATGCTCGATGCCGTGACCGCGGCGCTCGAACGCGATGCGCAGCACCGGGCCGAAGCCGCGACCAAGGAGGACATCCGCGCCCAATACGAGACCCTGACGGCGCGCGAGCGCGAGGTGATGGGCCATGTCACCGCCGGCCTGATGAACAAACAGGTCGCCGCCCTGATCGGCCTCAGCGAGATCACGGTCAAGATCCACCGCGGGAACGTCATGCGCAAGATGGGGGTCCGGTCGTTCGCCGACCTCGTTCGCAAGGCCGAGGCGCTCGGAGTTTCCCAGACCCGCAGGACTTCGGACCAAACCTGAGTATAATTCCGGCGGGACTGCCCCAGGTGCATAAAGCGCCATCGGCCGCGCCGAGGGAGATGCTCTTCCTTGCGGAACACCGCGGCCAGGATTAGGCGCCCCCATGGCCAAAAGCTTGGTGATTGCGATCGTAGACGACGACGAAGGCGTTCGGGCATCGCTGGCGAGCCTCGTGCGTTCGGTCGGCTACGAGGCCCAGGCCTACGAATCCGGCGTGGACTTCCTGCGGCAGGCGCAGGGAGACGATCCGGCATGCATGATCGCCGACGTCCAGATGCCGGTCATCACAGGCGATGAGCTGCAGGCCCAGCTGGTTGCCGCCGGCCGCCATTTTCCAATCATCTTCATGACGGCGTTTCCGAGTGAAACCGTGCGTCAGCGCGTCATGGCCGCAGGCGCGCATTGCTATCTTGGCAAGCCTTCCAGCGGTGACGAGATCATCCGCTGCCTCGAAGACGCGCTGGCAGGCAACGGGCCGCAATAGTCCGGCCCGCGGCTGGCGCGGACGAGCGCCGTTTTCCCTCAACCCGACGTGCAATCCGGCAACGAGGTTGGTGAACCGGAAATACCGGCGAGCCCCTCGCACCTCATATTCGCGCGCGTATCACGACATTGGCGGGGCTGGCTGTTCTGCCGAGGGAAATGGGGATCTCGCGCGATGCAAATCAATGCCGATGCTGCCGCCGCGGCGCGCCCATTGGTCTTCGCCGGGTTTCCGGCGAGCTCCTGGGCCTTTGCGCTGCGGGTGTGGCTCGCGATGCTTCTCGCCCTCTATGTGAGCTTCTGGCTCGAGCTTGAATCGCCCTCGTCGTCAGCCCTCACGGTGGCGATCCTGGCACTGCCCACGCGCGGTCAAGGCATGGAAAAGGCCGGCTACCGATTGCTTGCAACCGCCATCGGCGTGGCGGCATCGATCGCGATCGCCGGCATGTTTTCCCAAACCGACGGTCTCCTGCTCGCGGTGCTCGGCATTTGGATCGGCCTTTGCGTCTACGCCGTCGGGATGCTCGACGGCAATCGCGCTTATGCAGCGTCTCTCTGCTGCACCACGGTCGCGCTGATTGCCATTCAGCAGATCGACAGCCCGCTGCAAGTATTCCCGACCGGCGTCGCGCGGGGCGCGGCCATCAGCGTCGGGGTCCTCGCGGTGGCGCTCGTAAATGAAGTTCTGGCCGCGCCGAACTATCATCCGGCCCTGGCAAGCCGCATCGAGGCGCTGCACCGGCGGGTCACGGATCTCGCGCAAAATGCCGAGCGCGGCCAAGCGCCATCCGCACCCGTTGCGGCGGACCTGTTGCATGATATCGCAGCGCTGCGCCCGGACATCGCGAGCCTAGCGGCGGAATCGAGCGTGGGCCCGACAAGAGCCGCGGCCGCGCGTTCCGCGCTGGTCGATCTCGTCAGCGCGTTCTCTCTCGGCCGCATGCTGGCAGCGCTCTCCGCCACGTCCGCTCCGGCGCAGAATGGTGACGATCCGGACCAGGATGCGGCCGGGCTGATCGCGATTTCCCGATCCTGGCTGCGGATCGAAATCAGCCGCAAGAACGCGCAAGTGCGCAGCAGCCTCGATGCGCTGCGTGCAGGGACGCGTCCCTATCGTGCATGGCACGCACCGCTCTATCGTTCGCGCCGCATTGCGGCTGAAGCCGGCGCACGGGCTGCGATCGCGTTCACGCTGATCGCAATCTTCTTCGTGCTGGCGGGCTGGCCGACAACAGAGCTCTGCCTTTCACTCGTCGCCGTGATCATAGGCCTCGGCTCAACCTCGCCCGCGCCACGCAGCTTCACGCTGGTGGCGGTGATGGCGATGCCGATCGCCTGCGTGCTGGCCGGCATCTTGAAGTATCTCGTCTTCAATGGGGTGTCCGAGTTTCAGCTGCTGGCGATCGGTCTTGCGCCTGTCGTCATCGGCCTCGCGCTGCTGGTCTCGCTGCCGAGCCCGATGCTGTCTTCCCTCGGCCGTCTCGTCCTGGTGTTCACGCTCGCGGTGCTCGCACCGACAAATCCGCAGAGCTACGACCCCGAGGTGTTTCTGCTGACGAGCTTCTTTGCCTGCCTTTCGTCCGTCCTCGTCTTTGCCGCGCAGTTGCTGCTGCCTCCCTTGTCATGCGGCCGGCGCATTCGGCTGCTGTTGGAAGAGGTCCGGCGCGAGCTGAGCCGCCGCGACAGCGGGCCAGCCCGGCATCTCGCGCCGGAGGAAGCCGCCTTTCGCGACGCGGCGCGGATTGAACAGATGGTGACCGCAAACGGCCCCTCCGCAATCAATGATCAGATCGCCGGCACGGCCATGCATTTTTTCGACAAGGCCGACGCCCTGCGACGTTGCCGTGCCGAACTGGACCGGGTCGGCCAGGGCCCGCTCGCCGGAGCGGCGCAGGCCGCGCAAGAGGCCCTCGTCCGGCGGGACGGCGGTGCGATCCTCGCTTCGGCCGGGGCGCTGCACCAGGCGGGAGCGCCAAGCAACCTGCCCACCAGTGCAGCCATCGCCGCGCTGATTGCGGCAAGTGCGGCGTTCATGCCGCCACAATCTCCGACCGGCTCCAGCCGAGGGACATCACCATGATGAACACCTATCGGGAACTCGTCATCGGTGGCGTGCTGATTGCCCCCATCGTCTCCTATGCGGCAACAGCGATGCTCGCGTTCCTGATGCTGCGCCCGCTGCTGCGCTTCGTCGGCTTCACGAGATTCTTCAGCAACCCTTCGCTGGCCGAACTCAGCCTCTACGTGGCGATGTTCGGCATGCTCGCACTGTTCTTCTAGGGAGAAAAGCCATGGAAGCCACCCTGCCCCGCAACGCCGCCCCGCTTCATGGCGAGCCAACGACCGACGCGCCGGTGGATGCCGCAGACACCGTGGACGGTTCGAACATGCCGGAGACCGTAGCGCGCGACACCGGCGATCACGCCGCGGCCGGCGTCAAACCTCCGGAACAGGCGGCTCCCTCCGCGAAGGTGCTGCGCGAGGGCGCCCGCCGCTTCATCCACGGCGCGGCCAAACATCTTGCGACCCTCGGCATTGCACTGGTCGCCGTCTTGATATCGCTCGCGACCTGGCAGCATTACGTCACCGCGCCCTGGACCCGGAACGGCAGCGTGCGCGTCCAGGTCGCCAACGTCGCGCCGCAGGTTTCGGGCGAGATCGTGGAACTGCGGGTGACCGACAATCAGTTCGTCCATAAGGGCGACGTGCTCTACGTCATCGACCCCTTCGACTTCGAGGTGGCCGCCCATGTCGGCAAGGCCGTCCTCGACCAGCGTGCGGCGGATCTCGAAGTGAAGCAGGCCCAGTTCAACCGGCGTCAGCGCTTGTCCAACCTCGCAACGACGCCGGAGGAACAGCAGATCTTCGCCGGCAATGCCTTGCAAGCGAAGGCTGCGTATGAGGCGGCGGCGCATCAGCTTGCTCAGGCCGAATTGAACCTGAAACGAACCAACGTGACGAGTCCGGTCGACGGCTACGTCACCAACCTCCTGCTGCGCGTCGGCGATTATGCTACCACCGGCGCCAGCAACGTCTCCATCATCGATGCCAACAGTTTCTGGATCGACGGCTATTTCGAAGAGACCAAGATGGCGGGCGTGTGCGTGGGCGATCGCGCAGAGGCACAGCTCGTCGGCTACTCCAAGCCGCTTCAGGGACATGTGAAAACCGTGACCCGCGGCGTCAGCGTGTCGAACGCCGCATCCGGCACCCAAGGCTTGCCCAACGTCGATCCCATCTACACCTGGGTTCGGCTTGCGCAGCGCGTGCCGGTTCGCGTCGCCATCGACACGGTGCCTCCGGGGGTGCCGCTGGTCTCCGGCATGACGGCGACGGTGACGATCCGGCAGCCCTCAAGCGAAACCCAAAGCCGGTTTGAGCGATTCCGCACGAACTTCGTGAATCCCGTCGCCGATCTGTTCGGCGCGGGACGTCCGCCTCGCGCGAACTGCCTTCAGGCCACATCCCAGCAGCCCCCCGAGGTGGAAGCGGTTCCGTATTCGCGCGAACCCGCCATTCCGCCAGCGGCTGCCATCGCACCGGGCCTCACACCCGGCCTCGACGCCTCGCCACGCCTGCCCTGAATCAGACGAAGACGGCCGGCCGGACATGACAGTACCGCATGCACCCTCGTTCGGTGTGTTCTCTCCACACATGCACTTGATCCCTTTGATTCCAATTGAATTTTTCGCGACACGCGGTCGCACCCGCTCGCACTTGCAAAATCTAATACCGCTTCAGCTTCCTTAACGAGCCTTCCGACGCGGTCGCACCTATCGTTCGAACATGGACCAATTGCATTCTGCTGCCGTCCCGACGGCAGCCGAATCCAGGAAATGGGGACGAACGATGCTTACTGATATGCAAGCGGCCGGCGCCCGGGTGACGTATCAACCCAGCCGCCGCGAATCGGCTTCCCCGCAAGAGTCTCGCGCATTTCCCCTCGAACGAAGGTGGCGCCAGCCCGGCCAACATGGCGGCACCGCGTCCGACGACATCACGATCTCGCGCTGGACCTCGACCCAAACAGGCATAAGGCACGAAGAAGCCGCGACGCCTTGCGACCGATACTTCCTGGCCATCGCCTTGAAAACAACACGGGTCAAACTGACCAGAGGCCGCCACACCGTCTTCGACGGCGTCATGCCGGCAGGCACGCTGTATATCGGCGCACCGTCGCAGCGGCTCAGTGCGCAGTTCTACGCGCCGTGCGATTTCCTGCACTTCCACGTCTCTGCCGGCAGTTATTTTCCGCCTCTACGGCCTGGAGCAGGCCCCGCCGCGCCGGAAGGCCTCAACGACCTCGTCCTGCTCCGCGACCCGTTTGCCGAGCAGCTTGCGAAAGCACTGACCGAACGCGGCCATTCTGCCGACCGGGAATTCGCACGCTGCATTGGCCGGACGCTGGCAATGCACATTGCCCGGCGCGAGCTCCCTCACGCGAAAGTCAATGCGTTGCCGAAATGGCGGCTGCGGCGCGTCGAGGAGTATGTCGGGACGAACTTCGACCACGGCATCACCCTGTCCGACCTTGCCAGGGTGGCGGGACTGTCGCGGATGCACTTCGCGGCCCAGTTTCGTGCCGCGACGGGATACCGACCGCGGGAATACCTGCTGCATCAGCGCATCGAGCGTGCGAAATCACTGCTATCGAATTCCGACACGGTCCTCGCCGAGGTGGCGCTGACCGTCGGCTTCTGCACCCAGGCGCATTTCTCGACCGTCTTCAAGCGGATCACAGGTGAAACCCCCGCGCGCTGGCGATGCGCCAGCCGGAACGCGTCGGCTTCGTCCAGGCTCGGCGATCCCGCTGCGACACGCATGACGGTGTCCCACGCGCTGCCCGCGGAAATCACGTGAATCATGCGAAATGAGAAATAACAGGGGTTCGTGAAATACTTTGGCCGCGCGATCGGCGATGCTGTGTGTGTTAGGTGACTGAGACCCCCAAGTCACGGCTCGAGCCTCTTTCTCCTCCCTGGGCATACGAGCATTTTGGGGCCGTCCTCCCCCAAGGATGGCCCCTTTTTTTCCACCGCGCAGCGCGATTGTCTCTTCGGAATTTATCGCGCTTGGGCGCTCAGGTGACGCGTAATCCAGGCGCGGACACCGTGAAGGCTCCTGAAATCGTCCAGCGAACGAGCCGGAAGCCCGGGCTCGATCTCGGCAACCATCCTGCTGAGCGCATATCCCGGCCCCAGCTCGAGAAACCCCGTCGCGCCCGCTTCGACACAGGCTTGCAAGCAATCTGCCCATTGCACGGTTTGCGAAATCTGCGCGGCAAGCTTGTCGAGACCTTTGTTGGCCGACACAACCGGAGTGGCATCTATTCCGCTCAGAATGCGCGCACCGCTCCCCGGCGGGAACACCACCGGTGCCAGGCGCAGAGTCTCACGAAATAGGGCGGACGCGGCGGCGAGCCGTGTAGTGTGGGAGGCCACCTCAACCGGCAACGCGACGATCCTTGCGCCGCGTATCGCCCGCGCGTCTGCGGCAATTCCGCTCAGCGCCTCCCGGCCGCCGCCGATGACAAAGGCATCGCCGGGATTGACGAGGGCGATCGCCGCGCCGTGACGTTCGCAAAGGCGACCGATCTCGTCTCGCGAAAGACCACGGACGAAGATCAGACCGTCGCCGGCGCGCGTGGCCGCATCCATGGCTTCTGCGCGGCGCGCCACGAGATCGAGCGTGGCAGTCGCATCGAACAGTCCGCCGACACCCCAGGCCGCGACTTCGCCGACACTATAGCCGGCAATGATGACGCCACGCGGCATGACATCTGCGAGCGCACACGCCGCAGCGAGCGGCTGCAAGGTACAGAGAATCTGGCCGGCACGGTTGCGGTGCAGGGCCTCATCAGGTTCGCTCCGGACGAATTCGCGCGGATCCCTGCCACCCAGCAATGCAGCCCCATGCGCAAACAGCTGCGCGGCGTCCGGCGCGTCGCCCGTGAGGGCGAACATGTCCCGATGCTGGCCGCCTTGGCCCGAGCAGAGGATCGCAAACGTCATCGCCGCGGCCTAGTGGGGAAAGAGCAGCGCGATCGCAATCGCCAGGGTCACGACGCTGAATCCGGTGCTGGCGATGACCATCGACCCTGCCCTTGCGGAATCCAGCCGGTAGTTGACCGCGAACAAAATTCCGAAGAAGCCCGAGGGTGTCGCGGCGAGCAGAACAGCCGTTTTCGCCGCATCCTGCGTCATCGGAATGAGGCAAATGACCGCAACTGCCAGCAGCGGGCGCACGATGTCCGAAGCCACCGTTGCAGCGACGACCTTCCAGTCCAGCCGAAACGACTGCGCCGACAGAATGGCTCCGGTGAGGAACAGGGCGACGCCGGCAGCCGAACTTCCAATCAGCGCGAGGCTTGCACGGGCCAACGCGTCGAGGCTCACATCCGATAACGAGAACAGGATGCCAAGCGCGGGCGCGAGTACCACCGGCTTGGTGATCGCACGCCGAATTGCCGTCAGGACCTGCCGTGCCGCCATTTGCTCGCCGCGAGCCTTGGCGGCGCCCATTTCCGCCATGATCAGGGTCAGCGGACTGATGAGGATCGAGCCCGCCGCCAATGCGACGGCAACCGGCACAGTGCCGGCCGGCCCCACGACTGAGGTCATGATCGGAAGGCCCACGCCGGCGAGATTCGGAAAACCAATCGTCAACGCCTGTAACGATGCTTCCGACCGGGAAACCTTGGAGACCCCACGCGCGGTAAAATACCAGGCGAGATAGACCAGCAGCATCGTCACGCCGAGCACCAGGAAGAGCGGAACCTGCTCGATCATCTCACGGCGTGACGCCGAGGCTGTCGCCGCGAACAGAGAGGCCGGCAGCGCAAAATCCATCACGAGTGCGTTGAGGGCGTCGACGTGAAGATTGTCGACGATATGGAATTTTCCGGCGGCGTATCCCAGCAACAGAACGAAGAAGACCGGCACCAGCGCCATCAGGATCGCGTTGGACATCATGAAATCGGCCTTTCATGGGCGTCGACGAAGAGCGTCATTGCAAGCAGGTCGGCCGATCCACCCGGGCTGAGGCGACGGGCGACGAAGCTTTCGTGGATCGACTGCGCCCGCGCACGCCAGCCGGACACGCCGACGCCGCCTGAAGCGATGAAGCGACGCGCCGCGTCATGTGCAAAGCGAAGGCCGTCAAGCCCACCGCGATGCAGGAGGTTGGTGTCTTCGACGAATGCGATCAGCGCAAAGCACGCCTCGACCCGGGCGGCTTCCGTATCTTCCAGCGCAATCGGCGTCGCTCCGCGCAAGGCCGGCAAGCCGATCCGGTAGACGCTGGGAAATCCGTTTGCGGCCTCCATCCGTGCACCACCCGCACGAAAGCGGCGGCGGGCTGCGCTGCCATGGCTGTGCAGCAGCACCGGACCATCGAATATGCTGTCGCCCCACAGGCGCGCCACGACAGCGCCAAGCGGAAGTCCGGGATCGACCAACCCGCCGGCTCTCGCGCCGGCCGCCGCGCACAGCAGGCCGAGCCCGAAGATCGCGCCACGGTGCGTGTTGACCCCCGCGGTCGCCGCCAGCATGGCGCGCTCCGCTTCAAGGCCGATGATGCGCAGCCGCCCCATGCCGCAGCCAAGCGCGCCCGCATCGGCCAGGCGTTGCAGATAGGGCCTGATGGCCGCAGCACTGCGACGAAACGTGCCCGCATCCATGTCGTCGTGGCTGCCGTTGTCGACATGGCTCACCAGCCCCGGCTTCGGCCAGGTTTCGAGCTCCTTGACGAGGCAGTCGGCGGCGACGGCGCCGATGGCGGAGACATCGGGCGCGATCTGCGGTCGGCGCAGAACCGGCCGTTCCAGGCCTCTTGCGGCCGTGGTGATCATGATCCCATCGCTCCCGACATGAATTGATGCCTGCCGAGCAGGACCACGCGCGCAAGGCTCTTGACCAGAAGCTCGCTGGTGCCGCTGTGGAATTCGCGCCAGTTGACCGCAGCGCCGTCGGCGCCCATCAACTCGCCATCGAGCCGCATCGGCGCGTCAGTCTCGATCGCAGCGACGTCGGCGACGAAGCGATCGATGTCGGTTTCGCGGTGAAACTCGAACAGGACATCGAGATCGGAACGGTCGGTCACGTAGTCGAGCCCGGTCAGCGACTGCCAGGCCAGGCTGCCGAACACGCGCACCTCCACCGCATGGCAAAGCGCCAGCCCGTCGAGCCGGTCGAGCGTCGGCCACCAGTTGCGCGGCGCGTAGGCCCGCGCCTGCCGCAGCGACGGCGGCCTCGCGACCGAGGCGACGTGGTCGATATCGACCACGAGAGAGACCCGTTTCTTGCCGGCAGAGGGCGGCAAGGGCAGGCCTAGCGCGAAGCCGGTTGCCTCGCATGGCAGAGCGCGTCGCCTGATCGTCGGCCATCGCATTTTTGGCCAGCGCGCGAGAAGGGAATCGGCTGCGAGGTCGTCGCGCGCGTCCAGCATCGCGCGCCAGCCTTCGGGGCTGATGAAGACCAGGTCGTGACGACCCGGTGGACGCTCACCGTGCTTGCAGGGCGAGGTCATGAACGCGCTCCGCGATCTCCGTGGCCTTCAGCCGGCCGCCACGCTCCTTGCCGAGCGCATCCCGCCGATCCTGCACGGCCGGCATGCCGGCCAGCAGCGCCTCCAACTGGTCGGCAAGCGACCTGGCATTGCTCCACGTCATGTGAACGGCGCCCATCTGTGCGAGATTGGACAGGCCCGGGGCGAACACCGGCGTCGACTTCGCCTTTTCCTGCAGGGCCTTCATCGACAGCTTGGTGACCTTCGCCATCGACGGCAGGTCCATCACCGCGGGATCGGCCCCGGGCAGTCCGACCAGCACGCGCGTCGCTAGGCCCGTCGCAAGCAGGGCGCCCGCAGCCGAGTGACCGTAGAGAAGGCCGATAGTCGGGCGGCCATTCATATCCGCATGGATCAGCACTTTCGCCAGATGCGCGAGGAACTCGTTCAGCCCGAGCAGCTCGTCGCGCTTGCTCATGCGCTGGCTGTCGCTGTCGACGAGCACCAGGATCGGCCCGGAGTCCCGGTCGATCGACTCCAGGACGTGGCCCGATAGCCTGATCGCTTCGTCGACGCCTAGCGCCGTCCGGTCCGCAACACCAAGCACGAGCATCCGGCCGCCGGATCGCAGCGTCGCCGAGCCGAGGATGACGCCCTTGTCGTTCCTCACCTCATGGCCGTCGGGAAAGAGCGAAGCGATGATATCATCGAGCGTCACGGCTGGTCCTCCCGATCCGGTTGGCAAGAGCAATGAACTGATCGGCCGGCAGCTCTGGAACGGCCTCGGCATGCGCGATGCCTTCCGCCGTCCAGATGTCCACGGCATCGCCGCAGCCACCGAAGCTACGCAGCCGGTCGGCAAGCCGCCGCTGCTCGGCCCTCAGTCTGTCGAGACCGAAAGGTCCGACCAGGCCGAGCAGCTCCAGCGCGGCCTCGCGAAAATCCTGCACATTGTCGTCGGCGAAGACATCGGCGGCACCGATCAGACGGCGATGCTTGCCTCCCATGGTCCGCCAGACCAAGGCGCGATCGCGGGAATCGAACTCCTCGACGCCGCGATTGGTCTCGATCACTTCGGGGCCCGACACTGCGATACGCCCCGGCTCCGAGACGGCGAGAGCGGAGCAACAGCCTGCGATCAGGCCGCCGCCGCCATAGCATCCGGACCTGCCGCCGATCAGGCCGATGACCTTCACGCCTGCGCTGCGGGCTTCCATCAAGGCGCGCATGATCTCGGCGATGGCCAGCTCGCCAGCATTCGCCTCCTGCAAGCGGACGCCGCCGGTATCGAACAGGATCAGGACGGGGATCGAGCCGATCTGACGCGCGGCGCGGAGGAGCCCCGTCAGCTTGGCGCCGTGCACCTCGCCAAACGCGCCACCCATGAAGCGGCCTTCCTGCGCAGCGACGAACACCGGCGAGCCATCAAGCCGTCCGTGACCGACGATGATGCCGTCGTCGAACTGCTCGGGAAGGTCGAATATCTTCAGATGCGGGCTGGCTTCGCGCTGCTCCGGCCCAATGAACTCGACGAAGCTGCCGGCGTCGAGCAGCAGCTCCAGTCGCGTGCGGGCCGAGGCCTCGTAGAAGCTTGTGCTGCGGGCCCGTTCGGCCGGGCTGATGTCCTTGAGCGGAGCGGTCATTGGCCGGCCTCCGCGATCAATCGCACCGCCTGCGCCAGCCGCAGCGACACCGTATCGGGACGCGCGCCGCCGTCATTGATCGAGAACTTCAGCCCGCCCGGCGAATAGCGCTCGACGAAATCGCCGATCACGGCGCTCCAGACAGCTCCGAAGCCCATGGCCGCGGTCTTGATGTCCACGACGCATTCCGCATCCGGCAAGCTTCGCTCGACCAGCACTTCCAGATTTCCGGAAGCGACCACGCCGACAATCGCGCGTTGCCTGGTGCCGCCGGCTCGCGCGCGAACCTGGTGTTGAAAGTTGAGATCTTCCATGGTCCGTCCCTCACCAATTCCTGAATTTTGAGGGCGGCGCGTAGAGTCCGCCCGACCAGCGCACGAGATCCTTGATCGAACGCGCCGCCAGCAGGCTGCGATCCGCATCGAGCGGATTGATACCGAGATCTTCCGGCCTGCGGATCACGCCGCGCTCGCGCAGGCGCGAGACCATGCCGTGGTCCCGCCGACGGCCGACGTCGGTGTAGCCGGCAACGCCGCGAATGGCCTGCTCGCGTTCCTGCGCGGTGCGGCACAGCAAGAGGTTTGCCACGCCCTCTTCGGTGATGATGTGCGTGACGTCGTCGCCGTAGATCATGACCGGCGCGAGATCGAGCTTCAGCTTCTCGGCGAGCTCGATCGCATCGAGCTTCTCGACGAACAGCGGCACGTTCTTGTCGCCGAACGTCTCGCCGATCTGCACGACCAGCTTGCGGCCGCGGCGCATCAGTGCCGAACCGTCGGGATCGGCCTCTGCTCCGGCCTTCAGCCAGGGCTCGCTCGGATGGCGTCGCCCGCGGGCATCCGCCCCCATGTTCGGGGCGCCGCCGAAGCCTGCAATGCGCGAGGTGGTTACGGTCGACGAGTTCCCTTGCAGATCGATTTGCAGCGTGGAGCCGATGAACATGTCGCAGGCATAGAGCCCGGCGGTCTGGCAGAAGGCGCGGTTGGAGCGCAACGAGCCGTCCGAACCGGTGAAGTAGACGTCGGATCTGGCCCGGATGTAGTCGTCCATGCCGACCTCCGACCCGAACGAGTGGATCTGCCGCACCCAGCCGGACTCGATCGCCGGAATGAGCGCGGGATGGGGATTCAGCGCGAAATGGGACGCGATCGTGCCCTTCAGCCCCAGCCTCTCGCCGAACGTCGGCAGCAGGAGCTCGATCGCGGCTGTGCTGAAGCCGATGCCGTGATTGAGCCGCTGTACGCCATAGGGCGCATAGACACCTTTGATCGCGAGCATCGCTGTCAGAATCTGGCCTTCCGTGATCGCCGCCGGATCGCGCGTGAACAGCGGCTCGACGAAGAACGGCTTGTCGGCCTTGACGATGAAATGGACACGGTCCGCCGGGATATCGACCCGCGGAACGGTGTCGACGATTTCGTTGACCTGTGCGATCACGACGCCGTCCTTGAACGCCGTTGCCTCGACCACGGTCGGGGTGTCCTCGGTATTCGGGCCGGTGTAGAGATTTCCCTCGCGGTCGGCGCTGACGGCGGCGATCAGCGCGACGTGCGGCGTAAGGTCGATGAAGTAGCGGGCGAACAGTTCGAGATAGGTATGAACCGCGCCCAGCTCGATCTTGCCGCCGAACAGCATGCGCGCGATGCGCGCCGATTGCGGTCCTGAATAAGCATAGTCGAGCCGCTTTGCGACCCCGCGGTCGAACAGGTCCAGATGCTCGGGCAGAACCACACCCGACTGCACCATATGCAGATCGTTGACCTTGGACAGATCGACCGCCAGCAGCGCGCGGCTCAAGAGATCCGCCTGCTTCTGGTTATCGCCCTCCAGGCAAACCCGGTCTCCCGATCGGACCACGGCCTCCAGCAGGCGCGTGACGTCGTGTGCTTCAACGACCTTGCCGCGGGCAAGGCCAGCTCCTGCCGCAATGCGCGCATCGCGCGCGGCTCGATTGTTCTGCCAGCTCGTCACGACCTCAGCTCCTTTGCGGCGTTGGCTCCGCTCCAGAGCGATCCCGGATTGGCACGGTCGGGATGGAGCTCGAGCATCGCCTCGTAAAGCTCGCGCGGCGATGTCGTCGCCTTATCGAGGCGGTTGAAATCGAGCAGGTATTGACGGGTCTCAGCGATGTTGCGCGGATCGTCGTCGTTGTCCGGCTTCTTGTGTCCGGCCACCACGAAGCGCGGCTTCAAGGCATCGAGCCGGCCGAGCGCGGCGATCCATTCCAGCCGGCTCTGCGTATCGGTTTCGACCAGATAGGGATGAATGCCGTTGTACACGGTGTCGCCGGCGACAATCAGGTCGAGAGAGGGGACATGAAGAGCAGTTGAGCGGGCCGTATCGGTTCGTCCCATGTCGACGACGACGAGCTTGTGTCCCTCGAGCGTAAGCTCGCCTTCGAGGGGCGCAGCCGCGGCCAGACGCTCTGCGATCTCGCCCGGAAAGCGCTTGCGCCAGAAGCCATCGAGCGCTTCAGGTGCAAGCTGCGCCTTCATCTCCTCGACGACCTCGGGAACTGCAACGGCCTTCGCATGCGGAAAGCGATCGAGCAGCGGCGCCAGGCCGAAGAAGTGATCTCCGTGCCCGTGCGTGACATAGATCGTGGTCAGATTTCGCTCGCACGAAACGACCCAGTCCAGCAACGTCTTCGACTGCCCGGCGGTGAGGAACGTGTCGACGAGAACCGCATCCCGCTCACCGTAGATCAGTGTCGACGAATTCGCGACCCACATCAAATCCGGATTGCCGGACGGCAAGTCGCGGCTGAGTCCGGCCCGCTTCACCGTCGTCACCTTCCAGTTCAGAGCGGAGCTGGTCGTCTCGATCATTTTCATGGGAATTCTCCGGATGGAATATTCGGGGCGGCGGGAGTGCTGTCACTCCCGCCGTCCTTCCTTCTGCCGGTCGTGCGTCGGGACCAGCAAAAGCACGGTCAGCGCGTGACCGGCGACTGAATGCTGCGCGCGGCGCGGGCGATGACCGCCGCCACTTCCTTCGGACGGGACTCGTAGACCGAGTGGCTCGCGCCGGGGATCACAGTGGTCTGGCTCTTGGCGCGCTCATAGTACCAGCGCTCCAGATCCGGACTGATGATCTGGTCGTTGCCGGCGACGATGCCCCAGCTCGGCTTGGTCTTCCACGCCGCTGCCGTCAGCGGCGTGCTGAAGACCTGTGTCGCGGCCGGGACCTGCGAGCGCGCGACGAACTCAGCCCGCTCGCGCGGCAGATCCGGCGCGAACAGTTTCGGGAATTGCACGGGATCGAGATAGGTGAATTTGTCGGGGGTCATCTTGATGACGCCTTCGGTCTTCCCGAGCACGCTCGGCGTCTTCTTGCCCAGCGCCGATTCGTCCTCGCCGACGTCGGGCGCATGTGCGGCGACGTAGACAAGACCGACGACGTTCGGATGTACGCCGGCCTCGGTGATGATCGAGCCGCCGTAGCTGTGACCGACGAGAAGCGTCGGGCCATCCTGCAGATCGAGAATACGTTTGGCCGCAGTGACGTCGTCGGCGAACGAGGTCTCGGGCTCCTGCACCATGGTGACGCGGAAGCCTTCCTTGGTCAGGATCTCGTAGACCGGCTTCCAGCCGGACCCATCCACCCAGGCGCCGTGCACCAGGACGATGTTCTTCAGGGGCTCCGCGCGCGCAGGGGCGACGGCCGAGAACAAGGAGAGAGCGGCGGCAAAGGCGAGGCTGGCGCTGATGTGTTTCATGTCGGGATCACTCCGGGTTGGAATGACGCGATACTAATTTCAAGGCTTGCTTGCGTATTTCCGCAAACAACTATCCTTGCCACTTCGCACGCCTGGACACGCGAGCTGCGACGATCGCTGCTCGAACATCCTCCGGACGTAGCCCCGTTGAGCGAGGCATTTTTGGGGGCTCACGTTATGTACGCTGACATTCATGACATGACCTCTCGCAAGCGTGAACGGCCGGCGTTCGTACACGAAAGACGATCGATGCGCGCCCTGTCATTCAAGGCAACGTTCCTGACGTCACTCGAAATTCAAGCATAGGATCGAACAATGACATCCATCGCAAAGTGCAGCTTGGCCCTCTTCGCCCTGCTGTACGCAACAATGCCGGCTCGTGCCGGAACCTGCACGGATGACATCGCGCAAACCCAGGCCCAGCTCGATCTGGCCATAGAAAGAGACGCTGGCTCCCACGGCTGGAAGCCGGAGAGCCTCAGCGCGCTGCGCGGCCATCAACCCACGCCCCGCTCGCTCGCGGAAGCAGCTGGTGGCAATGGCATCGATTTCACCGAGGCGCTCGACTCGCTCGATCGCGCGCGCACCGCCAATCGCGGCGGCGACCTCGCCGCGTGCAGTCGGGAGATCGCGCACGCCCGGGCCATCCTGAGATAGCGAAGGCTATCTCAGGCCAACGGCGAGGCGATGCGTCGAACGTGGTCGCGCAAGACAGAATGCGATGCACGACGCACCGGATTCGCCTCGTCGTCGTGCAGCCGGGCAGCAGGGCGTGCGTTCTGGAAATACCCGCGCCGGCGCAGCTTCCTATTGTTCGATCGCAGTCGGCCGGAGCTTTCATCCATGCGACAACAATATTCAACATACAACGGTGTGATGCTTGCGACCGCCATGCTGTGGCTGGTCCCGGCTGCGGCCATCGCTCAAACAACGGCGCCGGGAATGCAGCCTCCCGCCGGCATGCTTGCGACGTCGCCGCTCAACCCGCAATCCACGCGGCCAGTGGGCATTCCGTTGGGATCGACCGAAATCGTAACGCCCGGCATCTCGCCGATCAACCCTGCGCAAAGCACGAGCGCCTGCGCCGGGTCCGGCAACGCCGCATCGACCGGAGCATTGTTCGACGGCGGCGGGTTGTCCGGCACCTCATCGACCACTTGTGCCGGCAGCACCGCAGCGGTCCCGTCCCTGCCCTCGACATCGACGGTCGGCCGCGTCGGAATTCCGCTGGGCGCCACTGAAATCGGAGGCGCCGGAATCAGTCCGTCCGTGCCGGTGGCTGGCCCGACGCCCTTGAACGGCACAACGTCCTTGAACGGCACGACATCGATCGACGGCTCCGGCAATCCCTGAGATCAAGAAGGACCATCACCGTGAAACGGAACCTCACCATTGCGCTCCTCACTCTCGCTGCGATCATGCTCGGCGCGGGCTTCTGGTTCTTCGGCACCGACCGATCGCCGGCCGTGGCAGCCGCACCCGTGCCCGCTGCGGTGCCGGTGGTCGCCGCCACGGTCACGGGCAAGGACGTTCCGATCTATCTGCACGGCATCGGCACGGTGATCGCTTACAACACCGACGTCGTGCGCAGCCAGATTCAAGGACAGATCGTCAAGATCGCCTTCACCGAGGGACAGGCCGTCAAGGCCGGCGACTTGCTCGCCCAGATCGATCCGCGTCCTTACGAGGCCCAGATCGAGCAGTTGACGGCCAATCGCGACAGGGACCAGGCGCAGCTCGCGAATGCCGAAGCCAATCTCTCCCGCTACAATCAACTCGGCGACAAGGGCTATGCGACCCCGCAACTGATCGAGACGCAGACGGCGCAGGTGGCGCAGCTCAAGGCTGCCGTGAAGGCGGACCAGGCCCAGATCGACGAGGCCAATGTCCAGCTGAGCTATACGCGCCTCTCGTCGGCCGTTCCCGGCATCACCGGCGTTCGCCAGATCGATGTCGGCAATGTCATTCATCCGACCGACGCCAATGGCCTCGTCGTCGTCACCCAGATCGAGCCGATCTCGCTGCTGTTCACCTTGCCGCAGGCAGACCTGCCGATGATCCAGGAGCACGCCGCAAAGGGCGCCCTGAAGGTCATCGCCTACAGCCAGGACAACAAGACAAAGCTCGACGAAGGCACGCTACTGCTGGTCAACAACGAGATCGCGGGAACGACCGGCACCGTCCAGCTCAAGGCGGTGTTTCCGAACCATGAGCACCGGCTATGGCCGGGCCAGTTGGTGAATGCGCGCCTGCTGCTCGAGATTCAGAAGGATGCGCTCACTGTCGCCGGCTCGGCCGTGCAGCAGGGGCCGAACGGCAGCTATGTCTATGTCGTATCCGCTGACCGGACGGTTACCTTGCGTCCCGTTCACGTCGCCCAGATCACCGATGGCCAGGCCCTGATCGACCAGGGCCTGAAATCCGGTGACGTTGTCGTCGTCGACGGCCAGTATCGACTGACGGAAGGCAGCCGCGTTCTCGAGCTGCACGGCAAGGCCGCGCGTGAAGCCGACCTGCAGAGCGCCGTGCAGGACGCAATCCCATGAACATCTCCGCCCCCTTCATCCTGCGGCCGATCGCAACCGCGCTGCTGATGGCGGGCCTGCTGCTGTGCGGCCTTGCGGCTTATCCGCTGTTGCCGGTCGGCGCGCTGCCGAACGTCAACTACCCGACCATCCAGATCTCGGCGCAACTGCCCGGCGCCGACCCGGGCACGATCGCCTCGTCGCTGGCCACTCCGCTCGAGCAGCAGCTCAGCCAGATTCCCGGTATCACTCAGCTCACCTCGTCCAGTGCGCTCGGCGTGGCCCAGCTCACGGTGCAATTCGAGCTGTCGCGCACGGTGGACAGCGCAGCGGTGGACGTGCTGGCCGCGATCAATGCCGCGAGCCCGTTCTTGCCGCCGAATATCCCCTACCCACCGACGATCCGGAAGGTGAACCCGGCGGAGACGCCGATCATGCTGATCGCGCTGACGTCCGACTCGCTGCCGCTGACCACGGTCGATGCCTATGCGGAGAACATCCTGCTGCCGAAGATCTCGCAGGTGCCGGGCGTGGGACTCGTCGGCATCGGCGGCCAGCAGAAACCCGCAATCCGCGTTCGCGTCAATCCGCAGGCGCTTGCCGCGCGCGGCATCGGCCTCGAAGACGTTCGCAACGTGATCGCCGGCGCCAATGTCGACCTGCCCAAGGGCACGCTCAACAGCCCGCGCGTTACCTATACGCTGAACACCAACGATCAGTTGCTCAAGCCCGCCGCCTATGAAGACCTCATCATCGCCTATCGCAACGGCTCACCGGTGCGGATACGCGACATCGGTACGGCGGTCGACGGGCCCGAGAACGACCTCTTGGCCGGCTGGTACGGCAATGATCGCGCCATCATCCTGGCGGTGCAGCGCGTTCCCGGCGCCAATGTGATCCAAACCGTCGACCGCATCAAGAAGCTGCTGCCGCAACTGCAGGCCTCCGTTCCGCCCGCGATCAAGGTGACGATTGCCGCCGACCGGACCGCCACCATTCGCGCCGCCGTTTCCGACGTTCAATTCACGCTGATGCTGACGGTCGCACTCGTGGTGATGGTCATATTCCTGTTTCTGCGGAATTTCTGGGCCACGATCATCCCGGCGATCACGGTTCCCCTGTCGCTGGTCGGCACGTTCGCGGTGCTTTACGTGCTCGGCTACAGCCTGGACAACCTCTCGCTGATGGCACTGTCGATCGCGGTGGGCTTCGTGGTCGACGATGCCGTCGTCGTCATCGAGAACATCGTGCGCCATCTCGAGCAGGGCATGACGCCGATGGAGGCCGCGCTCAAAGGTTCCAGCGAAATCGGCTTCACGATCGTCTCCATCACCCTGTCGCTGATCGCGGTGTTCATCCCGCTGTTCCTGATGGGCGGTTACGTCGGAAAGCTGTTCCATGAATTCGCGATCACGATCACCGCCGCGCTGCTGCTGTCGCTCATCATCTCGCTGACGCTGACGCCGATGATGTGCGCGCGCCTGCTGAAGGACGACTCGCGGGCGAAGCACGGCCGGCTTTACCTCGCCTTCGAACGCGGCTTCGACGCACTGCTGGCACTCTATGCGAGAGGCCTGCGAATCGTGTTGCGCCATCGCTTCGTGACGCTGCTGGTGATGCTCTCGACCATCGCGCTGACCGGTTACCTCTACGTCGTCATACCGAAGGGTTTCTTCCCGCAGCAGGACACCGGGCAGATCGTCGGCATCACCGAAGCCGCACAGGACATCTCCTTCCCCGCGATGTCCGAGCGCCAGCAGGCGGTCGTCGATATCCTCTCGAAGGATCCAGCGGTCCAGTCGGTGGCGAGTTATATCGGCCCGGGCGGCCCGACCGCGACGCTCAACCAGGGACGCATCTTCATCGTCCTGAAGCCGAAGCCCGAGCGCAAGGCCAGTGCCGATCAGATCATCGAGCGGCTAGGGCCTCGGCTCGCCCATATTCAGGGCATCAGGCTTTACATGCAGGCCGCGCAGGACATCACCATCGGCGCACGGCTGTCGAAGACTCAGTATCAGTACACGCTGACGGACGCCGATTCCAACGAGCTCACCAACTGGTCGGCGATCTTTCTGGAGAAGCTCCGCGCGCTCGACCTCATCACCGACGTCGCGAGCGACCAGGCCAATGCCGGCCCGAGGCTGGAGGTCACCGTCAATCGCGAGGTCGCATCGAGCTTCGGCATCCTGCCCACGACGATCGACAACACGCTCGATGACGCATTCGGCCAGCGCATCGTCTCCACGATGTTCACCTCGCTGAACCAGTACCATGTCGTGATGGAGGTCGACCCACGTTTTCAGTACGGCCCCGAAGCGCTCAAGGACATCTACCTGAACTCGGCCACCGGCCAGCAGGTCCCCCTGAGCACGCTGGTTCACAGCGAAATCAAGCCCGCGCCGATCCTGATCAATCACCAGAGCCTGTTCCCCTCGGTGACAATCTCGTTCAACCTGAAGCCCGGCGTCGCACTGGGCGTCGCGGTGGCGGCGATCCAGAACATCGAGAAGAGCACCGGCAAGCCCGCCTCGCTAACGGCTTCGTTCCAGGGCAATGCGCAGGCGTTCCAGTCCTCCCTGTCGGGCACGCCGCTATTGATCGGCGCGGCGCTGATCGTGATCTACATTATCCTCGGTGTGCTCTATGAGAGCCTGATCCACCCCATTACGATCCTGTCGACGCTGCCGTCGGCGGGCATCGGCGCGCTGCTCTTGCTGCTGGCGGTCCACGTGGATCTCAGCGTCATCGCCATCATCGGCATCATCCTGCTGATCGGCATCGTCAAGAAGAACGGCATCATGCTGGTCGATTTCGCCCTCGAGGTGGAGCGCCAGCACGGGCTCAGCCCGGAAGAGGCGATCTACCAGGCCTGCACGCTGCGCTTCCGCCCCATCCTGATGACGACGATGGCGGCGCTGCTGGGCGGCGTACCGCTGATGATCGGCTCCGGCACCGGCGCCGAGCTGCGTCAGCCGCTCGGCTACACTATCGTCGGCGGTCTGATGTTATCGCAGATCCTGACGCTCTACACGACGCCCGTCGTCTATCTCTATCTGGACCGGCTCAGCAATTGGCTCACCGGACGCAAGCCGCGGTCGGCCGAGACATCCACTCCAGCCACGCGCGAAGCGGATACTGGATTGCGCCATGAATCCGCTTGAGTAGTTAACTGGCGGCATGATGCCAGCTCGATCACAGCTTCGTGCGTTTTGACAAAGCGCCGACGAAAAGGCAAAAGACCGGCCTCCGGCGGGGCGGTAAACCTTTTGCATGACGCTCGAATGCCTGGATGGCTCCGACCCCGTACAGCCTCGTCGATGGTGGCGCCGTTTGCTGCCGATCCACACAATACAGGATCGGATTCTGCTGTGGGCTTGGGGTAGCCTTGTTTTGACCTTGCTGTCCTTCGCCTGCTCGCTGCTCGGAGACAATTTCGCGGCGATTGCCTTCGCCGCTTTTCTGGCCGCTTCGCTGACGCTCGTCGGCGCGGTCATGGACATCACCGCGCAGAAGAAGGCCCATGCCGAGCTGGAGCGGAGCGAGCAGCGTTACCGCCATTTGTTCAGCCGGATGCCGATCGCGCTTCGGCAGCTCGACACCAGCAGGCTGATGGCGCTGTTCCGAAAGTTGCGCGCCGAGGGCGTTACCGATCTGGGCCTCTATCTCGATAGCCATCCCGATTTCCTCCGGACCTGCATGGACGCACTCTCGATTCAGGAGGCCAACGAACGGGCGATCCAGAGTTTCGGGGAAGGCTATGTCGGACGTTCCATGGCCGAGACCTGGAAGCAACGTCCAGATACGTTCCGCCGGGCTATCGAGTCCCGCTTCCGCGGAGAAACGAATTTCGAGGAAGAGACCCAGATGGTCACGTGGGACGGCCGCATCGTCGACGTTCTCTTTACGACGGCTCGCGTCGGCCCCATTGACAATCTCGAAGCAAGCCTGGTCGTTACCATCGACATTTCCGAACGCATTCGCGCCCAGCAGAAGCTCCAGCAGGTACAGGCCGAGTTCGCGCATGCCGCGCGCGTCTCGATGCTCGGCGAGCTCACCGCGTCGATCGCGCACGAGGTCAATCAGCCGCTGGCCGCCATCGCCACCAACGGCGCCGCCGGCCTACGGTGGCTGAACAGGCCCACGCCCGATATCCTCGAGATCCGCAAGACCATCGAGAACATCGTCGTGGATACCCAGCGCGCCGCGAACATCGTGGCGCGCGTTCACGGGATGGCCTCCCGGAAAGCCCCCGAGCAGGCATTGCTGTCCTTTGACGAGATCATCCGCGAAGCACTTCTTTTCCTTCAACACGAGATGGAATCCCGCAGCGTGACGATCCTGCACCGGCCCGATCCGGGCGCGCCGCTGGTTCTCGGAGATCGCACCCAACTCCAGCAGGTGATCGTCAATCTCGCTATCAACGCGGCGCAGGCAATAACGCAGGCCGGATATGACGATCGCAAGATCGTCATCAGCACGGTCACACAGGACGCCGCAACATTGTGCTGCTCGGTGGAGGACAACGGTCCCGGCATCGCCGCCCAGCATGCAAATCGTCTGTTTGACAGCTTCTTCACGACCAAGGACAGCGGCATGGGCATGGGATTGCCGATCTGCCGGTCAATCGTCGAAGCGCATGGCGGCCGGATCGGCGCTGAAGGCAATGGTACGAGTGGCGCCCGGTTCTGGTTTACGCTGCCCATCGCCATCCCCGTCGATCCGCCGCGCTGCGACCTTCACGCGGATATGTGACTCCGGCGGTGCCGCTATTCCCCTGCCGCGGCCGCACGCACCAGGCGGATCGGGACGCCCTTGTATGATGGCGTGAAGCTCAGGGGATCACGGGCATAGAGCGGCACCAGCGGATTGGTCTCCGGATAGTACGCCGCGCAACAGCCGGTCGGAAAGGCATAGGCTACCACGCGGAAGTTACGCACGATCCGCTCGGCGCCATCGGTCGAGGCGGTTATCAGGTCGACGCGGTCGCCGTCGGCAAGCCCGCGCTTGCTCATCTCGTATTCGTTGAGGAAGACCACGTCGCGCTGGCCGAACACGCCGCGATAGCGGTCGGACATCGAGTAGAGCGTCGTGTTGTACTGATCGTGGCTGCGTATGGTGGTGAGCCACAGGAAATCGGGATCGCTCTGCGGCGGGTCCTCGCCGCAACCCGGGAAGACCAAAAAGTTCGCCTTGCCCGACGGCGTCGCCCAGATGCGCTCGCGTGCCGTCGAGGTAAGATGGAAGCCGCCGGGGACGCGGATGCGGGCGTTGTAGCCCTGGAAGATCGGGAACACCGCCTCGATCGCATCGCGAATCCGGTCGTAATCAGCGACGAAGCCGTCCCAGTCGACCACCGTGCGCTCGCCCAGCGTCGCCTTGGCGACGCCGGCGACGATCGCGATCTCGCTGAGGAGATGCTCCGATGCCGGTTTGTTGTGGCCGGCGGACGCATGCACCATCGACATCGAATCCTCCACCGTGACCGACTGTGGCCCCGATTGCTGCACATCGATCTCGGTGCGCCCGAGGCACGGCAGGATCAGGGCGGCGTGGCCGTGGATCAGGTGACTGCGGTTGAGCTTGGTTGAGACGTGGACGGTCAGATCGAGCTTGCCAAGCGCAGCCCGCGTCGCCTGCCAGTCCGGAATGGCCGCGGCGAAATTGCCGCCCATCGCGAAAAAGGCCTTCACCTCGCCGCGGATCATGGCCTCCAACGCGGTCACCACGTTGTGTCCCGGCGCGGCCGGAGGCTTAAAGCCGAAGCGTTGCTCCAGGCGCTCGAGGAAGTCCGCCTTGGGAACTTCCGTGATTCCCACGGTCCGATCGCCCTGCACGTTGGAATGACCGCGAACCGGGCATACGCCGGCGCCATCGCGCCCGACATTGCCGCGCAACAGCGCGAGGTTGGCGATCTGCTGGACGTTGTTCGCACCGCGCCAGTGCTGGGTGATGCCCATTCCGTACACGAGGATGGCGCGCTCGGCCTTCATATAGGCGCCGGCCGCATATTCCATGTCCTCGCGCGTCAGGCCGGACTGACGTTCGATGTCCGGCCATTGCGTGCGCTTGAGATCATCGATCAGCGCTTCGATGCCGATGGTGTGGCCGCGAATGAAATCCCAGTCCAGGATCTCCGGCTGCTCGGCGGCACGAGCGGCCTCGTCGGCTTCCACCAGAATCTTCATGATCCCCTTGAGGACGGCGACGTCGCCGCCGACCCGCACCTGGAACAGTCTTGAGCTGATCGCCGTCGACGACAGCGTGATCATCTCGACCGGGCTCTGCGGCGCCTGGAAGCGCTCCAGCGCCCGCTCACGGAACGGGTTGAACGAGATGATGGACGCGCCGCGGCGTGCCGCATTGCGCAGGCTGGTCATCATCCGCGGGCTGTTGGTGCCCGGATTCTGGCCGAAGATGAAGATGCAATCGGTCTTGTCGAAATCCTCCAGCAGCACGGTGCCCTTGCCGACGCCCAGCGAGTACGGCAGGCCGACGCTGGTCGCCTCGTGGCACATGTTCGAGCAGTCGGGAAAGTTGTTGGTGCCGTATTCGCGCACGAAGAGCTGATAGAGGAAGGCGGCTTCGTTCGAAGTCCGCCCGGACGTGTAGAACTCCGCCATGTTCGGATCCGGCAAGGCCTTGAGCTCGCGACCGATCATGTCGAATGCATCGCTCCACGCCATCGGGAGATAGCGGTCGGATGCGGCGTCGTAGGCCACCGGATGAGTGAGCCGCCCGACCATTTCGAGATCGTAATCGTTCCAGCCCGCGAGCTCCGTGACGGTATGCTCGGCGAAGAATTCCGGCGTGCAGCGCTTCGATGTTGTCTCCCAGGCGATCGCCTTGCCGCCGTTCTCGCAAAATTCGAATGACGAGGTATGCTTCGGATCGGGCCAGGCACAGCCGGGGCAATCGAAACCCTCCGGTTGATTCATCCGGCTGAGCGTCGCTGCACCTTTCAGCGGCGCCCGCTGCACCAGAAGCGCCTCGCTGAGCGCCTTGAGTGCGCCCCAGCCGCCGGCGGGCTCGCGATAGGGACGAACCGATTTCGTGGTCATCTCGATATCTCTCGATATGGCAATTCTCCGGTTCAGTTAAGGATCGCGCAGGCAGAGCCGTCTTTTCAGAACGAAGCCGAATTTCGCAATTGCACACGTTCGATCCCGGGCGGCGGGCCGAAGCAGCCATGCATTCCGGCAAAAACAGCGCCGTTCGCGGAAGCAGAAGCGGCAAGCGGAAACTAGGTTTGTCGGCCGGAGCCCCGTCGCTACGGGAGGGCTTTCGACAGTTTTCAGGAGCGACCCAAGATGTTTTCACGACGTGATTTGCTGGCCATGTCCGCGGCAGGCGCCGCCATGGTCGGTTCCAGTGCGCAGGCCGCAACCTTCGGCAATCCGGACGAGCCGCCGCAAGGCGCCGTCAACGCCAAGAGCCCCGGAAGCCTGACTGATCCCGGTCCGCAGAATCCCGAACTGGGCAAGCAATTCCCCTCCGCACAAAGCCCGCCGGCGACCGACGTCGGTGGCTTGCCGATGGATTGGGCCTCGTTCAACAATGCGCCGAGGCGCATCCAGAATGGCGGCTGGGCACGGCAAGTCACCGTCGAGGACTTCGCCATCTCGAAGGAAATCTCCGGCGTCAATATGCGGCTGTCCGCCGGCGGCATCCGCGAGCTGCATTGGCATCAGGCGGCCGAATGGGCGATCATGACCTACGGCAGCTGCCGCATCACCGTGCTCGACACGCAGGGGCGCCCCTATGTCGGCGACCTCAAGGCCGGCGACCTCTGGTATTTCCCACCGGGCGCACCGCACTCGCTGCAAGGCCTGGGGCCTGATGGTTGCGAATTCGTGATCTGTTTCGACGACGGCCACGCCAATGAGTTCAACACGCTGCTGGTGACGGACTGGCTCGCCCATACGCCGCCCGAGATACTCGGGAAGAATTTCGGCGTCCCCGCCGACGCTTTCGCGAAGATCCCGCTGCACAATCGCTGGATCTTCCAGGGCACGCTGCCCAGCGATCTCGCCGCCGATCGTGCCGCAGTCGCCAAGCATGCCGAAGCACCGCCCTATCCGTTCATCCATTCGCTCGGCAGTTCGGCGCCGGTAAAGGAGAGCTCCGCCGGCAGCATCCGCGTCGCCGACAGCAGCAACTTCAAGGTGGCCACCACCGTCGCCGCGGCGCTGGTGACGATGCCGCCGGGAGCGGTCCGGGAGATGCACTGGCATCCGAACGCCGACGAGTGGCAGTACTACATCAAAGGCAAGGCGCGGATGACGGTGTTCGACACCGGCCCCAACGCGCTGACGACGGATTTCTCGGCCGGCGACATCGGCTATGTCCGGCGCAATCTCGGCCATTATGTCGAGAATGTCGGCGACACCGAATTGCAGTTCGTCGGCGTGTTCCGTGCGCCCCGCTACGAGGAGGTGTCGCTCTCCAACTGGCTGACACACACGCCGGCCACGCTGGTAGCCCAGCATTTCAACATCGACGAGAAGCTGATCGCCCAATGGCCGGACAGTAGCCCCGGTGTCATGCCCAAATCCTGAAGCAAAGCCACATAGGGACAAGAACGAGGAAGGCGCCGAAACCGGCGCCTTTCTTTTTGTTCGCCTTTCGAGCCGTGCAGCGGTCAGTAGTGATCGGCCGCTGGGGCCGCCTTGCCGCGGAAAACGCGATAACCGACGGCGACATAGAGCAGCATCAGCGGGAATACGACCAGGCCGGCGCCCCAGAACATGAAGGCGAGACTTGCATGAGGCGCCGCGGCCTCGTCGATCGTGATGACGAACGGGATCATGTAGGGCCAGAACGACAGAGCGAGCGTGGCGAAAGCCGCCACGAAGATCAGCGCGACCATATGGAACGGCCAATAATCGTCATGGACCAGGATGCTCTTGGCCAGCATCGCGGCCGCACCGGCGCCGATCGCGGGAAACACGAGCAGATAGGGCCGGTCGGTCCAGCGCTGCAGAATCGGAAGATGCTCGGCAAGCGCATATGCAAAGACGACGACCAGGAACACCAGGACGCCGGTCGCCAGCGGCGGGATCTGGCTCCGCGCGGCATCCCGAACGGGACCATCACTCTTCCTCACCAGCCAGCAGGCCCCGAGCAGCGAATAGCCGAAGCAGAGTCCAATCCCGCACAGGGCGGAAAAGGCGGTCAGCCAGCCGAGCGTTCCACCGGTATAATCGCCGTTGGAGAACTGAAGCCCTTCGACGAGAGCGCCGACCATCGCGCCCTGCATGAAGCTGGCGGCGAACGAGCCCGCGACGAAACCGACGTCCCAGACCCAGCGCGAACGGAGGGCCTTGCCGCGAAACTCGAAGGCCACGCCGCGCAGGATCAATCCAAGCAGCATCACGACGACAGGGATATAGAGGGCCGACATCACCATGGCGTAGACAACGGGGAACGAGCCCCACATGATCACGCCCGTGACGATCAGCCAGGTCTCATTGCCGTCCCAGACCGGAGCGACCGTGCTCAGCATGGCATGCCGCTTCGCCTCGCTGCCGGCCACACCGAACAGCATGCCGACGCCGAGATCGAACCCGTCGAGGAGGAGATAGATCAGAATGCTGATGGCAAGAAGGGCAACCCAGTACATCACCATGGTTACTCTCCTGCCTCGAGATAGCTGCGGGCGGTCGGCACCTGATCGGCGAGCGACATCGGCCGATTGGGCACGGGAGCGAGGAGCGGCTTGCCGCCGAGTCCCGCCGGGCCGGCACGCAGCAGCCGATAGATGTAATACGTCCCGAACGAAAAGATGAAGGCGTAGACCGCGACGAACAGGATCAGGGAAGCCAACGCAGCCGACGCGGTCAGGAACGGCGTCACGGCGTCCGCAGTGCGGAGCACGCCGTAGATGGTCCATGGTTGGCGCCCCACTTCCGCGGTGTACCAGCCGGTGAGAATTGCGATCCACGGCAGCGGGAAGCTGAGGAAGATGCCCCACAGCAGCAGGCGGCTCCGATCCAGCCGATGCTTGAGGCCAAGCCAGGTCCCGAGCCAGGCCAGCCCCAGCATCACGAAACCGCAGCCGACCATGATGCGGAAGGCGAAGAAGGGTATCGTTACCGGCGGCCGGTCCTGCGGCGCAAAGCTGGTCAGGCCGACCTCTTTCGATGTCAGGCTCATGCTGCCGATGATGCTGCCGAGCACGGGAATCGAGATCGCGTGTTTGTTCGATTCGGCGCTCGAATCGGGAATTGCGATCAGCACCTCCGAGGCCGGCTGCTCGTCATGCCAGCGTGTCTCGATCGCGGCGAACTTAGCCGGCTGGTAGTCGTGGACGTAGTCACCGACGAGATGCCCGATGAAGAGTTGGACCGGCAGCAGCACGGCCGCGAGCGCAAGGCCCATCCGCAGCATTACATGCGCCTCGGCGCGATAGGTCCGCCGCAGCAGATACCACGCGCCGGTCGCCGCCACGCAGAACGCGCCAGTCAGATAGGACGCGAGCAGCATATGCGGAAACCGGACCCAGACCACGCGATTGAAGATGATCTGCGCCCAGTCATCAGGCACGAACTGGCCGTTCTGCAGGACGTAGCCGGTCGGCACCTGCATCCAGCTGTTGTTGACCATGATCCAGAACGCCGACAGCGTGGTTCCGAGCGCAACCATCGCGGTCGAGAACAGGTAGAACCACGGCGGCACCCGGGGCCGACCGAAGATGAGGATGCCGAAGAAGCCCGCCTCCAGCATGAAGGCGGTGAATGTTTCGTAGGACAGAAGCGGGCCCTGGATCGGACCCGACATCTTCGAGAGCACGCTCCAGTTCGTTCCGAACTGAAATGCCATCACCATGCCCGATACGACGCCCATGCCGAAGGCCACGCCGAAGATCTTCAGCCAGAACGCGAACAGGGTCCGGTAGACGGGCTTGCCACTGTACTGGTGCATCGCTTCGAGCACGGTGAGCCAGGCCGCAAGCCCGATCGTGAATGCCGGGAAGATGATGTGGAACGAGATGGTGAAGGCGAATTGCAGCCGCGACAGGAGGAGTGCCGTCGGATCCATCGGAGAGCCTCCCGTTCGCTCACGCCCGCTTCGCGGTCGCCCGCGCGCGAGCGGCCGATTGCGGAATGTTGTCGACCTTGAGCACCGCGGCCGCACCCCGGAGCTTATCCGCGGGACGGCGCATGCGCTTCCGCGAACGAACGTCCTCTTTCCGAATGGCATGGCGAGCGCCTCTACCTGCAACAAGCGAGCGCGACGTCAGTGCGAATGGCTTCGCCGGCGGCAGAGCCAGAGAACGTATATCGACGATGCAATCGGCAGAGCGAGGCTCCAGGTTCCCAACCATTTCGTCACGCAACCGCCGACGGCGGCCCCTAGCAGGAACGCCAAACAGAGCGTGAGCATGGTTCCGGCGCCGCGCGCCGCATCGCGATCAGGCGCCGCAACGAACTGATCCATGGCCCGGAGCATGTTGCCGGTGACCGTGACCGAGAGATATTTCCAGTGACCGACCTGTCTGAAGCTTGCCGACTGCAGCGCGACGCCAAAGGAGATGACGAGGATCGTGATCTCATCCGAAACGCGATGAAGCAACAGCATCGTCGCGGCGAGACAGACGATCTCTCCGATGAGGCAACATAACGCCGCCCGGGTGCGAACCGCCACCAACGCTCCCAGGACAAAGGCCACGAGTGGAAGAAGATGGTGAAGCGCGCGCTGCCATTGCCCTGATAGCGCGTAGACTCCGAGGAAGACGACATTGCCGGTTTGCGAGCTCGCGAAGACGCCGAGTGACAGCCAGGTAAACGCGTCGAGGAAACCGCCCGACATGCTCAGCACAGAGGCAACCAGCAGCGATCGTTCCGGGGCACATGCTTCGACGCTTGTCCCGGCCAGGGGCTCCAGTGCTGCAGTTTGCATGGCCATATTCGCGGGTCCGCCGAAGTCAGCAGCCGGCGCGCGGGGCGGCCTCGTCAGGCAGCAGAACACGGCGCGGATGCGTGAACACGCCGTATCCGTCATCGCGGGCGACGGCGAGTAGCGTGATTCCCGCCTCGTTCGCGGTCTGGATCGCGAGCGCGGTCGGCGCGGAAACGGCCACAACGACCGGCGCGCCGATCATCGCGGCCTTCTGCACCATCTCCACCGAAACCCGGCTCGTCAGCAGCACGGCGCTGTCGCAGGCTGACTTGCCGTCGCGGACGATGGCGCCGGCAAGCTTGTCGAGCGCATTGTGCCGGCCGACATCCTCCCTGATCAGAGCAATGCCGGTGCGAGGGCGCCACAAGGCTGCCGCGTGAACGGACCGCGTATGTTGGTTCAATATCTGGAGGGGAGACAGCGCATGCATGGCGTTCAGCAGGTCCCGCGCATGAAAGGCAATGCCACGCCCTTCAACGCGTGACGGCGCGCGACGCGCCTGTTCAAGGCTTTCGATGCCGCATAATCCGCATCCGACCGGACCGCTGATGGCGCGGCGCCGCGCGGCCAGGGTCGTCACGCGGTCCCCCCCAAGCCACATCCGCACTTCCATGCCGAGTTCGTTCGAGATCAGCTCGATGCTCCTGATCTCGCTTGCGCGGTCGATGATCGCCTCGGTGAGGCTGAAGCCGACACCGAAATCCTCCAGATCGGCCGGCGTTCCCATCATCACGGCATGGGTCGATCCGTTGTAGGTGAGCGCGATGGCGCTCTCCTCGGCAACCAGCCGCGATGTCGATTTCGTGCGACCGCTGCGCCAGGCGATCTCCCGGTGCCGCGTGAATGTCGACCCTGTCATCATGGCTCACACCGCCGCCGGTTCGGCCGAATGCCGCGAGGCCCGGCTTCTGAGCGCGAGCCCGAATGCAATAAAGCCCCAACCCTGGAAGACCAGATCGACGACCAGCATCGCACCGAGCAGCCACAGGCCGACGGCGGGCAAGACCGCAATCAGCATGGCGCCGACGCAGAACGTCACAACGCCGGCTGCCACGACCCAGCGCCAGCCCGCCGCCGGCCGGATATGGAAACCTGCCCAAATCCGTGTCGCACCGGCAACGACGAGGAAGGCGCACACCACGAGCGACAGCGTGAACGACGCGAGCAGCGGATCATAGAGAATGACGGCTCCGGCAGCGGCATAGACGATTCCGGCGAGCAGCCAGAACAGGAAGCCGCGCAGGCCGTGCACCGAACAGGCATGCACGATCTGGAAGATCCCGGCGACTGCCATGGTGACGCCGATGACGAGCACGGAAGCGAGGCTTGCTGCCATCAGATTGGCCGACGCAATGCCGCCGAGGATCAGTTCACCGACCCCCAGCGCAACGAACCAGCCCCATTTTCCGCTGATCGCGTGAACGGCCCTTCCGAGCGACGCCTTCGAGTTCGACATATCCGTCATGGCTTGACCCTTGTACGTATGACCGGCCTGCCGGTCATGGATGCGGTCAAGCCTATAGAGATCCGCGTCCAGTCATCTTTCGAGGATGCAGCGCCATTGTTTCATCCGCACGATGTGAAACGCTGCTGCGGGATTCACGACCGACGGGTAGGCGGCGTGCGCCCTGGTCGATCAATGCGAAGACGATCAGACAGCAATACGCGGACGCGAGGATCTCCCTCGCTTCCGCGTCGTCGCTGCGCGGCGGCCCGCTTCGCTTTGCGGCCGCATCCCATGCCAGGTGCTTACGAGTTCGGGCCGTCGCGGCCGGTCTCGTACAAGAACCAGATCCGCCGCTCCGTCTCGTCGATCCAGTTTTCCAGCAGGCTTGCGGTCGCGACATCGCCGTATTCGTCGCAGAGCTCGTGGACCCGGCGCATTTCCCGCGTCAGTTGCTGATTGTCGCTGCGCAGCTCGGCCAGCATGTCCTGCGGCTCGACATAATCGGCGTCGTTGTCGAGAATGCGCTGCTCGCGCGCGATCTGGCCGATCGAGCGCAGCGTGGTTCCGCCGATCTTGCGTGCCCGCTCGGCAATGTCGTCGGTCATGGCAAAGATCTGCTCGGCCTGCTCGTCGAGCATGAGGTGGTAGTCGCGAAAGTGCCTACCCGACACGTGCCAGTGGAAGTTCTTGGTCTTCAGGTACAGCGCGAAGACATCAGCCAGCAGCGCTCTCAGCGCGGCTGGAACGTCCCGGTTCGCATTGGCCCCGAGATCCGTCGGGCTTTGGAGATCTGCTTTGGTCATTGTCGTCATCCTTGCTGGAGGTTTAGAAATTTGAGGTGCGGATTTCGCCGGCACGCGAAGCACTCATTCCGCCGGCGTCGTCCTGTTCCGCAGTCGAAAGGGTGCGATCGTCCCGAACACGCCGTCGCGGCGAACCAAAGCGTGGAACAGCGCCGCCGCCAGATGCAGTAGCACGAGGGCAAAGAACGCGAAGCCCAGGTAAAAATGAGCATTCCATAGCAATGTGTGCACGCGGTCGCTCTGCGGCAGCAACGCCGGAATTCGAATCCCGCCATACAGGACGACTGGATAAGCCGCAGCCCAAAGCATGCCGAGACCCAGCAACGGCATGACGATCATGAAGCCATAGAGGAGCCGATGCGACAATCTTGCTCCCAGCTTGATCGCCGGCGGAAGATCTGCCGGCAACGGCGGCGCGCCGTAATGGAGCCGCAGCGCCAGCCTGATCACAACGAGGACCAGAAGCGTGACGCCGAGCGTCTTGTGGATCAGGATGAGCGGCAAGTACTTCGGCGCCACGGTGGACACCATGCCGACGCCGATGAAGAACATGGCAACGATACAGGCTGCCATCAGCCAGTGCAGCAGCCGCTGGATCAGGGCGAAACGATGCGGAGCGTTGCTCATGGCCTCGCCGACTCGGTTCGCGGATAGTCGCCGGCTTCGGCCGCACGCAAATCGTAGGACTTGCGGTAGACCGACGAGCGCGCGGCCGGGAAAGGATCGTCCGACAGCCGGATTCCCCGCGGCAGCACGGTCGGATCGAAGTTGATGTCGCGGCAGGGTCCATCCCGCTCGGGTTCGATCCGCTGCACGGCAAGCGTTCCGAGCTGCACCTTACGGCGCCCCTCGGGCCAGGGCCTGCTCGGGTCCGCGATCGGATCGCCGGGATCTGCGACCGTCGTAACCATGGTCCAGCGCTGCGGGCCGGCGGTCCTGATTCGCTCCACTATCTCTTGCTCGAGAAAATCCGGACCGCGCTTTTCCAGCTCGGCTTGCGAAACCGGAACGGGCTGCACAGTGGGCAGCAGCGACCATCGCACCGCGTGCTCCCCGCCCTTCGCGTTCGTGAAGATGAAACTGTTGAGCCCGTGGTAAGGCTCCTCCGCATAGCTGGTGGTCCAGGGCGCCGTCTTCGCCCAGGTCGCGAAGGCGGCAAATTCCGGATTTGCGTGGATGAAAATCTTCATCGCCTCCGGCTCCTTCTCGGCGGATGCGATCAACAGGTCGTGAAACGCCCGCGGCGTGGACACTGCAAAGAACGGCGGGTTGATCAGGGCCATCCGCCACTCTTCGCCATCCGCTGCGGCGATCTGCAATCCCAAACCGCGCACACGGACAGTTGCATCCACGGCGTTCGGATCCGCAGTGCCGAGATTGAAGCGACCCAGCGCCGGATACGTGCCGCGTTCGAAGACCTTGGCCCGCGAAAGTTCTACGCCGTTTCCGTTGGCCTCGAAGATGCCGGTGAAGCAGATCCCCTTCGCATGATTTCGCCGGTGCCCGAGCGGTGCGCCGCTCGGAGGCGTCAGCGCCGCAATCATCTGCTCCGGCGTCAGGCGCCCGGGCGAGAGCCAGCCCGCAGTGTACGCGAACGCCGCAGCCCCGCCTCCGAGGATGGCCGCTATCAACACGAGCGGTCCGAGTCCCGAACGCGGCAGTTTGCCTGATTGATTCATCGCTTCTCCTCGTAACGAGCGAGCTGACACAGACGCGTCACACGGCCCGTTCTGCCGAGCGGCTCTTGTAGCCGGCGGCCACAGCCGCGATCTTCTGAAAGCCAACGCCAATTTCGCGAAGGCACGTTCGAGCCTGCCCGGCCCGCGGGAGACCCGTCCTCATCCGCTTTCGGGCTTTCTCGAAATATTTCGTGCGATCTGGAAATCAGCCGCCGGGCTCGAAAGACCCGTCTTGCGCCCGGCTGTATTTCAGGAACTCTTCGCACAAGGCCAGGGATCAATCGCCAAACGACGAACGTGTCGCGATGGCGCTGGCGTCTTTGCGGAAGGTGGAATGCGATTGGGATTCGAATGGGCAAAGTGATCATCGTCACAGGAGCTGCGAACGGCATCGGACGAAGCACCTGCAGGAAATTGGCACAGGCCGGCCACACGGTCTACGTTTCAATGCCGGAAGTGGATGAGCACGGCGGCGCGGATGGCGGAGCCGAGGACGGCAAGCGTGGCGCGGACCTCCGAACCATCGCGTTCGACGTCTCCTCGGAAGCCTCCGTCAACTCGGCTATCGACGCCATCGTCGCTGAGAACAACCGCCTCGACGTGATCGTGCACAATGCCCGCCAGGTCCTCTACGGGCCGGCGGAGGCCTTCACACCGGCCCAGCTTGCCGAACTCTACGACACCAACGTGCTGAGTGCGCAACGGCTCAATCGGGCCGCGTTGCCACAGTTGCGCAAGCAGGGTCATGGCCTGCTGATATGGGTCTCGTCGAGCAGCGCGCGAGGCGGCTCGGTTCCTTTCCTGGGCGCCTATGCTTCCTCAAAGGCTGCCCTGGATGCGCTAGCGCTCGGCTATGCCGGCGAGCTCGCGCGTTGGGGTGTCGAGACAACCATCGTCGTTCCCAGCGCGCTCGGGCCCGGCCACTACATTCGCTCCGGCCGGCCGCTGGACACCGTTCGGGCAGAGGAATACGCGGATGGTCCGACGGCCGATTTGAGCGAGATCGCGCTGTCGGCACTTGGGCAGCTTCCGGCGAAGGATCGAACTCCGCAAGACGTCGCGACCGCCATAGCCGATATCGTCGATATGCCATTCGGACAGCGTCCGCTACGCGTTCATTTCGGTCCGGACGACGACGGGGCTGCAGCCGTCGACACCGTCGCCGACAGCGTCCGCGCGGAACTGCTCCGCCGGATCGGACTGGAAGACATTCTCAAGCCGACATTGATCGGATAAGGCGCGCATCGTGGCGCCGCACATCCAAGCCTCAGACGAAAGTGATAGAGCCCGATGCTTTACCCCGAAACTACCGGATGTTACCGTTTAAGGGCCACTGCGTTCACACGTCTTGGTGTGCTTCCAAGTCATAGAACGTGACGAGTCGTGCGCCGGGTTGATATCCGAAAATGGTCCCCCGCTGGCAAAGCAACGACATGATGGCCCAAGCCGGCCGCTCCGCTCAAGACGAGTCCGCCCATGAGATCTTTCTCTTCGGGCCGTTTCGCCTCGACCTCTCGCAGCGGCGGATTGAACGAAACGGGAGCCCGCTCCGATTATCGGATCGTGCGTTCAACATCCTGCTCGCGCTGGTCCGGCAGGCCGGCAACGTCGTCAGCAAGACGGATCTGATAGCCACGACATGGCCGGGCGCCAACGTCGAGGAAAACAGCCTGCGTGTCCATATCGCCGCACTCCGCAAAGCACTCGGAGACGGCGATGCCGGCGCCAGATATCTGAGCACGGTCTCCGGCCAGGGCTACTGCTTCGTCGCCGCGGTCTCACGCCCCAAACAGAGGCAAGCTGCGTCGACCAATCCGACTTATGTCCACAATTTGCCGGCGCATCCCCGGCAGATGGTGGGGCGTGAGCATACCATTCAGGACATCTCGGAAAGTCTGAGAGCCCACCGCTTCGTCACGGTTGTCGGCCCCGGCGGCATCGGCAAGACCACGGTCGTCATTTCCGCGGGCCACGCCCTGCTCGCGGAATTCGCCGGACATGTCCACTTCATCGGTCTCGGCGAAACCGGCAACGCCGCTCCGGTGCCGGCGATCGTCGCATCGTCACTTGGACTGCCGGCGCGATCGAATGATCCGGCGAGCAGCCTGGCGGCATTCCTGCGCGACAGGCGCATGCTGCTCATTCTGGACTGCTGCGAGCATGTCATCGAAGCAACGGCGGCGCTGGCCGAGCGGCTCTACCAGGCGGCCCCGGAGCTGCACATCCTGACCACGAGCCGGGAGTTGCTGCGCGTCGAAGGCGAGTTCACATACCGTCTCCCGCCGCTCCCGAGCCCGCCGGAGAAGGCCGTTCTGACGGCCGCGAACGCCCTCGCTTACCCATCCGTGAAACTCTTCGTGGAGCGTGCGACTGCAGGAGGCGGCGAGTTCACGCTGACGGATGCGAACGCCCCGGACGTCGGCAACCTCTGCCGTCGGCTCGACGGCATCCCGCTTGCCATCGAACTCACCGCCGGCCATGTGGGCGCATACGGCGCGAGGGCGATGGTCCAGCTCCTCGATCAGCACCTCAATTTGCTGTGGGAGGGGCGACGCACGGCACTGCCCCGACACCGGACGCTGCGCGCAACCATCGAATGGAGCTACAATCTTCTATCCGAACCGGAGCGCGTGATTCTCGGCCGGCTGTCGGTGTTCGTCGGCGGCATGACCCTGGACGCCGCCCGATCGATTGCCGCGGCCACGGAGGACGACGACACGATCCTGGCGATCATCGACGGCCTCGTTGCCAAGTCGATGCTTACACTGAACACCGGCTCGCAACCAACCCGCTACCGCCTTGCCGACTCGACCCGGGCGTACGCGCAAGAGAAACTTGTCGCCAGCGGGGACGCTGGCGCGATCTCGCGACGTCACGCCTGCTACTTTCGCGGTCTCCTTGAAAGGATCGGCAGCGAAGCGAACCGAGACCTTTCGGCGGTTGCCGAGGAGCTCGGTAACGTCCGCGCCGCGCTGACGTGGTGCTTCTCCGATCAGGGAGACCGCAAAATCGGCGTGGCGCTCGCTGCGGCATCGATTCCGCTGTTTTTCAAGCTGTCGCTCCTGGCGGAATGCGAACTCTGGGTCACTCGCGCCATCGAAGCACTGGATGAAACCAATGGAAGCATCAGGCAGGGTCTCGTCCTTCACACTGCGCTGGGCGCCGCCCGCATGCTCACGGGACGGCTCGACGGAGTGGGCGTTAATCATCTCAACCGGGCGCTTGAACTGACCGAGAAGATCGGCGACGTGCAAGGGCAGATCCGTTTGATCGACCAGTTGCACCTGCTGCAATTGTTCGTCGGCAGATATGATGAGGTACTGGCCACCGCCAAACGCGGCGAAGCCGTTGCGCTGACCAGCAACGATCCCATTGCCGTCGCGCGCATGCGCGTGTTGCTCAGCATCTCCTACCAATATCTCGGCAGGTTCGTTGAGTCCCGCTCATACATCGAAGCGGCGTTGCGTCATCCGGGCATGGATGGGGACATCCTTAGCGGCCTCACCCTCGAATACCCTAAACGCGCTCAAATCACCCTTGCGCGCGTCCTCTGGCTTCAGGGATATCCGGATCAAGCAGCGCAAATGGTGCGCCGGGCGATCTCCGACGTGATCGCGACGAACCATCCGGTCATGTTCTGCCGAGCGTTAGCATGGGCATTCGACGTCTTCTTCTGGAATGGCGATCTGGCGGATTGCGAAGAACACATCGACAGGCTCGTCGTGGAGGCTCGAAGGCACAACCTCGCCATTCTCCAGATGGTCGGCGAGGCGATGAAGGGGATTACGCTGCTGGCCCGAAGCGAGACCGGCATCGGGCTCGCTATGCTGAAAGGCTCGATCGACAAGCTGCAGAGCCAGAGCTTCGGTGCGGTCGCAGGGTTGCGCATGTCCCTCGCCGATGCCTTGTCGGCTACAGGTCACGGTGACGAAGCCCTCGACACCATTGATCAGGCGATTGTCCAGGCCCGGCACTGCAACTTCATGATGGAGATGCCCGACATGCTGCGCGCAAGGGCTGAAGCGCTGATGCACAAGAGCAATCCGGATCTTTCGCAGGCGGAGATGAGCTTCGTGCAGGCGCTCGACCTCGCTCGTCATCAAGGAGCGCTGGGCTATGAGCTTCGCGCGGCGATCGGGTTTGCGAGACTATGGCAGCGAGGCGGTCGCTGCCAGGAGGCGCACGATATGCTTGCGTCCGTCTATCTGCGATTTACCGAGGGCTTCGATACGCGCAGCCTCAAGATGGCGAGAGCGTTGCTTGCCGAGCTGAATCCGGCGCGCCCGTACGCGTCTGCGGCCAAATGACCCTCTCCTGATCCATAAGCGCCCTTTGCCCCGACCGATGCGGTGCTCGCCGAGGCTGCACCGGCATCCGATTGGTTGAATCGGATGCCGCTCCCGGGGCATCTAGGACCTACGATCCGAGCTTCGCCAGCATTGCACGCGCGTCGCGGAGGTCCGCCGTCTCGAAACCTTCAGTGAACTTGCCATATGCGGACGCGAGAACACGGCGTGCATCGGCCGGATGCCCCTCGCTCACTTTCAATCGTGCCACACTGATCGCCGTTCTCAGCTCCCAAGCCAAGGCGCCCTGGCTCCGCGCCACCTCGAATGCCCTGTCGAAGGCCTGCGCGGCGGCGATCGCCGAGCGGTGCTCGCCGGGAAGCAGCAGCAATTCGCCCTTGATGCGCCAGAGTTCGGCGACGTACCACCCCTCGTCCCTGGCCTCGCATCGCGCGAGCGCCTCGTCGGCGGTCGCAAGCCCCTGCGATACCTCGCCGGCGTCGCCGAGACATACCGCGAGTTCACCGAGGGGAAACAGAAAGCGCGGCAGGTGGCGCGCCTCGCCCGCGAGCTCAAACGTCTTGCGCAGCAGGGGCAATCCGGTCGCGAGGTCACCCCGGCGCGAGATCAGCATTCCTCTGAAGGCGCGCGCCCACAGATTCCACAGGCGGATCGGATGTCGCTCGGTGTGTTCGAGCAGCATCGTACAATAGCGCTCGGCGGCGTCGAGATCGCCGGCCAGGAACGCAATCGGGCAGGCACCCTGGCCGAGGACGCTGCAAAACGTGAGTGCGTGACCACTGGTCCGGCCTTCCTCGACGTTGTGCTCGACGACGCTCAAGGCCTGATCCGCGAGGCCGAGCAACCACAGGATCCGCGCCTGGAAATAGCGCGTCGAGACCCGCAGGTCGAACCGGAAACGAATGACCTGCGGCTTTGCCGCAAGTTCCGAGAGCCGCGACAGGGTTCGGCCGATATGATGATAGGCGAGCCGCTGGTCGCCGCGATAATGCAGCGTGGTTGCGAGAAGGCGGTCGGCCATCATGCGATCGACGGGATTGCCGGAATCGGCCACGACCTCCGCGAAGCGATTAGCAAATTCAAGCGCCTTGTGGAATTCGCCGTTATTGAACTGATCGATGCAGAGCCCCCACAGCGCGCGCAGCAGGTAATCCCTGTCACCGAGCTGCTCGGCGAGCTGTAGGGTCGCAGCCCAGGCGGGACCGGCCTCCCGGGCCCTGCCAACACCGTACATCAGTGACCAGCCGCGCGCGGCCGACAGCTGCATCCGAAGTCGCGGCGCGTTTGCAGCCGACGGATCGAGGCGCGCCAAAGCGAGTTCGGTCCGCTCGCGGCATTCGGCGAGCAGCGACAATTGCACCCAGAGCGGGACCGCGGCCGCCGTCAGGGCGGCCCCGACTTGCGAGTCCCCGCCGGGGGAGAAGGCCCAATCGAGACTAGTTCGCACGTTGTCGATGTGTCGGCCATAGAGGGTGAGCCACTCCGCCTGCGGCCTCACTTCGCTGTCGGCTTCGGCGCTGGCAAAGAATCCGCAGTAGTATTTCGCCTGGCGGTAGGCTGCGCCGGGATGTTCTCCGCCGGCACGCAGCTTCTCCAATGCATAGGCACGCGTCGTATCCAGCAGACGATAATGCGGGCTGTCGCCGCAAATATCCGCGAGAACGAGCGACTTTGCCACCAGCCTGGCAAGCTGGCCGGTCACATCGCCGATGTTCTCGCCAGCAACAGCAATCACTGCATCGAGCTGGAACTCGCCGGCGAATATGCCGAGCTGCCGGAGCAGCCACGCCTCGTCGTCCGGCAAGAGGTCGTAGCTCCAGTCGAGCGTTGCGCGTAGCGTTTGCTGCCGCGGCAACGCCGTGCGCCGGCCGGTCGTCAGGAATTTGAACCTGTCATCGAGAAGTGACGCGATCTTCGGCGGGCTAAGCATGACTGCGCGCGCCGCCGCAAACTCGATCGCCAGCGGAATGCCGTCGAGCCGGCGGCAGATGGATGCGATGGCGCCGATGTTCTCCTCGTCGGGTACAAAACTCGAACCCAGCGCCTTCGCTCTGCTCGTGAACAATTCCACTGCGCTATACGCAGAAGCGTCAGTGGGCTCGTGCCAGGTTTCAGGCGGTACGCCCAGAGGAGGTACGCGGTAGACATGTTCCCCCTCGATACGCAGCGCCTCCCGGCTTGTCGCAACAATGACCGTCCCCGCACAGTGGCTGACAACCAACTCGGCCACCTGCGCCACGGCGTCGATGACATGTTCGCAATTGTCGAGAATGAGCAGCAATGGCCGAGAGCCGATCGCGCGCGCGATGGCATCAGGTGAGATCTCCTCGCCCTCGAGCTTGGTGCCGAGGACACTGGCGATGACCGAGCAGACGAGCTTCGGATCGGACAGTGGGGCCAGCTCGACCAGCAACCGGTCAGCCACAAAGCCGGGCGGCGGCGTTCTGGCGACCTCTAGCGCGAGCGACGTCTTTCCGATGCCGCCAGGCCCGACCAGGCTCACGATGCGATAGGCCGACAGAAGCCGCCACAAATGTGCGATCGCAGCCGTTCGGCCGATGAGATTGAATGATGCGCTGGGAATGTTGATCGACGGCAGCAGGCCGGTTGCGGCAGATTGTAGCGGGGTGTCCGTATGCTGAACCCGCCATGCTCCCAGCAAACGATAACCGCGGCCAACGCTGGTTGACAACATGTCGCGGTCGGAACCGAGCGCCTTTCGGATCGCAGCGATATGCACGCGAAGTGCACTCTCCTCGACAAAGACGCCCCGCCAGACCCGCTCCTTCAGGTCGTCCCTGGTGACGAGCTGGCCCTGCGCCTGAACCAATTCCGCAAGAATCTCAAAGGCACGCCCCCCCAACGGAACGAGTTCGCCGTTCGAGCGCAATTCGCGTCTGGCAAGATCGATTTCCCATTCCGCGCAAATGTAGACGGGACGCTGGCCCGGCTCAGCCATCATTGGGACAGCCCCAAGCGGTTTCGTCATTTTCAGTCCAGCTTACCACCAACCCCGTCGAAAGACACAGGTAGCCGGGCGGCGCGGCCGCCGGCCCCTGTCTCGCAATGCGCGCCGTTCAGCAGCCGCGGCAGATCGATCCTTCCAGCATCTTCTCAAGCCGGGCATCTTCCTTGTCGATGGTCTGGTCTGTGCCAAGCAACGGCCCCTTCATCGCGTGACCACCGCCGTCGGACGACGAAAGCGCAGTGCCCAGCGAGTTCGTGCCCGGCGCGGCGGCGCTCGTCCCGAGCGCACCGCCGCTCTCCATCGACATATGCGATCCCATGCCGCCTCGGGCGGACGCGGTGCCCGAAAGCGCGACGCAGGCGAGGACGCAAACAACAGCAAATGATTTCATTGCTCACACTCCAGGTATTCAAACTATCCGCCTCCCAGAAACGGACACCGGACGCGTTTGACTACGCACAAACGCGCGAGAATCCTGACAAGCGTGACAGACTCTTCCCGCAGGAGTGATGCAGATCCACCGGGACTTTCCGCTCCGACGACCTAGATCATTTTCATCAAAAAAACTTCGGAAACGCCACCAGCCGAGCAGCGATCATCGCCAAGCGACTCTCCGCACGGAGCAAACAATGGAGAATCGCTATGAGTGTATTCAAGATTCTAATCGCAGCGGCGCTACTCTCAACGGCAACGATATCGTCGGCGTCCGCAGCCTGGTCTTTCGCTGATCAGGAGCCGGCAGCCTTTGCATCGATGTACCCCGATCGCGACGTGCTGAATGGCGGCGCACTGACGCCCGCCGGGCGAATGGGTCTCGAACGGCCGGGCGGTGCCGCGCCCGTCTTCGGCATAGGCCAATTTCGCGACCACAACTGGCATCGATGACGAGATACCACAATCCAGTATTCTGCTTCCTGCAGGTGCGGATGATGGTGCCCGTAATCCGGGAGTGCGACCGCGCCATGCGGCGCACCCTGCCGGCTTCGCGGCAGGGCCGATTGCATCGATTCGGATAGCCGACCCAAAAACTGCGAAACTTAACAGTTCTTCAGCATCCGCAACCGGGCGCGCAGCGCCGTCCGCGCTATAGTCGCTACGCCGACTGCTGCACGCGCTCGTCCGCCGCCTCGAGCGGGCGCGGCCGAGCCACGCCTCGTCAGGGTTGGCATGTGCAAAGACCGGCAGCGCCATGGAGGCATCGCTTGATCGCAGGCAGGACTGGTTATTCGATTTCGGGCAACGCGTGGCGCCTGGGAAAGCTCTTCATCTCCTGCGCTGCGCTTGCAGTCGGCAGCGCTTCCGCGGAGCCACGATATGATCCCGGCGCAAGCGACACCGAGATCCGGATCGGCAACATCATGCCCTACAGTGGCCCGGCATCTGCTTACGGCATCATCGGCAGGACGATGAGCGCGTATTTCCGCATGGTCAACGACAATGGCGGGATCAACGGCCGGAAGATCAATTTCATTTCATACGACGACGCCTACAGTCCATCCAAAGCGGTCGAGCAAGCGCGACGGCTCGTCGAGGACGACGAGGTGCTTGCGATCTTCGCTCCGTTCGGCACGGTCAGCAACGCAGCGATCCAGAAATACATGAATAGCCGGCATGTGCCGCAATTGTTCGTTATCACCGGAGCATCGCGCTGGGCGGATCCCGAGCACTTTCCGTGGACCATCGGCTGGCAACCGAGCTACCGAACCGAAGCACGCATCTATGCGGACTACATTCTGCGGCACCATCCGGGGGCAAGGATCGGTATCCTGTACCAGAACGACGACTTTGGACGCGACTATCTGCTCGGCCTGAAGGACGTGCTGCAGGACCAGTACGCGCAAATGGTGATTGCCAGCCAATCATATGAGGTCAGCACCCCGACGATCGACTCCGAGGTCGCCGCGATCAAGGCCGCTGCGCCCGACATATTCATCGACATCGCAACACCCAAATTCGCCGCGCAGGCGATCAGGACGCTCGCCGAACTGGACTGGCATCCCATCCACATCGTGACGAACGTCTCGGTCTCGGTCGGCGCGGTGCTGAAGCCCGCCGGACTGGACAATGCGAAAGGAATTCTCAGCGCGGGGTATCAGATGGACGTGACTGATCCGCAGTGGGACAGCCATCCGGGCATGCAGCATTTTCGCGCGTTCATGGCGAAATACTATCCGGAGGCAGATCGATCGGAGAGCGGGCCGCTGGTGGCCTTCAACATGTCGAGTGCACTCGTGGAGGTGATCAGGCGTTGCGGCGACGATCTCACGCACGAAAGGATCATGCGCGTGGCCACCGATCTCGATCTCGACCTCGAAGCCTACATTCCCGGTGTTCGCATAAAGACATCACCGAGGGACTTTCGTCCGATCGAGCAGCTCCGGATGATGCGCTTCACCGGCGAAAGATGGGAATGGTTTGGCCCACTGCTGGATGGACGCACTGACCAGGCGACGTCCTCACCAAACTAGCGCGCGAACCTCCTGTCGGATGAGCCGTCGATGTATGAATTCAACGCACCGCGACGGCTTCGTGCAAAGAGGAAAATGTTCGTTCGATCGACACTGCGGATCCGGCGCACGCATGCACATGTCTCAGGTGCGGGCCGAGGCGTTCTTGGCGTCGCTTTCTCAAGGAGATGTTCGATGACGACACTGAAGTTCTTGTCGGCCGGATTCGTTGTCGCGGCCATGATTGCCTCCCCCGCGATGGCCCGCGAAGGCAACGCGAAGCGTACCAATGTCGAGGCTTATGCGTCGGCTCAGCGCGTGCCGGCCTCCGCCAAGCGCGGCTGCGCCCGTGCTCCCGACGTCGGTGCGTACGCGACCGCCCCCTGGCGCCGGCCGCCCTGCGAGCCCACCTCGGGCTATTGAGTTCGCGAACCGGAGCAAGTCCGGTTGACGCCGACCGGAAGTTGATCGTCTCAACGTTCCGGATTTTGACCTCTCGGCGGAAGGAAGGACGGCGGCTCACGACCAGGCCGCCGTTCTTGCGACTGGTGCACGTCTCCTGGAAGCATTTGGGCTCCGGAGTTCTTGCGCTGACGATTCTCGGCGATGCCGAGTAAATGATGCTTCCTTTGATGGCATCAGGTTCCCTCCGAGGGACCCTTTCCATTCTGACACGCGCCCGAACGTCGTCACGAATTCGTGTATCGATCACCAACGTGTCGGGTGTCAGCATTGATAATGAACGAAGCCCCGGCGACTGAGCGGGCCTTCTTGACACGCTGACGATCTCCCCTGTAGGAGACCCAACCGCATTGACGCTTTCAAATCCATGCCAGGGATCGGTGACCTCAAGGGGCGGGCTCGTGATTTCCCCCGGATCACGGCGGCGGAATTGAATCACGGGCCCCCTTATGTCGGTTGATCGCACCTACTCTTTCGAACAATGGCATATCGATTGCCAACGAAGAGAGTTGAGGCACAACGACGTCACGGTGCCGATCGGAAGCCGCGCGTTCGAGGTTCTCGAGAGGCTGGTCGGCTCCGCGGGTCTCCTGGTCACCAAGGATGATCTGATCGGAAGCGTCTGGTCGGGCCTGACCGTCGAAGACAACACGCTTCAGGTCCATATCTCGGCCGTCCGCAAGGCACTCGGCGAGGATCGCAATCTCCTCAAGACCGTTTCGGGCCGCGGCTATACGCTCGCCGGGAGTTGGCGAAGCGGGCATCTGGAGCACCCTGCGGCCGCGCCGGTAACGATTGCGGCCGACGCACCCTTTACCAACAACCTGCCGAGCATCCGCGCGCCTCTCATCGGTCGCGAGGATTGCATGAGCCAATTGGTCGATGTGCTTTCGGCCTATCGGGCAGTGACCCTCGTCGGACCCGGCGGCATCGGAAAGACGAAGCTGGCAATCGAGCTGGCGCGCAGCGTCGCGCCCGCGTTCAACGATTCCGTGGCGCTGGTCGAACTTGCGACCCTGCAGGATGCGGCACTTGCGGCATCCGCATGCGCCCGTGCACTCAAGCTCGCCTCGAGCGACAAGGAAGCCTCGGCCGCAAGCATTGCGCAGGCCATCGGAACCCGCCGTCTGCTTCTTGTCCTGGACAATTGCGAGCATGTGATCGAAGTCGCCGCGCAGATCGCCAGTGCCGTGCTTCGCTATTGTCCGAACGTCACCGTGCTCGCGACCAGCCGCGAAGGTCTCCGCATCGACGGCGAATATGTTGCGGCCATTCCGGCGCTGTCGGTTCCCGATCCCGAGATGCACGATCCCGACTTGCTGCTGCGGGCAAGCGCAGTGCAGCTGTTCGTCGCGCGAACGCGGGCCCTACGTGCGACCTTCGTTGCGGGCGCGGAGGAACTCCGGAAGATCGCCGCCATCTGTCGCCGCCTCGACGGCATTCCGCTCGCGTTGGAGTTTGCCGCGGCCCGGGCCGCCAATCTCGGGGTCGATACCGTACTGCTCCGTCTCGACAAGCGCTTCGAGCTCCTGAATGGCGGCCGCCGCGACCAGTTGCCGCGCCACCAGACCCTGCGAGCGACACTGGACTGGAGCTACGACCTTTTGACCCCGGCAAAGCAGCACCTGCTTTGCCAGCTCGCGGTGTTTCCGGCCGGCTTCACGCTCGATGCGGCCAGTGCAATGATGGACGACACTCTGTCGCGGTCGGACGTCATTGAAACCCTGTTCAATCTGGTCGGGAAATCGCTGGTGTCGCTGGACCCCTCATTCGAGGGACGATGGCGGCTCCTGGAGAGCACCCGCGCTTATGCGCTGGAGAAGCTCGCAGAGGCAGGCCTCGTCGAGCGGGCGGCAAGGCGGCAGGCCGGCTTTCTCAGGCAGATCATCGCACCGCTCGGCGATGCCTCTCCCGCTCCCGACGACATCTCCCGTTTCGCTCAGGAGATCGGCAACGTGCACGCCGCGCTCGACTGGGCGTTCTCGCCCGGTGGAGAGACCGCGCTTGGAATCGAACTGACGGCCGGATTCGTTCCGGTATGGATGCAGTTGCTGTCTTTCGTGGAATGCTCGACGCGGATCGAGCACGCGCTTGCGCATTTCGGTCCCGGGTTCACCTGCGTTCCGAAGCTCAAGGCGCAGCTCTATGTCGCGTTGGGTTTCGCACTTCTCAACACGGCGGGAACAGCGGACCGCATGAAGGCGGCGCTGAGCATCGGTCTCGTGCTCGCCGAGGAATTGTCCGATCTCGAGCTTCAGCTCAAGGCGGTCTGGACCTTGTGGAGCTATAATCTCAACTCGGGCCAATATGCCGCGGCCAAGGAGGTTGGCGAACGCTACCTCGAGATCGCGCTACGCACCGGAAATCCCGCCAACGAGGCGGTAGGCCGTCGCCTGATCGGCGCTGCCACGCATTTCTTTGGAATGCAGGAGGATGCACGACGCGAGCTGACGCTGTCCCTGGACCATTCGGCTCACGGATTGAACGGCGGTGCGAACCAGATGTGGTTTTTGCTGAACCAGAGTGTCCTCGCCAAGGCGATGTTGGCGCGCGTCCTGCTGCTGCAGGGCAGGATCACCCAGAGCAGATCTCTGGCCGCCGAGTGCCTCGAGGAGGCCCAGCGCGAGAAGGACAAGCTTGCGATCGCCTATGCACTCCGCAACGCCGTCTGCCCGATCGCGCTGATGACGCATGATCTTGCCGCTGCCGATCAGGCGATATCCTCTCTTCTCGAACTCGTCACACGCGAGGGAATAGCTTTCTGGACTAGTTGGACATCCTGCCTGAAGGGACAATTGCTGGTTCTGCAAGGCAAGCATCACGACGGAATAGCCCTGCTGCGCAGCGGTTTGAAGGCGCGGACCGAGAACGGATGGCTGATGCGCAATCCCGAGTTTCTCGGATCGCTCGCTGAAGGCCTGCTCGCGATCGGCGAGGCTGCGCAGGCCCTGGCCGCGGTGGAAGAGGCCTTGTCGATGTCGCGGCAAGGCCGGCAATTGTGGTGCCTTGCGGACCTATTGCGGATCAAGGCCGAGATTCTCCTGGCCAACGGACCATCCGATCTTTCGCGAGCCGAGGTGCTGTTCGCCGAGGGACTGTCCATCGCCAGGGACCAGCAATGCCGCTTCTACGAGTTGAAAGTTGCGGCTGCGTGGGCAGGGATCATGGCGAAATCGAACCGTCAGCAGACGGCCCTTGATCTTGTGGGCCCGGTGAGCGCGCTGTTCGATCAGGAGATTGACCTTCCCGCACTCGCCTTTGCCCGCACTCTGGCTGAAATACCGGGCATCTCGCTTTCGACATCCGACGGCGACCGGCTCCCATCCTGCACCTGCCATTAGGTTGCGATGCCTTTCGGCCGACACTGCCCTTCACTCCATCTTCCGGACCTTGCGTGATGAACATCTCTCGACGACAGATTTTGGGCGGCATCGGCGCTTCGGTGTTTTCGCCCGGCATCATCCGTGCGCAGGGCACGCGACCGATCAGGATCGGCGAGATCAACTCCTATAGCAGCGCCCCCGCGTTCACCCTGCCCTATCGTCGCGGCTGGCAGTTGGCGGTCGAGCAGGTCAACGCGAAAGGCGGCCTTCTCGGTCGCGAGCTGCAGGTCGTCAGCCGGGACGACGAAGGCAAACCCAGCGTCGCGATCCGCGCGGCAGAGGAACTCGTGCGCAGGAACGACGTCGATCTGCTGGCAGGCGCATATCTGTCGAATGTCGGCCTCGCGATCAGCGACTTCGCCCGGCAGAACCGGGTCTTGTTCGTGGCGAGCGAGCCGCTCACGGATGCCCTCGTCTGGGAGCGGGGACATCGATATTGCTACAGGCTCCGCCCCTCGACCTACATGCTGGCAGCGATGCTGGTTGAGGAGGCCGCTCAACTCAAGGCGACACGATGGGCGACAATCGCTCCGAACTACGAGTACGGGCAGTCGGCCGTAAAGTGGTTCATGCAGCTTCTCCGCCAACGTCGCCCCGATGTCGCGTTCGTTGGCAGTCAATGGCCGCCGCTGGCTGCCATCGATGCCGGCGTGGTCGTGAACGCGCTCGCACAGCAGAATCCCGAGGCGATCCTCAATATCACCTTCGGGCCCGATCTCACCAAATTCGTCCGGCAGGGAAAGGATCGCGGCCTGTTCGAAGGACGAGATGTCGTGTCGTTCACGACAGGCGAACCCGAATATCTCCATCCGCTCGGAGAGGACGCGCCGACAGGATGGATCGTGACCGGCTATCCCGTGACCGAGATCCTGGACCAGGCCAACAGTTCATTCGCGTCGGCCTATTCCGCGCGCTACGGCGAGGCTCCCACCATGGGCTCCGTGGTCGGTCACGCCATGATCAGCTCCATCGTGGCTCCGATCGAGCGGCTCGGGAGCCTCGATACCGAAACGATGGCGGATGGGTTTGGCAATGTCAGCTTCGATACACCGTTTGGACCGGCAATTTGGCGTTCGATCGATCATCAAAGCACGATGGGAACATTCGTCGGTCGCACCGCGGTCAGGGGCAACAAGGCCGTCATGGTAGACTGGAAATATAGAGATGGTGGAAGCGTCCTTCCCCCGGATGCCGAAGTCCGCAAGTTGCGCCCGGCAATATGACTGGCGAATGCGGTGACACGGAAGCCCTGCAAGTCCACCTCAGCATCCCGGCGGCAGGATCGGCGATACGCCCGGCGTCGGCGCAGCGCCTGAGGCGTTCGCCGGCACCACCGTCGCGGGCTCCGCCAGGTTCATAGAGACCCCTTCCGCGCAAGCCGAGCTGTTAGGGCTCGGCACGACGGTGGCGTTCGGGTCGATGCCCGTGCCGCCGGCGTTGCTGGCGTCCGCCGGGATCGTGCCGGGCGCGGGGCTTGCAGGCACTTGCGAAATCGAAAGCGGCAGAGACGCAGCGCTGGTCACCTGTCCTCCCGGCGTTGAACTGCAGGCCACTGTTGCACCTGTTCCCGCCGGAGCGGCCGCGGGAATCGTCCCGATGGAGCTACCGCTCTGTCCCGTGAGCGGCAGGATCGGAGCCGCGATGCCCGGAGGCGAAAGACCCGTGGGCGATACAGCTGGAGTCGCCGGCACGGGCGACAGCGATGACGATGGCGGCGCGCAGATGACCACTGTCCCCGGCGTCACCGGATCCGACGCCAGCGGAACGGGCGCCAGCGTCGTATCCGGAGCACCCGGCACAGTCGTTGCGGAAAACGGCCCCGGACTGTTGAGCGGCGAGATCACGATCGCGCCCGGCACCGTCGGCAGATCCATTGCGGTGCTGCCGGTCGTTGCGATTTGTGCCTGGCCCGGAGAGAAGCCGAGCAGGAAAGCGACCATCATTGCAAACGCGAACCGTATCATCTCTCGTGTCCCTAGCTCGTCTCAAGCTTGCGAACGGTGACCTTGCTGCCTTCTGCCAGCGTGACCGCAGGATTGAGCACGACCTGATCGCCGGGCTGCACGCCGTCGCGCACTTCCACCGTGGTGCCGAAATCCCTGGAGATCGAGACCTGCTGTAAGTGGACCGTGCCGTTCCGCACGACCGCGACGTGGAGGCCATTCTGATCGAAGACGAGCGCGTCGGACGGGATCGTCATTGATGGCGTCCTGCGCGGTATCGATAGTTCGACGGTGCAATAGATGCCGGGACTGAGCAGACCATCTGGATTGGGCACGTCGATCTCGGTCAGCAGCGTTCGGCTCCCCGGCTGCAGCGCGGTTGCGATCCGCGTGACCTTGCCCGCAAACGTCCGCCCCGGAATCTCGGGAACGCGGATGTCCGCATCGACGCCCGGGGCAACTCCGAAAGCCTCGTCCTGCGGTACGAAGACCTGAGTTCGGACCACATCGGAATGCATCATCGTGAACATGAAGGTGGAGCCGGCTTGCACCAAGCTGCCATTGTCCACGTTCCGCTGCGTGACCACGCCATCGAACGGCGCCACCACACGCTGGTAGGACTTCTCTTGCTGGAGAACGCGAATCTGCGCCTCCTGCGCCGTGATGTTCGACTGGGCGACGCCCACAGCCCCCTGCTGCGCGCGCAGGGTGAGACGGTCGTTGTCGCCCTGCTGTGCCGTTAACCAGCCTTGCTTGACAAGATTGCTGTCGCGCGAGTTGGTGACGTCGGCCAGCTCCCGGCTGGCTTGCGCCTGCTGAAGCGCAGCCTGGTCCTGGGCGAGCGTCGCCTGCGCCTGCGCGATCTGCTGATCCAGCTCGGGAGCGGTGATTTCCGCGAGGAGATCGCCCTTCTTCACGCGATCGCCGATATCGACGTGGCGCTTCTCGATGTAGCCGCTGGTCCGCGCGAAGATGTTGGCCGCCTCGAATGCAGTCGTCGTCGCTGGCAGGCTGACCTTCATGATGTCGCCGCTGGGCTTGACCGTCGCCACCCGAATTTCCGGAATGTTGGTCCGAACCTGTTCGGCCACGGCGGCCACCTGACGCGCAACCTCGTAGTGCCGCCAGCCGCCGATGCCGAGACCGCCCGCAAGCAGCAGGAGCAGGCCTCCGCCCAGCAGCGCCCCACCATAAGGGCGTCCGGATCGTGCGCCCTTGCTCGGCAGCTCCACAACCCGGAGGTTTTCCGCCCCGGGGCGATCTCTCGCACCGTCGTCATCGGTTCTTGCGCGAACGTCGCTCATTCCGGTTGCTCCTCAAATACGCCGTGCCGAGGCTTGCCATCGTTGCTCTTGCGCAGCATGGCGAAGAGATACGGCACGATCAGCAGGGTGGTCGGGGTTGCGAACAGCAGCCCGCCGATGACCGCCCGCGCGAGCGCCGCGTTCTGCTCCTCGCCCGGACCGCCGATCGCCATCGGGATCATGCCCACGATCATCGCGGCCGCGGTCATCAGGACGGGCCGGATCCTCGTACGGCCTGCGCTCAGCGCCGCCTGGAACGCGGAATGCCCCTTCAACTGCTCGTCACGCGCGAAGGTCACGAGCAGGATGGAATTTGCCGAGGCAACGCCGATCGCCATGATGGCTCCCATCAGCGATGGCACGTTCAGCGTCGTCCCGGTAATGAACAGCATCGTCACGATGCCGCAAAATGTCGCCGGCAGCGCCAGGATGACGACGAAGGGATCGCCAAAATTCTGATAGTTCACGACCATCAGCAGGTAGACCAGGATAGCGGCGAACAGCAGTCCCATCCCGAGATCGCGGAACGACTGATGCATGCTCTGGATCTGTCCCAGAACCTGGATCGAATTGCCTGGCTGGAGCTGCTTCTGCAGGGCTGACGTCACCTTCTCGATATCGGCCGCTACGCTGCCGAGATCGCGGCCCTGGACACTCGCATAGACGTCGAACACCGGCTGGACATTGGCCTGGTTCGAATTGGTGGGAACGGTCCCCCGCTTGAACGTCGCGACATTGCTGAGCAAGCCCGGCACCGTCTGACCGCTTGCGGCAGCCGAGGCCGACACTGGCGTGTTGCCCAAGGCGTTCAGCGAATCAGCCCTGTATTCGGGTGTCTGCACCGCAAGGTAATAGGGGATGCCTGACGTCGGGTCCGTCCAGAAATTCGGCGAGACCTGCGCGGACGAGCTGAGGCTGACATTGATATTGGTCGCCACCGTGCTCGCATTGAGGCCGAGCTGTGCGGCGCGGGTGCGGTCGATGTCGGCGTAGAACGCGGGAGCATCGACCTCCTGCTGCAGATGCGCATCGACCACGCCGGGGATCGCCGCGAGGCTCTTCTGCAGCTCCTTGGCCACGGCCAGATTGTTGCTGCCGTAACCGACCGTGCGGACATCGATCTGCGCGGGAAGCCCGAAGTTCAGGATCTGCGTGACGATATCGGCCGCCTGGAAATAAAAGGTGTCCTCCGGGAACGCCGCTGGCAGCACCTGCCGCAACTTCCTGACGTAATCCGCCGTCGGCTTGTGCCCATCCTTCAGCGATACCAGAATGGTGCCGTCATTCACTCCGATCGTCGAGCCGTCGGTGAATGCGAGATTGTAGGCCCGCGCCGGAAGACCGATATTGTCGACGATCAACGCCCGGTCGCCTTCCGGAATGACCTCGCGGACCTTGTCCTCGACCGCCTGGAAGATCGCTTCCGTACGCTCGATCCGCGTACCCGCTGGCGCGCGAACATGGAGCTGGATCTGGCCGCCGTCGATGACGGGATAAAAATCCCTGCCGACATAGGCGAACATGGTGGCTCCGAGCGCCAGCACAAGCACGGCGACGACGGGCACGACGGCACGACGCCGCAACAACTTTTGCAGGAGATCGGAATAGCCCTCGCGCAGGTGCTCGAACCCGCGCTCGAACGCAGCGGAGGCGCGCGCAAAGATGCCTGACGGGCGCGCGCTCTCGCCATGACGCCGTTCGCCCTTCAGCAGCAGGCCGATGGTGATCGGCGTGAGCGTTCGCGACAGCCCGTAGGACGCCAACATCGCGAACACCACCGCCAGGCCGAGCGGCGTGAAGAGGTATTTGGCCGGGCCCTCCAGGAACACGACCGAGGTGAACACGCAACTGATCGCGAGCGTCGAGACCAGCGTCGGGATGGCGATTTCAGCGGCTCCGTGCAGGGTCGCCTCGGGCAACGGCATGCCTTCCTCGGTCCAGAGCCGGTGCGTGTTCTCGATCGTCACCGTCGAATCGTCGACGAGGATACCGACCGCGAGGGCGAGCCCGCCGAGCGTCATCGTGTTGAGGGTCTCGCCGAGGAAATACAGCACGATCAGCGAAGACAGCATCGCCAGCGGGATCGAGATCAGGACGACCAGCGTCGACCGCCACGATCCCAGAAACACCAAGATCATCAGCGCGGTCAGGCCGGCGGCGATCGCACCTTCGCGCAGCACGCCATTGACCGAATGGGTCACGAATATCGACTGGTCGAACAGCTCGTTGATCTTCAGCCCCGCCGGAGCCGCCGCGCGGATAGACGTCAACGCCGCCTTGACGCCGTTGACGACAGCGAGCGTGGAGGCATTTCCGTTCTTGATGATGCTGAGCAGGACGGCGCGGTGGCCGTCCTCGCGCACGATGTTCTGCTGGACCTGGGCCCCGTCGCGGACCTGGGCGACGTCCTTCAGGAAGATCGTGGCCCCGTTCACGAACTTGACGGGGATCATGTTGAGATCCTGGATCGTGGCCGGCGTCGCATTGGTTCGAACGGTGTACTGGGTGTCGCCGATCTTGGTCGTGCCGGTCGGCAGCGTCAGGTTCTGGGTGTTCACCGCATTGACGATGTCGAGCGGCGTCAATCCGCGCGACAGGAGCTTGTTCGGATCGATGTCGACCATGATCTGGCGGTATTTGCCGCCGGCAGGCGTGGGCAGGGTCACGCCCGGAACGGGAGCCAGCTGCTGGCGGACGCGGTAAATGCCGAAATCGTAGAGCTGCTGCTCGTTCAGGCTGTTCGACTGGAGACTGAGCTGGAGCACCGGGACGCTCGAGGCATTGAACTGCACGATGATCGGCGGCTGGATCCCCGGCGGCATCAGGGCGCGGATGGCATTGGTCCCCGAGACGATCTGCGAGATCGCGAGATCGAGATTGACGTCCGGCTGGAAGTAGATTTTCTGAATCGAGAGGCCGTTGAGGGTCTGCGCTTCGATATTCTTGATGCCGCTGACATTGGCGCTGATCGAATACTGGCTGTAGGTGCTGACGCGCTGCTCCATCTCCGGCGTCGAGAGGCCGGTGTAGCTCCAGATCACGGTGACCACGGGGATCCGGATCTCCGGGAAAATATCCGTCGGCATCGACCGGATTGCGATCCCGCCGAGGAACAGGATCAGCGCGGCAAGCACATAGAATGTGTGCGGAAGCCGTAGCGCGAAGCGAACAATTCCCATGGGGGTCTGCCTGGAGGGAGTTACGCGGGATCGTCGGACAGGTGAGAACGGCCGGACCTGCGTTCAAATGAAAACGAATTCAGACGCTGCATGCGGTGCCCCGCTGCGCATCCTGCGCGGCGAGCATCACGGCGCGCTTGACCTTGGCAAAGGCGCGCATCTCGATCTGCCTGACACGTTCGCTGGATATGGACAGTTCGTGGGCCAGCCGATCGAGCGTGACGGGGCATTCCGTCAGCCGCCGCGCCTCGAAGACGCGACGTTCCCGCGCCGCAAGCCCACCGAGCGCAACACGCAAGGCGCTGGCACGCCGCTCGGTCTGCTCGTGATCGACCAGCACCGTCTCGGCGTCGCCCGCCCCGTCGACCAGCAAGGCTTCCAGCTCGGTTCCGCTGTCCTCGCCACCGATGCGCACGTTCAGCGACATGTCGCCATGCAGCCGCGCGTCCATCTCGATCACCTCACGCGCGGTGACCTCGAGCCTCCCGGCGATCAGTTCGGCAACGTCAGGCGTGAGCCCCGACATCGCGCTGCCGGTGGCTTTCCTGATCTCGCCGCGGAGCTTGAAAAACAGCTTCTTCTGCGCGGCCGTCGTGCCGATCTTGACGAGGGACCAGGACCGCAGGATGTATTCGTGAATGGCGGCCTTGATCCACCAGACCGCATAGGTGGAGAAGCGCGCGCCGCGGCCGGGTTCGAAGCGTGACGCTGCGATTACGAGGCCCAGATTAGCCTCGGCAATCAGATCGACCATCGGAAGGCCGTATCCCTTGTAGCCTCGCGCCAGCCTGGCCGCGAGCCGGAGATGGCTGGTGACGAGCGCGTCTGCTGCGCTTCGGTCCCTCGTCTGCTGCCAGCGGCGTGCAAGCTGCTGCTCCTGACCGGGCTCAAGGAAGTCGTAGCGCCCGATGGCCGCGGAATACGCGCTGAGGAACGGCGCCGACACCGGTGCGACCGGCGTCGCAGGGGGATTGATCCTCGTCACTTCGTGGCTAGTCTGCATCTGTCGCTCCCGCACTCCAGGCCGGCTGATCAATCTCGAAAGCATCGTGGACCATGTGGCTCATCCCATCTGGTCTGCGTCTGCGCGCAGCAATGTCCGCGTCCGGCGCGTGGCGGCCTTGCCCATCCGTCCGGTCCAGGCAAGGATCTCGATCCGTCCACCAGGGGCGGGACCGACGATCAGCCGAAAGCCGTGCAGCTTGACGATGGCGGCGACCAGGCTCAGTCCGAGGCCGACTCCCGGCGTATGGCGCATCTTGTCGGAGCGATAGAACCGCCGCAGCACCGCCTCGCGTTCCTGCTCGCTGATGCCGGGCCCGGTGTCGCTGACGCGCACCAGCGCCGTGTCGTCGTCCGCTTCCAGGGCCAGCTCGACCCGACCGCCTGACGGCGTGAACTTGACGGCATTGTCGACGAGATTGGCGACCGCCTCGAACAGCAGGTCCCGGTCGCCCCACACAAGCACATCGCGCTCGATGACGACACCGAGCCCCACACGCTTGTCTTCGGCGATGGGTTCGTAGACGTCGCACACCTCCCGCAGAATCTCGTCCAGCGCGACCTCGCCAAAGCCCGCCATGCGGCGGTTGTTCTCGATCTCGGTCAGGCGCAGCAGGGCGGTGACGATCGCGAGCGACTGGTCGATGCCGGCAATGGCTTTGTCGATGGTCTCCTGCAGCTCCTCCAGAGTGGCCGCATGGGAGCGCCCGCGCTCCAGCGCCAGGCGGACGCGCGTGAGCGGCGTCCTGAGATCATGGGCGATGTCGTTGCCGACGCCGGCGAGCGCATTGATCATCGCCTCCATCTCGTCGAGCATGCCGTTGACGATCCCGGCCAGCCGCGCGAACGGATCGTCCGTCCCGTCCTGCGGAAGCCGCTCGCGCAGCTCGCCGGCCACGATGCGCTGGACCCGCTGGTTCACCTCCTCGACGCGCCTCTGGGCGCGCAGGCTGAGCCAGGCACCGGCCAGCAGGCAGAGGCTGAAGGCCGGCAGCAGGCCCAGGGCCAGCGCCTGCCCCACCACGCTCGAGATCTCGCGTGTCTCATCGACATTCCGTCCGACCACCAGGACATCGCCGCCGTCGAGGCGCTTGCCAACCACCCTGACGACAGGATTGTGCACCGTCGGCGACTTGATGAGATCGAGGCGCACGCCCTGCACCGCTCCATCGAGCCCGAGCTCGCGCGGCACGTGGTCGATGTTGCCGGCAAGGCGGGTGCCCGCGGCATCGAACAGTCCCGCGTATTGCACGCCCCTGGAATCCTGATCGAGATGATCCGCGATCGCGCTGATGCGATGGGCCGGCGACAGGTCTGAGATGAAGTGAATCTGGGTGGTAATCATGCGATCGGATCGCGCGACCAGATAGTTGTCGAGCTTCCAGTAGATGAATGCGAACAGGCCGACCACGAACAGCGCGAAGCCGGCCGCCATGGCCAGGGCCGAAAGGAACGTGCTGGAGCGGATCAGCTGGATCTGACGCATCGCCGGCCCCTATTGCCGCGAACGCAGGACGAAGCCGGAGCCTCGGACGTTGTGGATGAGCGGCACCTCTCCGGGGCCGTCGACCTTGTGACGGAGCCGGCCCATATGCACGTCGATCAGGTTCGTGGTTGCCGGAACGAACTTGTAGTTCCAGACCTCCTCCAGCAGCATCGCACGCGTCAGCACCTGGTCGTTCCGGCGCATCATGTATTCGAGCAGGCGGAATTCGCGCGGCAGCAACTCGAGCCGGCGTTCGCCGCGCCGCGCGGTCCGCTCGATCAGATCGAGCTCGAGCGGTCCGACATGCAGGATGGTTTCGCGGCTGTCGATCGGACGGCGCAGCAACGCCTCTATCCGCGCGACCAGCTCGATGATCGCGAACGGTTTTGTGAGGTAATCATCTCCGCCCATTCGCAATCCGCGCACCCGGTCGTCCACCGCGCCGAGCGCACTCAGGACGAGAACGGGCGTCCTGACCTGGTCGTTGCGAAGTGCCTCGATGACGGTCAGCCCATCCATTCCCGGCAGCATGCGATCGACGATCATGGCATCGGGGCTCGACACGCGCGCGCGGTCGAGGCCGTCGACGCCGTCGGCGGACCAATGCACCTCGAACCCGCGGTCGGCAAGCTCGGCGACAATCGCCTCGGCGGTCTCGGCGTCGTCCTCGATCAGGAGAATCCGGTTCATGACCCTCGCTCCACGTTCCACGCGGCGTCTCGGCGCGCGGTAGGGGCGCGTGGGCTCGGCGACGCGTTGGGTCATGTGCGATGCCCGTGCTCGTCGAACGCGCGGCCCTGATGTCGCCTGTTGCCGGCCACTCGCTGAGGTAGGAGATAGGCTTGCGGCGCATGGGGCGCCATTGAATTGCAGTTCATGATGTCGGCTGCGCGCCTGAGGAGCAGCACCAGTGCAAGAGCGACGCGTGTTGCCAATGTCGTGATCATCTTGTGGGCTCCGCTCCGAACTGCGCTGCACCGAACATATGAGCTCGACGCGCTCGCAGTCGTCCGGGGGACAACGGATGTTATGGATTCGCACGATCGTGGTGCGACGTCACATCGGCTCACGGGCCGTTGAATTGCGGTGAGCAATTCGTGCATTTGAATCGTGCCCGGTCGCGCACACCTCGACGACCAGCCGGCTTGGTCGGCCTGATGTCATCAAAGGAGAGAGCGAATGACCACGTCCAGACTGTTGTCGATGGGACTGATTGCGGCCGCCATGCTCGGCGGCCCCGCCATGGCGCGCGAGCATCACCGCCTCGTGCGGCAACCCGCGACGGCGGCCGACACGATCGCGACGAGCGCGCCGGTCTATCAGGGCGAACGTGGCTGCGTGCCGGCGCCGCGCGTCGGCGCCTTCGCCACTGCGCCGTGGACCGGCAACAACGTGCCTTGCGAGCCCGGCACCGGCAGCTTCTTCTGATCGCGCCAACGCATCCGGCCGAGTGACTTCGCCGGCCGGACGCATATCGAATGACAGGGAGCGGACTGATCTCGTCAGCCCGCTCCCTTGCGTTGCGTCGCGACCAGGCGCGGCGCGATCACCTTCGTGCGCGGCGAGCCCGATGTCTGACCCCAATGTCTGACGTCGAATTCAGTTGGATTGCCGCGCAGCGCTCCTACCTCTCCAGCGTCACACACCCGGCCATCAAGCAGCCTCGCGCGTACCGCGCGGCGCGGAAGCGGGCTTCAGGGATGGCCGGGCTCAACACGAGAGGAGTTTTCCATGAAACGAGTGATCATGATTCTGGCAACAGCGGCGCTCGCCTCGACGCTCGCCATCGGCACGGCCGACGCGCACGGCGGCGGTGGTGGTGGCGGCGGCCACGGCGGATTTGGCGGTGGCGGATTCGGCGGCGGACATGCGGGCTTTGGCGGCGGCGCGCATTTCGGCGGCATGGGGCACGAGGGCGGCTTCGGCGGCGGCGCCCGGTTCGGCGGCGAGCACCTAGGCTTCGGCGATCATGCCGCAACCCGCGGCTTCGGCCAGCACGCGTTTCACCGCGACGGCCGCTTCCGCGCCGGATATGGATTCTACGGCGCCGGTCCGGATTGCTATGATTGGTACGAGCTGCATCCCGGTCAGCCGGTGCCGCTGAGCTGCAGCTAGCCAGTCGCGCACTTTTAGCAGCGCTGGTAGGATGGGTAGAGCGAAGCGAAACCCATCCTGTTTCATCCGCGCGGAAGCATGATGGGTTTCGCAAGTGCTCTACCCATCCTACGACCTAACAGGCACAGCTTCGCATCCTCGCGGCGCATTTCGCCCGAGCTTTGCTTCGTCATTCCACCCTCTTGTCCAAGAGGGTGCAGGGAAGGCCGGGTGCCGGCTGGCACCCGCGGTCCGCTGCGCGAAGATGGTGCGCAAAAGAACCGCACAGCAGCATACAGGTGTAGCCAATCACTCGGCCTTCCCTGCGCGATGGTTGGACGGCTTATGCCGTGCTCTCCCGGGAGCCGAGTTCGTTCTGGCCTCCCTCACCCCAGCGAAATTCACCGACACCACGCCGGTTGACGCAGATGCCGCATTCGCTAGGGCTTGACCGTAGCAACGACGGCCAGGACCACACGGTTTTGCCGTACGCACGGCCCGCCATTTCACCACCGGTTTCGACGACGTTGTGCACCTTGCCGCCGACCTGATGACGAGACGAAGCCTAGCAGCGCCGCTCGTCGGAACGAAGCCTTGGGCTCACGGAGAGCAATCCGCCCTGCCCTTGGCCACTCGCACCCGAACGCTGCCGCGTCCACCGAAAGCCCGGCTCGCGAACATGACGACCACAAGATCGCCCCTCAAGGATGAGCCGGGATGGACGACACATACGCCATTTCCGAATTTCGGTAAAGTGGAATATTTTTGTGGGGAGGGGTTGACGGGGTGGCGGGTGTTTTGCCCGACGGGTAGTCCTCCCATAGGTCAAAGCCGCACATGCGAAGCTTGGGGAAATCGTAGCGGGAGACCGCTACGGTGCCAAACCCACGACTGTGGAGGCGCTGTTCGCTTACCGGAGGGCAGCTTAACCCCCGGCCTCGTGCCTTGATAGCCCGCCAGAAGCCGCCGTTCTTACGCGGTCCACGCGCGCCCGCGCATCGATGCAAAAATTCACGATTCCGACCGTATCATTCGGTGCACCTCTCCCCCGCGGAGAGAGGTGATCCGAGTCCTCGCCTTGTACCGATTCAAGCGCGTTCATCCGGTCTAGCTCGGAACAGGGGCTTCCGATTCCAGCAGGGACGCGGCCTTGAGATCGCTCCAGAGCGCGGCTGGCACCGTGGTGGTCAGCGCTGCCACGTTGCGCTCGACCTCCTGCGCATTATGCGCCCCGAGGACCACGCTCGCGACCGCGGGATGACCGAGCGCAAAATGTAGAGCGGCCGTCGGCAGCGCTACGTCATGAGCTGCGCAGATACGCTGGATTTCGGCAACCTTCGAAAGGATCTGCGGCGGTGCGTCCTGATAATTGTACTTGGCGCCCTTGGTGGCGCCCGTCGCCAGAATCCCCGAATTGAACACGCCGCCGAGCAGCACCGCGATGCCCTCCTTCAGCGCCAGCGGCATGAACTCTTCGACTGCTGGCTGCTCCAGCAGCGAATAGCGCCCCGCGAGCAGCATCACCTCGAAGGATCCGGCCTGCGCGAAGCGCACGCACATCTCGGCCTCGTTGACGCCGATCCCGATGCCCGCGACCACACCTTCGGAACGAAGTTTGTCCAGCGCTACATAGGCCCCGGACATCGCTTCGCGAAACCGGTCCTCGATCGCGTCCTTGCCGTGGGTCCACACATCGACATCGTGGATTAGCAGCAGGTCGATCCGGTCGGTGCCAAGCCGCAACAGCGACTGCTCGACCGAGCGCATGGTGCCGTCATAGGAATAGTCGACGACGGCCCGGTGCGGCTGTCCGCCAACAAATCCGGACCGAGTCTCCGGCTGGTGAAACGGATCCATCCAGCGACCCGTCTTGGTGCAAAGCACCACATCCTTGCGGGGCACGCGCCGGAGCGCCGTTCCGCAGCGATGCTCCGACAGGCCGTTGCCATAGTGCGGTGATGTATCGAGCAGATTGATGCCGAGCTCGAAGGCGCGGCTCGCGGCGGCGATCGCAGTGTGGTCGTCGAGCTCGAGAAAGAGATCGCCGAGCGGTGCGGTTCCGAACCCGAGGATGGAGACTTCGAGACCGGTCCGGCCAAGTGTGCGGCGCGGCAAAGCTGATTGCGAAATCATGGTGGATTGCTCTTCCTTCTTCGCGCCTTGATCGCGCGCTCGTCTCATTGCAGCGACGCGCAGCGTATGTATTTGCCGTCGGGTGTCAACGCGAGGATTGCGGGTCTCGTACAAGACTATTCCGCTCATACATTCGGGTTGCTAAGAAAAGCGGAACCGGCACGCGGGCACTTCACGACCTGCGGCAACGAAGGAGGAACGATGCTCCCCTATGTCACGCACGATCCGCGATTTGCCCGCCTGGTCTTTGGTCACGCCAATCTCGAAAAACTCACCAGCGGCTGCCGCTGGGCCGAAGGACCCGCTTACTTTCCGGCCGGCCGCTATTTGATCTGGTCCGACATTCCGAGCAACCGGATGATGCGCTTCGACGAGACGGATTCATCGGTGTCGGTGTTCCGCTCGCCGAGCTTCAACTCGAACGGCAACACGACCGATCGCGAGGGGCGGCTGGTCACTTGCGAGCACTTCATGCGCCGCATCACCCGGACCGAGCACGACGGCTCCATCACGGTGCTTGCCGAACAGTTCGAAGGGCGTCGGCTGAACTCGCCCAACGATGTCGTGGTGAAATCGGACGGCTCGATCTGGTTTTCGGATCCGACCTACGGCATCGACAGCGATTACGAGGGCCGACATGCCAAATCCGAGATTGGCGCCTCCAACGTGTACCGGATCGATCCAGCGGGCGGCGAGATCAGCCTGGTCGTCTCTGACCGCGTGCAGCCGAACGGGCTGGCGTTCTCGCCAGACGAGAAGCTGCTTTATGTCGCCGATACCGGCGCGACCCACGTCGACGGGCTGCCCGCGACGATCTGGTCCTACAAGGTGCAGGGAAACGAGGTCGCTGAGCCCTCGCTGTTTTCCACCTGCCCCGACGGGCTCTATGACGGATTTCGCTGCGACATCCATGGCAACATCTGGACGTCGGCGGGACGGAGCGTGTTCTGCTACGGGACCGACGGGACGCATATCGGCACGATCCCGATCGGTGAGATCGTGGCGAATGTCTGTTTCGGCGGTCCACGGCGCAACCGCCTATACATTTGCGGACAGACCTCGTTGTATTCGATCTTCCTCAATACGCGCGCGGCCGTGTAAGCTTAGGCCGGCCATCTAGCTCGTGACGCGTTCGCCCCGCCCGTAGACGAGCAGCATGAAGATGATAACGAGACCATAGATCACCTGGCGGCCCGCCTCCGGCATCTCCATGATCGACAATACGCTGTTCAGGAGCACGATCAGGACGACGCCGATCAGCGTGCCGAGATAGCGGCCGCGGCCGCCGAGGATGTTGGTGCCTCCAATCACGACGGCGGCGATCGAGGGCAGCAGATAGGCGTCTCCCATGCCTTGGTAGGCCTTGGTGGAATAGCCGGCGAGCAGCACGCCCGCGAGCGCGGCAGCAAGGCCGCAGAGCACGAAGCAGACCACCGTGACGCGGCGCGTGTTGACGCCGGCCAGATAGGCCGCCGCCTCCTTGTTGCCGATGGCGTAGATGTAGCGGCCGAGCGACATGCGCTGCAGGATGACGACCACCAGCACGGACACCGCGGCCCAGACGAACAGCGCGTTGGGAATGCCGAGCGTACGATCGCCCGCCAGCATCCGCATCAGGTCGGTCGCCCCGGTCTGCGGTGCGTAGCCGCCAGTATGCGCGACCATCAGGCCGCGCATCACGGCATTCACGCCCAGCGTAAAGATCATCGAGGGGACCCGCAGATACGCGACCCCGACGCCGTTGACGAGCCCGACCAGAACGCCGACCCCGAGCCCGACCGGAATTGCGAGAGGACCGCCGACCGAGGTCGCCATCATGGCCGCGGCGGCGAGCGTCCAGGGCACCGACAGGTCGATCTGCGCGATCAGGATCACGATCATCATGCCGGCCGAGACGATCCCGAGGAACGCACCGATCTGCAATTGCTGCAGAAGATAGGCCGGAGACAACAGGGGAGCGCTGCCGAAACGGGCGAATGTGTAAACCGTACCCGCGACGAGAATGACGACGATGAACGCCGCCGCAATCAGGATCGGGCGGTCGTCGCGCGAGAGACTGAATGAGGCCGCCGTCATCGAAACAGCTCCAGCGTGTTCTTGACGCGTAGCATGCCCAACGCGCCGATGCTGACGGCAGCGAGCAGGATCACGCCCTCGAACAGCGGCTGCAGAAGAGGGGCAATGTCGAAGATGCGGAAGAAGAAGGAAATCACGCGCAAGACCATGGCCCCGAAGATCGACCCGATCGCACTGCCGGTTCCGCCAAGCAGCGAAGTGCCGCCGATCACCACGGAGGCGATCGAGTTGAGCGTATAGGCGCCGGCCTGCGGAATGTCCGCATTCCCAGACGACGTCTGGATAGCAAGGAAGAGACCGCCGCAGCCGGCGAAGAAGCCCGCGAGCGTGAAGGCGGCGATCTTGGCGCGCTCGATCGGAAGGCCGGACATATAAGCCGCGCCCTCGGCCGAGCCGATCGCATAGACGGCGCGGCCGAGAACGGAGCGGCGGAACGGCACCCACACCAGCAGCGGAATGAGAACGAGAAGCACAAAGGGCACCGGGATCCAGGCGAACGGCGCAAACCAGGCAGCCGCGCCATCGTCGAAGATGTGCACGGTCGAGGCGAAATCGCCGAGCGAGTTAGTCAGCGCCCAGTTCAGATCAACATCGATCTTGCCGCCCGGGGTCGGACGCAGGAAAAGCGCGATGCCGATGTAGACCGCGCCGGTCGCAAGCGTCGCGATGATCGGCTGGATGCGCCCATAGACGACGACGCAACCATTGATAAAGCCGGCAGCCGCGCCGATCGCAAGGCACACGGCGATCCCGAGCAGAATGCCGCTCACGCCGCCCGGAAAGGTGCCGAGGCCGAGATGCACGCCGAACATGTCGAGATGCAGCGGCGCACCACCTGCCGCGCCGGTCAGGAGGTAGCTCGCAAAGCAGCCCACCATGGTCATGACCGCTCCGACGGAGAGATCAAGGCCCGACATCAAGACCGGCACTGTCTGCGCCATCGCCAGCATGGCGAGCGCAAAGATTTCGTCGCCATTCTGCACCAGCACGGCGGAGGAGAAACCGCGGGGATGCGCGGCGTTGTAGAAAATGTAGAGGGCACAGAACAACAGGATGGCGGTGACCAGACCGATGTTCTGGCGGATCCTGATCGCGATATCGTCAAGCATGCGCCGCCCCCGCTGCGGTATCGGTGTCGACATTCAGGGAGCTTGCGACAATGTTGGTCTCGGTGAGGTCGTCGCCCTCGAGCTCGCGCACGATGCGGCCGTCATACATGATGACGACGCGGTCGCAGCAGCCGATCAGCTCGTCATAGTCGGTCGAGTAGAACAGGATTGCGGCGCCCTGGTCGGCGAGTTCGCGCATCAGCCGGTAGAGCTCCTGCTTGGTGCCTACGTCGATTCCGCGCGTGGGATCGTTGAGCAGGATGATGCGCGGATCGGTCATCAGCCATTTGGCGAGCACGACCTTCTGCTGGTTTCCGCCCGACAGCGTCGAGACCGCATCACTCGCTGCGTCCAACTTGATCTGTAGCCTCGCGATGGCTCGCTGGATCGCGGTGCGTTCCCGGCCGGTATCGATGAATGGGCCAGTGGAAAGCGCGTCGAGCGATGCGATCGCAAGATTGTCCGCGATCGACATCGGCAGCATCAGTCCTTCGGTCTTGCGGTCCTCAGGGACGAGCGCGATGCCGACCGATTTTGCCGCCGCCGGGGAGCCGGGACGTACTTCGCGATCCGCCACCGTGAGACGACCAGTGACGCCGCGCAAAACACCGAACAGAGCAAGCAACAGGGATTTCTGGCCCTGCCCGTCGAGACCGCCGAGCCCGACGATCTCGCCGGCGCCGATGCTCAGTGAAATGCGATCGAGCTGCCTCTCCCAGCACAGGTTCTCGAGCGCCAGCACCGGCTTCGCGGCATTTCGCGCAGGCTTGGGCGGATACTGGGCCGCGATGTCACGCCCGATCATGAGCTGGATGATATCGGCGGTCGAACGCCTCCCCTTGTCGAAGGTCTCGATATGGCGGCCGTTGCGAAACACCGAGGCGCGGTCGGCGAGCGCCTCGACCTCGTGCATGCGGTGCGAGATGTACAGGATTGCGACGCCCGCGGCCTTGAGCCGTGCCAGCATCGCATAAACCTTCTCCACATCGGCGCTCGTCAGTGCCGATGTCGCCTCGTCGAGGATAAGCAACTGCGGCCGCTTGCCGAGCGCCTTCGCGATCTCGACCACCTGGCGCCTCGATAGGGGCAGATCGCGCACGCGCCTCAGGGGGTTGACGTCCTCACAGCCGATCTCGGACAACAGTTCTTCGGCGCGGCGGCGCTGGGCCTTCGCATCGATCAGGCCGAACCGCCGCGGCGGGGATGCAATGGAGATGTTGTCCGCGACCGAGAGGTCGGGCATCAGCGATAGCTCCTGAAAGATGCAGACGACACCGGCTGCATTCGCCGCCGACGGCGTGGCGAAGCTGACCTCGCTCCCCGCGAGGCGCATGCGGCCGCTGTCGGGCTGCACCACACCGGCAATGATCTTGATCAGGGTCGACTTGCCGGCGCCGTTCTCGCCCAGCACGGCGTGGATCTTGCCGCGCTCGCAGGCGAAATCGACCCCTTCCAGCGCCCGAACGCCGGCATAGCGCTTGGAGATGCCGGCAAGCTCCAGGAAGGCGGATTGCGTCGGGTCGGCAACCGGCATGCCCGGGCCTTCACGCGACGGCGGCCCGGCGAATGCCGGGCCGTGACAGAGACATCGCTGGAGCCGTCACTGGGTGTTCTTCTCGCTCTGCGACATGATCTCCGGCGCAGTGAAGTTCACGCCGCACGGCGTGAACTGATTCGGCGCGAAGAAGTTGGCATTGAGCTCAGGCCAGTAATTCGTGCCGGGCTTGAGATCCTTGTAGGTCGCCACTGGAATCGGGATCGAGATCAGCTGCGGCATAATGTTGCCCTGCAGCGCCGAGATCGCCGCCTTGGTCGCGATCGCCACCAGCGCCGGCGATTGGCCGTAGGACATTCCCTTCAGTCCGTCCTTGGCGTGATCGGCGATCTGCTTGCGGTACTCGTTCTCGCCCTCACCCGACATCGGCACAAAGGGATGCTTGGCAGCCATCAGCGCCTGCACGGTGCCGTCGGATCCGCCCTGGGTGAATACTCCATCGAAATGGCCATGCACTGCTAGCGCATCCGCAGTCACCTTCTGCGAGGTGCCGGTGTCCCAATTACCCACCACCTCGGTGATTTTGAAGCTGTTGCCGGGCGATTCTAGTACCTCGCGGAAACCGAGATGACGGTCGCGGTCGACGGAATTTCCCGGCAGGCCGCGGACTTCAAGGATGTCGCCGGATTTCTTGCCGCTCTCGTCGATCAGCCATTTGGCCGACATCCGGCCCATTTCCTTCTGGTCCTCGTTGACCATCATCACCTTGTCGGTGTCGAGGACGTTGTCGAACGGCACCACCACGACGTTGTTCTTGTCGGCAAGACGGATGATGCGATCAAAACCGTCGGGAGCGACCGCAATGGTAACGATTGCGTCGAAGCCTTGGTTGATGAAGTCCTCCATCGCGCCAAGTTGCGCCGCCACATCGGTCCCGGTGGAAACGACCTTGAACTCCTTGATGTTCTCTTTGATACCCGGCTGATCGGCGAAAGCCTTGGCAGTCTTCACCATCTGGATGCGCCAGGTGTTGCCGACAAAACCGTTGACCAGCGCGATCCTGTAGGGGCCCGCCTTCTTGGGCCACTGAAAGAATTTGGTCTCGGACGACCATGGCTTGAAGCAGGCGGGGTCGGCGCCCGGGCCGGAGACGACCTTAGGACCTGCCAGAGCACTCACCGATGACAACAGCAAGCCGGCGCAAGCCAGCCCCGTCAGACGAAGCGTCCACACCATGTCGTGTCTCCCTGAGCGTTTGTGTTCCACCCTAACGCGGCGCGTAGCCATGCCGGGAATTGACCTTCCCGTGCGCGTGTTGCGTTAGGATGGCACGCAACTTGCGATGCTGACAAGCCGAGGGCGGACGCTCCGGCGCGAGACACGATCTGCACGCACGGCCAACCGACGACAATTGCGGGAAGCAGAAAACGTAACAATGACAGTCGGATGTTCGTGGGCGGCAAGGGATTGTGCAACGGCGAAGCTGGCCGTGGCCGGCCTTTCATGGTGGCATCCACGCGCGTGACGAAAAAAATGACACTCAGGGAAAAGTGTGAATCGCGACGCGAAGCCGAACGAAGCCCGCTTGCTGAAGCTGGGTTGAAGCCAGAAGCCCGGACTACTTGCTTTCGTCCGGCAGGGTCGCGTAGCGCTCCTTCGCTGAGATGATCGCTGTAGGAACGCCGATCGCTCGCAGCTCCTCACTCAGCAGCTCGAAGACGCGATCAGGTATCGCACTGCGACGTGGCTGGCGAACATCTCGCTTGCTTGACACGTTCTGGAGTGCCGGTCTCTAATCTCCCTCAAGGTCCTGCGGTTGGACAGGCAACTCTTTCTGCCCCCAAGCAAGAACAGGCTCGACTGCCCCCACCCATCGACTCTCAGATCGAGGGTGCGGAATCCAAGATAGTTTCCTGGGAGGGAACAATGGACAGACGTCAGACGCTCAAGCTGATCGGTGGTACGGCCGCGTTTGCCGGTGCCGGTTTTCCGGGCCTTGCCTTTGCGCAAGCCCAAAAGGAAATGGTCACGGTCGTGAAGATCGCGGGAATTCCGTGGTTCAACGCACTTGAAAAGGGAATCCAGAAGGGTGCGAAGGACTTCAGCATTAATGCCACTATGGTTGGCCCGGCGAACGTCGATCCGGCACAGCAAGTAAAGCTCCTTGAGGATCTGATTGCCAAGAAAGTCAACGTGATCGGCTTGGTCCCGCTTGATGTAAAAGTCTGCGAGCCCGTGCTGAAGCGCGCCCAGGCCGCCGGAATCAAGGTCATCACGCATGAGGGTCCGGAACAGGAAGGTCGTGACTGGAATGTGGAATTGATCGACTCCGTTCGCTTCGGCGAGGTGCAGATGGAACGTCTCGCCAAGGACATGGGCGGCGAAGGTGATTATGTGGTCTATGTCGGGACTCTTACGACGCCGCTTCACAACAAATGGGCCGATGCCGCGATTGCCTACCAGCAGAAGAATTTTCCGAAAATGAAGCTCGTCGCCGACCGCTTCCCCGGCGCCGACGAGATCGACACCAGCCAACGCACGACGCTCGACGTGATCAAGGCCTATCCGAACCTGCGTGGTATTCTCGGCTTCGGTTCGAATGGACCTATCGGGGCCGGAAATGCTGTGCGTCAACAACGCCTTGGCAAGAAGATCGCCGTGGTCGGCACCGTGCTGCCGAGCCAGGCGAAGTCGCTTATCGCGGACGATACGATCCGCGAAGGTTTTCTGTGGAATCCCACCGATGCGGGATACGCGATGGTCGCGGTGGCCAAACTCGTGCTCGATGGCAAACCGATCACGGATGGCGTCGATGTACCCGGCCTTGGCAAGGCAGCCGTCGACGTTGCAGGAAAGCAGATCAAGGTGGACAAGATCATGCGCATCAACAAGGAAACCATCGACGGGCTGATCGCCGGAGGGCTCTAGGCCGACACCCGTTTAGTCGCCTCATCGCGCTGCATTCCCGGCCCTTCCGGTCGGGAATGCAGTACCACTCGAGTGATCGCACGATCGAACGTCCATTGCAGGCGAACCTTTGGCGACTTTCCTGGAGATGTCCGACATATCGAAGCGCTTCGGCGGCGTGCACGCGCTCCGCGGCGTCGATTTCACTCTGGAAGTCGGCGAGGTGCATTGCCTGGTCGGTGAAAACGGCTCCGGAAAATCCACACTGATCAAGATCATTTCGGGCGTCGAGGCAGCGGAGCCTGGCGGCCGCATCGCAATTTCCGGCAAGGAATATCCCAAACTAAACCCGGTCTACTCCACGCATTGCGGCATTCAGGTCATCTACCAGGATCTTTCGCTATTCCCCAACCTCACCGTCGCCGAGAATATCGCGATGGCGCACCATCTTGGCGGCCTCCATTCGGTGAACTGGGCCTCAATGCGCGCCACCGCGAAGACCACAATGGCAAGGATCGGCGTCGAGTTCGACCCGGACGCGAAAGTCTCAGAGCTCAGCATTGCCGGACGCCAGCTGATCGCGATCTGCCGCGCCTTGGCTGCGGATGCCAAACTCCTGATTATGGATGAGCCGACGGCATCGTTGACCCGCCACGAGGTGAACGCCCTGATCGCGCTCGTAAGGGAGCTGAAGCGTGCTGGCATCTGCGTCGTTTTCGTCAGTCACCGTCTCGACGAGGTGCTTGAAATCGCCGAACGCGTAACGGTACTGCGGGATGGCGCCAAAGTCGGTACTTTTGCTGCAGACACAATCGACGGTGGGAAACTCAGCCATCTGATGACCGGTAAGTCCTTCGAGTATCAGGTACAGGCGCCTGAGCTTGCCGCTGGCCCGGTCGTGCTGGAAGTGAAGGGCCTTGGCCGCCAGGGTGAGTATGAGGATGTAAGCTTGCAGTTGCGCGCAGGGGAAGTGGTGGGTCTCACCGGTCTGCTCGGCTCGGGTCGAACCGAACTCGCGCTATCGCTGTTCGGCATGAAGCCGCCCGACCGCGGCACCATCTTGCTTGACGGGCAGCCGATCGCGCTCCGGACAAATGCAGAGGCGATCGATCGAGGGATCGCCTATGTATCCGAGGATAGGCTTACGCTTGGTCTCATCCTGAATCAGTCCGTCACGGCGAACGTCACGCTCACCGTGCTGGAACGTCTGGCTGGCGCATTCGGCCTGATTGCCGCAGGCGCGCGACAGAGCCATGTGGCTCGGTGGGTCTCCGAACTCGGGATTAAGGTCTCCAACCCGGCCAACGCGGTGAAGACCCTCTCCGGGGGCAATCAGCAGCGGGTCGTGCTCGCCAAATGGATGGCGACCAGCCCGCGGGTGCTCATCCTCGATAGTCCTACGGTGGGCGTCGACATCAGCGCCAAGGACGGAATCTATGAAATCATCCGGCGGCTGGCCCGCGACGGCGTTGCGGTGCTGATGATATCAGACGAAATCCCGGAGGTCCTTTATCATAGTCATCGCGTGCTGGTGATGCGGGAAGGACGTTTGACAACCGATGTGGCTGCCGCAGCCACTTCCGAAGATGCGCTTCGGCAGGCCGTCAATGCCTGAATCGCGCATTGCATCATTTGGGAGGTTTCGTCGCAGCCATGAGTTCTGGCTGCTGATGGTAATCCTCGGGCTCTGCGCCAGCTTGGGCTTCGCGAATGCCCAATTCCTGACCGTGCAGAATCTGTTTGATCTGCTGACCTCCTACGCCTTCGTCGGCGTCCTGGCGCTCGGACTATTGGTCGTGCTGATCGCCGGGGGTATCGACATCTCGTTCACCGCCACCGCGTCCGTGGCGCAATATGTCACACTCTCGCTTGCCAATGCTTACGGCGCGAACTGGATCAGCGTCTTTGCGATCGCGATTGGGATTGGCGGTGCGCTGGGTGGCCTCAATGCGATCTTCATCCAGAAACTTCGAATACCATCGATCATCGTTTCGGTCGCAACTCTGAACATTTTCTATGGACTTCTGATCTTCTTCACCGGCGGCAAATACATCTATTCGTTGCCCGACTGGTTTGCGACCGGAATATTCTGGTTCGAATTCGAATGGGGCAAGGATAGCTCGTACGGCATCAACCTGCAGATCCTTGCGCTCGCGCTGGCGTTTCTCGTCACCTGGCTCCTGCTTAATCGAACTAATATCGGCCGGCAAATCTATGCCATGGGAGGCAATGCCGACGCTGCACAGCGGCTCGGCTTCCACATTTTCGGTCTCAACATACTGGTCTATTGCTACATGGGTGTCATGGCCGGAATCGCCTCCCTGATCCAGGCACAACTCGCGCAATCCGTTGCCCCGACAGTGCTGGTAGGCAAGGAACTCGATGTGGTCGCCGCCGTCGTGCTGGGCGGCGCCAGCTTGATGGGCGGCGTCGGCACAGTCCTCGGCACGTTTTTGGGCCTGACACTGCTCGCGGTGCTCCAAAACGGAATCATTTTGTTGGGCGTTTCGTCCTACTGGTCGCCGTTCTTCGTCGGTTTGGTTATTCTCATTTCGGTCTCAGCGACCGCCTGGTCCCAGCGAGAGCGGCGAACCCGGAGCGCGCGCCGATGAGCAATGCGCCCGCCCTCTCGCTTCGCCGGCGTATGGTCGGCCTCGCCGGCAGCGGCACGGTCACCACCCTCACCCTGCTGTTGTTCGCGCTCTGGGTGGCGTTCGCGATCACGATCGGCGACCGGTTCTTCTCGGTCAACACGCTGCAATCCATGGCTTTCCAGATGCCCGAACTCGGCATCCTCTCACTTGCGATGATGCTGGCCTTGCTATCCGGCGGACTCAACCTTTCGATCATCGCGACCGCCAATCTGTCCGGACTGACCATCGCCTTCCTGCTGACGCACTACATCCCGGGGAGTCAGGGCCTTGCCTGGGTCGGCATTCAGGTGCTGGCGATCGCTGCAGGATTCGCAGTGGCCGCATTGGTCGGCCTCCTCAACGGTTTTGTCATCGCCTATCTCGGCGTTTCGCCGATCCTGGCCACGCTCGGCACGATGACGCTCTGCAAGGGCATCGCGATCGGCCTGTCGCGCGGTAACGTCATCTCCGGATTTCCGGAGCCCATTGTATTTATCGGCAATGGAACGGTTTTCGGGGTACCCTTTGCTTTGATCGTACTTGTGTTCTGCGCCTTGCCCGTCGCGCTCATGCTGAACGCGACGCCGTTCGGGGCAAAGGTTTACATGATCGGCTCGAACGAGAAGGCGACCCGCTACTCCGGCGTCGATACACGCGCCGTCCTCCTCAAACTCTATGTGTTTTCCAGCTTGCTCGCGGGCGTGGCAGCGGTGGTCATGTTGGCACGTTTCAATTCGGCCAACGCAGCATACGGCGAGAGCTATCTGTTGGTCACCATTCTCGCGGCCGTCCTCGGCGGCATCGATCCGTTTGGTGGCTTCGGCAAAGTCGGCGGGCTATTGCTTGCGCTGATCATCCTTCAGGTGATCTCATCGGCATTCAACCTTCTGAACCTCAGCCAATTCCTCACGCTGGCGATCTGGGGTGGAATCTTGATTGCCGTCGCGGCGGTTCCTCATTTCGCCGGCAAAGCGCCGCGGTAGCCAGCGATGATGCGCTCGATCGCCTCGCCCCGTATCGCAGTTCTCGACATTGGCAAGACCAATCTCAAACTGCTAGTGGCGAGCGAGGACGGCTGGCCGCTCGAAACACATGCGCTTCCAAATGTGCCGATGACTCAGGGCTCGTACCTCGCCTATGACCTTGCCGGGTTAGAAGAGTGGTTTCTCGATACCCTTGCCGTCGTGTCTCAACGCCATGCCATTGGAGCCGTGATCGTGGCTGCGCATGGATGCGGTGCGGTTCTCGTCGACGGTGATACGCCAGTGCTGCCGATGATGGACTATGATGCCGTCTCTCCACCGGCAATCGATGAAGCATATGCGCGAATCGCGCCCGGTTGCGATGAAGTGTTTTGCGGAATCGGAGGGGCGATGCGGCTAGGAAAACAGCTGCTGTGGCAGGAAAGCGCGTATCCCCTCGAATTCGCCCGCGCAAAAACCTATCTGACCACCGCGCAGTTTTTTGCCTTGCGGCTTGGCGGACGTGCGGCCAGTGAAATCTCACAGCTCGCGGCTCAGAGCCATATCTGGGACCTCATCCACCAGCAGCCTTCTTCTCTTATGCGCAAGCGCGGCTGGACACATCTGCTGCCCGAATGCGTACCCGCCGGCGAGGTGCTAGGGACGGTTTCGGAATCCGTAGCCAGGCGCTCCGGCCTGGCGCAATCGACCGAGATCCTCTGTGGCGTCCATGATTCCAACGCCAACCTGTTCCGCTACAAGGCCGCCGGCATGGCCGATGCCACGATCCTATCGACCGGTACCTGGATGATCGGCTTTCAGCGCGGCCTCCCCCTGGACAAACTCGATTGCACGCGCGCGATGGTTCTCAATATCGATGTCGATGGCGAGAATGCACCTTCGACATTGATCGCGACCGGCCGCGAATACGACCTGATCCGCGGGAACAATTGTGCTTCCGATGCAGCCGTCCTTGCCGCATTGCCCACCCTGCTGTCGAGGGGAACCCTGGCGCTCCCCTCATTCGTCGGCGATGATGGATTGTTTCCGGGCGCGGCTCGCCGCGGACGGGTCATCGGACCGCCCCCCGAAACGCCTGCCGAATGGCAGGCATTGGCGGTGCTCTACGCAGCATTCAGCGCAAACCGCTGTCTTGATGCGCTCGAGAGCTCAAAACGCATAGTCATCGATGGTGGCTTTGCCGCAAACCTGCCCTTCGCCCGTTGCCTTGCGACTTTGCGATCCTCGCAGAGCGTCTGGGTGAGTCGGTCTCCGGACGGAACGGCGCTTGGCGCTGCGCTGCTGTGGCGGCGGTTCTCGCGTACGCTGCCGGTTTCGAGCGTGCTCCTTGAAGCCGTCACATCACTCAGCAACGATGGGTTCGAACCGCGCGACCTTTCCGCCGCCTACCAGTCCTGGATCGCTTTCTCGGAGCCGTCTTCATGACAGACCACAATCATGCCGATCTCCGCCAAGGCATTGTCGATACCTGCAGGGAGATGAATCGAAACGGCCTCAATCAGGGCACATCCGGCAATCTTTCGCACCGGATTCCAAACGGCATGCTGATCACGCCTACCAGTCTGCCCTATGATCGGATGCAGCCAGACGACATTGTCGCGATGGATTTTGCCGCGAACTACCAGGGCAACCATCGGCCTTCATCCGAATGGCGCTTTCATCGCGATATTCTGCGAGCACGCGAAGACGTCAACGTCGTGCTGCATACGCATTCCACCTTCAGCACGATTCTCGCCGTTCATGAGCGTGGCATTCCCTGCTTCCACTATATGGTTGCAGTTGCGGGTGGCAACGATGTGCGCTGTACGCCATATGCTTGTTTCGGCACTCAGGCACTATCGGACTACGCCCTCAAGGCCCTCGAAGATCGCAACGCTTGCCTCCTTGGCCATCATGGCTTGATCGTGACGGCCCAAACGTTCGAAAAGGCGCTTTGGCTCGCCGTGGAGGTGGAGACGCTGGCGAAGATGTATGTCCATGCGTTGGCTATCGGCGAGCCGCCGCGCCTCAGCGACGCTGAAATGGCGCAGGTACATGAGCAGATGAAACGCATGGGATACGGCCAGGCGCCTGATCTTGACGATGTCGGCGATGTTCCGCGCGCCCTCCCTGAGTCGAAACGGACGGCACATTGATGGTGGATTTCGCGGACAGCTGCCACCAAGTTCGCTCGGCACCGGCCCACGCAGAACGAAGGCCGAGGCCGGATGTGCGGGTTTGACCGTCACAGCCCTTGGGCAGAAGACGTGCGCGAACAATCAGGCTTGCCCGCTTCACCGCTCAACAGTTCAACGACTTAGCTTGTCGATCGGCTCCGCGCAATTGCGGCAGGATACGCCGCCCTCACCGGGAGAAGAACCTCGTCATCGACGCAGACCTGATCCCGGGCGCCGATGGCGCGTCGCCTTTTTCGCGCGTGCGGGGCAGACAAACAATCACCTGCATGGAGTGAAACTATCAAAGTTTAATGCGCTCTGTCGTTCTCATCGATCAGATTGGGGACGGGTTCTGAGTTATTAGGCGACCAATGCAGGCAGGATTTGCGTTCTCCAAGCTCGCCGACCGGTTGGCGAGCCTCACTCCCGTAACGGCTGACGATCTCCACCTGCTCGCGGACATGGCAAGCACAATCGCGCATCTCAGTTCGCGTCAGGCCGTTTTGCGGCATGGCGATGATACCACCCAGTGCTGCCTGCTGCTTCAGGGATATCTGTCCTGGCAGGATGCAGAGAGTACGGACGGGCAGATCACGTCAATCCATGTTCCCGGTGACATCGCCGATCTACACACGCTTTATCGTCCTCGCGTTGACGGCAACCTGATCGCGCTCGGGCCCGCCATCGTCGCTCTCGTGCCACACCGCTTCTTTCACGATTTGTCCGCGCGTTCGCCTGCGATGTCTCGCGCATTGCTGCTGATGCTGCTCACCAGCCACGCCATTCAGCGCAACTGGACGGTGAACCTGGGTAGTCGTGATGCATTGACGCGAGTGGCGCATCTGCTGTGCGAGATCACCACCCGCCTGCAAAGCGTCGGCCTGGCGAGAGATCTCAGGCTGCCGTCACCCTTTACCCAATCGGACCTTGCGGCAGCGTGCAGCATTTCCCCAGTGCATGCGAACCGCACAATTCAGGAACTGCGACGATGCAACCTCCTGCAATGGCAGGGTAAGACGGTAACGATCACGGACTGGCCGGGACTCGTGCGGCTCGCAAGATTCGATCCGACTTACCTGGGCATTCAGTCCAGCCGCGACGATGCGTCGTCCTCGCGTCTCAGGCCACTTACGGCGGACCTTGCGCTCGCTTGAGCCCGTTTCGGACGACACCTTGACGGATTGCGGAGCGTGCAATCAGGGCCTGCCGCGCTTCTCCAATGACATCATCCCAATTATCTGGCGTCCTCTGATGAAACAGCCGCAGGCTCGGATACCAAAGGGAGTGGGACTCGGATGACGGCCAGCGCCAGTCGCAATCCGCATGCAACAAGACCCACGCATCACAGCCGAGTGCTCCCGCGAGATGGGCCACCATGGTATCGACGCAAATGAGCAGATCGAGCCGCTGGAGGAGATGACCGAGAACCGTAATGTCAGGTGTGCTGACGTCCCTCGCGCCGATCTCGGCCAGTTCGCGCGCTCGGGCCCCGCGTTGCAGCGAGCAGAGCGTCACGCCGGGAACGTCAAGTTGCCCCAACAGGGACGGCGGGATGGTCCTTCGTTTGTCCCAGTTGCCGACTTCCCAAACCAGACCGACGGCAAGCCTTCGCAGTCCAAGACCTGGAACTTCAAGACCTGGAACTTCAAGACCTGGAACTTCAAGACCTGGAATTTCGAGACCTCGAAGTTCAAGACCTCGCACTTGCGCAAGTGCTGGCGCGACCGCCGGCGGCAGCGATACGTAAGGTGCCCGCATCTCGACGTGCTCCCGCCCCGCCCTTATGGCATGCGGCACCTCCATGATTTCGACATCGGCTTCGAAGTCGACCTCAGGCGTACCATCATGGAGCGCAAAGGCCCGATCGACGCCAGCCGTTCGCTCGACCAGCGGCAGAAGCTCGCCCTGGCACCAGACCGTGACCCGGCGCGCGACGTCACGAAGCGGCCGCATGAAGCGCAGGAACTGGATGGTGTCGCCGAGCCCGTGGTAGCAGCGGACCAGCACATCCTTGCCCGTCAGCTCCTCGCCGCGCCAGATACGCTGCAGGTGCCGAGGCCCGGTGTGCTTGGGTGGATACGCAAGCATCGCCAGATCGCGGTCGCTGATCGCCCAGGCGCGTTCGAAGTCGCCTGCCCGCATCGCTTCCGTCCAACTAACCGACACTCGCGGTGATCCGATCAACGCCGCACGAATTTGTGAAAACGGCTCATCTTGCCATCCTTGGTGCGGTCCTGGTGAAGGAACGCGATGCCGGTCTCGTCGAACTTCGCGAAGAATTCGTCCCAGCTGATCCGGTCGAGACCTTCGTCGGGCGGATCGAAATCGATGCGCAGGATACCGGCGTGTCCGTCCTCCTCGGTAGCCTTGACCGTCGCGGGCTTTCCGCCGCGTTCCTCCGCCCATTTCCTGATCACGTCATGGCTGGTGGTCTGCTGGGCTTCGCTGGTTTGTGATTTGGTTGACATGTCACACCTCGACTGCTGACAAAGAGCGAGCGACGAATAGGTCGTCGCGTCAGACTGTTCGCCGTGAACGCCGGACGGAAGGATTTGTTCTTTCGTGGTGTCGGGCTCTCTCAGAGCATCATCTTCTTCATCTTCATCATGGAAGCTTTTAGTTCCCGCCAAACTGCTCGGGATTCTATCCCAGGTTAAGGGCGCGAAATTTTTTTGGCCGGAATCTGACGTAGTGCCGTGAGTTCAGGAACGAACATACGTTCCTCACGTTCGCCGACGTACTTACGTCAACACTGCAAGTCTTCAACACTGCAAGTCTTTAACACAGTACGTCTTCAACACTGCATGCCTTAACGCTGCACGTCTTCCGGAGGGCCTAGATCCATGCATTCTCGTCTTCAGGACAGGCGGCGCGTGCGCGTCGGCATCGTCGGTGTCGGCAATTGTGCGAGCTCCTTCGTTCAGGGGCTCTCCTATTACCGGGACGCCAAATCGAATGAGCCGGTGCCTGGGCTGATGAACGCCGATCTCGGCGGCTACCACATCAGCGACATTCAGGTCGCGTCGGCCTTCGACGTCCATGCCGGCAAGGTCGGACGCGACGTGGCCGAGGCAATCTTCGCAGCGCCGAATAACACGCACCGCTTCTCCGACGTCGCGCCCACCGGCGTCATGGTCCAACGTGGCCCTGTCATGGACGGCGTCGGCCAATATCTCAAGGACGACGTTCCGATTGCGGATGTTGCGGAAGCCGACGTCTCCGAGGTGCTCGCGACGTCGCGGACGGACGTGCTTGTGTCCTATCTTCCGGTCGGTTCGCAGCGCGCGAGCGAATTTTACGCCGCGCGCGCGATCGAGGCCGGCTGCGGCTACGTCAATTGCATCCCGGTCTTCATTGCCTCGAATCCCGACTGGCGGCGGCGATTCGAGGATGCAGGCCTGCCGATCGTCGGCGACGACATCAAGAGCCAGGTCGGCGCCACCATTCTGCACCGTGTGCTCGCCAATCTCTTCCGCGAACGCGGCGTGCGGTTGGACAGAACCTACCAGCTCAACGTCGGCGGCAACACCGACTTCAAGAACATGCTCGAGCGCGAGCGGCTGACGTCCAAGAAGATCTCCAAAACCCAGGCCGTGACCAGCCAGTTCGATGTGCCCATGGATGCCGATAATATCCATGTCGGCCCGAGCGACCATGTGCCGTGGCTGACCGACCGCAAGCTGGCTTTTATCCGCCTGGAAGGCACGACGTTCGGCGGTGTTCCCTTGAGCGCGGAGGTCAAGCTCGAGGTCTGGGACTCCCCGAACTCGGCGGGTGTCGTCATCGACGCGGTCCGCTGCGCCAAGCTCGCCATGGACCGCGGGCAGTCCGGCGCGCTGACGGGCCCCTCGAGCTATTTCATGAAGTCGCCGCCTCAGCAGTTCACGGACGAGGAGGCCGGACGGCGAACGCGCGCTTTCATCGACGACAAGGCGTACGCCTGATGGCGAAGATTATTCATCTGATCCGCCATGGGCATCATGCCCTGCTCGGCCACACGCTCTGTGGCCGGATGAAGGGCGTAGAGCTCGATGATCTCGGCTGCGAGGAAATCGCGCGATGCGCCGATACCTTCACGCCGCCGCCGAGCATGGTCCAGTCGAGCCCGCAGCGGCGCTGCATGCAGTCGGCCTGCATCCTGGCGGCGCGCTTCGGCTTGCCAGTCGAGATCGTGCCGGCACTCGACGAGCTCGACTACGGCGAATGGACCGGACTGTCCTTTGAGGCGCTCGGTCGGGATCCCCGATGGTCGCGCTGGAACGAACAACGCGGAACGAACCGCCCGCCAGGCGGCGAAAGCATGCGGTCGCTCCAGAAGCGCGTCGTCGCCCATCTGGAACAAGTGCGCAATGATCATGGTAGCGGCACCGTCGTCGTCGCCGTCAGCCATGCCGAACCGATCCGCGCAGCGCTGCTGCATTATTCCCGGAAAGAGCTCGACGACTTCCTCTCGATCAAGATCGACCCCGGCAGCGTCAGCACCCTCAGCGTGGACAATCGCGGACTCAAGATCACCGGGATCAATCAGCGGGTGCCAGCGTGAAGATCGTCATTTTCGGCCTGACAATTTCCTCGTCCTGGGGCAACGGTCACGCCACCTTGTGGCGAGGGCTTTGCAAGCATCTCGCGCGCGCCGGCCACAGCGTCGTCTTTTTCGAGCGCGACGTGCCGTACTACGCCGGCGCGCGGGATTTGCACGAACTGCCCGGCGGCCAATTGCGACTGTTCCCGAACTGGGACGATGTGCTTCCTTTGGCGCGCAGCGACATTCGTGATGCCGATGTCGCGATCGTGACCTCCTATTGTCCCGACGCGATCACCGCGACGGAGCTCGTCCTGTCCGAGGGTCGGGCGGTGCCCGTGTTCTACGATCTCGATACGCCGGTCACCCTGGCGAAGCTGATGGCTGGCGAGACCGTTCCCTACATCGGGCCGCGCGGCCTGCGGGATTTCGCCCTGGTCCTGAGCTTCACCGGCGGTCCACGCATCTGCAACGAATTTCGCGACAGGCTCGGCGCTGGCAATGTCCGTCCGCTCTACGGCCATGTCGATACGGACATTCATCGGCCGGTGCCGTCGCAGCCGCATTACCGTGCGGATCTGTCTTATCTCGGCACATATTCGCAGGATCGCCAGCGCGCGCTCGAGGCCCTCTTCGTCGAACCCGCACGTAGCAGGCAGGATCGGCGCTTCCTGATCGGGGGTGCACAATACCCGGAAGATTTTCCCTGGTCGCCAAACATTTACTTCGTGCAGCACTTGCCGCCGTCTGAGCACGCGTCGTTCTTTGCGTCGTCCCGGCTGACACTCAACGTCACGCGCCGGGCCATGGCGGAGATGGGCTGGTGCCCCTCCGGCCGCCTGTTCGAAGCCGCTGCCTGCAAGGCCCCGCTGCTCAGCGACGACTGGCCGGGACTCGATGAATTCTTTGTACCCGGGCAGGAGATCCTGATCGCACGCGATGCGAAGGACACGCTCGCCGCGTTGACGATGACCGACGCCGAGCTTCAGCACATCGCCGGGCGCGCCTATGAACGGACCATGGATCAGCACACATCCGACAAGCGCGCAGCCGAACTGATTTGGCTGTTCGAGCAGACGGCATCCCTTGGCGCGCGCCGACAGCAACCCGAGGAGGCCTGATCATGTGGGGTATTGTTCCGGCCGCGGGCCGCGGCAGCCGTATCCAGCCGCTCGCCTTCTCCAAGGAGTTGCTTCCGGTCGGAAGCCAACGGGACGACGGCATCGACCGTCCGTGCGCGGTCTCCGAATATCTGCTGGAGCGGCTGATCCTTGGGGGGGCCGACAAGATCTGCTTCGTGATCTCCCCCGGCAAATCGGACATCCTTGAATATTTCGGCGATCATTATGGCAGCGCCCAGCTCGCCTATGTCGTGCAGCCCGATGCGTCGGGGCTGTGCGATGCCGTGTTCAGGGCGGGCACGGTCGTTGGCCACGACGAAGACATCCTGGTCGGACTTCCGGACACCGTCTGGTTCCCGAAGGCAGCCTTGCAGGCATTGCCGGCCGCCGACCTGTCGTTTCTGCTGTTTCCAGTCGAACACCCCGAGTTCTTCGATGCCGTCGTGCTCGACGGCGACCGCGTCACGGAGATCCAGGTCAAGCAGCCGGATGCGGCGTCGAAATGGATATGGGGCGCCTTCAAGATGTCCGGCAACGGATTTCGCGAACTCCAGTCGTTGTGGACAAAGCGCGAGCGCCGGGATGAATATTTCGGGACGCTCGTCAATGCCTACATCGCGGCCGGCGGCCGGGGTCTCGGCGTCAAGGCCGGCGAATCCTATGTCGACGTCGGCACCATCGACGGCTACCGGACGGCAATGGCGTTGCTCGCGGAAAGCTCTCCCGGGAACGGACGCTCTCGACTGCTGGCCGGCGGTTCGCCGGAGGCAGCCCGCCCGGCCCCCGCAATGAACAATGGAGTGACCGCATGAGCAGTGGCGCCTTCTCCCGCGAGGAAATCCGCCAGCGCGTCGATGCGCTCGGGCCATGGTTTCACAATCTGGACCTCAACGGCGTGCCGACAGCGCCTTCACACTTTCTCGGCGACTATCCCAACGTGAAATGGCGCCGCTTTTCCGGGATCATTCCGGACCGCCTCGAAGGCAAGACCGTGCTCGACATCGGCTGCAATGCCGGTTTCTACGCCATGGAGATGAAGCGGCGCGGCGCCGAGCGCGTCCTCGGCCTGGACACCGACGACGAATATCTCGCGCAAGCCCGCTTCGCGGCTGAGGTGAACGGGCTCAGGATCGAATTCCGCAAGATGTCAGCCTATGATGTCGGACAGCTGCGCGAAAAATTCGATCTCGTGATCTTCATGGGCGTCCTCTACCACCTGCGGCACCCTCTGCTGGCGCTCGACCTGATCCACGAGCACGTGGCCGGCGATCTCCTGCTGTTCCAGTCGATGCAGCGCGGCGACAGCCGCGTGGATTCCCTCGACAAGAACTACGACTTCTGGACCACCGATCAGTTCGATTCCCCGGGCTATCCAAAGCTGCACTTCATCGAGAACAAATATGCCGACGACCCCACCAATTGGTGGGTGCCGAACCGCGCCTGCGCCGAAGCCATGCTGCGCAGCGCCGGCTTTGCGATCGCGGCGCATCCGGAAGAGGAAGTCTATCTCTGCAAGCGGGTGACAAGGCCGCAGGCGGAAGGTCCGGTTTATCCGTCGCGGGAGACCGGCCGATGATCGAAGCCGCCAAGATCTGGAACGAGCCCAACAACAAATCGCACTGGGACATCCTGATCGATCCGGATTGGACCATGTTCGCCAGCCTGGCGCTGGCTGCCGGAAAGGCGATCCGCAGCGCGCATCCCACACTCCCGCGTGTGCTTGGCGGCATGTCGCCGATCGATCCGTCCTTCATGCGCAACATGCAGGCGCGCGGCGTGCTCGATCATGTCGATGCCGTGGCCGTGCACGGCTTTCCGCTGGACTGGAACCTGTGGCAGATCGCGGAATGGCCCGCCAAGATCGAGGAGATCAAGGCGGTCACCTCGCTACCGGTCTGGGTGACGGAGGTGGGAGTCTCGTCCTTCGGTGCCGAGGAGGTGCAGGCCTGGGGACTGACGCGGACCGCTGAGCTATTGACTGGCCGGGCGCCGCGGATTCACTGGTACAGCCTGTACGATCTGCCTTCGAGCTGGGAGGCGACTACGCGGCACAAGGAAGCTGAAGGCTCCTCCTACTACCGGCATTTCCACATGGGGCTGCTGCGCGAGGACGGCACGCCGAAAGCTGCCGCGGACTTGTTCGGCCAATATGCACCTGCGATGGGCCTGTGCCAGTGGTTTCACTTCGAGGACCACCGCCTCGATGACGCCGTGCGCTGGATGCGCCGACTCGGCGTGCAGCATCTCAGGACCGGCCTGTCCTGGGCTGACAGCTTCCGTCCCAATGCGCTCGCCTGGTTCGATCGGCAGATGGACGCGCTGGCCGAGTTTCAGGTCACGGTGACCTTCTGCTTCACCCCGGAACATCGGGGTATCGAGCCTCATCACACCAGCCCGCCGCTCGACGTCAACGAGTTCGCGGATTTCTGCGCACAGATGGTCGAACGCTATTGCGCGAAAACCGGGCTCGCGCCGTCCGCAGCGTCTTCGCGCGCGGCCATCTCGGAGCCGACATGCGTGCCCTGATCCTGGTGATGGACTCCGTCGGCATCGGCGCCGCGCCCGATGCCATCAATTACGGCGACGAGGGTGCTGATACCGTCGGCCACATTGCTGACATGTGCATGGCCGGCAATGCCGACGGACCACGCCGGGAGGGGCCGCTTCGGCTTCCCAATCTGGTCGCGCTCGGCCTTGGCCAGGCTTGCCGTCTCGCCACCGGGCGCGTACCGCCGGGGCTCGATGGCCGTCCTGAGCATGCGCGATTTGGCTGCGCGAGCGAGATCTCCAAAGGCAAGGACACGCCATCCGGCCATTGGGAGATCGCCGGCGTGCCGGTGCCGTTCGACTGGGGCTATTTTCCAAGAACCAAGCCGTGCTTCCCGCGCGACCTGATGGAGCGCCTGTGCAAACAGGCCCGATTGCCCGGCATCCTCGGGAACTGTCACGCGTCCGGCACCGAGATCATCGCCGAATTCGGCGAGCGTCACATCAGGACGGGCGAACCGATCTGCTATACATCGGCCGACAGCGTGTTTCAGGTCGCAGCGCACGAGGACACGTTCGGACTCGAACGCCTCTATGAGGTCTGCCGCATTGCGCGCCGACTGATCGATCCCCTCAACATCGGGCGCGTCATCGCACGTCCCTTCATCGGCACGTCGGCAGGCGACTTCAAGCGAACAGCGCATAGGAAGGACTTTTCCGTTCCGCCGCCGGGGCGGACAATCCTCGATCTTGCCGAAAGCGCAGGCCGTGACATCGTCACGATCGGCAAGATCAACGACATCTTCGCCCATCGCGGCACCGGAAGGAACTTGCGCGGCGACGGCAACCAAGCGCTGTTCGATGCCACGCTCGATGGGCTGGCCTCTCTCGCAGAGGGCGGCATGCTCTTTGCAAATTTTATCGATTTCGACACACTGTATGGCCATCGCCGAGATGTCGGGGGCTATGCAGCGGCACTCGAAACCTTCGATGCACGCGTTCCGGATCTGCTGAACCGCCTGCGCGACGATGATCTCCTGATCATCACGGCCGATCATGGTTGTGACCCAACCTGGAGCGGCACCGATCATACGCGGGAACAAGTGCCGGTCTTGGCGTGGAACGCACGATCAACTTCTCCGATCGGCAAGCGCGCCGGATTTGCGGACATCGGCGCGACGGTCGCGAGCCATCTCGACCTGCAGGCGCCGGTTCACGGCGTGCATTTTTAGCCCGCTGCACCGGACAGATTCACCTGGGTTATTGATCCAGGTTAGAGAAATATTCGTTTGTAGGTTTCGCAGGAACGAACATTCCTTGCATCGCTTCTTATTCCAAATGTGACTGGCGCGCCGGTCGCCCGACCAGAACAGCAGCGCGCTTTCATTCTCATCACGGATTGATCCCGCAGGATCGATCTCACGGCGGCACGGAGCGGTGAATGACGCGAGTATTGATCACTGGAGGTGCGGGATTCATCGGGTCGCATGCGGCCGACGCACTGCTGGCGGCCGGCTATGAAGTCCGCCTGCTCGACAATCTCTCGCCGCAGGTCCACGGAGGCAACCGCCAGCGTCCCGCCTATCTTGCCAAAGACGCGGAGCTCGTCGTCGGTGACGTCACCGACGCTCTCGCGGTCGATCATGCGTTGCGCGGCACCGACATGGTGCTGCATCTCGCATCAGCGGTCGGCGTCGGCCAGAGCATGTACGACATCGAACCCTACGTCAGAACTAACGAGCTCGGTACCGCCGTGCTGTTGCAGACGCTATCCAAGCGCCCGGTCTCGCGGCTCGTGGTGGCCTCGTCCATGAGCATCTACGGCGAGGGCCTTTACCGGAGCGCCGATCAGAGCGTGGTCGCCTGCGAGGAGCGGGCGGTCGAGCAGCTTCGCCGCGGCGATTGGGAGCTGCGCGATGCGGCCGGCCACCCGCTCGACCCCGTTCCTACGCCGGAGACAAAGCAGCCTTCGCTGAGCTCGATCTATGCGCTCAACAAATATGCGCAGGAGCGCATGTGCCTGATCACAGGCAAGGCTTATGGCATCCCGACCGTGGCGCTACGCTTCTTCAATGCGTTCGGGCCTCGTCAGGCCCTGTCCAATCCGTATACCGGCGTGCTGGCCATCTTTGCCGCCCGGCTGCTCAACTGCCGCCCTCCCCTCGTCTTCGAGGACGGCCGGCAGCGCCGCGATTTCGTCCATGTCCATGACGTTGCCCGCGCCTGCCGGTTGGCGCTGGAGGCGGAGCACGCGCAGGACGTCTTCAACGTCGGCTCGGGCCAGAGTCGCACCATTCTGTCGGTCGCGGAGGATCTGGCCGAAGTCATGGGGCGCCGCGACATTGCGCCCGAGCTGACGCGGAAATATCGCGCCGGGGATATCCGGCACTGCTTCGCCGACATGGGAAAATCCCGCGACGTGCTCGGCTTCGAGCCTCGCGTCGTATTCAGGGCCGGGCTCGAAGAGCTGGCGGAATATCTCGCCGACCAGATCGCTGACGATCAGGCCGAGCGAGCCACCAAGGAGCTGCAGCAACGAGGATTGGTCGCGTGATGAGTGAACGAGACAACAGACCCGTCCTGATCACCGGCGGCTGCGGGTTTATCGGTTGCAACCTCGCCGATCGCCTCGCGGAGCGTGGCGAGCCGGTGCTGATCCTGGACAACCTCGCCCGCGCCGGCGTGCGGGAGAATGCGCAATGGCTGAAGTCCCGGCATGGCGACCGGGTCACAATCACCGTCGCCGACATTCGCGAGCCGATCCCGGTGATCGACGCGGTACGCGAAGCCCGCGCCGTGCTGCACTTGGCCGCCCAGGTCGCCGTCACCGACAGCGTGAGCGATCCGGCCGCCGATTTCGAGATCAACGCGCGTGGCACATTGAACGTGCTCGAAGCCGTGCGGCTCCACAACAACGCCGCGCCAATCGTGTTCGCCTCGACCAACAAGGTCTACGGACGCCTGATCGACGATGGCGACATCGCGCTCACCGGTCGCCGCTACACGCCGACAAGCGGCCTGCTGGCCGCCGGCATCTCGGAAAATGCGCCGCTCGACTTCTACAGCCCCTATGGATGCTCCAAGGGAACGGCGGATCAATACGTTCACGACTATGCGCGGGTCTACGGCCTCCAGACCGTGGTGATGCGGATGAGCTGCATCTATGGGCCCCGTCAATTCGGCACCGAGGATCAGGGCTGGATCGCGCATTTCCTGCTGAGCGCCATCCGCAGCAAGGAGCTGACGATCTATGGCGACGGCCATCAGGTCCGCGATGCGCTTCACGTCTCCGACGCGGCCTCGGCCTGGCTCGCCGTGCTCGATGGCATCGCGCTCGCCCGTGGACGCGTCTTCAATCTCGGCGGCGGTCCGGCCAACGCAATCAGTCTGCTGGAATTGATCGACCGCATCACCGATCTGACCGGCCGCAAGGTGGCCTATCGCTTTGCTGATTGGAGGCCGGGGGATCAGCCCTGGTACGTCACCGACACGCGCGCGCTCTCCAGCGCGCTCGGCTGGGCGCCTCAGGTTTCGTTCGCAGACGGCCTCCGATCCCTTCACACCTGGCTGGACGGCCGGTTCGGATCGTCGCAAGGTAACCGCGAGGCGCTGGCATGACGCGTGTTGCCCTCATCAATCCAAACTGGGATTTTGGCGGCAGCATCTATTTCGGCTGCCGATCCCCTCACCTTCCGCTCGAACTCGGGATCTCCGAGCATTATTTGAAGGCGGCCGGGCACAAGACGCTGCTGCTCGACGCCCACATGTTCGATCTTTCCCTCGCCGATATCGAAGCCGAGCTGCGCGCGTTCGGCCCCGACCAGATCGTCATCACGACGGCACCGACCTATCTATTCTGGCGCTGTGCCCCTCCCGAGCTCCGCGTTCCGCAGGAGCTCGCGAGGGCGGTGCGCGATTTGGCTCCGATCCTGATCGCGGTGGGCCCGCATGGCTCGACTGTGCCAAGGACCGCGCTTCAAAAGCTCGGCACCGATATCGTCGTGATGGGCGAGTGCGAGGCGTCCTTGCTGCGTCTCGCCAATGGCGAGCGGGACTTTCCGGGCCTGTGCTTCGCCGATGGCGCATCGCTCCGTGTCAATGGCGGCCCGCAGGCCGTCGCGTTCAAGGATCAGCCGCCGCTCGACTGGCCGGAGGAGATGATCCGGCGGCACCATCATCACCATCATCGTTTCGAAGCCGAGCCGCAGGCGCCGGGAGCCGAGGTCGAGTCGTCCAGGGGATGTCCGTACAACTGCACCTTCTGCGCCAAGGAGAATTTCCGCAACGCTTACCGCAAGCGGCCTGCCTCCATCGTTCTCGAAGAGATCGACGGCCTGCGTCATCAGGGCATCGAATACGTCTATTTCATCGACGAGATTTTCCTTCCGAACGCGGAACTGCTGGAAGGGCTGACCACACGCGGGCTGAAGTTCGGTGTGCAGACCCGCATCGACCTCTGGAAGCCGGATATGCTCGCGCTGCTCGGCCGCGCCGGCTGCGTCTCGATTGAAGCCGGCATCGAGAGCCTCACGGTCGAGGGCCGCGCCGCGCTCGCCAAGAACTGCAAGATGACGACCGACCAGCTTGCCGAACGGCTGGTTGAAGCGCGCCGTCACGTTCCTTTCGTCCAGGCCAATTTGATCGAAGTTCCCGAGGATGATGATCCCGTCGTGCAGCGCTGGCGCCGCACCATGCAGGATGCCGGCATCTGGGCCAACGATCCGGTCCCGCTGTATCCCTATCCGGGCTCGCCGGATTATCGAAAGCTGTGGGGCGAGCCCGACGATTTCGCCTGGGAGCGCGCACACCGGCACTATCTTGCGATGTTCGACCAGTTCAGCGACGTGCAGAACGATCGCCCGGTCCCGCTCGAGACTCTCGAACTGCAGGTGACATCATGAGCCGCAGCTCGCAGCTCAGGATCCTGATGACGACCGATACCGTCGGGGGCGTCTGGACCTACTCGTCCTCTCTTGCTTCGTCCCTTGCTGCGAAGGGCGCCGACGTCACCCTTGTGACGATGGGTCCGCGCGCGCGAGCCGGCCAGCTTGAGATGCTGCGTGGCTCGCGGGTCCGCCTGATCGAAACGGACCTTGCACTCGAATGGCAGGACCCGGAAGGACGAGATCTGCCCCAGGCCAGGCGCGTCCTTGCGAAGCTCGAAACCGGAATCAGGCCCGACGTCGTTCACCTCAATAGTTTTCGCGAGGCGACCTTCGCCTGGCGCGCTCCGGTGGTCGTCGTCGCACATTCCTGCGTCAACTCCTGGGGGCTCGCCTGCCGCGATACGAGCTGGCTCGGCGAACCGAAATGGCGCGGCTACACCGAACGGGTGACGGCCGCACTCGACACCGCACAGGCCTGGGTTTGTCCCAGCCAGTCCTTCAACGATGACATTGCGGAAATCTATCGGCCTCGCTCGCGCGGCATCGTGATCTGGAATGGAATTGGCCCTCAGGGTCTCGCGGGACGGAAGCAAGACATGATCTTTGCGGCGGGCCGGCTCTGGGACCGCGCCAAGAACATCGAGGTCCTGGCGGCTGCGGCGCCTGGGCTGGACTGGCCCGTTCAGGTTGCCGGGCCGGTGAACGAGTGCCCTTCGGCTTCCGTCACATGGCTCGGGCATTTGCCTCACGAAGCCATGCGCGCGCACTTGCAGCACGCCGCTATCTTTGCCAGCCCCGCGCTCTATGAGCCGTTCGGCCTCTCCGTTCTGGAAGCCGCGGCGGCGGGATGCGCTCTCGTCCTGTCCGACATTCCCACTTTCAGGGAATTGTGGAGCGGGGCCGCGCTGTTCGTCGACCCCACCGACAGCAAGGCGCTGCATCGAGCACTCGCGGATCTGTGCACCGACGATCGCGAGCGAGTGCGGCTGCAACGTGCCGCCTTTGAGCATTCCCTGACCTACTCGCTGACCCGAACCACGAGCGCCTATCTCAGCCTCTACGAGGAGCTGCTTGCTGACCATCACGCGCCCGCCCCCATGGAGGTACGCGCATGAAATGCGTTCTGTTCTACCACGCGTTCACCTCCTGCTGGAACAACGGCAATGCCCATTTCCTGCGCGGCTATGCCCGCGAACTTCACGCGCTCGGTCATGAAGTCGTCGTGTTCGAGCCGATCGACGGCTGGAGCCGATTGAATGCGATCCGCGAGGGTGGCAGTCAGACGATGGAGGATATTCCAACGCTGTTTCCCGGCATCGGCATCCGCCGCTACGACGCCTCCCTTGATCTCGATGAAGCCTTGCACGGTGCCGACCTCGTCGTCGTCCACGAATGGAATTCGCCTGATCTGATCGCAGACATCGGATCGAGACGGGCTCACGGCGCTCCGTTCACGCTGCTGTTCCACGACACCCATCATCGCGCCGTCAGCGCGCCGGACGAACTTGCGCAGTTCGACCTCGACGGCTTCGACGGTGTGCTCGCCTTCGGCGAGGTCCTTCGTCAAATCTATCTGAAGCTCGGCTGGGCCGACCGGGCCTTCACCTGGCACGAGGCGGCCGACATCGCCCTGTACCATCCGCTGCCGCATGTCGAGCGCACCGACGATGTCGTCTGGATCGGAAATTGGGGCGACGGCGAACGCAGCACCGAGCTCAACGAATTTCTGGTCGAACCCGTGGCCGAGCTGAAGCTGCGCGCGGGGGTCTATGGCGTCCGCTATTCGGACGGGGCGCTCGACACCATTCAGGCGGCAGGCATTCGGTATGGCGGCTGGCTGCCCGCACACTGGGCTCCCATCGCTTTCGCCGGCGCACGCGCGACTGTCCACGTTCCCCGCGGCCCCTATGTCCGCTTGCTTCCGGGCATTCCAACCATTCGCGTCTTCGAGGCGATGGCCTGCGGCATTCCACTGGTCTCGGCCCCCTGGTCGGATGCGGAAGGCCTGTTCCCGGAAGGTGCCTATCTCGGCGCCTCCGACGGCACCGAAATGAAGCGGGCGCTTCGTGCGCTGCTCGATGACCGGGAGTTATGGTCCTCCACCGTGGAGACCGGACTCCGGACAATCAAGGAACGTCACACCTGCCGTCACCGGGCGGAGCAGCTTGTCGGCATCGTGCAGGACCTCCGGGTCACAGGCCACTCCAAAAAGCCCCTGCGATACATCGGAGCCTCCGCATGAAGATCTGCTTCTTCGGGTCCAGCCTCGTCTCATCCTACTGGAACGGTGCTGCCACCTATTACCGCGGCATGCTGAAGGAGATTGTGGCCCTCGGCCACGACGTCACATTCTTCGAGCCCGATGCCTTCGAGCGCCAGGCCCATCGCGACATCGACGATCCGGACTGGGCGAAGGTGGTGGTCTACGCCGCGACGCCCGACGGCTGGCGAAGCTCGCTTGAGGAAGCGGCCCGCTCGGCCGACATGCTGGTCAAGGCCAGCGGCGTCGGCGTCTTCGATCGGGAGCTGGAGAACGCGGTCGCTGAAATTCCGTCGAATGCGATGCGCATCTACTGGGACGTCGATGCCCCCGCGACGCTGGAGTCGGTGGCGGACAATCCAGACCATCATCTGCGCCATGCGATCCGGTCCTACGACATGGTTTTGACCTATGGCGGCGGCGATGCTGTCGTATCCGCTTATCGCGGCATCGGCGCGCGAGACTGCGTGCCGATCTACAATGCGCTCGACCCCACCACGCACTTTCCGGCGCCGCCCAATGCGCACTTCACCTGCGATCTGAGCTTGCTGGCAAACCGCCTCCCTGATCGCGAGCAGCGCGTCGAGCGGTTCTTTATCGATGTCGCCTGCCGATTGCCGGACAAGACGTTCGTGCTCGGTGGATCGGGGTGGGACTCGAAAGACACGCCAGCCAATCTGCACAAGGTCGGGCATGTCGGGACCGGCGACCACAACGCGTTTTTCGGCTCCGCTCTGGCTACGCTGAACGTCAATCGCGATAGCATGGCCCGCTACGGCTTCTCGCCGCCAACGCGCGTGTTCGAAGCCATCGGTGCCGGAGCCTGCCTGATCACCGACCAGTGGGACGGCATCGATCATTTTCTCGAACCAGATCGCGAGGTGCTAGTGGCCGCGAGCGGGGCCGAGGTCGCAGAGCATCTTGCCGCACTGCGCCTCGACCGGGCTCAGGCGATCGCAGCGCGCGCTCGTGCGCGCATTCTGAGCCATCACACCTACCGGCAGCGCGCGCGCCAGTTCAACGATCTCTTTGCCGCAAGCAGTTCGCGAATCGAGGCAGCAGAATGAACCTCACCATCGTCGTCGTCGGTCTTTCGGTTACTTCGTCCTGGGGCAACGGTCATGCCACGACCTACCGCGCCCTGATCGAAGCCCTGGCACGACGAGGTCACCACGTCACGTTTCTGGAACGCGACGTCCCCTGGTATCGCGAGCATCGCGATCTTGCCAAGCCTTCCGCTTGGACCGTCGAGCTTTATCAATCCTTGAAGGACATCCCGCAGCGTTTCGGCAAGATAATCCGCGATGCCGATCTGGTGGTCATTGGCTCCTACGTGCCCGACGGCATCGCGATCTCCGAATGGATCACGACCCACGCCCGGGGGATTACCGCCTTCTACGACATCGACACGCCGGTCACGCTTGCCAAGCTCGAGCAGGGCCTGGACTATCTTTCCGCGGCGATGATCCCGCGCTTCGACCTTTATTTGTCCTTTGCCGGCGGCCCGGTGCCCGGCATGATTGAGGAGAACTATGGCAGTCCGCTGGCGCGGGTGCTGTATTGCAGTGCCGACACCGACATCTACGCGCCACAACGCGTGGAGAAGAAGTGGGCATTAGGCTATCTCGGAACCTATAGCGAGGACCGGCAACCGGTTCTGGAGCAGTTGCTGCTCGCCCCTGCTCGCACTCTGTCACGCGAGCAATTCGTCGTCGCCGGGGCGCAGTATCCCGATGAGGTGGTCTGGCCCGCCAATGTCGCCCGGATCGAGCACCTCACGCCCAGACATCATCCGGGATTTTACGCAGAGCAACGCTTTACGCTAAACGCCACCCGCGCCGACATGCGCGCGCTCGGCTTCTCGCCCAGCGTTCGGCTGTTCGAAGCGGCCGCGTGCGGCACGCCCGTCATCTCGGACCGGTGGCCTGGAATCGAGACCGTCTTCGAGCCTTTCCGGGAAATCCTGCTCGCATCGAGCCCCCGCGACGTCGTGGAGATCCTGCGCGACATGCCCGAGGAGCGGAGGCGCACGATCGCGGAAAACGCACGGCGGCGCGTTCTGGCCGACCACACCTCCGACCATCGCGCCCGGCAAGTGGAGACCTACTACGCCGAGGCATCGGTCCGTCGCCGTCGGAAAGCCCCGCAACTTCCCGCCTCGCGTCCCATGCAGGTCGCTCAAATCTGAAAGGCACCACCATGACACTTCAGACCCGCATCAACGCGTCCCGCCGCTCCCCCACCGTTCTGGTGGCCGGCGGCGCCGGCTTCATCGGATCCCACCTCTGCGACTCGCTTCTGCAGCGCGGCCACACCGTGATCTGTCTCGACAACCTGTTTACGGGAAGGATCGACAACATCCGGCCGCTGCTCAATCATCCGAATTTTCGCTTCATCGAACATGACGTGCGCGATCCCGTCGAGATCGACGGCGACATCGACCGGATCTACAGCCTCGCCTGCCCGGCGTCGCCCCGTCACTATCAGAAGGATCCGGTCGGCACGATGAAGACGTGCGTGCTCGGCACCATCAACATGCTGGAGCTCGCGCAGCGGAAAGGCGCGCGGGTGCTGCAGGCATCAACCAGCGAGGTCTACGGCGATCCGGAGGTCCATCCCCAGCCGGAAACCTATCTCGGCAACGTCAATCCGATCGGGCCCCGGGCCTGCTACGACGAGGGCAAGCGGGCCGCGGAAACGCTGATGTTCGATTACCATCGCATGTACGGGGTCGAAATCAAGGTCGCGCGCATCTTCAACACGTACGGACCCCGGATGCTGGAGAATGACGGACGCGTGGTCTCCAACTTCATCGTGCAGGCACTTCGCGGAGAGCCGATCACGATCTATGGAGGTGGTACGCAGACCAGGAGCTTCTGCTTCGTCGACGATCTCGTGCACGGCCTCCAGCTGCTCATGGAGAGTTCGTCTTCGATTACCGGTCCGTGCAATCTGGGCAATCCCCACGAGGTCACCATCGAGGCCATTGCGCGCGACGTGCTGGCGTACACGGAATCAATTTCCCCGCTCCGGTTCGAGGAGTTGCCCAAGGACGATCCAAAGCGCCGCAAACCGGTGATCGACACAGCCGTTCGAGCGCTGGGATGGCGCCCGCGCGTGGCGCTCAAAGACGGTCTCAAGGCGACGATCGCCTATTTCGCCATGCGCATGGCCGGGGAAGCGCCGGCACTCGTTCCGGCCATTGCACCGCGCCGGGGCGGACGTACCGGGGCACGCGGCAAGCTGACGATCGCCGATCGGCAGTGATCAGCGGAACTCCTCGCGAGCCCTCAAGCCCGTGAAGCAGCCGCGCCGCGGACCGACTTGCAGAGGTTCTCGAGATGGTACTGGTATTCGGAGATCGCGCGGTTCGCCATCCGGATCCGATTTTCCTGGCCTTCCTGGACCATCATGGTGATGCGTTGGGCTAGAAATACGCACGCATCGAATTCATCGTGGATCGCTCCACTACGGGCGAGAAAGTCCCATGCGATCTCATAGGCCTGTTCGGCAGCAGGATTGCGGTAGTCGTTGAAGATGATGTGCGTCATGACAGCAAAACGCGGATGAGAGGGTTTCGGTCCTGCGAGCCCATATGACAGCGCAGGCAGCCTCGGCGGCCGATACATGCCCGTAGGAACGAACGATTCCTGCCCGTGTTGACCTCGCAGTTCCTACCGACGGCTTTTTGTTCATGGTCAAGGATCTATCGCGTGAAACGGAGAAGGACGGCACCCGGAAGCTGATGATGGCGGGATCGGGAGTGGCCGCGGTCCTGTTTGTGGGGTTCATCGTCTGGTTCGCCGTCCCGCAGATGTTCGGGGCAACGGACTATCTGGGCCGCCCCTCCACAGGAGCCGGCTGCCTCAACGATCAGCAGCGCGAACAGCTCCGCTCCATCCTCTCATCAGCGCATGACCCCGCGATGGATCGCCCGAATTTCGAGATGATGATCGGTACTTCCGTGCCGCGCCAGTACGCTGATCGCGTGCCGCCGCATCGACGGATTGTAGAGAGGACAGCTTATGCCGAAAGCAAAAGAACCTGAAAACGATCCGAGAGAAACCCCGGTCGACGATCCGCGACAGCAGACCGATTTGCCAACCCACCGGCAGACGGACCAGCCTTGGCAGGGGAATCCCGAGAAGGAGCAGATCGACCCAAAGCGTCCCCCGATTGATCTGGAGCGGTGGCAAAAATCGAATACCCACTAGCTGCGACGCACGTACCTCGTTCACGCGTCGAGCTCATGGATGGTGGGCCGCAGGTCGCCCTCATCCAGATCGAGCGTCGCCAGCGTGATCGGCAGCTTGAAGCGCCTCGGACCGGCGCTCCCGGGATTCAGGAAAAGCACTCCGTTGATCGTGTTGACCTGCACCCGGTGCGAATGTCCTGATATCACCACGTTCACACCGGTTGCCGCAGGGTCGATGGCGAGCGTCTTGAGATCGTGCAGAAGATAGAAGCAACGAGCGCCGAGGCGCACCGTTTCGGTTTCGGGATAGCGCCTCGCCCAGCTGCCGACGTCGACGTTTCCCCTGATGGCGGTGACAGGTGCTATTCGGCAAAGCCGCTCCAGAACCTCCGGCGCGCCGATATCACCGGCGTGGAGGATATGCGACACTCCCGCAAGACAGCGCTCGGCCTCCGGCCGGAGAAGGCCATGCGTATCCGAGATCACGCCGATCCTCATCAACATGTCAGGCCGGGACTTCAGTGCAGGACATCCATTGGCACTTTCCCGATCTCCTCACCCTCCTGGTTCGTGACCAGGATAGAAAAATGACGATTCCTGAGTTCGGGACGCTCCGCGAGGCTTTTTCTCGGACAACGCAGTCCCGCAAGCGGGGCTCCGACGACTACGGGTCGGGAGTACAAAATCGCAGGAGATAGTAGTTAGGGGTGCAAAATCGCGGAATTTGGTAGCGGGAGAGGGACTCGAACCCCCGACCCCAGGATTATGATTCCCGTGCTCTAACCAGCTGAGCTACCCCGCCACAGGGTCGCGAGGGCCTGACAAGGCCGATCTCGCGAACGCGCGGCATATAAGGAAGGGGGCGGCGGGCTGTCAATCCGCCTTCGCTTCCGCTTAGCGAAAGCTTCGGCGGACATGGCCGCGGGTGGAGACGAATTGGCTTGTTTTGAGCTTAATTTCCGGCCGCACCGTCATGGCCGGGCTTGTCCCAGCCATCCACGGACTTCTTCGCTGCCGCCGAGAACGTGGATGCCCGGGACGAGCCCGGGCATGACGACGAGATTGGGGATGCGGAACAGGGCCTATTTCGGCCTTACTGTCGGATCCCCGCCGGGGCTGCCGGGGGGCGGGATCACGGGCATGGCGCCGTTCGTGCTAGGCGCCGGGGCGTGCATCTCGGGATCGACGCCGGAGGGCGGGCAGAGCACGCCGTCCGATTTGGCCAGCTTGTCGCCGAGCGGTTCCCGGGACTGGCCGGTGGTGGTGCCGTCGGCTGAGCGGTTCGGGCGGTCCTGCGGCGTGCAATTAGTGGCGTGCTGCGGGGATGGCGGCGCGGTTTGTTGCGGCGGCGTCGCCGGGGCGGGCGGGGCCTGCGCGATCGCGCTGCCGGAGGCGGCGATCAGGAGGCTGGCCAGAATGATGTTCGATGTGGTGCGCATGGGAGGGAAACGCGCGGGGCGCGCGCCCTGTTCCCACCCCCGAACATTACGATTTGAGGTAGCGGATCAACGAAAAGTGCCCCATCGGCGGCATCGGGCGGCGCTCCGCCAGCGTAACGCCGCCGTGCTTTGCGGCCCAGACGACCAGGCGGGCCCACGGAAACTCCGGGCGCCAGCCGAGGCGGCGGGCCAAGGGCGCAAACGCGAGTTCGGAGAGTTTGCGCAAACCCTTTTCGGCGCCGATGTGATTGACCAGGATCAGCTCGCCGCCGGGCTTGAGCACGCGCACGAACTCGTCGAGCGTGCCCTCCGGATCCGGCACGGCGGTGATGACGTATTGCGCGACCACCGCGTCGAAGAAGTTTCCGGGGAAGGCGAGATTCTTCGCGTCCATCACCGAGAGCACCTCGACATTGCTCAGGCGCAGCGCACGCACGCGCGATTGCGCCTTGCGCAGCATCGGCTCGGAGATGTCGACCCCGCAGATTTTTGTGGTGCGCGCATAATCCGACAGCGAAAGCCCGGTGCCGACGCCGACGTCGAGGATACGGCCGCCGATACGGTCGGCCTCGGCGATGGTCGACTGCCGGCCGGCGTCGAACACCTTGCCGAACACGAGATCGTAGACCGGCGCCCAGCGGCCATAGGCCTTCTCGACCCCGGCCCGCGAGATGTCTGCTGCCATGCCCCTGCCCTATATATTTTTTTAGCCGCGGACCGCTTCTGCGAGCGGCCTCGTCGTGCTGCTTGCGGCCTTCGCGGCGGCGCTTTGAATGAAGCCGCCGCCGAGCACGCAGGCCTGGCCGCCAGGTGCGTCGTAGAACACGCAGGCCTGGCCCGGCGAAACGCCCTCTTCGCCGGCGACGAGCTCGACCTCGTAATGGCCGTTTGCGCCGCGCAGCCACGCCGGCTGGGGCGCGCGGGTCGAGCGCACGCGCACGAACATTTCGAGTCCATTGCCGATGGCGCAGTCGATGTCGCCATCGCCAATCCAGTTGACGTCGCGCAAGCTGATGCGATGCATCTTCAGCGCCTCGCGTGGGCCGACGACGACGCGGCGGTTGGCGGCCTCCAGCCGCACCACGAACAGCGGCGCGGCGGCTGCGATGCCGAGGCCGCGGCGCTGGCCGATGGTGAAATTGGCGATGCCGTTGTGACGGCCGAGCACGCGGCCGTCGAGATCGACGATGTCGCCGGGGTCCATCGCGTTCGGCCGCAGGCGGGTGATGATGTCGGTGTAGCGCCCGGTTGGCACGAAGCAGATGTCCTGGCTGTCGTGCTTGTCGGCGACGGCAAGACCGAAGCGCCGCGCCAGCTCGCGCGTCTCGGGCTTGGTCATGTCGCCGAGCGGAAAGCGCAGATAATCGAGCTGTTCCTGCGTGGTCGCGAACAGGAAGTAACTCTGGTCGCGATCAGCGTCGGCGGCACACACCAGCGCGCGCGAGCCGTCGTCGCGGCGACGCGAGGCGACGTAATGGCCGGTGGCAAGCGCGGTGGCGCCCAATTCGCGCGCGGTCTTCAAGAGGTCGCGGAACTTGACCGAGCGGTTGCACTCGATGCACGGCACCGGCGTCTCGCCGAGCGCGTAGCTGTCGGCGAAATTGTCGATGACGGATTCGCGAAAGCGGTCCTCGTAGTCGAGCACGTAATGGGGAATGCCGAGCTTGGCCGCGACATCGCGGGCGTCGTGGATGTCCTGGCCGGCACAGCAGGCGCCCTTGCGATGGGTCGCAGCACCATGGTCGTAGAGCTGCAGCGTGATGCCGACGACGTCGTAGCCTTCCGCCTTCAAAAGCGCAGCCGTCGTCGATGAATCGACGCCGCCCGACATGGCAACGACGACCCTGGTATCCTCAGGACGGCCTTCGAGATCCAGACTGTTGAGCATGGGCCTTAAAGCGTTGTGGACGGCGGCGTTGGGCGATCCGCTGGGTGCTTCCGGCGGGACATCGGCGATCCCCCGGGAACTGAGAGTTCCCGAAGGGCACGGCCTGCCCGGTCGAAAGCGGTTGAGAGCTGTCTCTTTAATATAGGCGGCCTTCCGGTGAAGCAATCACGGACCCCGCAAGGTTTACGGCAATTCTTGCCGGGGAGGCAGAAATGGCGGGCCTTCGAGAGGCCCTGAGGCGGGGACGCCAAATCATCAAACCATTGATTTCATTAAATAAAATTACTCAGCGCGAGGATGGCCCGCTCCTTGCTCCCTCTCATGGCGAAGATGTTTCCAAGGGGTTGCCTGTGGTCGGTCGTACGTCAGATGTCGTGGCAAGCGTGCAAGTCCCGAGCGCGCAGCAAAAGCCTGCCCGGTCGCAAGCGCCGAAAGAGAACTCCGCCAACGACTCGTTCGGCTCGCTGGTGGACAGCAACACCCAGGCGATCAGCGACAGCGCGGCGTCCTCCGCGCAGGACTCCCCGCGCCGGACCGATTCATCCTCCTCCGCCTCGGACAGGAGCCCGCGCGATCGCTCGGCGACCGACAAGCCCTCGCAGAGCAAGGCCAGCGACGACACTGACAATTCCGCGTCCGCCAAAAACGACATCAAGAACGACGCCAAGAGCGACGCCAAGAACGATACGACGGCTGATGCGGCCAAGGCTGATAGCAAGACCAAGGACAAGCCGGAGGCGTCCGACGCCAAATCGGCCGACAAGTCTGCGGACAAGTCCGACGAGACCAAGGGGGACAAGGCCGACGGCAGCCTTGCCGCCTTTGACGCCGTCGCGGCCGCGCAGATTGACGCGACGCAGGCCGCCGCTGTGCCCGATCCAAACGCACTCGTCGTGGCCGTGCCGGCCGATCCGAACGCGGCTACGAACCAGGCCGCCGGCTCCGCCTCCTCGCCGCTGACGATTGCCGCCGCCGGCATCGCCGCCAGCGCGTCCATCGCGGCGCAGATCGCCGGCCCCAAGACCGATACCGCGACGCCGGGCGACAAGAGCGCCAAGACCGCAAGTGCCAAGGTCGATGCCGACACTTCGGCGACGCTGGCCGATGCCGCGACCGGGACGACCGATTCGACCGCGACCGATGCCAAGACCAATGGCGGCCTGATCGCCGCGGTCGACCAGGGCACGCCAAAAACCTCGTTCAAGGCCGCAGCCCTTGCGCACGGCGCGGGCGACGTCTCCAATATCGGCCAGGACACCGGCAAGGCGAACGCCGCGCAGACCTCGGCGACAGCAGCGTCCGCCACCACGGCGCATCCGCAACCGGACAAGCCGTCCATCGATGCGAACGCGGCCGACGCCAAGGCTGGGGCTTCCGACCGCACCGCCGATGTGGCACCGGCGACGACAACCAATCATGCCCATGCCGGCACGCAGGTCGCTGTCCCCACCACCGACACCAGCGCGCAGGCGGCCTCGGCCGTGCAGGCGTCGCTGACCAATACGACTTCGGCCGCGACCGCTTCGACCGCGACGCTCACGGCGACCGCGGCCACCAATACGGCCATTCCGATCAGCGGCGTGCCGATCGAAATTGCCGCCGCTGCGCGCGCGGGCAAGACCCGGTTCGACATCAGCCTCGATCCGCTCGACCTCGGCCGCATCGACGTCCGCATCAATGTCGACCGCAACGGCCAGGTCACCTCGCATCTCACCGTCGAGAAGCCGGAGACGCTGCAGATGCTGCGGCAGGACGCGCCGCAATTGCAGCGCGCGCTCGACGATGCCGGCCTTAAAACCGGCAGCAACGGACTGTCCTTCAGCCTGCGCGACCAGAATTCATCGGGCCAGAACTCCGGCCAGAACAACGACAATGGCGGCAATGCCCGCCGGCTGATCGTCAGCGACGACGACGCAGTTCCCGCAGCCCCGGTCGGGCGCAGCTACGGCCGCATGCTCGGATCGAGCAGCGGCGTCGATATCAGAGTGTGAGGAGTATTCGATCATGACTACCACGAATGCCGCCACCGCCCCGTCCGTCGTCTCCGGCACGACCGACCTGCCGAAATCCTCGTCGAACCCAAGCCTGGGCTCGAGCACCGGCGCGACGCTGGCCGGCAACTTCCAGACCTTCCTGACGCTGCTGACGACGCAGCTGCAGAATCAGAATCCGCTCGATCCGCTGGACACCAACCAGTTCACACAGCAGCTGGTGCAGTTCGCCGGCGTCGAGCAGCAGCTCAAGACCAACGACTCGCTGTCCCAGCTCGTCACCCTGCAACAGACCACGCAGGCGACCCAGGCGCTCGGCTTCGTCGGCAAGACCGCCCTGGTCGACGGCACGACCGCAAGCATGACCAACTCGTCGGCAACCTGGCATCTCAACGTGCCCAGCGACGCCACCGTCGACATCACCGTCGCCAATGCCAGCGGCCAGACCGTGTTCACCGGCAAATACACCGCCGGCGCGGGCACCGACGTTCCGTTCACCTGGAACGGAATGGGCAATGACGGCACGCAATGGCCCGACGGTAAGTACACGATCTCGGCCACGGGCAAGGACGTCGCCAACAACAATGTCGGCATCGCCGCGCAGGTGCAGGGCACGGTGTCATCCGTGGACCTGACCCAGTCGCCGCCGCTGCTGACCATCGATGGCGCCAGCTACACGATGAGCCAGGTCAAGAGCATCATCGCGACGGCCAGCAATTAAAGGCGGAATGCCGCTGTGTCGTCCTGGCGAAAGCCAGGACCCATCGCCACCGAAAGTCGTTTTGGCGCGAGGAAGTAACTCCGAGTCTTCGCCAAACTTCGCGCTGGGGTAATGGGTCCTGGCGTTCGCCAGGACGACGTTGAGGGCCGTGCGACACCCCCGCAGGCCTCTTTCGTTAGTAAAGTATTTACGAACACCCCCCTCGGCCCGCCCGGACGCACCGTCCCGCCGGTCGAGACGGCTGCGTTCCAGCCATTTTCAACGAGAATTGTATTGAAGCCTTAGGCTTAGCGGATTTTTAAGTCGGCGGGCGTAGGGTTCCTGAGTGAGTTCAGTGGTTGAGAGTTTGTGAGTACGCCATGACAGAACCCCATCGCCCGAGGGTAAAATACGTCATCGGGCCGGACGGTAGTCCGTTGACGATTGCGGATCTGCCTGCACCCGGCACCAAACGCTGGGTCATCCGCCGCAAGGCCGAGGTCGTCGCCGCAGTCCGTGGCGGTCTTCTCTCCCTTGAGGAGGCCTGCAGCCGTTATACCCTGACGGTTGACGAATTCCTCTCCTGGCAGTTTTCGATCGACCAGCATGGTCTGGCGGGACTTCGCACCACCCGTATCCAACAATATCGCCAGTAGGCAATCCGGAAATCTGCGGCTTTTGACGAAAATCGGCCTCGCCTTGCGAGGCCGATTTTTTTCATGTTTCGTTTTGGCGCTACTTTTGTCGCAGCTCTTAACCTTCGTTAACCATATCGAAACCATCACCTAGGCAATAATTGCCCAGTCGGCCTTTCCTGTGAAAGCAGCCGAATCTGTCGGGGCGGTTGCTTGCAAGGTCTTGCGGACTTTCTGAAGGGTATCGGAGCCGCCCGGTTCGGGGCGATGATCGCGGTCACCGCCGCGCTCGTCGGCTTCTTTGCGTTCGTCATCATGCGCGTCACCACGCCGCAGATGACGACGCTGTTCACCGACCTCAGCGTCGAGGACTCCTCGGGCATCATCAAGGACCTGGAGCGCCAGGGCATCCAGTTCGAGCTGCGCAACGAGGGCACCATCATCATGGTGCCCAAGGACAAGGTCACCCGGCTGCGGATGAAGCTCGCCGAGGGCGGCCTGCCCAAGGGCGGCGGGGTCGGCTACGAGGTGTTCGACAAGTCGGATGCGCTCGGCACCACCTCTTTCGTCCAGAACATCAACCATCTCCGCGCGCTGGAAGGCGAGCTCGCCCGCACCATCCGCGCCATCGACCGCATCCAGGCCGCCCGCGTTCATTTGGTGCTGCCCGAGCGCCCGCTGTTCTCGCGCGAGGCGCCGGAGCCGTCGGCCTCGATCGTGGTGCGGGTCCGCGGCGCGCTGGAAGCCCAGCAGATCCGCGCCATCCGCCACCTCGTCGCCTCTGCCGTGAACGGGCTGAAGCCGCAGCGGGTCTCGATCGTCGACGAGACCGGGCAGCTGCTCGCCGACGGCGCCCAGACCGATCCGGAGCAGGCGATGGGCGACGAGCGCCGCACCGCCTTCGAGAAGCGGATGCGCAAGCAGGTCGAGGACATCGTCTCCTCCGTGGTGGGGACGGGGCGGGCCCGGGTCCAGCTCTCCGCCGATTTCGACTTCAACAAGATCACCCAGACCTCGGACAAGTACGACCCCGAAGGCCGCGTGCTGCGCTCGACCCAGACGCGCGAAGAGCAGAGCATGACCGCCGACAACAACGGCCAGGTCACCGTCAACAACGAGTTGCCGGGCAACCAGCAGAACGGCGGCGTCGCGGCCAAGGACCAGAGCAAGAAGAGCGAAGAGACCAACAATTACGAGATCTCCCGCACCACCAAGACCGAGGTGACCGAGGCCGGCCGGGTCAACCGCATCTCGGTCGCGGTGCTGGTCGACGGCATCTACTCCAAGAACGACAAGGGCGATCTGGCCTACCAGGACCGCACCAAGGAGCAGCTCGACCGCATCGCCACGCTGGTGCGCTCGGCGATCGGCTTCGACCAGAAGCGCGGCGACCAGGTCGAGGTCGTCAATCTGCGCTTTGCCGACGCCCCCTCCACCACCCCGATCGCGGAGCCGAGCGGCTTGCTCGGCATGCTCCAGTTCACCAAGGACGACGTCATGTACTTCGTCGAGCTCGGCGTGATGATGCTGCTCGGCCTGGTCGTGCTGTTCCTGGTGATCCGGCCGCTGGTCAAGCGCATCCTGGCATCGGACGAAGTCGCGGCCGCCATCTCCGGCGTCCTCACCGGTCCGGCGAGCGACGAGGCCGCGCCCGCCAGCCAGCCGCTCCTGCCGAGCGGCGCCGCGAGCGCGATCGACGTCGCCACCGTCCAGGGCCAGGTCCATGCCCAATCCGTCCATCGCGTCGGCGAACTCGCCGAGCGCAATCCCAACGAGACCGTCGCCATCATCCGCCAATGGCTGACCGAACCCACGAAATAATCGAGAAGTGATCTGACATGGCCGCTGCCCTGCAAAACGCCAATTCCAACGACATCACCAGCGTGATCTCCACGCTCGGTCAGCGTGCCGGCAGCCGCGGAGGCGCGAAGGTCGACGCGGTGGCGGGGCCGAAGCGCGCCGCGATCCTGATGCTGGCGCTCGGCGAGCAATATGGCGGCAAGATCTGGTCGCTGCTCGACGACGACGAGGTGCGCCAGCTCTCGCTGGAAATGTCGACGCTCGGCACCGTCGAGGTCGACACCGTGGAGGACATGCTGCTCGAATTCGTCTCGCGGATGTCGGCCTCAGGCGCGCTGATGGGCAATTTCGACGCCACCGAGCGGCTGCTCCAGCAATATCTGGCCCCCGAGCGCGTCAACGGCATCATGGACGAAATCCGCGGCCCCGCCGGCCGTAACATGTGGGAGAAGCTCTCTAACGTGCAGGAAGAGGTGCTCGCCAATTATCTCAAGAACGAATATCCGCAGACCATCGCGGTCGTGCTGTCGAAGCTGAAGCCGGAACACGCCGCGCGCGTGCTTGGCATCTTCCCCGAGGATCTGGCGCTCGACGTCGTCAACCGCATGCTGAAGATGGAGGCGGTGCAGAAGGAGGTGATCGAGAGCGTGGAGAAGACGCTGCGCACCGAATTCATGTCCAATTTGTCACAGACCCGCCGACGCGACGCCCACGAGGTGATGGCGGAAATCTTCAACAATTTCGACCGCCAGACCGAAACCCGCTTCATCACCTCGCTGGAAGAGGACAACCGCGAATCGGCCGAGCGCATCAAGGCGCTGATGTTCACCTTCGACGACCTCGTGAAGCTGGATTCCGGCTCCGCCCAGACCCTGATGCGCAACGTCGACAAGGACAAGCTCGGCGTCGCGCTCAAGAGCGCCAACGAGGACGTCCGCAATTTCTTCTTCGGCAACATGTCGTCGCGTGCGGCAAAAATGCTCCAGGATGACATGGCGGCGATGGGTCCGGTCCGCCTGCGCGACGTCGACGAGGCCCAGGCGCTGCTGGTCAACCTCGCCAAGGATCTCGCCGCCAAAGGCGAGATCATGCTGACCAAGAACCGCGCCGACGACGAGCTGGTGTATTGATGGCCGCTCCGGCAAAATTCCTGTTCGACAACGACTTCGCAGCGCCCGACCGGACGCGCGAGAAGGCCGCAACCGCGGCCGAGATAGCCCAGAAGGTCGCGGAAGCCGAGGCGCGCGCCTATCAGGACGGCTTCGCCGCCGGCCAGCGCGAGGCCAAGGCCGAGAGCGACCGCCGTGTCGCGCTCGCCATGGAAGAGATCAACATCGCCATCCGGGGCATCGCCTCGGGCATCGGCAACATCGAATCCAAGATGGAGACCGAGGCGGTCGACGTCGCGGTCGCGGTGGCGCGCAAGCTGTGCGCCGATCTGGTCGCCGCCGAGCCGCTCGGCGAGATCGTCGCGCTGGTCAAGGACTGCTTCTCGCATCTGGTCGCGACGCCGCATCTCGTCGTCCGCATCAACGACGCGCTCTACGATTCCGCGCGCGAGAACATCGAGCGGCTGGCCAGGCAGAACGGCTTCGAAGGCCGGCTGGTGATTCTGGCCGAGCCGGAGATTGCCACCGGCGACTGCCGGATCGAATGGGCCGATGGCGGCGTCGTGCTGGAGCGCGCCGCCATCGCGGCCAAGATCGACGAAATGGTGGGACGCTATGTTGCGTCCCGCAGGGGGAGTTAAATCATGAGCGACACTGACGGACAGGTCCCGCTGCCCGACCTCAACGGCCCGATGCCGCCTACCGGCACCGACGTCGGCTACAACGAGGACGAATATGCGACGCGCGCCGCCGCCGACCTCGAGGCCGTGTTCGACGTGCCGGTGCAGGTTTCGGCGGTGCTGGGCCGCTCCAAGATGGACGTCAGCGAGCTGTTGAAGCTCGGACCCGGGACCGTGCTCGAGCTCGACCGGCGCGTCGGCGAGGCCATCGACATTTACGTCAACAACAAGCTGGTCGCCCGCGGCGAAGTCGTCCTGGTGGAGGACAAGCTCGGCGTGACCATGACCGAAATCATCAAGACTGAACGCGCCTAAAGCGACGACGCGCGGCAGCGCGACCACAGGAGACTGACATGCGGCTTCTCATCGTTGGCACATTGAAGGGCCAGCTCACCACCGCCACCAAGATCGCGATGGCGAACGGCGCCACCGTGACCTACGCCGAGGATAACGAACAGGCGATGCGCGTGCTGCGCAGCGGCAAGGGCGCCGACCTGCTGCTGGTCGACGTCGCCCTCGACATCCGCGACCTCGTGATGCGGCTCGAGGCCGAACACATCCACGCGCCGATCGTCGCCTGCGGCATCACCAACGACGCCCGCGCCGCGGTCGCCGCGATCCATGCCGGCGCCAAGGAATACATCCCGCTGCCGCCGGACCCGGAGCTGATCGCAGCGGTGCTGGCTGCCGTCGCCAACGATTCCCGCGAGCTGGTCTATCGCGACGAGGCGATGGCCAAGGTGATCAAGCTCGCCCAGCAGATCGCAGGCTCGGACGCTTCGGTGATGATCACCGGCGAATCCGGGACAGGCAAGGAAGTGCTGGCTCGATACGTCCACACCCGCTCGGCCCGTGCCAAGCGCCCGTTCATCTCGATCAACTGCGCCGCGATCCCCGAGCATCTGCTGGAGTCCGAGCTATTCGGCCACGAGAAGGGCGCCTTTACCGGCGCGATCGCCCGTCGTATCGGCAAGTTCGAGGAGGCAACCGGCGGCACGCTGCTGCTCGACGAAATCTCGGAGATGGACGTCCGCCTGCAATCGAAACTGCTCCGCGCCATCCAGGAGCGCGTGATCGACCGTGTCGGCGGCACCAAGCCCGTCCCGGTGGACATCCGCATCATCGCGACCTCGAACCGCAACCTGGTCGAGGCCGTGCGCGAAGGCACGTTCCGCGAGGACCTCTTGTTCCGGCTCAACGTCGTGAATTTGAAGATCCCGCCGCTGCGCGAGCGTCCCCTCGACATTCTCGAGCTCGCCCAGCACTTCGTGAAGAAATACGCCGAAGCCAACGGCGTGCCGATGCGCCCGATCTCGGCGGAAGCGCGGCGCGTGCTCTCCACCAACCGCTGGCAGGGCAACGTCCGCGAACTCGAAAACACCATGCACCGTTCGGTCCTGATGGCGCAGGGCGACGAGATCGGTGCCGATGCGATCCTCACGCCCGACGGCGACCGCCTCGACCTCGCCAAGACCGCACCGGCCGTGGCGCATGCCACCATGGCCGCCGAGCAGGTGACGCGGGCGCTGGTCGGCCGCACCGTCGCTGACGTCGAGCGCGACCTGATCCTGGAGACGCTGAAGCACTGCCTCGGCAACCGGACCCATGCCGCCAATATCCTGGGCATCTCGATCCGCACGCTGCGCAACAAGCTCAACGAATATTCCGACGGCGGCATTCCGATCACGCCGGCCGGCACGCCGGGTGAATATCCGCGCATGCCGATGGTGGGGGCGTAGGCGCTCCTGCCGAACATTGAGACTGCGAATGCCCGGGGCTGGTCCCGGGCATTTTTGTAGGTGAAGTGCAGACAGCCTCCAGACTCTCAATGTCGTCCTGGCGAAAGCCAGGACCCATTACCCCAAGGGGGGTTGGCGAAGATTCGTCGTTCGGTACTCCTACCACCCTCCGTCGACAGATTCCGCGGTATGGGTCCTGGCTTTCGCCAGGACGACGTTGGGGAGGCAGCGTGCATCAAACCCGCAGACTGCGACATGGCCGCACCGCATTCTCCGACTAGGTCAAGCCCCCGCAAAGTCCTATAAGCGCCACCGAGAACCACGCGAGGGTGAACATGTCTCAAGCTCAAATCACGGATTGGCTGGCGTCGCAGCGGCAGGCGATGATCGACCTGCTGCGCGATGTCGTGAACATCGATTCCGGATCCTATGACAAGGAAGGCGTCGATGCGGTCGGGGCGCGGTTCGAGCAGCATTTCGCCGAGCACGGCATTCCGTTCCGGCGCGAAAGCCACGCCACATTCGGCGATGCCATCCACGCCGAAGTCGCAAAGCCCGGCAGCAACGAGAAGCCGGTGCTGTTGATGGGGCATCGCGACACCGTGTTCGGCAAGGGCGAGGCCGGACGGCGTCCGTTCACGATCCAGGGTACGCGCGCCTATGGTCCTGGTGTTGCCGACATGAAGTCCGGCGTCGTCATGAACATGTTCGTGGCAACCGCCTTTCACAAATTCGGCGGCAACCCGCACCCGATCAAGCTGCTGATCACCTCAGACGAGGAAATCGGTTCACCCTCCTCGCGGCCCGTGATCGAGCGCGAAGGACGCGCCGCGCGCGCCGTGTTCAATTCCGAGCCGGGCCGTCCGACCGGCAATATCGTCACCGGCCGCAAGGGCGGCATCTTCATGCATGTCGCCATTACCGGCAAAGCCGCGCATTCCGGCGCCAATTTCGCCGCCGGCGTCAGTGCAATCGGCGAGCTCGCGCACAAGATCGTTCATATCCACGCGCTGACCGATCTCGACAGGGGCATCACGCTCAATGTCGGTCTCGTCTCGGGCGGGCAATCCGTCAACACCACGGCGCCTTACGCGGAAGGGCAGATTGACCTGCGCTACGTCGATCCGGCGGACCGCGCGAGGGTGATGGCGGCGATCGAGACGATCATCGCGACACCTTACGTGCCCGGTACCAGCGCGACGCTGACGGTCAAAGGCGAGTTCGTGCCGGTGGTGCAGAGCGCCGATTCAAAGGCGCTGTTCGAGAACTATCAGGCCGCCGCAAGGCAGGCCGGCCTCACGACGCTTCAGGGCGAGTTCTCCGGCGGCTGCGCCGATTCCGGCTTCACCGCCGCGGTCGGAACGCCGACCATCTGCGGCCTCGGCCCCGTCGGCGGGCTCGCGCACACGCCGGAGGAATATCTCGAGCTCGACAGCATCGTCCCGCGCGCGCAGGCGCTGGCGCTGGCGATCTTGCGGGGGTGAAAACAGGTGCCGTAGGGTGGGCAAAGCGAAGCGTGCCCACCGCTTCAGGTGCCGGGGAAAGATGGTGGGCACGGCGCAAGTGCGCCTTTGCCCACCCTACGAGACCTCCCGAACCTCACGAATAGCTCGGCGCATCCGGCCTGCGGAAGATCTGGATGGGGTCGCCCGGCACGATCGGATGACCGCTGAACATCGCATAGGCGTAGAGCGCGAGATAGGCGATCGCGAGCGCGCCGACCGCGTAGAAGGCCCAGGTCGCGACGCGTTTCATCATTGCGCTCCATTGCTGTCCCGGCGGGAGGCTCAGGCAGCGCTTCTAGAGCGATGACGGGGAAAAGGCCAGCCTGCACGGCCCATCGCCGGCGGCGATCAAATGCCGCGGCGGACGTGGGTGGGAACGCTGACGTCCGCGAGCCTGACCGCGTCTTCGTCCTGATCCACCGCCACGTACTGACCGTGCCAATAGGCCAGCGCAGCATTGCGGGTCGAATTCTTGACGTCTCGCACTCGCCCGATGACGATGCCGTGCGAATGGCGCTCGATGAGCTCCTCGACCTCGCAATCGACGGCGGACAATGCGCCGACCAGCAGCGGAACACCGGAGACCGCCGTCACCCATCTGGCGCCAACGAAACGATCGGCACCCTTAAGTCCGCCCTTGCCGGCAAAGCGCTCGGCGACATCGAGCTGATCGGCCGCGAGGATGTTCACGCCGAAGGCACCGTAGCGGCGGATCAGCGGGAAGGAGGAGGCGTCTCGATTGATGCTGACGATCAGCGTCGGCGGATCGACCGAGAACGAGCTGACCGAGGTGACTGTCATGCCGGTGATGTCCTTGCCCCGTCCCGCGGTGATGACGCTGACGCCGCCGGTGAGGTGGCGCATGGCGCCGCGGAAATCGGCGGACGAGACGGCATTTTCGGTCATGAGATCGCGGGGCACTACATTCATGGCATACTCCCCGAGGCTGGGGTTCCCTCTATTTAGGTACGATCGTCCGCCGACAAAAGGTGGTTCAGGATCGAGCCTTCGAGACCCGCGAGCTCGGCCGAGCCGCGTTGGCGGGGCCGGGCCGTGTTAACCACGACGTCGTGGGCGATCCGCCCTTCCTCGATCACCAGCACCCGGTCGGCCAGCGCGACCGCCTCGGCGACATCGTGGGTCACCAGGATCGCGGTAAAGCCCTGGTCGCGCCAGACGCGCTCCAGCAACCGCTGCATCGAGATACGGGTCAGCGCATCCAGCGCGCCAAGCGGCTCGTCGAAGGCGAGCACACGGGGGCGCGAGACCAGCGCACGGGCAAGGGCTACACGCTGCTTCTGGCCGCCCGACAGTATCGATGGCCACTGGTCGCGCTTGTCGGTCAGCCCGACCTCAGTGAGCGCCTTCTCCGCGCGTGAATGCGCGTCGGAAGAGGCGCGATCGCGGCCGAGGCCGACCTCGACATTGGAGAGAACGCGGGCCCAGGGCAACAGCCGAGGCTCCTGGAACATCACGCGGATATCCTCGGGCTTCACGGCGTCGCCGAGCGAGATGCTGCCGGCGTCGAACTTCTCCAGGCCCGCGATAAGGCGCAGCAGCGTGCTCTTGCCGCAGCCGCTTTTGCCAACGATGGCGACGAACTGGCCGGCGGGGATGTGCAGGTCGATGCCGCGCAGCACCTCGTTGTCGCCGTAGGATTTGCGCAGGCCGCGGATGCTGAGCGGCAGGCCGGAGGTCTGCACCGGGCGCTCCTCGCGCACCACGCGGGCGTGAGGCGCGAAATTGGCGCGGGTTGCGAGTTCGGTGTCCGGAAGGGAGGTACGAAGGGCAGTCTGCATGTGATTCCCGGTGTGTCTGCTCAGCGTTTCCAATAAGCGGGGTGCCAGGAGAGCGTCAGGCGCTCCAGCACGCGGGAGGCGCTGTCGGCGAGCTTGCCGAGCAGCGCGTAGATCAGGATCGAGAGCACAACGACGTCGATCAGCATGAACTCGCGCGCCTGCATCGCCATGTAACCGAGGCCCGAGGACGCCGCGATGGTCTCGGCGACGATCAGGGTCAGCCACATGATACCGAGCGCAAAACGGATGCCGACGACGATCGAGGGCAGCGCGCCCGGGAAGATCACGCGGCGGAACAGCTCGCCGTCAGTCATGCCGTAGATGCGGCCCATCTCAATCAGCTGCGGGTCGACGGTGCGGATGCCGTGCAGCGTGTTGAGGTAGATCGGGAAGAACACGCCGAGTGCCACCAGGAACAGCTTCGCGCTCTCATCGATGCCGAACCACAAGATGACCAGCGGGATCAGCGCCAGATGCGGCACGTTGCGCACCATCTGCAGCGTGGTGTCGGTGAGCTTTGACGACAGCTGCGACAGGCCGTTGGCAAGACCGAAGGCAAAGCCGATGCTGCCGCCGATCAGGAAGCCGATCGAGGCGCGCCAGAACGAGACCCAGATGTTGCGCGCGAGCTCGCCGGAGAGCAGTAGCTTCCAGCCCGCAAGCAAGACGTCGCTCGGCGCCGGCAGCACCCGCGTCGGCACGAAGCCGGTGACGCTGGCGACCTGCCAGATCGCGATGATGGCGAGCGGCACGATCCACTGGACCAGGCCGTCCACGCGCGGCAGGCGCAAACTACGGGGAAGCGAAACGCTGTCGATCAGGCTCATGATTGCGACACCTTCTGCTGCGGACGGAAGTCGCTGCCGACCGTTTCACCAAAAGGACCGCTGTTGAAGTGCAGCCTGGTCACGTTGCTGGGCTGCTCCAGCGAGAGCAGCGGGAACACCAGCTCGGCGAAACGATAGGCTTCCTCCAGATGCGGGTAGCCCGACATGATGAAGGTATCGATGCCGATGTCCTGATACTCCTTGATGCGGGCCGCGACCGTCTGGGCGTCGCCGACCAGCGCCGTGCCGGCGCCGCCACGCACGAGGCCGACGCCGGCCCACAGGTTCGGAGCGATCTCGAGCTTGTCGCGCTTGCCGCCATGGAGCTGCGCCATGCGCTGCTGGCCAACGGAATCCATCCGCGCAAAGTTCTTCTGCGCGGCCGCGATGGTCTCGTCGCTGACATGCTTGATCAGCTCATTGGCCGCACGCCAGGCCGCGTCATTGGTCTCTCGAACAATCACGTGGAGCCGGATGCCGAAGGATAGTTTTCGACCGCGTGCGGCGGCCACCTCCCTCACCTTCGCGATCTTCTCCGCGACCAAGGCCGGCGGCTCGCCCCAGGTCAGATATTTGTCGACGGTGTCGACGGCGACGTCGATGCCGGCATCCGACGAGCCGCCGAAATAGAGCGGCGGACGCGGCGACTGCACCGGCGGAAACAGCAGCTTGCCGCCTTCGACATGGATGTGCTTGCCCTCGACATTGACGGTCTTGCCGGCGAGCAGCTCGCTATAGACGCTGAGGAACTCGCGGGTGACCTCGTAGCGCTCGTCATGGGCAAGGAAGATGCCGTCGCCCTTGTTCTCGACGGGATCGCCGCCGGTGACGACGTTGACCAGAAGCCGACCGTTGGTGATGCGGTCGAGCGTCGCGGTCATGCGCGCGGCCACGCTCGGCGATTGCAGGCCCGGCCTGACCGCCACGAGATAGCGCAGCCGCTCGGTGAACGGCGCGACCGAGGAGGCGACGATCCAGGAATCTTCGCAAGATCGCCCAGTCGGCAGCAGCACGCCGAAATAGCCGAGCTGGTCGGCGGCCTGCGCGATCTGGCGCAGATAGTTGAAATTGACCTCGCGGCCGCCGGTGCCGGTGCCGAGATAACGGCCGTCGCCGTGGGTCGGCAGGAACCAGAGGATGTTGGCGTTGCTCATGGAGGTGCTCCGATGACTAGCCGTACGTCGTTCCGACCGCGGCAGCGACGATGCCGATCGATATGACGATGGCTGCGAATACGCGTTGAACGATACGCCTCATTTTCAAACCTTTTGAAATGGGGAAATTGGTGGGCACGATCACGCTGCCGGGTTGCGCCAGACGATGTCGCGGATCACGATCGGCTTCGGGATCAGGCCGAGCTTGTGGAAGCGGTCGGCGACGCCCTGCTGGGTCGTGACGATGTCGTCGGTGACCGGGCCGACCACGAAATTCGCGCGCTTGGCGGCGAGGGTCTGGATGTCCAACGGGACGCCGGTGATCGTGGCGAGCGATTTGGCGACCTCGTCGCGGTGCTGTTCGGCCCATTTGCCAGCCGCGGTCGTCACATCGATGATCTGCTGCAGGATGGCGCCGTGATTCCTGGCGAAATCGCGATTGGCGATGAAGAAGGAATTGGTCTTGGTGACGTCGCACGCATTGATCAGGATGCGGCCGCCCTGCTTGGTCTCGCCGATCGCGAAGTAAGGATCCCAGATCGCCCACGCCTCGATGCTGCCATTGGCAAAGGCAGGCCCGGCATCCGGCGGCGTCAGATAGACCGGCGTGATGTCCGCGTAGGTGAGGCCCGCTTTCTCCAGCGTCTGCACCACGATGTTGTGCGCGCTGGATCCCTTGGTGAAGCCAACGCGCTTGCCCTTCAAGTCGGCGATGCCGCGGATCGACGAGTCCTTCGGCACCAGGATGCCCTGCCCGTTGGTGATAGGCTGGCCGGCGGCATAGACGATCGCCGCGCCCGCCGCCTGGGCGAACACCGGCGGGGAATCGCCGACCGCGCCAAAATCGATGCTGCCGACATTCATCGCCTCCATCATCGGAGGTCCCGACGAGAACTCGACCCATTTCACGTCGATGCCCAATGGCGCGAAATGTTTTTCCAGGGCGGCCTGCTGACGCGTGATAACCAGCACGCCGGTCTTCTGGTAGCCGATACGAATGCCCTTCACCGCGCCTTGTGCTTTGGCACTTGAAGCGAATGCGGCGGCTGCCGCAGTTCCAACGGATAGTTTGAGAAAGTCCCGACGTTGCATCCGACACTCCAGGCCGCGTGCGGCCGTCCTTCATTCGTGTTCGTGAATGATGGTGTGGCTGATCGGAGGTGTCGAGACGCGCGGAAAAATAGCGATGCAAGCACTGCGCAATTGGCAGAGCGCATGATTATCTTTCAATCCACGGAGCGAACGCAGGGGATATTTTTCCGCACGCGAATGTGAAAAACGCACCTACCTGACCGAGAAACTAAAAAATCGCGAAAACAACCCCATGCACAGTAGCCGGCGCGTGCGAAAACAACGACTTACGTTTATCCGAACTTGACTTGACTCGTCGGGCAAAACAGGGGCAGGATGGCATCATGGCGGCGTTGCGGATGGACCGGTCCCTGCCGGCCTAATGCAGCCATCTCACGGGCAGATTCTGCAGCCCGCGAAACGCCCAGCCGCCGATCCGCACCGGCTCGTCGTCGGCGATCTCGAGCCGGACGGCACGGGCGAACAAGGTCGGTAGCGCGACGTCGGCAATCATGGCGCGCGAGGCCCAGGCTCCGGCGCAGAAATGCGGGCCCGCGCCGAATGCGACGCTCTTGGCCGTATCACGCCGCACGTCGAAATGGTCGGCGCGCTCAAAATGCTTCTCGTCGCGGTTGGCGGAGCCGAACATGAGGAATACGCGTTCATCGGTTTCGAACGCGACGTCACGGATCGTCCACGGCTTTGCGATGCGTCGCGGCGACATGCCGATCGGCGAGATCCAGCGGGCGTATTCCTCGAACGCCTGGAGCCACGACACCTCGCCCTTGCGCACGAGATCGAGCTGGTCGGGATGGGTCAGCAGCGCCCACACCGTGCCGGCGATCGCCTTGCGCGGCTCGTTTTGACCGCCGGAGATCGCGAGTTTGACGTTCGCGCGCACGCTCTCCATCGCCATGCCCGACGCGAGGAGCACGCCGAGGATGCTCTGGTCGGGATGCTTGCGCATCACCGGCAGGATGTCGTCGATCGCCGCATCGATACCCGACGTCGCCGCATGGCAACGCGCCTCGACGGCTGCGTCGCCGCTGTAGTTGGCGATGCCCTCGATCATGCCCTGTGACCAGGCGTCCATGTCGGCAAAGCCGATATTGGTGAGGCCGGTGATCGACTTCAGGCATTCGCCGGAGAACGGCAACGCGAAGTCGCGCATGAAATCGATCCGCCCGGGCGCGATCGCGTCGATGATGCGATCGGCATGGGCCTGGAACAGCCCGCTCCAGTGCGCCTTGACCGTCTTCGGCGACACCGTCGGAAACATCGCGCGGCGCTCGACCTGGTGCGCCTCGCCGTCCTTGCGCATCATGTTGTGGCCCATCAGCCGGTTCATCAGGCCTGCAGGCTGATGCGAGGAGAACACGTCGATCTGCTTCTCGGAGATCGAGATATCGTCGCGGCTCGTCAGCAGCGTCGAGCCGAGCTGCGGCACGAAGGCGATCGGCGCCTCCTTGCGCATCTTGGCGAGCATCGGATAGGGGTCGGCCCAGAATGCGGCCGGGTCGATGTCGATGCGCGGCGCCGTGCTCAAGCTTCGCTCCATTGCTGTTCGCCACCGAGGTTAGCGGCTTCAGGAGGCGCCGTCTGTCCCCAGCGATTGGGACAAGCAGCCTCAGGGCGTGTCTTCGCAAGTCGAATGGCCGACGACGGCGGCGTCGATGAGACATCCGCCTGCGACCGACCATGCGTCAGCCAATAGTCGTTCTGCCAACTCTCGTAACCAAGCAATTCGCCAAAGCGTCGTTCGCGATCATCGGACCAGGCTCCGGGTTCGTTTAGGAGTGTAAGCATGGTATCAACCTGCCACTCATGGCCGGGCAACGTGTAGAAGAGGCTCCGATATTCGAACTGCGGCGCGTCAGGACATGTTTCGATCAGCTCGCGTCTTATCAAGCGACCTTCAGTGACGTGCCTGTCGAACAGGCGCCAATATCGAATGCAAATATCTGGCTCCTGGCCAATGATGTCCATGAAATACGCGAGCGGCTTGATACCCCTCAACATCAAGCCGAGCTCTCTGTTGGTGTGAACCAGATAAGGCAGTTGACGAAGCCGTTCGGGATGCATGTTGGGCATGTTGGTCGCGCAACGTTAATTTCTGCTGAGAGTCTCGTGCGGACGCGCCAGCTGGCACCGAGCTTTAGTCAGGATTTCCCGCCAGACCCGCCCCACTTCGTTTCGGACCCGAGTTCATCACTCCAAAGCACCCGCTATGCGTCGCGTGAACCGGCGGAATCCAACGCGTAGATCTCTCACCCTGAACATGAGGGTTATGAGCCATTCTGGCGTTCCCAGATGACGGAGTGTCTGCGCAATTCCCTGATCCATGCTCTGGCTCATATTCTGGTCGGTGTAATGCGTGCTCCCCTCACGGCTCCAATCAAGTCTCCAAGCGATCTCTTCTCGCAACGCGTCGACGCCCGACAGACGCCGAGCAAAATCCAACTCTCTTCTGGCGCAGATCCGCTCGATCCGGGGGCGGACGGCTTCATAGTAGTGGATGCCCCAGTTCTCGAGCCTTGCGTGGGTCGCCTCGTGTACGATGGCGGACGCGATCCATTCGACCGTCGTGCTTTCAGAATCGACGACACGCGCGTCGAGCAGGCAGGCGTTTATTGAATGCTGATAGCATCCGGCGCCGTGCGGAACCAATTGCACCCAGATTCGAAAAAGACTCTTCTTGATGCGCCGGTAGTGAAGTGGAGCAAACCTTTCGATCAGCCGCAGCGCGGCTTCGACGCGTTGCAGGGCTCGCTCGGGATCATCCGATAAAGATCCGATCCAGAGGCCGTCGACAACGCGGCTTTTCGACATCCACAGCCCGATTCTATCGATGAGCGAAGGTCCTGTCGCTGGGGAGCCGCGAGACATGGTGGTCGACATCTCTTCCGATCGAGCTAGCAGATCTCAAAGCTAATACAGGGGCTCCGCTTCGGCGGGTTTTACGATTTGGTTCCAACTTTATCGATCGCGGAGGCGAGGTCCGCATCGGGTTTGGCACCGGGCCGGAGATCCGGCCCTATCCCGGCAGCAGCCGTGCAGGACGAAGCTTCGATGTTCGCTTATGGACCAGACCCGTCCCTCTTCCCGTATAGTAGAGGCTGCTGAAGCGGAGAGAGCATGAGCGTGGCGGAATCATTCGACGTGCCATCGAAATCGGTGAACGGAACGGCAAGATTACCTTCGATGAACTAAATCAGCTGTGTGACAGCAGCACACTTGATCCCAAAGACGTTGAACGCGTTCTCAACGCCCTGAGTGAAGCGGGGATTTGGATTGAAGGAGACTGAAACCTGACTCTGGTTATATCGCCTACAATGGGTCACAGAGCGACAGTCCCGGAGGGCGGGCCGCGTGTCCGCCTTGCTCTCGGAAGCAGGGACTCGCGGGCCTGGAGTACCCCTTAGTTCAGGCCGCGTGGGCCGGCGAGCAGGCGCAGCACGATCGCGAACAGCTCGCTTTGTGACGAGATGCCGAGCCGCTCATAGGCGCGCTTGCGGTACGTCAGCGTCGAATGCAGGCTGATGCCGAGCGCCTGCGAGATCGCCTCGGAGCTGAAGCCGGAGAGAATGCGCCGGCAGACGTCCTGCTCACGCGGGGTGAGGCTGGCGAGCGGCGCGCGCGTCGCGAAGAGCGCGGCGAGAGACTGCTCGGTCGTCGCCGCCGGGCTGTGCTGGAAATGGCGTGCCACGCTCGCACTGATGGCCGGTGCGATGGCCTGAAGCCGCGCACGCTGGGCGTCGCTGAAGCGGCCCTGGACCGCGATGCGATAGAAGTTGACGTAGAAGCAGGTGTCGTCGACCCAGATCGCGGTCGCGCATTTGTCGACGATGCCGGAATCGACAAAGAACATTTTGCGGTAGCGGGCGCCGTACATGCGCGGCGCGAAGGCGGGCAGCACGAGCGGCGCGCGGCCCTCGCCTTCGAACAGCGCATCGCGGTTGGGATCGGATTGGTGGAACTGGCCGGCATAGGCCGCGCCGAGATCGCCGCCGATCGGGATGTTGCCGGCATCGAGCAGGCAGTGTGCGGCGCCCGCGCGGCTCAGCGCGAACACCATGCAATGCCCGACGCCGGCCTGCCGGCGCAGTGTATCGATCAGGACATCAGGGAAATCCGGGCGACCGATGGCGAGCACCGCGGGCGTAATGTCGCCGGCCGATGGAGTTGAGGCCATGCCGTGGGGCCGCATTGGTATCCTCCGCCGAAGTTCTTTTGGCGGAAGATATCAGCAAGGGCGACGCGCCGGAAGCCTGCAGCTCATGTGCAGCTTCTGGGTCCCGGCTCTGCGCAGCAACGCTACGCGTTGCAGCGCGTCCGGGACAAGAGAGAGCGCGTCGATCAATGGTCTCCCGGACGCAGCGCAGCGCTTCCCCGGCGATGCGAAGCATCGTCCGGATCAGCGGTGCGCTGCAGAGCCGGGGTCCATGCCACCGCTACGGGACTGCCTCTACCCCGCCGCCGCCTTCGCCGGCGCGACGCTGACCGCGAGCTTGCCGTAGCGGTCGGTGAAGGCCTCCGTGTCGATTTCCTCCAGCTTGATCTCGCCGCTCATCACGCCCTGCTTCCAGGCCGCCTGCGCCGGATCGTTCTGAAATTCCGGCATCACCTCGCGGCCGAACAGCTCCAGCGATTCGCAGATGTGCTCGTGGCTGTTCTTGCCCGCTTGGTTGAGCAAAATGACCTGGTCGATGTGCGAGCCCTGGAAGCGCTTCAGCTTCCTGCGGATCGTCTCGGGCGAGCCGATCAGGCCGCCGCGCAGCGCCGCCTCCTGCGCCTCCGGATTGTCGCGCTTCCACTTGTTGTACTCGTCCCACATGTTGACGGTGTAGGGCGCCGGACGCTGGCGATTCTGCGAGGCGCCGTAGAAGCGCAATGCGAACTGGAAGAAGGTGGCGCCGTCGGCGCGGGCGCGGGCCTCCTCGTCCGTCTTCGCGCACATGAAGAACGACACCAGCGCCATGTTCGGGTTGATCTCGTAGTCGGCGAGCTTGGCGAGCCGCTTGGTCATGGCGTTGTAATAGGCGTGCACCCAGGCATGCGCGGCATCCGCGCTGACGAACTGGAAGCCGAGCGCGCCAAAGCCGTGGCGGCCGGCGCGTTCGATGGTCTGTAGTTGCGAGCAGGCCATCCACAGCGGCGGATGCGGCTTCTGCACCGGTTTCGGCACGACGTTGCGCAAGGGGATGTCGAAATACTTGCCGTGATGCTCGCTTCCCGCGTCCTTGAACATCGGGAAGATCGCGGCGACGGCCTCCTCGAACACCTCTTTCTTGGTCTCCATGTCGCGGCCGAACGGCGTGAGCTCGGTGATGGAGGCGCTCTCGCCCATGCCGAATTCGCAGCGGCCGTTGGAGAGCAGATCCAGCACCGCGACGCGCTCGGCAACACGCGCCGGGTGGTTGGTGGTGAGCTGGAGGATGCCGTGGCCGAGCCGGATGTTCCTGGTGCGCTGGCTCGCGGCCGCGAGGAAGGATTCCGGTGAAGGCGAGTGCGAGTATTCTTCGAGGAAGTGATGCTCGACAACCCAGGCGTGGTCGTAGCCGAGCTGGTCTGCGAGTTCCATCTGCGAGAGCGCGTTCTGATAGAGGCTGAGCTCGTCGCCGGCCACCCACGGCCGTGGCAGTTGCAGCTCATAGAAGATGCCGAACTTCATGACGCCTCTCCCAAGTATTCTTGAGTTTTCTTGCCGCTTATATTTCTGTTGCGGGCATCTTAATGGGTGGGGCGACGCTGTCTACGCAGTCGCAATTCCGCCTTGCGGGAGAAGGGGCTTTTCGGCGCGGCGGCCATTCAGGACCACACCGATGAAGGTGAAGCGCACCAGCAGATGATAGCTCGCCAGCATCGGAGGAAGCGCGACGACGAGAATGATCGCGAACTTGATCAGCCCGGGCCAGTCGAGCTGCGACAGCGCGACCTGCAGTGCCATCACGATCGGCAGGTGGATCAGATAGAGCCAGTAGGATGCATCGGCGAGGTAGCGCCACGCCCGACTGAAGCCGGACATGAAGCGGAGGGCGAGGCCGAGGACCGCGAATGTGGAAACCCAAATCGCCGGTGCGTAGAGGATGGCGGAGATCAGCCTCAGCGTGGCGAAGCTGACCGGCAGTTTCGGCGCGACAGGCAACGACAGCATCACGCCTGACAACGCGAAACTGACCAGAACCAGGAAGAGCGCGAGCAGGACATGCGCCAGCCAGCGTCGCTCGATGAGCCGCAGCAGATCGACCTGCCGATGCAGGAGCCAGCCGACGCCGAATGCGGTGCCGAAACCGATCCAGGCCTGCGCGTTGGTGACGAGCGATTGATCCGGCGTCCTCACGCCCATCACATTGATCCATCGTGGGTCGAGGCAGAAGGCGGTGCCGATCGGGATTGCCAGAACCAGGGGAGCCAGCGGATTTCGCATGGTCCGGGCGAAGATACGGTCAAACACTGTGCGTAGCGTACCTGATACATCAAGCCAGACAATTGCACCGCGCAGCAGCAGCGTCGCGACATAGAGCTCCAGCAGCACATACAGACACCAGAGATGGGTCAGGGGGAACTTGGGCAATGCCGGCAGCCAGCCGGAGGTGGGGTGGATCAGACCACCATTTGGAAAGTGAGATGCCCAGCTCACGATCAGAGCTATCGGCATGAACACGAGCGGCCAACCGATCACGAACGGCAGGCCGATCCGCTGCAGCCTGTCCCTGACGAAGCCCCAGCTCCCCCGGCGGTGAAAGCTCATGCGGGCAAAGAAGCCGGCCATCAGGAAGAAGGTCGTCATCCGGAAGACGTGGATCGTAAAGGACAGTAGGCCCAGAGTGGGGCTGGTATGGATGTCCTGGATGATCCAGAACCGGGACGAGGCCGGCACAAACGACAATGTCGCGTGCAGGACGATGCCGAGCAGCAGGGCGCCACCCCTGACCGCGTCGAGAGCATGGAGCCTCTCCGATGCAGGGGCGGCGGCGGTCGAGTGGGACATGGATAGGCTCGTTCCGGCTGGATGGGAGTGTATGCTGGACGGTCTAATCCATCGGCACAGGGCCTTCTCGCCTGATCCAAAAATCGGCTAGCCGATTTCGCGGCGCGGTTGGCTGAGTTCAGCGCTGTCGGGCCGGCTCAGCGCCTCACGCCGGAATTCCGTCGGGGTCATGCCGGTTTCGGCCTTGAAGGCCCGGTTGAAAGGTCCGATCGACTGGAAGCCGGCATCCATGGCGATGGTCAGCACCGGGACCTCCCGTTGCGTGGCGTCGGACAGCGCCAGCCTGGCATCCTCGGTACGGTAGCGATTGAGAAACGCATTGAAGTTGCGATAGCCCAGCCCTTCATTGATCGCCTGGCGCAATCGATGCTCGGGAACGTCGAGCCGCGCCGCGAGCGCTCCGATCGCAAGGCCTTCCTGCCGGTAGGTTCGCTCCACGGTCATCAGATGATCAAGGCGCCGGAGCAGGATCGGGTCGACGACGACCCGCCCCGCGGCGCGATCGGCGACCCGGGCTTGCCTCCCCGCCTCGCCGGATGCGATCGCGGCCGTGGCGTCATCGACGGCCATCGCCGGCGCGCTGAACAGGCCGATGGCGGCAAGCATGGCCACTACGAACAGCCCGAACGCGGTCGGGAGACTGCCGGGCGCACCGGGAACCGCGACGGGAATTGCGGCGAAGCCGGCGACCGCGACGGTCGCGATGAGCACGACATTGATCGCAAGCATCGCCAGCCGCAGTCGGCGTCGCCGCGCGACCAGATCGGCGCGCCAGGTCTTGACCGTCTGAACCGCGGCAGCGAGGGCCAGCACCAGGGTGGCCAGAGCCAGGACTCGCCCGCCTGCGCCGGCCAAAGCGGGCCAGTTCGCCCAGCCCAGCGTGATCGCAAATCCGAAAGCCACGATGCTCAGCCACAGAGCGCCGTGCCAACGCCTCAGCACGAAATCGTCGTCGAACGCCGCGCGCGCCCACAGCCAGAAGACCGCAGGCTGCGCGGACAGGATCGGCAACGTCCACCACCAAGCCGTTTTGGGCAGGCTGGGCGCCGTCGCGATCGCATAGAATATGCCGCCTGCGCACATCGCGATGCCCAGCAAAGCCTGTTGGCCGGTCGCACGACGCAGCAACGCCACGAGAACGATCAACAGGAACACGCCGCTCGCCGCGCCGCGAAGTCCGAGATCGATCGCCGTCAGCCCTGCCGCGGTCACCACTCGTATCCCCGTTCGATGCCAAACTGTCGCATCGCCTTCGCACGGGTACAACCCAAACTTGCGCTTGTGGTCTGGCGGCAGCCATCATCGCAACTCGACGGATTGATCCAGATCAAGGCGTCAGTGGCCCTGCTGCTTCTAATGCGCGGCAAGGCAACGGCCCGGATGCCGTCCCAATCCCCACATTCCAAACGAGACCGAATATGTCGGCCCCAGACGACGCGACTTCGCGCGTGCGCCGTAAGCGCATGGAGATTTTCGCATTCCTGTTCCTGACCGCAATCGTGATGCCCGTCCTCGCGGTCGGAACGGTGGGCTCCTACGGGCTCGGCGTCTGGATCTACCAGATGTTTGCCGGCCCTCCCGGCCCGCCGCCCTCCCCGCATTGATCTCCTCGAAGCGAAAGACAGGCATCATGGCCGAATCCAAACTCAACCGCCGCGCATTGATTACCGGCCGGGTGCTCAGCGCCGACCGCATCGTCGCGCCGCCCGGTTGCGAAATCGCCAGCATCATCGTGCAGGCCCGCCCCGAGCGTCTGGACCAGCTGGAAGCCGCGATCACCGCCCTTCCCGGCTGCGAGATCCACGGCCGCGACCTGCGCGGCAAGCTCATCGTCGTGACCGAAGCGCCTGATGCCGGCAGCCTCGGCACCCTGCTCAACACGATCCAGTCGCTGCCCGACGTCTATTCGGCGGCGCTGGTGTTTCACGCCATCGAAACGGCTTAAGGCCGGGAGAGTCGTCATGACATCGCCAAAGCTCGACCGCCGCCAGATGCTGAAGCTCGAGGCCGCCGCCATCGCGGCAGCCGCTGCGGGCATGCCGGCACCGGCGCTCGCCGCAAACCTCGTCGCCGAGCGCGACGTCGCCGAACTGAAATGGGACAAGGCCGCCTGCCGCTTCTGCGGCACCGGCTGCTCGGTGATGGTCGCGACCAAGAACAATCGCGTGGTCGCCACCCACGGCGACATCAAGGCCGAGGTCAATCGCGGCCTCAACTGCGTCAAGGGCTACTTCCTCTCCAAGATCATGTACGGCCACGATCGCCTGACGCAGCCGATGCTGCGCAAGACGGCAGGCAAATACGACAAGAACGGCGAATTCACGCCTGTGTCCTGGACCGAAGCCTTCGACATCATGGAGGTGAAGTGGAAGGAGGCGATCAAGAAGCGCGGGCCGAACGGCGTCGCCATGTTCGGCTCCGGCCAGTGGACGGTCTGGGAAGGCTATGCGGCCGTGAAGCTGTTCAAGGCCGGCTTCCGCACCAACAACATCGATCCCAATGCGCGCCACTGCATGGCCTCCGCCGTGGCCGGCATGATGCGCACCTTCGGCATCGACGAGCCGGCCGGGTGCTATGACGACATCGAGGCCACCGATGCCTTCGTGCTGTGGGGCTCGAACATGGCGGAGATGCATCCGATCCTGTGGACGCGCCTCGCCGACCGCCGGCTCTCCGCGCCGCATGTCCGCGTCGCCGTGCTCTCGACCTTCGAGCATCGCTCGTTCGACCTCGCCGACATCGGCATGGTGTTCAAGCCGCAGACCGATCTCTATCTGCTGAACGCCATTGCCAACCACATCATCAGGAGCGGTCGGGTCAACAAGGACTTCGTCGCCGCGCATACCATCTTCAGGCGCGGCCAGACCGACATTGGTTATGGTTTGAGGCCGGAGCATCCGCTGCAGAAGAAGGCGACGGGCGCGGCGAAGGCCAACGATTCCACCGAGATGAGCTACGACGAGTACATCAAGTTCGTCTCCGAGTACACGCTGGAGAAGGCGGCGGAGATGTCGGGCGTGCCGCTCAACCGGCTGGAGGCGCTGGCCGAGCTCTATGCAGATCCCAAGACCAAGGTGGTCTCGTTCTGGACCATGGGCTTCAACCAGCACACCCGCGGCGTCTGGTGCAACAACCTCGTCTATAACATCCACCTTCTGACCGGGAAGATCTCCTCGCCCGGCAACAGCCCGTTCTCGCTGACCGGCCAGCCCTCGGCCTGCGGCACCGCGCGCGAAGTCGGCACCTTCTCGCACCGCCTGCCGGCCGACATGGTCGTCACCAACAAGGAGCACCGCACCAAGGCCGAGCACATCTGGCTGCTGCCCGAGGGCACCATTCCCGACAAGCCCGGCGCGCACGCGGTGCTGCAGAGCCGGATGCTGAAGGACGGCCTGATCAACGCCTATTGGGTGCAGGTCAACAATAATCTCCAGGCTGGTCCCAACGCCAACGAGGAGACCTATCCGGGCTTCCGCAACCCCGACAATTTCATCGTGGTCTCGGACGCCTATCCGTCGGTGACAGCGCTCGCCGCCGATTTGATCCTGCCGACCGCGATGTGGGTGGAGAAGGAAGGCGCTTACGGCAACGCCGAGCGGCGCACGCAATTCTGGCACCAGCTCGTCCCCGCGCCCGGCGAGTCCAAGTCCGATCTATGGCAGCTCATGGAGTTCTCAAAACGCTTCAAGATCGAGGAGGTCTGGCCCGAGGAGCTGATCGCCAAGAAGCCGGACGTTCGCGGCAAGACGCTGTTCGACGTGCTCTACAAGAACGGCCAGGTCGACAAATTCCCGACATCGGAGATCGAGGACGGCTACGCCAACGAGGAGTCCAAGGCGTTCGGCTTCTACGTGCAGAAGGGCCTATTCGAGGAATATGCCGCGTTCGGCCGCGGCCACGGCCATGACCTCGCGCCGTTCGACGCCTATCACCGCGAGCGCGGCCTGCGCTGGCCCGTCGTCAACGGCCAGGAAACCAAATGGCGTTTCCGCGAAGGCAGCGATCCCTACGTCAAGCAGGGCACGGACGTGCAGTTCTACGGCTATCCGGACGGCAAGGCGCGCATCTTCGCACTTCCTTACGAGCCGGCGGCCGAATCCCCCGACAACGAATATCCGTTCTGGCTGTCGACCGGTCGCGTGCTCGAGCATTGGCATTCCGGCACCATGACGCGCCGGGTGCCCGAGCTCTACAAGGCCTTCCCCGAGGCCGTGTGCTTCATGCATCCTGATGATGCGCAGGAGGCGAAGATCCGCCGCGGCGACGAGGTGAAGGTGGTCTCCCGCCGCGGCTTCATCCGCGTCCGCGTCGAGACGCGCGGCCGCGACCGGCCGCCGCGTGGCCTCGTCTTCGTGCCGTGGTTCGACGAATCCAAGCTGATCAACAAGGTGACGCTGGACGCGACCGATCCGATCTCGCTGCAAACCGATTACAAGAAGTGCGCCGTGCGCATCGAGCGGGTGAACGTGTCATGATGAAACGATTTGGAGTAGCGCTGCTCGCAGTCGCGATCGCGGCTGGCGCGAGTTCGCTGACCGCGCAGACGGTGACGTCAGGCTTGCGCGGCCCGACCCCGCTCAACGACGAAGGGCCGGCGCCGCCGATGCTGCCGAACCGCAACACCTCCGAAAGGGAAGTGCGCAACTATCCGGAGCAGCCGCCGGTGATCCCGCATGCGATCGACGGCTATCAAGTCGATCTCAACGGCAACAAGTGCCTGTCCTGCCACGCGCGGGCGCGCATCGCGGAATCGCAGGCGCCGATGGTCTCGATCACCCACTTCATGGATCGCGACGGCCAGTTCCTGGCTTCGATCTCGCCGCGCCGCTTCTTCTGCACGGAATGCCACGTGCCGCAGAACACGGCGACGCCGCCCGTCAGCAACGACTTCACCGACATCGACACGCTGCTGTCGCGCGCAAGCCCCGGTGGCCGCCGATGACGACGACCGCTGATGAACCCGGCGAGGGAATGAAGGCCAAGGGCGGCTTCGTCGCGCGAAGCTTGGACTTTGCGCGCGAGCTCTGGCAGGTGCTGATCCGTCCGAGCTCGGTGTTCGGGCTTGGTGTGCTGGTGCTGGCGGGCTTCATGGCCGGCGTGATCTTCTGGGGCGGCTTCAACACCGCACTGGAATTGACCAACACCGAAAAATTCTGCACCGGCTGCCACGAGATGAAGGACAACGTCTATGCCGAGCTGAAGTCGACCATCCACTTCGCCAACCGCTCCGGCGTGCGGGCGACCTGTCCGGATTGCCACGTGCCGCACAACTGGACCGACAAGATCGCCCGCAAGATGCAGGCCTCCAAGGAGGTCTGGGGCAAGATCTTCGGCACGATCGATACCCGCGAGAAATTCCAGGATCACCGGCTCGAGCTGGCGGCGCATGAATGGGCGCGCTTCAAGTCCAACGATTCGCTGGAATGCCGCAACTGCCACAGCGCCGATTCCATGGACATCACCAAGCAGTCGCCGCGGGCCTCGGTCGCCCATCAGCGCTTCCTGTTCACCAAGGAAAAGACCTGCATCGACTGCCACAAGGGCATCGCTCACCATCTGCCCGACATGCGCGGCGTTCCCGGCTGGCAATAGGGGTGCGGCCCGCTTGAACCGGCGGGGCGAATGGTTAGTTTGAGGGGCGGCGAATCGCTCCGTTTCGCCCCCTCCTCAAAGCAGACATGGCCACATTCACCCCGCATCAGGATGCCGCGCTCAAGGCCGTTGGCGACTGGCTCAAGGCCAAACCCGGCCGCAACGGCACGCCGCCGGTGTTCCGCCTGTTCGGCTATGCCGGCACCGGCAAGACCACGCTGGCGCGGCACATCGCCGACGGCGTCGACGGCGAGGTGAAGTTCGCCGCCTTCACCGGCAAAGCGGCGCTGGTCATGCGCAACAAGGGGTGCGACGAAGCCTCCACGATCCATTCGCTGATCTATCGCACCCGCGAATCCGGCGAGGAGCAGCCGAGCTTCGAGCTGTGGGACGACGCCCCGGCCTCCAAGGCCAAGCTGATCGTGATCGACGAATGCTCGATGGTCGATGCCGAACTGGGCCGCGACCTGATGTCGTTCGACTGCCCGCTGCTGGTGCTGGGCGATCCCGCCCAGTTGCCGCCGATCCAGGGCGGCGGCTTCTTCACCAACACCGAGCCCGACGCGATGCTGACCGAGGTGCACCGCCAGGCCCAGGACGACCCGATCGTGCGGATGTCGATGGACGTCCGCGAGGGCCGCGAGCTCGACATCGGCCGCTACGGCGAGAGCGAGGTGGTGTCGCGCAAGGAGCTCGACCCCGATCGCGTCATGGCCGCCGACCAGGTCCTGGTCGGCCGCAACAACACGCGGCGCGCGTACAATATGCGGGTGCGCCAGCGCCAGAACATCGAAGACGTTTTCCCCGTCGCCGGCGACAAGCTGGTCTGCCTGCGCAACAACCGCAAGAAGGGCCTGTTCAACGGCGGCCTGTGGCGCGTGAAGTCGCGCAACACCTCGCGCTCGAAATCCCGCATTCTCAGCATGCGGCTGTCGCCGGACGAGGATCTCGGCCACAAGGTGACCAAGGTCTCGGTGCGCGCCGATTGCTTCGAGGGCGGTGTCGAGGCCATCGCCTGGGAGCAGCGCAAGCCCTATGACGAGTTCGACTATGGCTACGTGCTGACCGTACACAAGTCGCAGGGGTCGCAATGGGACGACGTCGTGCTGTTCGACGAGAGTTTTGCGTTTCAGGAGAGCCGGGCGAGGTGGCTGTACACGGGGATCACGCGGGCGGCGAAGCGGCTGAGCATTGTGGTTTGACGCTGCCGTAGGGTGGGTTAGCCGAAGGCGTAACCCACCTCTTCTGTCTCCTCGGATCGCAACAGTGGTGGGTTACGCCGAGCAGATGCGCTTTGCGCATCTGCAGGGCTAACCCACCCTACGAAACCTCACTTACCCGCGACGAAATAAAAATCCTCGCGCCCCGGCGGCGAGCCGTAGGAAAACGGCTGCTGCTCGTGCTTGGTCACAAGCCAGACGTCGTCGCGGACGATGTCGAACAGTTTTCGGATCTCGACGCGCGGCACCCTGATTTCGCGGGCGAGCGCGGTGGCGAACGGGCTGTCGGCGCCGCCGTCGCCGTCCATCGCGGTCTCGCCGTGCTTGGCGGCGTAGACCACCATGAAGCCGGCGCCGGGCTCGATGTTGGAAAAGCCCTTGTCCACCAGCTTGAGCGACAGCGTGCGCTGCATGGTCGGCGCGAACGGATTGTCGCGGCAGGCATCCAGCATGACCAGACGCACTTTTCGCGCAGCGCCCACCGCCGCGATCACCTGCTCCAGCGCAACCGCCTGGGTCTCGGCGTCCCTGTCGGCGGCAAGCTTGGCATCGACGGGAACGAGATAGTTAACGCCGCCGATCTCGAAACCGTGGCCGGCGTAATAGACCACCGCCCAATCCGCCTTCTCCGCTTCGGCCGCAAACGTCTGCAACGCTTCGAAGAACTTGTCGCGGGTGAGGTCGCTGACGGATATCACGGTCTGGAAGCCAACGTCGCGCAGCGCGGCCGCGATCATTTTCGAGTCGCGTGGCGGATTGGGCAAGGCGTGGACGTTCTTGTAGGCGCCGTTGCCGATCACAAGTGCCACACGGCGCCCTGCGGATCCGGCTGACGGCTGCGGTGTCAGCGCAGCCAATCGCTCCTGCGCGATGGCGCGGGCGCGCGCGACGTCGAGCTCGTCGAACTTCGTCAGCGAATAGGCCGCCGCACGATAGTCGGCACGGGCCTGGGCGAGATCCTTCTTGCGCTCGTAGATCTGGCCGCGACCCGAATGTGCGCGCACATTGTTCGGGTTGATCTGGATCGCAATGTTGTAGTCCTTCAGCGCGGCGTCGAGATCGCCTTTCAGCATGTTGACGTCGGCGCGATTGTTGATCGCGTACGTGTTCTTCGGCTGCTTCTCGATCAGGCCGTTGCAGTCGGCGAAGGCCTGGTCGAACTTGCCCATCATGCCGTAGGTGATGCAGCGATTGCCGGTGATCTGCTGCGCGGCCGGTTCGATCTTCTCGGCCTCCGCGAAATCAGCAATTGCGCCGTCAAAATCCTGCATCAGCGTGCGCACGCGGGCGCGGTTGGTGTAGCCGAGCAGGAACTTGGGCGCGTATTTGATCGAGAGGTTGAAATCGTCGAGCGCGCTTTGCAGCGCACCCCGGCGCAATTGGATGATGCCGCGGTTGTTGTAGGGGACACCGTAGGTCGGGCGCTTCTGGAGCGCGAGGTTGTAGTCCGCCATCGCATGGTCGTCCTGGCCCGTCCGCTCATAGGCGAGGCCGCGCAAATTGAGCGTGACGACGTTGTCAGGATCGAGATCGACGGCCATGGACAAGGTCTCGATCGCGTGGCCGTAGTCGCGCTTGTTGATCAGCGTATTGCCGCGCACGGAGAGCGCGATGCCCTTGTCCTTGCCGGTGACACGGTCGGCGTTGAGCAAATTGTCGCAGGCCTGCGCCCTCGCCTGCGCATCCGCCTGGCGGTCGCGGCAAAGGGCGAGGTCGTCGCCGGGTTGCGGTGCGGCCGCCGCGATCGAGTTCCAGCCGGGCAGGATGGCGAGAACGACGATGAGGGTCAGGGATGCGACGCGCAGCATGTTGTTAGGTCAGCTCCAGCCATCATTCTTTAGGTCGATCACCGATCGCGCCGGTTCATCTAGCGCGGAGTTCCGGTCCTCGCCAAGCCGGGCTGCTCCAGGCGGCGCGTTTCACAGACTCGTGTCCGTCCGGCCGTAACAATCGCCCGGACCGCCCGTATCTCGAATGTCCGAAAATGCCGGCCAGGCTGTTCGCCCGGCCCCAACCGCCCTAGACTGCCAGACCTTCGGAAAGAGGATCGCCATGCGCCGACCTGCCCTCCTGTCCCTGCTCGCCGCAACCACCGCCCTGACGCTGGCCTTTGCCACGCCGACCCGGGCCGCAGAGGATGCGGTCGTGATCCCCGCTCCTGCCGTTGATGCGGCGCCCGCAAGCGGGATCCAGACCGCCGTGATCGCCGGCGGCTGCTTCTGGGGCGTGCAGGGCGTGTTCCAGCACACCGCGGGCGTCGTCAACGCGGTCTCCGGCTACGCCGGCGGCACCAAGGCGACAGCCGACTACCAGACCGTCTCGAGTGGCCGGACCGGCCACGCGGAATCCGTCGAGATCAAATACGACCCGAAGAAGATCTCCTACGGCAAGATCCTGCAGATTTACTTCTCGGTGGCGCACGACCCGACCCAGCTCAACCGGCAGGGCCCCGACAGCGGCACGCAATATCGCTCGGCGATCTTCACCACCTCCGACGAGCAGAAGAAGGTGGCCGAGGCCTATATCGCCCAGCTCAACGGCGCCAAGGTCTTCAATAAGCCGATCGCGACCAAGGTCGGCGCGCTGGAGGCGTTCTATCCGGCGGAGGCCTACCACCAGGATTATCTGACCCTGCACCCGAACCAGCCCTATATCGCCTACAACGACCTCCCGAAGGTCGAGAACCTGAAAAAGCTGTTCGCGGATAACTATATCGAGAAGCCGACGCTGGTGAGCGCCAGCAAGGCCACCAACTGATCGCAAGATCACTGAACAAGATCACGGAAAACAAGTTCACCGAAAAAACGGGAGACCCATGCCCGACACCAAGACGAAAACCACGGACGACAAGGTCATCAAGAGCGAACAGCAATGGCGCAACGAGCTGTCGCCGATGCAATACGCGGTGCTGCGCGAGAAGGCGACCGAGCGTCCCTTCTCCGGCGAATATGAGCACGACCACCGCGCCGGTACCTATACCTGCGCCGGTTGCGGCAATGTGCTGTTCGAGTCCGACGCGAAGTTCGATTCCGGCTGCGGCTGGCCGAGCTTCACCCAGCCCGCCGCCGAGGGCCATATCGATGAGGAGCGGGACGTCAGCCACGGCATGATCCGCACCGAGGTGCTGTGCGCCAAGTGCAGCGGCCATCTCGGCCATGTCTTCCCCGACGGCCCGGGGCCTACCGGCTTGCGTTACTGCATCAATTCCGCAGCGCTGAAGCTCGAGCCCAAATAAACCTTGCGCGCCGCCGGGTTCCGCCATGGAACCCGGCGGCGCGATGTGCTTTTCTTCGCTGGTGGTGCGGCCGGCCATGGCGTTGCGGCGGCCGCCAGGGAGGATGCCATGACGCTTGGGACCATCCTGATCATCCTGGTGATCATTTATCTCGTCGGCGGCTTGTCGGGCCGCATCGGTGGCTACGGCTACGGAATGGGTCATTCCGGCATGGGGATCGGCGGCCTCGTCCTGGTGGTACTGCTCGTGCTGCTGCTCCTTGGCAAGCTATAAACCATCCAAGCCGCTGATATTACTGCAATTTTCCGAGTTGCGGAGCTGCCATGCGCCGATTCATCATCTCGCATCGCGGGGGTCGCAATTTTGTCAAAACAGGCTATATTAGAGGACGAAAATGACATGTGCGGCGCCCACTCAATGGTGGCCTCTGCCCGTCCCAACCCCACGCGCTTAAAGCCCCAGAGAGATCACGAGGTCTTTGACCATGCGTCCATTGCGTCCGTTCAACTTCAACACTTCCGCCGAACTCTTCCCCGCTGCGATCCGCAAGAAGAAGCGTGCAGGCTTCACCTATCGCCGGTTCGGCACCGCGGCCGAAGCCGTGCAGTTCGCGATGGAGCAGTTGCCGACGGACTCGCTGAACGGCGCCTATCTTCAGGTCGAGGAAGCGCGCTTCGACCAGAACGGCATCCGCTCGCTCTATGAGAGCGAAGCCTTCCCGCTGCCCCGTCACCGCAAGCCGGTGGAAGCCAGCACCGACGCCGCCGACGCGGCGTAAATTTTCGTAAAGCACCTCCGATGTGCGCTGAAAGCGCGGTCGCCGAAAGGCCGCCGCGCTTTTTGCATTTTCGGGAGTGTCAGATGCGCGGCTGCTTGTCGAGCCAGCGGCGCAGCAGGCGCACGTTGCGCATGTTGGCCCGGAACATGACGTCAAAGGCGTCGCCCGCGAACGGGACGATGCCGACGACGCCGTCGAGGGCGACATTGCCGAGCATGCGCGCGGTGATGTACCAGGGCGCCCCGAGCGCCCTCGCCTCTCGCACCAGCCAGAGCGAGATCGCGGTGGTGATGATGTCACCGACGACGGGGATCAGTCCGATCAAGCCGTCGATGCCATAGCGGATATTGGTTCCGGGCAGCACGAAGGCCACGTCGAGCAGCTTTGCGATCGCCTCGATCCGCGCGATCCGCTGCTCGCGCGTCAGATTGCCGAACGGGTTGCCGGCGAAGGGACTGTCCTTGCCGAACTCGAAGCGAAACTCGCGAAAGCCCTGCTCCAGTGTTTCGGGCCGGATCTCACGACCGTCCTGATCGATGATCGGCCCACGCCCCTCGCTGCCCGAAGAGGCCGCACCCGGGCGGCTTCCCGAATGGGATCGACGCGGGGCAAGAATATCGTCATCGGACATGGTCATGGCCTGTAGGGAACGCACCAGCACGGCGGAGGTTGCTGCGGCGTGATCGAAGGTCGCGCCCTCAAGTCGGTGCCGCCGCCGGCTGCGGCTCCGCGACATATCTGTGCACGAGCCAGGATGAAATCACCGCCGGCACGAACCCGACGAGGCCGTACAGGATGAACTGCACCGCGCCCGAGTCCGGCCCGCGCGAGCTATAGGTCAGCGAGGCCAGGATGAAGGCGAACACGCCGACCAGCAGCATCCGCAGCACCGGGCCGATCCGCCGGATGTGGACCAGGATGTCGTCGACCGCCCCGATCATCAGCGAGGGCAGGAAGCCGAACAGATAGCTGTATTGCAGGGATTTGAAGAACACCGCGAACAGCTTGCCGACCTCAGCGAGACTGGTCTGGGTCCAATAGCCGGACTGATAGGTCGTCGTCAGCAGCAGCAGGAACCCGCCCACGAATGGGCCAACCAGCGCAAACACGAGATAGCGTTTCATCAGGCACCCTCATCCTTCGCCCCGTTATAGCAGCGCCGCAGGAACCTTGAATAGCGGCGGCGCGGGCTCTGCCCTGGGAACAAGCCGCATAGCGACGAGTTCAGACAGGACCTGAAACTCACCTGTCAGATTTGGAGCCGCCGATGTCCCGCAAACTGTTCTTCCTGGCGACGATCGCGCTGACGGCCGTGAGCGGCCTGTCGAACGCGCCCGCTCTCGCACAAGGCCATATGGGTTCGCCGCAGGAGCAGCAAGCCTGTTCGCGGGACGCCTCGCGCTTCTGCCGCAAGGACCTCGGCAATGACGGTGCGGTGCAGAATTGCCTGCAAGCCAACCGAGCCAAACTGTCGCGGTCTTGCAGCAAGGTCTTTCAGAGCCACGGCATGTGAGGACCGGAACCATCCCCGGCGAACGGAGAGTGAAGCCATGTTGCGCGACGAACAGCTCTCGATCCTGAGGGACATCAGCCAATCCATCGCCTTTGCCGACGACCGGCACGGCAAGATAGGCGAGCTGATCGCCGACGGTTACGTGATGAAGGACGGCGATCTGTTCGAGCTCACGGCAAAGGGCGTTACGGCGGTCGAAGAGCACGCAGCCCTTGGCGCAAGCGATGCGGAACCAGCGAGCGCATCCTCCGATCGGTTGATCTGATCGCATGCGAGTCGCATTGTGCGTGACGTGCGCGCAACAATTGCGAATTCCTTTTCGCTTGGCATTGCGGCCGCGCGACAATGGCGCATACTTGATTCGGGCGGCGCAGCACTTTTCGATTCGAACATCACGAGAGATCGAGCAACCACATGCGGGATTGAGGTCCCGGCGTGATGGCTGAGACATGCGGCAGGTCAAGCCGCGTGCGGCGCCCCAAAATCAAGTGGCTCAAGCCCACGGAACTCGGGGACGCATTCTGCATGACACGCAATCAGACGATCGCAACTCTCTTCGCCCTCGCCACCACCATCGCAATCCCGACCTCGCCGGGCTTCGCGTTCTCGTCCGAAGCGCAGCAGATGTGCTCGGGCGATGCCATGCGGCTGTGCTCCAGTGAGATCCCCGACATCCCCAGGATCACCGCCTGCATGGTACGGAACAGGTCGCAGGTCAGCCCCGGCTGCCGCGCCGTGATGGACCGCGAGCACGCCGCCGCGACATCGCGCAAGCGGGAAGCCACGGCGCAATAGAGAGAGAGCGTACCTGCGGCCATCCTTCGAGACGCCCGCCCAAGGGGCGGGCCCTCAGGATGAGGTCTCGTTTCGCGGCGAGATATCAAACCCTCATGGTGAGGGGCTCGCCAAGGCGGGCGTCTCGAACCATGCAGAGGTCTCACGGAGTAGAGATCTAGTCGCCCCACTGCGCGAAGGCGTCGTTGAAGGCGCGCTCGCCGGGAGCGCCCTTCTCGATGGCGATGATGGCGCGGCGCTGGTTGGCGTAGACCAGGGGCACGTCGAACCAGGAGCGCTCCTTCAGGAGCTGGACGTTGCGGCTGCGGTCGGCGTCGACGTTGGAGAGGCCGACCAGGAAGAAGCCGTCGGTGACCTTGACCGCGAGGCCTGCGAGCGGCGTGCCGCGTGCCTGCTCGTTCGACTTCATCAGGATGCCCGGCACGTTGGCGACGCCGCCGCCTGAAAAGTCCGCCGGCAGGACGAAGGTCAGCTCCGCGGTGTGGCTCGCCGGCAGCGAGGAGTCGGTGTTGCGGCGGAACGACATCGTCATCTTGAACTTGCGATCGGGGATCTCGATGTCGGCGCGCACGGCGACGTCGGCCTTTTGGTTGCCCGACGCCTTGATCGGCTCGAGCCGCCACACCACCGAGCCGACATATTGCTTGCCCTTCGGATCGGATGGATCCTCGTCGTAGAGCACGACCTTCTGCGCCACCGGCGCGACCGGCTGGTCGCTGGCCGAGGGCTGGCCGACGCGATCCGGGATCTTGGGCTTGCTCTGCGGCTGAGACGAATCCTTGGGCGCCTCCACCACTTGCGTCGGCGAAGACTTCAACAGGTTGGTCGCGGTCTGGACCAGTTGCTTGCCCCACAGGATGCCGGCACCGACCAGGATCAGCACGATGCCGACGGCGATCGCGCTCTTGAACGGAAACACGGAGCCGGTGCGGGCGCGGGCGCGCTTCTTCTTCGGTTCGCGGTCGAGAACGGGGATGTGCGGACGCTGCGGCTGCGACTGCGGCGCGTAGCGCTCAGCTTCCTCGATCGATTCGTCGTAGGAATACGGCGCGTCCGCTCCGGCGGCGCGATTTTCCAGGCTCGGCTCGAGCCGATCGAATTCCGGCGAGGGCGAGGGCACGTTGGCGTAGGTCCGGCGCGCCGCGCGGTTGGCCTGCGCGGCGGCGCCGCCGAGATCGTTGGCGTCGGCCGTGATGTCGCGGAAGCCGCGCACGCCCGGTGCCGGAGGCAGCGGCGGCGGAGGTCCCATGTCGGGCGGACGGCGCCCACCGGCGCGATCACGTCCGGCCGGCGGAGGCTCTGGCATCGACGGCGGTGCCGACGGACCCGGCTGCCGCGGCGCATCGAAACGCGGAGCCCGCGGCGCGCGCGGGGCGTCGCCCTGGTCATCAACGTTGAACGAGGGCCGGTCGGCGCGCGGCGGCGGCGGAGCCGGACGGGTGCGCGGCGGGGCAGCAGTTTGGGGCGCGGGCGAGTTGCCCTCGGTGGCGCGGGTGCTGGCGCGGCGGAAGGCATCGCCGCTGCCGCTGCTGCGGGCGCTGCCACCGGGGCGCGAGGCCTCGCGGGCACGCTGGGCAGCCTCTGATTCGACCTTGCGGACGGCCTCTTCCAGCGAAAGCCGCTCGCGGGTGATCTCGGATTCGGAGAGCGGCGGCTGCACGCTGCGGAGCTGCGCGATCAGCGCCGTGCGCGCCCGCTCGTAGAGCGCGCGACGGCTCTCGCCGGGAGCGTTGGGGTCCAGGGCGGCAATAGCGCGGGCGATCAGCGGATAGTAATCAGCCATTTCTACTCAATTATACGCGCGTCCCGGTAAGAGATCGTTAAGCCTCAAACGGATTTTGTACCAGGATAGTATCCTCGCGTTCAGGGCTCGTGGAAAGCAGTGCGACCGGGCACCCCACCAATTCCTCGATCCGGCGGACATATTTGATCGCCTGGGCCGGCAGCTGGGCCCAGGACCGCGCATTGGCGGTCGGCTCCTTCCAGCCCTCGATGGTCTCGTAGATCGGCTCGACCCGGGCCTGGGCCCCCTCGCCCGCCGGGAAATGATCGATCTCCTTGCCGTCCAGCTTGTAGCCGGTGCAGACCTCGATCGTGTCGAAGCCGTCGAGAATGTCGAGCTTGGTCAGCGCCAGACCGTTGATGCCGCAGGTCCGGACCGCCTGGCGAACCAGAACCGCATCGAACCAGCCGCAGCGGCGCGGGCGCCCGGTATTGGTGCCGAACTCGCGGCCGCGCTCGCCGATTTTGCGGCCGGTCTCGTTGTCCTGCTCGGTCGGGAACGGGCCCTGGCCGACGCGGGTCGTATAGGCCTTGCAGAGGCCGAGCACATAGCCGACCGCGGCGGGGCCGAGCCCCGAGCCGGTCGCGGCCTGCGCCGCCACCGTGTTGGACGAGGTGACGTAAGGGTAGGTGCCGTGATCGACGTCGAGCAGCGCGCCTTGCGCGCCCTCGAACAGCATGCGCTTGCCGGCGCGCCGTTCGATGTCGAGCAACCGCCACACGGTCTCGGCATAAGGCAGCAGCTGAGGTGCCAGCGCGGTCAATTCCTTCAGGATCTCCTTGCCGTCGAACTCCGGCAGGCCGAGGCCGCGGCGCAATGCGTTGTGATGCGCCAGCAGCCGGTCGATCTTGTGCGGCAGCGTGTCGAGATCCGCGAGGTCCATCAGGCGGATGGCACGGCGGCCGACCTTGTCCTCGTAGGCCGGGCCGATGCCGCGGCGGGTGGTGCCGATCGCGGTCGCCGCATTGGCGGATTCGCGATGCGCGTCGAGTTCGCGATGGAGCGGCAGGATCAGGGTGACGTTCTCGGCGACCCGAAGATTGTCCGGGCTGACCGCGACACCCTGCGACCGCAGCTTGGTGACCTCGTCGAGGAAGGCGGCGGGATCGAACACGACGCCGTTGCCGATCACCGACAGCTTCTGCTCGCGCAGCACGCCCGAGGGCAGCAGCGCCAGCTTGTAGGTCTTGCCGTTGATCACCAGCGTGTGGCCGGCGTTATGGCCGCCCTGGAAACGGACGACGATGTCCGCCTGCTCCGACAACCAGTCGACGATCTTGCCCTTTCCTTCGTCGCCCCACTGGGCGCCGACGACGACAACATTGGCCATTCGCGGGTAATCCCTATGCAATCTGTTAGATGCGCCCAGCCCAATCACGGCCGGGGCCGCTCGAACGCGAGGCAGCCAACCGGATAAAGGATGCAGCCTCTGTAAGCAAGCAAGAACGGGGCTTTTTCGGGGCCCAATGCGCTATCCAAGCCCTTGATATCCCCTAAAAATCCGCTTTGTCGGACGGGCTCTACGACGTTAGGCCCGGATGCGGCCGTCGACCACTTCGATGATGCGGTCGCAGCAATGGTCGAGCTCGAGGTCAATGCCCTGCAGCACGTCGTTTCAGTCGGCAGATGCCAACGAAGCCAGGCGCTCGCGGCCATCCAAATTGCGGTAGGTCAACAGGTTACACCGAATTTCGAGGCATTTGCCTGACGAGACAATTCGAATCGGGGGCCTTGCTTGTCGGACAGTCCAGCGCACGCCGACGACCGCTTCTGGCATCTTTCACCCGATCAATTATGCAAGCGACTGGGCTGCGGCCTCACCGGCCTGACCGCCGCGGACGCCTCCGAGCGCCTCGATCGCTTTGGGCCGAACAGCGACGCGCGGCCACGCGTCGAGGGGGCGGCGCGCGCGATCATGCGCCGGCTGCTGGAGCCGCTGTCTCTGATTCTGCTGGTTGCCGGCATCGTCTCGATGCTCACCGGCGACGATATCGGCGGGCTCATCATTGTCCTGATACTCGCGCTCTCGATCGGGCTCGACACTGTTCAGGAAGGCCATGCGTTGCAGGCCGCGGAAGTGCTCCGCCGATCGGTTGCGCTCAAGGCCGAAGTCAGACGTGACAACGACTTCCGCGAGATCGACGTCGATCGGCTGGTGCCGGGCGACATCCTGCGCGTCCGTTCAGGCGACATCATTCCCGCGGACGCGCTCATCCTGGAGAGCACAGCCTTCACCGCGGGCGAAGCGGCGCTCACCGGCGAACCCTATCCGGTACAGAAGCGCGCCGGTGCCATCACCGACCCGGACGACACGTCGAATGCACTGTTTCGCGGCGCCGTCGCGCAAACCGGCGAGGCGATCGCGCTCGTCGTCAGGACCGGACGCGACACCGTGTTCGGAGCGGCGGCCTCCGCGCTTGCCGAGGCCCAGACGCCTTCGCCGTTCGAACGCGACTTGCGCGAATTCGGCCTCGTGATCGCGCGCGCCACACTGGCGTTGGTGCTGGTCGTGCTCAGCGTCCGCGTGGTGTTCGGCCGCCCGGTAATGGACTCGCTGCTGTTTGCCGTCGCCCTCGCGGTCGGGCTGACGCCGGAACTGCTGCCGATGATCACCACGGTGACGCTGTCGCGCGGCGCGCTGCGCATGGCCGGCCGCAAGGTGATCGTCAAGCGCCTCGCCGCGATCCACGATCTTGGCGCCATGACCGTCTTGTGCACGGACAAGACGGGCACGCTGACCTCGGCCGAGATCACGCTGGCCAAGAGCCTCGATGCCGCCGGCAAGGACGATGCCCGCGCCGCGCGGCTCGGCGCCATCGCCGCGAAACTCGGCGGCGATCGCGGCTCGCTCGACGCGGCGCTGGTTGCCGGCCAGTCGAATGCCGCACAGGGCTGGACCCTCGCCGGCAGGCAGGCGTTCGACTTTTCACGGCGGCTGGGATCCGTGCTCGCGACCGGTCCCGAAGGCGCGCTGCTCATCGTCAAGGGCGCGCCTGAGGCGGTGCTCGAGCTGTGCGTGATGGATGACGGCGCCCGGACCCGCGCGATCGCCCGCGTGCACGAGCTCGCGAGCGAAGGGCTACGCAGCATTGCGATCGCCTCGCGCCCGTGGACCGGCGCAACCCGCGAAGTCGAGACCGCCGACGAGACCGATCTCGTCTTCGAAGGTTTTTGCGCCTTCGCCGACCCGCCGAAGCCGACGGCCGCGGCCGCGATCGCACGGCTCGCGGCAACCGGCATCACGCTGAAGATCCTGTCGGGCGACGATCCGGTGGTGGTGAAGCGACTCGCCGGCCTGGTCGGGCTGAACGCTGACCGCGTCCTATCGGGAGCCGACATCGCCGAGCTCAGCGACGAAGCACTGGCGGTCCAGGTTCAATCGACCGACGCCTACGGCCGGCTTGCGCCCGATCAGAAGTCGCGCGTCGTGAAGGCCCTTCAGGCCGGCGGCGCGGTGGTCGGCTTCCTGGGCGACGGCATCAACGACGCTCCGGCGCTGAAGGCCGCCGATATCGGCCTGTCGGTCGAAGGCGCGACCGGCGTGGCGCAGGCCGCCGCCGACATCATCCTGCTCGCCTCGGATCTCGAAGTCGTTGCCGACGGCGTCGAAGAGGGCCGGCGCACCTTCGCCAACATCATGAAATATGTCCGGATGGGCGCGAGCTCGAATTTCGGCAACATGCTGTCGATGGCGATCGCCTCGATGGCGCTGCCGTTCCTGCCGATGCTGCCGACGCAGATTCTGCTCAACAACCTGCTCTACGATCTCTCCGAGCTCGGCATTCCCTTCGACCAGGTCTCGCGCGCGGCCACCGCGCAGCCGCAGGTCTGGAGCATGACGCGGCTGGTGCGTTTCGCCGCGATCATGGGGCCGCTGTCCTCGGTCTTCGACTTCCTGACCTTCGGCGCCCTCATCCTGCTGTTTCAAGCGTCGCCGGACGAATTCCGCACCGCCTGGTTCATCGAATCCATGGCGACGCAGATCCTCGTGATCTTCATCATTCGCACCAACGGCCGACCGTGGCGCAGCTGGCCCGATCCGGTGCTGTCCGTCTCATCGCTGGTCGCCTTGCTGGTCGCGATGGTGGTGCCTTTCACGCCGCTCGGTGCCTGGTTCGGCTTTGTTGCGCCGCCACCGCTCATGATGGCCGGCATCGCGGTTCTGGTTGTCGTCTATCTCGCCTGCGCCGAACTGGTGAAGCCGTTTGCGATCCGTGCCGGACTGAAGGGTTGAGCGGGTTCCGGCCGCCGCCGTGCATGGACGCGATGCGCCTCGCGCCATTGATATCGGCCGGATTTCCGTGTCTTTGAACGGGCCGGGTCTGAACCGGCCCGGGTGCCGCCGGGCTGGAGGCTTGGCGCATGACGCGGGGCCACAACGATCACAATGTCCGCCACCGACGAGACCACCGGCGCCGCCACGTCCGGCCACAACTGGATCGCCAACCAGCCTTACCTGCTGCTCAGCATCACCGCGCTGTGCTGGGCCGGCAATGCCATCGTCGGACGGCTCGCCGCCGGTCACATTCCGCCGGTGACGCTGTCGTTCCTGCGCTGGTTCTTCGCCTTCCTGCTGGTGCTGCCGTTCGCCTGGAAACACCTTGCGCAGGACTGGCCCGCGATCCGCGGCAAGCTCGGCCTGATGGTCACACTCTCGATCACCGGCATCGGCGCCTTCAACACGCTGCAATATTGGGCGCTGGAGCATACGCAGGCGCTCAACACGCTGCTACTTCAGTCAGCCGCGCCGCTGGTCGTGGCGCTGTGGTCGCTCGCCATCCTCGGTATCAGGCTTACCGCGGCGCAGGCCTTCGGCGTGCTGCTGTCGATGTGCGGCGTGCTGATCATCCTGCTGCATGGCGATTTCACCACGCTGTCGAATATCGATTTCAACAAGGGCGACCTCATCTTCGTCGTCGCGCTGATCATCTTCGCGCTCTATTCGGTGCTGACCTTGAAGCGGCCGCCGATGCACGGCCTGTCGTTCCTCGCCTTCACGTTCGGCTGCGGTGCTGCCTGTCTCATTCCGTTGGAGATCTGGGAGCTGTCCGCGCGCCCCATGATGAAGCTCGACGGGCCGAACCTCCTGACCCTGTTCTATGTCGCGGTGTTCCCCTCGACGCTCGCCTATCTCTGCTTCAATCGCGGAGTCCGGCTGATCGGCGCCAACCGCGCCGCGCCCTTCTTCCATGTCGTGCCGGTGTTCGGCTCGATCATGGCAATGGTGTTTCTGGGCGAGCACCCCCAGGCGTTCCATTTCATCGGCTTCGCGCTGGTGCTGGCCGGCGTGTTCGTGGCGTCACGGAAGCAGGCGGCATAGGTCCTCCTTCTCCGTCGTAGGAGAAGGAAAGCGCCGTGCCGCGCGGCAGCCAAGGCTACTTCACCTTGAACTTGCTGTACGCTTCGCTGGTCGCAATGATGACGTGCTCGGCGCAGGCGTTGACGCGGTGCGGATCGGCCTCGGTCTCGTAGGCCTCCGACGTCATCATGTCGATGAAAGCCGCAACCGTGGGATAATAGACCAGCGCCGCGAAATCCCAGTCGTTGCCCTGCTGCGGGCCGAGCGCGACCGCCTTGGCGTCGCCGGTCCAGAGCAGCGTGCCGCCGCGCGCCTTGATCATCGGCACTGTGACCGCACTGTAGCGCAAATAGGCGTCCCAGCCGGAACCGTCGCCGTCGCCCGAGCGCGCGTGGAAGCGCATCAGGTTCAACATCACCACCGGTGCATGCCGATCGAGCCGATCCAGGCCGTCGATGTTCAACATATTAACCGCCAATGCCGCCTCCTCTGGTCATGCCTGCATTGTAGCATTGCGGCCGCGTGACTTGTGTCACGACTTAAATCCGGCGCAAGCTCGCGTCGAACGCCAATGACGATCGCTTCGCCCGCGCCACCCGCCTCCAATGCGGCCAGCTGGCTCAACAACCAGCCTTATCTGCTGCTCAGCCTGAGCTCGCTGTTCTGGGCCGGCAACATCGTGCTCGCGCGCCACGTCGGTGCGCATGTGCCGCCGCTGACGGTGACCACGATCCGCTGGTTCGGCGTGTTCCTGATCCTGCTGCCGTTCGCCTGGCCGCATCTGAAGCGCGACTGGCCGAACTTGCGCAAGAGCCTGCCGCTGATGCTGTTCCTGTCGCTGGTGGGCTTTGCCTTCAACAACGCGATCTCGTACTGGGCGATGCAGTACACGGAGGCGCTGAACGCGCTGCTGATCCAATCGGCCGGACCACTGTTCGTGGCGCTGTGGTCGCTGGTGCTGTTCGGCGTGCGGCTGACCGGTGCGCAGCTCGCCGGCATCGGGATCTCGCTGCTCGGCGTGCTGATCATCATCCTGCGCGGCGATCTCGCCGCGCTCGCGAGTATCAGCTTCAACAGGGGCGACATCATGTTCGCCTCCTCGCTGGTGGCGTTCGGGATCTACTCTGCCTTCATCCCGCGGCGACCGAAGATCCACCAACTCTCATTTCTCTCCTTCACCACCTGCTGCGGCGCGACGATGCTGCTGCCGACCGCGATCTGGGAAGCCTGGAGCGGCCGCGTTCTGCAACTCGACGGGGTGACGCTGGCGACGCTGGGCTACATCCTGATTTTTCCCTCGACGCTGGCCTATCTGTTCTTCAACCGGGGCGTGGCGCTGATCGGCCCGAACCGCGCCGCGCCGTTCTTCCATCTGGTGCCGGTGTTCGGTTCGGCGATGGCGATCCTGCTGCTCGGCGAAAAGATCCAGCCGTTCCACCTGATCGGCTACCTGCTGGTGCTCGCCGGCGTCGTGATCGCCTCGCGCCAAGGGTCTGCGGTGAAGTAATTCCGCACCGCGAGACGAGGCGACAAACTCGCGCCTTCCGATTTCGACGAGGAGACGCTAGGTTCCCCGCCAACGAAAAAAGAGGGAACGACCAGACATGCTTTCAGCGTTGATCCGAAACCTGCGTGCCATCGCCACGGCCGCCCTTTGTCTCGCTGGCGCATCCGCTGCGCAGGCCGACAATTATCCGAGCCGCAACATCACGCTGGTGCTGCCGTTCGCGGCCGGCAGCGGCACCGACACCACGACGCGGCTGATCTCGCAGCATTTGTCGCAGGCCCTCGGCGTCGGCATCGTCATCGAGAACAAGGCGGGCGCCAACGGCATGATCGCCGCCACCTATGTCGCGCGCGCCGCGCCCGACGGCTACACGCTGCTGGTGACCACCAACACCACGCATTCGGCCAATCCCTATCTGCTCAAGAGCCTGACCTACGATCCGGTCAAGGACTTCACCCCGATCGCGCGCACCGGCGACCTGCCCTTCATGCTGGTGATCCACCCGGAGGTGCCGGCCAAGACGGTCGGCGAGCTCATCGCCTACGGCAAGGCCAATCCGGGCAAGCTGAGCTACGCCTCGGGCTCGTCCTCGGCGATCGTGTCGGGGGCGACCTTTGCGCATAATGCCGGGCTCGACCTCCTGCACGTGCCCTACAAGAGCTCGCCGCCGGCGCTCAACGACGTCATGGGCGGCCGCGTCTCGATGATGTTCGTGGACATCCTGACCGGCCTGCCGCATGTCCAGGGCAACGCGCTACGCGCGCTCGCCGTCACGACAAAGGACCGCTCGTCGCTGGTGCCGAACCTGCCCTCGATGCAAGAGGCCGGCGTGCCGGACTTCGACATCTCGTCGTGGCAGGGCTATTTCGGCCCCGCCGGCATGCCCAAGGAGATCGTGACGCGACTCAACGCCGAGATCCGGAAGATCGTCGAGAAGCCGGAGATCAAGGCCCAGCTCGCCACCCTCGGCATGGACGCGTTTTCAGGCACGCCGGAACAGCTCGGCACGTTCGTGAACGAACAGCTGGTGTTGTGGGAGAAGCTGATCCGCGAGGCGGGAATCGAGAAGCAGTAGGGCGGTCTCGTAGGGTGGGCAAAGCGAAGCGTGCCCACCGAGAAGTTACCGCGAACTCAAAAAGAAAAGGTGGGCACGACGCTTCGCGTCTTTGCCCACCCTACGAATTCAGTGCAAGCCTTACGCTGCGCGCACCTTGGCGAGGAAGCCGTCGACTGCGCTGCGCAGCGCGCCCGACTGGCTGTCGAGCTCGCGGGCGTTGGTGAGCACGTCGCTTGCCGCCGTGCCGGTCGCTTCCGCGGCCGAGGTGACGCTGCCGATATTGGCGTTGATCTCGTTCGATCCGGCCGCGACCGACTGAATGTTGCGGGCGATCTCGCGGGTCGCCTCACCCTGCTGCTCGATCGACGCGGAAATGCCCGCGGTGATCTCGCTCATCTCGGCAATGGTCTGGGTGATGCCGCCGATGGCGGCGACCGCATCGCTGGTCGAAGTCTGCATCGCCGCGACCTGGGCGGAGATTTCCTCGGTCGCCTTGGCGGTCTGGTTGGCGAGGGCCTTGACCTCGGAAGCGACGACGGCGAAGCCGCGGCCGGACTCACCGGCACGCGCCGCCTCGATGGTGGCGTTGAGGGCGAGCAGATTGGTCTGCGCCGCGATCGAGTGGATCAGCTTGACCACCTCGCCGATCTTCTCGGCGCCGGTGGAGAGTTCCTGCACCGTGGCATTGGTGCGCTCGGCGTCGTTGACGGCGCGGCTCGCCACTTCGGTCGAGCGGGTGACCTGGCGCGAGATTTCCGCAACCGAGCTCGACAGCTCTTCGGCAGCCGCGGCGACCGTGCCGACATTGCCCGACGCTCTCTGCGAGGCCGCGCCGACGGTCGCCGCACGCGAAGAGGCGTCGCTGGCGGTCGCTGTCATCGATTGCGCAGTGGCTTGCATGCCCGTCGCGGCCGAGGAGACCGAGCGGACGATGCCGTTGACGCTGCGTTCGAAATCGCTGGCGATACCCTCCATCGCGCTGCGACGTTCCGCCGCGACACGATCCTTGGCATCGGCTTCGGTTTTCTCGAGGTCGCGAATGCGCAGTGCGTTGTCCTTGAAGATCTGGACGGTCGACGCCATTGCGCCGACCTCGTCGCCACGGCCGACGCCGGGAATGTCGCCCTCAAGCTTGCCCTCGGCGAGATCCTTCATGCGGGCGCCGAGCAGCGCCAAGGGACGGCTGATGCTGCGACCAAGCCCCCAAGCGACGCTGCCCGCGACGACGACGATGCCGAGCATGGCAAGCCCGAGCAGCCAGTAGATCGGGACCATCTTGGCGTCGATATCGTCGAGATAGCCGCCGGTGCCAAGATACATGTCGAAGCCGGGCACGGCCACCGCGTAGCCGATCTTGCGGATCGGCGTTTCCTGGCCGGGCTTCATGAACTCGTAGAAGAGCAGAAATTCGCCGTTGGCCTTGACGCCATCCATCCATTCCTTGGAAAGATTGCGACCGTTGGTCAGATTGCTCATGCGGTTCAGGCCGACCTGCTTGGGGTCGGGCGCAAGCTGCGTGATGCCGTCATACGAAGTGCCGAAGAGGTAGCCCGCGCCCTTGTCGTAGGTCATCGCGTTGCCGAGCAGACGAAACTCGGCCATCGCCGCGTCCTTCGTCATTTCGCCGGCATCGACTCGTTTCTTGAGAGCGAGGGCCATGTTGCGGGCAACCTCGACGATGGCCTTGGTCTGCTCGACGCGTGCATTCACCATCTCGCGCTTCATCAGATAGCCGGCGAGAAATCCGGAGATGCACAGGCCGAACAAGGTGACGCCGACGAGAATGCCGAGCTTGGGGGCGATCTTCAGATTGCTCAATTTCACGGGATGGCTCCGGCAACAAAAGGACAAGGACGCACGAGCGAATCGATCGCAATTGAAACAACTTTTAGTGGCGACCCCTTAGCAACCTGTTACGGAGCGCCCCGTAAAGGCACGGAGGAAACGTCGGGGCCGTCGCACAATCGCCGCCACGGCAACCGCCGATTGTACGCAACCGCCCCGATTTCGCGTAAAAGACGCACAGACTCGCGCAAAGTCCGGGTCACAACAAGAAACCAAATCGGGAGCAGGAAATGCCGAAATACAGGGTGGTGACGCCGAAGGGCGCGAGCTTCACGGTCGCGAGCAGCGATTATTCCTACGAGCGTGAGGCGCTCGATCCGATCGACGCCGAGATCGTCGAGGCGCCGGCCGACGAGGCCGGGTTCATCGCCGCCGCCAAGACTGCGGACGCCATCTACGCCAAGGGCATCCCGATCACCAAGACCATTATCGACGCGCTGGAGAACTGCAAGGTCATTACGCTCGGCTCGGTCGGCGTCGACAGCGTCGACATCAAGGCCGCGACCGCGCGCGGCATTCCCGTCACCAACATCCCCGACACCTTTATCGAGGAGGTCGCCGACCACGCCATGATGCTGCTGCTCGCGGGCTTCCGGCGGGTGGTCGAGCAGGACCGGATGGTGCGCAGCGGCCGCTGGGCCGAGGGCCGGCCGGCGTTGTCGAAGATTCCACGGCTGATGGGCCAGACGCTCGGCTTCATCTCGTTCGGCCGCGTCGCGCGTGCAGTTGCGAAGCGCGCAGCTCCCTTCGGCCTGCGGATGATGGCCTACGATCCCTTCATCCAGGAAACGCTGATGTCCGACCACGGCGTGATTCCGGCGACGCTGAACGAGGTGTTGTCGCAATCCGACTTCGTCTCGATGCACGCGCCCGCCCGGCCCGAGGTGCATCACATGCTCACCGAGAAGCACTTCCGGCAGATGAAGAAGGGCTCGGTCTTCATCAACACGGGCCGCGGCGCCACCGTGGACGAGGAAGGCTTGATCAAGGCGCTTCAGGAGGGCTGGATTGCCCATGCCGCCCTCGACGTGCTGGAGAAGGAGCCGCCCTCGCACAACAACCCCATCCTCGGCATGGAGAATGTGACCCTGACCGCCCACGTCGCCTCCGCCTCGGCACGGTTCGACGAGGCGCGCAAGCGCCGGGTGGGCTACGAATTGTCACTGGTGCTTCAGGGCATGTGGCCGGTAAGCTGCGTCAATCCGTCGGTGCTGCAAGACACCGCGCTCCGCCGCTGGCAACCTGTCAGCATGGACCGCGGCCCGAACAGCTAGGCGGGCGGCCGCGAAGGCGCGCCGGCAACCGGAAAGACCCTTCACCGGCGATCAACGCCGGGAAGGGAAAAACATAGGGAGGAACCGATGAGGAACGACATCACACGTCGTGATGCCTTGGCGCTGGGCCTGTCCGCTGCGACAATCGCGGCAACCGGTGCTCCGGCGAATGCCCAATCCACGATCAAGGCCGCGGACGTCCCCGCACCGAAACTGCCGATCGAGAAAGGCGCATCCCTGCGCATGCTGCGACCGGTACGTTTCGTCCAGGCCGACGAGGATGTGTTCCGCGCCAATGCGGCGAAATTCACCAAGGAGACCGGCGTCGAGGTCAAGGTCGATTTCGTCGGCTGGGAGGACATCAACCAGCAAACCGCGGTGACCTCGAATTCCGGCGCCGGTCCCGACATCATCATCGGCTTCTCCGACGCACCGCACATTTACGTCGACAAGCTGATCGAGCTGACCGATGTGGCCGACTACCTCGGCAAACGGTACGGCGGCTGGCTGCCGCTGGCGCAGCGCTACGGCAAGAAGAACAAGAGCCCCATTTGGATCGGGCTGCCGTTCGGAGCCACCGCGGGTCCCGTGATCTATCGCAAGTCGATCCTGCAATCGGTCGGCTTCGACAAGGTGCCGGAAGACCATGCCGGAATCCTCGACCTGTGCCAGAAGCTCCAGAAGGCCGGCAAGCCGGCGGGCTTCGCCCTCGGCAATGCCAAGGGGGACGGCAACGGCTTCGCAAGCTGGGCGCTATGGTCGCACAACGCGGCCCTGCTGGACGAAGAGGGCAACGTCATCATCAACAGCAAGGAGACGATCGCCGCGCTGAACTGGGTCAAGCAGCTCTACCCCACCTTCATCGCCGGCACGACGTCCTGGAATGACGTCAGCAACAACCGCGCCTACGCTGCGCAGGAGATCGCGCTGACCGCCAACGGCGTCTCGCTGTATTTTTCGCTGAAGAACGATCCGGCGACCAAGGCGATCGCCGACGACAGCGAGCATCAGTTGCTGCCGAAAGGCTTGGCCAAGGTGTCGCCGATGGCGGGCCTGACGCTGAACGCCATGGTGTTCAAGCACAGCCAGTATCCCAACGCCGCAAAGGCCTTCCTGCAATACATGCTGGAAAAGGACCAGTACGAGCCGTGGCTCAACGCCAATTCCGGCTATTGGGCCCAGCCGCTCGCGGCCTATGCCGAGGCCGCGGTGTGGTCGCAGGATCCCAAAGTGAAGCTGTTCAAGAACACGATGAACAGCACCTATTACGACGGCTACGCGGGCCCGATCTCGACCGCGACCGGCGCCGTCAGCGCCGACTACGTGCTGATTCAGATGTTCGCGTCCGTCGCGACCGGCGCTGCCACGCCGGAAGCCGCGGCCGCGGAAGCCGAGCAGCGCTGCAAGCGGTACTTCCGGCGGCAGAAGTAGCGCCCGACGATAAAGCGACCGTCATGGCGAGGAGCGAAGCGACGAAGCAATCCAGACTGTAACTGCGGAGACAGACTGGATTGCTTCGCTTCGCTCGCAATGACGGATGTGGTGACAGCCTAAAACAGGACGCCTGATCGATGTCCGTGACCACACTTCCCACTCTCGCCCTCGCACGACGGCAGCCCTCCTGGCTGGCGCGCCTGTTCGACTACAAGCCGTTCCTGATCGTGATGTGCCTCGCACCCGCGATCGGGCTGCTTACGGTGTTCCTGACCTATCCGCTCGGCCTCGGCATCTGGCTCGCCTTCACCGACACCACGATCGGCAGAAAAGGCATCTTCGTCGGCTTCGAGAATTTCCAGTATCTGCTCACCGATTCCCTGTGGTGGAACGCGGTGTTCTACAGCGTGGTCTACACGGCGATCGCGACCTTCGGGAAGTTCGCGCTGGGGTTCTGGCTCGCGCTGCTGCTCAACAACCATTTTCCATTCAAGAGCCTGTTGCGTGCGATCATCCTGATGCCCTGGATCGTGCCGACGGTGCTCTCCGCGCTGGCGTTCTGGTGGATCTACGATCCGCAATTCTCGATCATCTCCTACCTTCTGGTCGACGTGCTGCACTGGCGCACCACCAATATCGACTTCCTCGGCTCGCCCTGGCCGGCGCGCTTCTCGCTGATCGCCGCCAACATCTGGCGCGGCATTCCCTTCGTCGCGATCTCGCTGCTGGCGGGCCTGCAGACCATTTCGCCCTCGCTCTACGAGGCCGCGATGCTCGATGGCGCCAGCGCCTGGCAGCGCTTCCGCTACATCACCTTCCCGATGATGATGCCGATCCTCGCCATCGTCATGACCTTCTCGATCATCTTCACCTTCACCGACTTCCAGCTGGTCTACGCCATTACCCGTGGCGGCCCCGGCAACTCGACCCATCTGCTCGCCACGCTTGCCTTCCAGCGCGGCATTGCCGGCGGCGAGCTCGGCGAGGGCGCGGCGATCGCGGTGTCGATGATCCCGTTCCTGGTGTTCGCGACGCTGTTCTCTTATTTCGGCCTGGCGCGCCGCAAATGGCAGCAAGGAGAGAGCAATGACTGATACAGTGGCGCAACCGGCCGTCGCCGACGCGAAGGCTGTGCCGGACACCATGGCCTGGGATTCCGGGCTGCGGCGACTGATGATGATTTATCTGCCGCTCGGCTGCTTCGTGCTGATCCTGCTGTTTCCGTTCTACTGGATGGCGATCACGTCGTTCAAGCCGAACGCCGAGCTGATGAACTACCGGGAGCACAACCCGTTCTGGATCTCCTCACCGACGCTGGCGCACATCAAGCACCTCTTGTTCGACACCGCCTATCCGCGCTGGCTGTGGACGACGATGCTGGTCGCGATCGGCGCGACCACGCTGTCGCTGATCGCGAGCACGCTTGCCGCCTATGCGATCGAACGCTTGCGCTTCCGCGGCAGCCCCTATGTGGGGCTGGGCATCTATCTCGCCTATCTCGTGCCGCCATCGATCCTGTTCATTCCGCTCGCAACCGTGGTCGTGCAGTTCGGCCTGTTCGACAGCCCGCTCGCCCTCATCCTGGTCTATCCGACCTTCCTGGTGCCGTTCTGCACCTGGCTCCTGATCGGCTATTTCAAGTCGATCCCCTACGAACTCGAGGAATGCGCGCTGGTGGATGGCGCCACACGGCTCCAGATCCTGCGCCGGATCACGCTACCGCTGGCGGTGCCCGGCCTGATCTCGGCCGGCATCTTCTCCTTCACGCTGTCCTGGAACGAGTTCATCTACGCACTCGCCTTCATCCAGAGCGGCGCCAACAAGACGGTGCCGGTCGCGATCCTGACCGAGCTCGTCACCGGCGACGTCTACCAGTGGGGTGCGCTGATGGCGGGATCACTGCTCGGCTCGCTGCCGGTTGCGATCTTCTACTCGCTCTTCGTCGATTACTACGTGTCGTCGCTGACCGGCGCGGTAAAGGAGTAACTCGCGGCTGAGCGCAAGCGCAGTCGATCGTGCTATCGTGATAGACTGCTTGCTGCATTGGCCCCACGCTCCATCGTGACAGCGGGGTCGATCATTGGCGCCGTCGATTGTCGCTCGAGAAAGCGAAAATTGCATGCGTTCGCCAAAGCTCCCGTCGTTATCCCGACGCGGTTTCTGCCTGTGTTGCGTCGGCGCCGCAGCGTCCGCCGCTTCGGGATGGCTTAGCCCGAGGCAAGCCTACGCAGAAGCGCGAGGCATCGTCAGCCTGATCAAGGACAGTGCTGCGGTATCGCCGATTGTCACGCACAAGCTCCGAAACAACATCACCGTGCTGGAAGGCTCCGGCGGCAACATTGCCGTGCTGACCGGGCCCGACGGCAAAGTCCTGATCGATGCGGGCATCCGCGTCTCACGTCCACAACTCACCAAAGCGCTGGCTGATCTCGGCGCCGATCCCGTCACCCATCTCGTCAACACCCACTGGCATTTCGATCATGCCGATGGCAACGAATGGCTGCATGCAGCCGGCGCCAAGATCATTGCCCAGGAAAACACCCGTAAACATCTTGCCGAAGTGCAGCGGGTCGAGGATTGGGACTACAATTTCCTTCCGCTCGGCGCGGGCGGAATCCCCAGCGAAGTCTTTGCCGACAGCCGCGAGCTTAAGCTCAACGGAACCTCGATCGGCCTGAAGTATTACGGGCCCGCGCACACCGACAGCGACATCTCCGTCACCTTCGCAGAAGCCAATATCATTCATGTCGCCGACATGTTCTGGAACGGCATCTATCCGTTCATCGACTATTCGACCGGTGGCAGCATCGACGGGATGATCGCTGCATGCGACGCCAATCTCGCGGCGATGGACAAGGACACGATCGTCATCGCCGGGCATGGCAAGCCGGTGGGCAACAAGGCCGAATTCCAGGCCTTTCGCGACATGCTCGTCGGGATCCGCGACAACGTCGCGCGCCTCAAGAAGGAGGGACGAACGCGGGATGAAACCGTTGCGGCGAAGCCGACCGCGGCGTTCGACGCGATATGGGGGCAATTCGTGATCGATCCCGGCTTCTTCACCCGGCTGGTCTATCAGGGCGTTTGAAAAATCCCTCTCGGCCGTCGACGAACTCATCGTATTGAAAGGACATTGACATGAAAATCGTAGAGACCACATCCAAGCCATCGCTCCTCGATCGTCGTCGTCTCGTTCTTGGGTTGTCCGGAGCGGCTGTCGCAGTTGCTTCCACGGCAGCATCCGCGAAGCCGGAGCGCGACGAACACGCCGCCGCTGCCTATCCGGTCACTTATCATCGAACCAAGATCGTCGACGGGATCAAGATCTTCTATCGCGAGGCGGGTCCGAAGGACGCTCCCGTTGTGCTGTTGCTGCACGGCTTCCCGACCTCCTCGCATATGTTCCGCAACCTGATCCCGGCATTGGCCGACAGGTACCACGTGATCGCTCCCGACTATCCCGGATATGGCCAGAGCGAGATGCCACCGCGCGCGACACTTAAGTACACGTTCGACCGTTTCGGCGAGCTTGTCGGCGGCCTGCTCGACCAGCTCGGCGTCACCCGCTACGCGATGTATGTCATGGATTACGGAGCTCCCGTGGGCTGGCGCCTGGCGCTCAAGAATCCAGAGCGTATCAGCGGCCTGATCGTGCAGAACGGCAACGCCTATGACGAAGGGCTGAAAGAGTTCTGGAATCCGATCAAGCAATACTGGGCCGACGGATCCGATGCCAGCCGACAGGCATTGATGAAGCTGGTGACGCTGGAAACGACGAAATTCCAGTACACCGACGGCATGTCCGACGTCAGCCGGATTTCACCCGACAACTGGGTGCAGGATCAGGCGCTACTCGACCGTCCCGGCAACAGCGAAATCCAGATGGACCTGTTCTACGACTATCGGACCAATTTGCCGCTGTATCCCGCGGTGCAGGCCTACTTCCGCAAGCACAAGCCGCCGACCCTGATTGTCTGGGGCAAGAACGATTTCATCTTCCCGGCCGATGGCGCCCATCCCTACAAACGCGACCTGCCCCAGGTGGAATTTCACCTCATCAATACCGGCCATTTCGCGCTCGAGGACAAGTTCGACGAAATGGTCCCATTGATCCGCAACTTCCTCTCCCGCAAGATCGCCTGATCAGTCCGGAAGGAAACGGACATGTATGCCGCTCTCGACTGCATGGCCGTTCTGGCGGCCTCCACTTTGTTCGCAGCAGCCGCCGTCGCCCAAACCGCCAGAGACGTGCGCGGCCCATCGCCACTGGTCGCGATCGAAAATGAGGCGCCTGCGCGGTTGATCGTCGATCCGCCGCTCGCCGACCAGTTGGCGCAGGGTCTCGTCTTCATCCAGTACACCACGGAGAATCTCCGCGTCGTGCCGGTGTTTGGCAAGGGCGCGCTCGACGTATCGCCGCGCATTGGCCACGTCCATATCACGGTCGACGATGCGCCGTGGCATTTTGTCGATGCCAGTGGCGAGACCGTGATCGTGGTCGGACTGAAGCCAGGACCCCACAAGATCCTGTTGGAGCTGGCAGATCCGACGCACCACGTGATCGACAGCAAGTCCGTCAGCTTTGAGATTCCCACACCGCTAAAAAAATGACCGTCGGCCGCGGCGTTTGGCCCGGTTTCACAAAACTGCAATGCGCGATCCGCATAAGACGGCCTCCGTTAACAGGAGACGCACATGCGCGCGACTTTTCTTGGCACCGTCGCAACGATCATTCTCACCGCGAGCTCCGCGCTCGCGCAGAGCGAAGGCGAATTCCCGGCCAGGCTCGCCGGCCACGTCGTGATGCCGGCCGCCACGTTCATCGACGCGCCCGCTGATGCGCCCGCCGATCTCAAGACCTCCGGCAAATACACCACCGGAAAGCGCGTCGACGCGCTCGGCACGGTGATGGGCAAGTCCTATGAGCGGGCGACCGGCTTGTCGCTGCCGTTCAAGGGCCAGCCGCTGCAAGGCCATTCCGGCATCAAGTCGATGGGCGACGGCACCTTCTGGGTCATCACCGACAACGGCATGGGCGCGCGCGCCAATTCGCCGGATTCGATGCTGTACCTCAACCGCTACAAGATGGATTGGGCCGGTGGCAAGATCGAGCGGCTGGAGACCGTGTTCCTGCACGATCCCGACAGACGCGTGCCGTTCCGCATCGTGCATGAAGACACCGAGAGGCGCTATCTCACCGGCTCCGACTTCGACACCGAAGGCTTTCAGATCATCGGCGACACCTTCTGGATCGGCGACGAGTTCGGCCCCTACATCCTGAAGGCCGACAAGACCGGCAAGATTCTCGGGCTGTTCGAGACGGTCGCCGACGGCAAGCCGGTGCGCTCGCCGGATCATTGGGCGGTGACGACCCCGGGCGCGCCGGGCGCGACCTACACCAACGTCAACCTGCGGCGCTCCAAGGGTTATGAGGGCTTCGCCTCCTCGAAAGACGGCAAGTTTCTCTACGGCCTGCTCGAGGGGCCGCTGTGGGACGCCGACAAGAAAGACTGGGAGAAGGCCGACGGCAAGGAAGCCTCGCGCATTCTCGAATTCGACGTCGCCGCGGAAAAGTTCACTGGCCGCTACTGGCAGTATGTGTTCGAGCAGAACGGCAATGCCATCGGCGACTTCAACATGATCGACCCGGCGAGCGGTCTGATCATCGAGCGCGACAACGGCGAAGGCACGCCCGACAAGGCCTGCCCGCAAGGCACCCGCGGCGAGAACTGCTTCCCTGATGTCGCCAAGTTCAAGCGCGTCTACAAGATCGAACTCACCGACGCCAATGTCGGCAAGCCCGTGCGCAAGATCGGCTACATCGACCTCCTGAAGATCAGAGATCCCGACAACAAGGCGAAGAAGCCGCTCAATGATGGCGTCTACACCTTCCCGTTCTTCACCATCGAGAACGTCGATCGTGTCGACGAAACCCACATCATCGTCGGCAACGACAACAATCTGCCGTTCTCGTCCAGCCGCGATCCCAACAAGGCCGACGACGACGAGTTCATGCTGCTCGATGTCGCGGATTTCCTGAAGGCGAAGTAAGCTGACGCTCTTTCAACACAGTCATCGCCCGGCTTGACCGGGCGATCCAGTAATCCGCGGCGCCAGCGATTGAATCGTGACGCCGCGGCGTACTGGATGCCCCGCCTTCGCGGGGCATGACAGGGAGTGAGCGAGCGCGAGCTAAGACAGCATCGTACTTCGGCGCCGCCCATCAACCCGCCGGCACGATCACCATGCTCTTGTCCTTCGGCCAGCGAATGCGCCAGGCGAAATTGATGTCCTTGACCTCGCCGGGCTTGGCGTCGAACGACCATTCCAGGACGCCGCGCCGGTCGCGAATGTTGCTTGCGGTCGGCGGCGTGGTCGCAGGCAACATCTCGACGAGGATGTCCTCGTTCTCGCTGACCGGCAACTGATCCTCGATCGCGATCTTGATCGGGAAGTCGTGACCATTGCGGATTGTGGTCTTGAACGAACGCTCGTCGGTCTTCGAGGTCGTGACCAGGAGACCGGCCGAACCTTCGTTGCGCTTGAGCACCGCGCGCTCGATCCTGACCTTGTCGTCGGCGCCGAAGCCGAGCCGCACGATATCGTCCTTGGCCGAAGCCGAGAGCTTGCCGCGGCCGACGAAGGTTCCATCGCGATAGATTGCGACCTTGCCTGGCAACAGGCTCGTGTCGTCGGCCTGCTTGAAGCTGGCTTCGAGGAAGGCGGTGGGATCCATCACCGGAGCCGCGCGCACCATGAGATCGGCGGGCACGGTCATCGAGGCGATGCGCAGGCTCTTGGCGCCCTCGGCGGGGGCGAGGCTGACGCGGCCGGGAATTTTGTAGGTGGCCTGGAAGTCGCCGATCTCGGCGACCGCCTGCTGTTCTTCGGCGCGTTCGGCAAGATCTTCCCTGGATCGGCTGGCATAAGCCGGAGCTTCCATCTTACGCTGCATTGGCGCCGCCGCAGGCATTGCCGAATCCGAAAGCGAACCCAGCGCCCGCGGCTTCGGCACTTGCGGATACTGCGCGACCAGCGAATTCAGCTCCGGCGCGCTGCCGCCGCGGCCGATGCGGACCGTGGAGACGCCGAGCGTGACGTTGGACCAGTCCTCGCCGGTCGATTGCGTGACTTCGGCACGGCGAACCAATTCGAGCTGCGGCTTGCGATCCTTCGCGCCGGTGTCGAGGCGGGCGTCGTAGAGCGGCAGCCAGCGCGCATTGCGCACATTGTAGGTGACCCTCAACGTCGCCTTGGTTGCTGCCGGCACGGCGATGTCCATGCGGACTTCGAGCTTGCTCGGCGGCTTGGCCTTGCGCTCGATTTCGAGCTGGCCGATCTGCCGATCGATCTCGCGCATCTTGCGCGTGGCGTCGCGAACGGCGGTATCGGCGCTCGCAATTTCCTCCCCGACGGTGGCAAAGGCCGTGCGCCATTCGGCAATCGGCCGCGCCTCGCCCTTGTCGCCGATGCCGGCGGGCGATGCTTCCGCAAAATGCTCCGCGAATTTGCGCCGCGCATTGGCCGAGTCGATCGCGCCTTGCAGGTCGGCGCGCTGGTCATTCAGCGCCTCGATGCGCTTGTCCAGCTCCGGCAGATTGACCGGCGCCGCACGTGGCGTTCGCGCATCGATCGTGCCGATGGTGAGCTTCGCTCCCCCCTCACCCTCCACCCGGATCGAGGAGGTGTCGAGACCAAGCGGGAAGTCCTTGGCAATGAGCGTCGAGTCACCAGACGGCAGGTCCACCGCGATGACGCGGGTGACGGTCGCGCCATCAGGGTAAACCGTGACGGTATCGATGGCCGATGTGGCGTCCAATTCGGCAGCCCATGACGACGACGCGAAGGCCGTGGTCACCAGAACCAGGCTCGTCGTTGCCAAACATCTTGCGGTGATGCGCATCAAGTCCCTCCTCCAAGTCATCGCCGCCGCCAGCCGGACGCGCGATCCAATGCCTCGCCAACATGGTTGGACGCGGCAGGGAAGGAACTGGTTCGATTGAGGTTTCCGTGGGGCGCCGCCGCGGCGGCAGCGGGGCCCGGAACGGGTCGTCGGCCGCGACGGAGCCCTTAATCCTGAGCGGACGACCCCTGCCCGAAGATGCGGCGAAGCAGGTCCGTCACGTTCTTCGCACCGGCCTTCCTCAGAATACCGGCGCGATAGCCCTCGACCGTGCGCGCGCTCAGATGCATGCGCCGGGCGATCTCCTTGTTGGTCAGGCCGGCGGCGAGATGCTCGAGCACGTCGCCTTCGCGCGCGGACAGGGGTTCGCAGCCGGGCAACCAGCGCTGCCGGTTGGAGGCGGGCTGCGCGAACTCGTCGATCGCGGCATCGATCCGGTCGACGATGTCGCGGGTGCGGAACGGCTTCTCGATGAAGTCGGCCGCACCGCTCCTGATGGCGTCGACCGCCATGGCGATGCTGCCGTTTGTCGCGGTCACCAGCACCGGCGCCATGCAGTTTTCCTCACGCAGGCGCTTGAGCACGTCGAGACCGGAGCGATCGGGCGGCATCTCCAGCATCACGCAGGCCGGCATCCGCGCCTTGGCCTCCGAGAGCAGAGACGCGCCGTCGGCGAAGCAGATCACGTTGTATGCGCTCTGTTGGAGCGCGGTGGAAAGTTGTTCGCGGGAGGCGGCATCGGTGTCGATGACGAATACCTCACCCTTGGAAAGCATGTTCCCAGGCATAATTCCGATCCAGCAATGTCTTTTGGTCAAATGGTCCGAGACAGCAGCGGGGCCTCGTCGCGCCGCGCCGTCATATGCACGGCATTCACGCCCGTGCTTCGGTTTCACTTATGTATGTTCCACCCGGTTCCCGGATTTGACGGATCGGGACATAAATTTTACATTTCGGGACATCTGCGGGAATGGCTGGCAGGAACGGTTCGCATGACCGACCTCATTCGCAGCGCGGGCTTGAGCTATTACCCGGAGGTCGCCCGGTCGGTCGGGCTCGACCCCAGACAGATGATGCGCAAGGTCAGGCTGCCGCTGGCCTGCCTCGACAAGCCCGATACGCCCATTGCCGTCACCGGCCTGCGACGTCTGCTCGAATTGTCGGCAGAGGCGTCCGGAGCCGAAGATTTCGGCTTGCGGCTTGCCGAGCGCGGCGGGCTGACCAATTTCGGCGCGGTCGGCCTGATCGTGCGCGAACAGGCGACGGTAGGTGAAGCCATCGAAGCCTTCTCGCGCTTCATCCCGATCCATCACGACGGCATGAAGCTGGACGTCACCCGCGACAAGCAGACCGTGACCGTCACGCTGCACCTGCGCGGCCGACAGCCGACCGCGCCGCGCCAGTCGATCGACATGGCGCTCGGCAGCGTCCACCGCATCATCCAGTCGCTGTTCGGCAGCGATTGGCGGCCGCAGGAAGTGCACCTGCATTACCCACCGCCGCACGACCGCAAGCGCTACCGCGAGTTCTACGGCTGCCGCGTGACTTTCAATGCGGAGGACGATTCGATCCTGTTGTCGGCGCACGACATGGAGCGCCGGATCCCGAGCGCGCATCCGCTGATCGCGAGCTATCTGCGCAAGCGGATCGAGGCGATCGAGACGCGGCCGGCAAGCTGGGAGGAGAAGGTCGACGAGGTCGTGCGTCTCCTGCTCGCCGGCGGCGACTGCACGGTCGAGCGCGTCGCCGAGCACCTCGCCTGCACCCGCCGCACCGTCCACCGGCACCTCGCCGAAGCCGGCACCAGCTTCTCGGCGATTCTCGACGCGCAGCGCGCCGATCTCGTGGTCCAGCTGATCGATAATCCCGGCCGGCCGCTGGCCGACATCGCCGTGCAGCTCGGCTTCTCCGCGCAGAGCGCCATGGCCCGCTGGTTCCGCGGCCATTTCGGCTGCACCATCACCGCATGGCGCAAAGGCGTCAGGCCATTGAAATCGTCGACCGTGGCGACCGCAGCTTGAATCAGCGTGCCGGGACGGGCACGCCCATGATGGCGAGGGCGCGGCGAGGGCTGCCGGCGAGCAGCGGGCCGAACGCGATGGCAAAGCCGAGGAACGCAACGATCCACCCGCAGGCGGCAAGGTGCAGCAACGCATCGCTGTGCGCAGGCCAAACCACCGCCGCGACCCGCGCCAGCGCCGCAACGATGATCGCGGCATAGATGGCCTGTGTCGCCGGCGAAGCTGTCAGCGCCTGTCCAGTATGGCCGAGACTCGCACGGGTCATCACCGCGAGCGTCATGGTTCCGGCCGCGCCGGCCATCCAGGCATGGACGCCCGCGCTCGGCGGCAATTCGCCGACGACGGCAAAGGCATGCAGGAGGAAACCGAGCGGCACGAAGACATAGCCGATATGGAGGATCAGGAGCAGCCGCTCGCGGAATGTGCGGTCACCGGCCCAGCGTGCGAGCCGCACCAGATGGAGCCCGCCGACAAGCGCCATCGCCACGCCGGTGAGGGTGCTCAACGGCGCCACAATCCACGCGATGATCGCAATTGCGCTGCACCCGATCACCACACCGTCAAAGCGTCCGAATGGCACCGGGAGGCGGCCGGGGTTGAACTTGACCAGCCAGTTGCGGGTGAAGCTCGGGATGATGCGGCCGCCGATCAGCGAGATCATCAGCACGACCACGCCGATGCCGACGCGGATGCCAACATCGGCCGCACCCGCATAATGCGCTTCGAGATGGAAGCCGACATTGCCGGCGAGCAGCACGAGCACCAGCACCACCACAGGAAGGTTGCGCCAGTTGCCGCCGGCGATGATCTCGCGCGTTGCTGCAGCGACGACCAAGGTCAGGAAGGCGGCATCGACGGCAAGCGCAAACGCCCAGCCGATATCGGCGGACAGCGTCACCGCGACGCGGCCGGCGAGCCAGACCGCCAGCAGCGCGCCCAAGGACGTCCCCTGGATCGGCAGCCGCCCGGTCCAGTTCGGAATCGCCGTGAACAGGAATCCCGTGATCACCGCCGGCAGGAAGCCGTAGAGCATCTCATGGACGTGCCAATCGCGCGGCGCGAAAGCCGACGTCACCGACAATTCGCCGTAGAACATCGGCAGCCAGGCCAGGATCGAAAGCCCAGCCTGGATGGCGGCGAGCAGGAAAAAGGGCCGAAAGCTGTTCGCAAACAGCGGCCAGCCCTCAAAGTTGCGGGATCGGGCGCCAGCCATGGGTCAACTCCAGTCGATTCAAATCGTCGCCTGGAAAAATACTGCCGTCCGGCCGGCTCGTTTTTGAGCTATCGCAAACACCCTGACGATTGCAGGTGTCATCACACTTCCAGCGCCAAGGAGGCAGAATGGCCAAGGTCGACACATCGTTGGTTGCGCATTTGCCGCTGTTTGGGGGTGTCAAACCGGAGGACCTCGAGGAGATCCTGCGCGAGGCCCGCTCAGTGCGCTATCCCAAGAACAGCGCCATTTTCGAGCAGGGTGCGGACGCGCAATCCTTCTTCCTGCTGCTGCACGGCCATGTTCGCGCAGCCAAGACCACACCGAGCGGCGAGCAGATCGTGGTGCGCTACGTCTCGCCGGGCGAGACGTTCGGTCTCGCGATGGCGATCGGGGCCGCGCGCTATCCGGCCACGGCGATCGCGGTCGACGACAGCGTCGCCCTGATCTGGCCGACCTCGGCCTGGCCGCGACTGGTCGAGCGATTTCCCTCGCTTGCCGCCAACACGCTCCAAACCGTCGGCACGCGGCTGCAGGAGAGCCACACCCGAATCCTGGAAATGTCGACCCAGCAGGTCGAGCAGCGCGTCGCGCATGCGCTGCTGCGCCTCGCCAAACAATCCGGCAAGAAGCTCGACCACGGCATCGAGATCGATTTCCCGATCAGCCGCCAGGACATCGCGCAGATGACCGGCACCACGCTGCACACCGTGAGCCGCATCCTGAGCGGCTGGGAACAGCAGGGGCTGGTCGAGAGCGGCCGTCAGCGCATCATCCTGCGCGATCCGCATGGCATCGTCGTGCTGGCGGAGCGGAGCCCTGACAGCGGCGCGGCTTAAGGCCAGGGGTGAGCGTCGCTTCCGCTTACGGCGAAAGCGCCCCTCACCCGGGAATCCGCGCGCAGCCCGCGCGAATTCCAGATCGGTTCACGCCGGCACGCGGTCACACAGCGCGGCGAGGAATTTGTCGCGATCGATGCCATGCTCGCGGCAGGCGTCATCGACCGTGTGGAAGGTTGCGATCGGACAGCCCACGCAGGCCATCCTGAAGGCGAGAAACACGCGGATCGTGTGCGGCGCCGTGCGCATGATGTCATCGACCAGATCGTCGGATCCAAAAGGCATGGACAACAACTCCGTTCCGAAACCACGATAGCAGAGCGGGCGGCGGTTTCTTTGTTGGAGCGCAAGCTGCTTGTCATTCCGGAGCGCGCGAAGCGCGAGCCCGGAATCCATCGGGCAGCAGACCGAGAGGTGAAATGGATTCCGGGCTCGCACCAAGTGGCGCACCCCGGAATGACGGGACTACACCGCCCGGCTGTGCAACTGCTTCGCGGGATCCAGATGCGCGTCGAACGCGGCTGCGACGCTGCGCACGAGAAAGCGGGAGTCCTTGGCGACTGCGATGCGGGCGCCGTCGAGTTTCACGACGCCGTCGGAAATCAGCGGCTTCAGACGCGACGCCGATTTCAGCATTGCCCCGGCCTCTGCGCCATGACGCGCGCAGATATCGCCGAGATCGGCGCTGAACTCGCACATGATGCGTTCGATGATGTCGGCGCGCAGCCGGTCGTCGTCGGTGAGGCCATAGCCTTTCGCGGTGGCCAAATGGCCGACGGCGATGCTCTGCGCATAGGCGCCGATCTGCACCTCGTTCTGGACATAGCCCTGCGGCAAATGTCCGATCGCGCTCGCGCCGAAGCCGAGCAGAACTTCGCCCTGGTCGGTGGTGTAGCCCTGAAAATTGCGCCGCAGCGTGCGTTGCTCGAAGGCCACGGCCATGGAATCGCCGGGTCGCGCGAAATGATCGAGCCCGATCTGCACGTAGCCGGCCTCCTTCAACGCATTGGCGATCGCGCAGGCTTGGTCGTGGCGCGCAAGGCCGTCGGGCAGCACGGCCTCGTTGATCATGCGCTGGTGCTTCTTGAAAGCAGGCACATGCGCGTAGCCGAACACCGAGAAGCGGTCGGGCCCAAGCTCGAGCGAACGTCGCACCGTATCCAGGCACGAGGCAACGGTCTGGTGCGGCAGTCCGTAGATCAGATCGAAGTTGATCCCCTTGATGCCGGCGTGCTGGAGCATGTCGACCACGGAAGCCGTCTGCTCAAAACTCTGCACCCGGTTGATCGCGCGCTGCACGACAGGGTCGAAGCTCTGCACGCCCAGGCTCGCGCGATTGACGCCGGAGAGCCGCATCGCCTCGACCATGTCGGAAGTCAGCGTGCGGGGATCGATCTCGACTGCAATCTCGGCCGACGGCAGCACGAAGAACGATTGCCGCATCGCCGCCATCAACTCGGCAAAAGCCTCCGGCGCCATGATCGTCGGCGTGCCGCCGCCGAAATGGATGTGCTCGACCTTGATGCGCCGGCCGATCGTCTCGGACACCTGCGCGATCTCGCTGCGCAGCGTACGCAGATAGGCCGCGATGAGCCCGTCTCGACGAACGATCTGGGTATGGCAGCCGCAATACCAGCACATCTCGCGGCAGAACGGCACGTGCAGATAAAGCGACGCGCTGGCCGCCGCCGGGAGCTCCGCCAGCCAGCGGGCGTAGGCCCCCGCGCCGATCGCCGGCGAGAAATGCGGTGCGGTCGGGTAGCTCGTGTAGCGCGGCAATCGTTCTTCGCCGTAGCTCGCCGCAAGATCGGCCCTCATATCTTACCCATTCGTCAATCAATGCTGCGCAGCGGGGCGGCGCATCCCGGATGGCACGAAATTACCCGTTTTCGGGTGCGAAACCTTGCGCTCGCTCAAAGTCCGAGCACGGGATCGGAGCCATGGTGACATTTGATTATTGCCCTCTGGAGATAGGTTATGGCGTCGTTCGCGCTCGATCTCGTTCTGTGGCTCACCGGCGTTCGCGGCCATATCCCGCGCTTCGACGATTTTCGTCCCGTCCCCACGACGCCCACCGTTGGCGCCAGCCACCTGGTACGCGTAATGGTCATCACGGCCGCCGTCTTCGCCGCGCTGTCGCTCGCGGTTTGGGGCACGGTCTGGATTGCGATCCAGTTGCTCTAATCGACGACAATCCATTCGCAATAAACGCAGCTGAACATGCGAACGATTTGCGGCCGACGCGACTGACGTCGCGAGTCGTCACGTCTTTCGTATCGCCGATGCGATCTTCGACAAACTCCTAAGGATTTTACCGGAGGCGAATTCGGCAAAAGCTTGTCGCAGCGCAAACACACTTGCCGCGATCGGCGCACACTGCATTCCGTCATCAAAACCATTTCAGATGAAGGATGCTTCCGATGTTCACCCGCCGAGCCGCATTGATCAGCGCCGCCGCAACCGCCCTGATGCTGGCGACACCCGCCTTGGCTGCCGATGATCTCAAACTGCCGCGCCAGAAGGTCGAGCTGGTCGCTCCGCCCTTCGTGCATGCGCACGAGCAAGCGACCAAGCAGGGTCCCAAGATCGTGGAGTTCACGCTCACGATCGAGGAGAAGAAGGTCGTCATCGACGAGAAGGGCACCACGTTCCAAGCGATGACCTTTAACGGCTCGATGCCAGGTCCGATGATGGTCGTGCACGAGGGCGACTATGTCGAAACGACGCTGGTCAATCCCGCAACCAACTCCATGCCGCACAACATCGACTTCCATTCCGCGACGGGCGCGCTCGGCGGCGGTGCGCTCACGCTGGTCAATCCCGGCGAGCAGGTCGTCTTGCGCTGGAAGGCAACCAAAACCGGCGTGTTCGTCTACCATTGCGCACCGGGCGGCCCGATGATCCCCTGGCACGTCGTCTCCGGCATGAACGGCGCCGTGATGGTGCTGCCGCGTGACGGCCTCAACGACGGCAAGGGCCACGCACTGAAATACGACAAGATCTTCTATGTCGGCGAGCAGGACATGTACGTGCCGCGCGACGACAAGGGCAATTTCAAATCCTATGAATCGCCGGGCGAAGCCTTCACCGACACCGAAGAGGTGATGAAGAAGCTGATTCCCTCACATGTCGTGTTCAACGGCAAGGTCGGTGCGCTCACCGGCAAGAATGCGCTGACCGCCAATGTCGGCGAGAACGTGCTGATCGTGCATTCGCAGGCCAACCGCGACAGCCGTCCGCATCTGATCGGCGGCCATGGCGACTATGTCTGGGAAACCGGCAAGTTCTCCAATGCGCCGGAGACCGGGCTCGAGACCTGGTTCATCCGCGGCGGCTCGGCGGGAGCTGCGCTGTACAAGTTCATGCAGCCCGGCATCTACGCCTATGTCACGCATAATCTGATCGAGGCCGCCGACCTCGGCGCCACCGCGCACTTCAAGGTCGAAGGCAAGTGGAACGACGATCTGATGACGCAGGTGAAGGCGCCTGCGGATATCCCGGCGCCCAACACCAACTAGACGCGACGAGGGGCCGGTGATGACCGGCCCCTTCTTCCCTGGGGGACGACCATGCTGATCGCATTCAAGCTGAAACTGCTACTCGCCTGTGCCGCCGGGTTCGCGGGGCCGATCGCGGTGCCGCTGGTGTCGGACATCGGGACTCATGGCGCCGCGACGGAGCCCGCCATCGTCAGGGTCGCGCCAGGCGGCCTGTCCTATCGCGAGGCCGGCGATTTCACGCGTGCCGGGCAGCAGGCGGAAGCGCCGCTGCGCACGATGCGCTTCGAGAGGCCGATGCACATCATGCGGCATCAGGTCTCGTCATCCGACTATCAGATTTGCGTGCAGGACGCCGCTTGCCGCGCGCTTGATCGCGGCGTGGCCATCGCCTCCGATCGGCCTGCGGTGCAGGTGAGCTGGCACGATGCCGAGGCTTATGCGGGTTGGCTCTCGCGCAAGACCGGTCACAGTTACCGCCTGCCGAGCGACGTGGAATGGGCCTTTGCCGCGGGCTCGCGATTCAGGGACGACGGCCTTCCGGTGGACGCAACAGATCCATCGAAGCGCTGGATCGGCCGCTACGAGCGTGAATCCGAGCGTGACCTCTTCGACACGACAGCCTATCCGTTCGGCAGGTTCGGTTCGAACGAGCACGGCATCGAAGATCTCGCCGGCAATGTCTGGGAGTGGACCTCGACCTGCTTCGTGCGCTCGCGCACCGACGCGGCCGGCAATACCGGCAAACCGACCGTGAACTGCGGCGTGCGCGTCGCCGAAGGCGCGCACCGCGCCTATGTCACCGATTTCATCCGCGACGCCCGCGCGGGCGGCTGCGCACAGGGCGTCCCTCCCGCCAATCTCGGCTTCCGCCTGGTTCGAGAGGAAACGTCCTGGGTCGCAAGCGTGTCGGCGCGGTGGAGCAAGACGTGGGCAGCGAGGTCGTAGCGGATCTAAACGCGAGGAAAGATCGACGCCGGCGCCTCATATTCAGTCATTGCGAGCGCAGCGACTTGTCCGCCGAAGCCTGGGCGAAGGCGGAAGCAATCCAGAATCTTTCTGCGGAGACAGTCTGGATTGCTTCGTCGCAAGAGCTCCTCGCAATGACGAAATTGCGGCGCGCGCCCGGCGCTCAACCGTCACTACACGCGCGGCGTGCTCAGATCGCCCGCACGAACATGCGAAAGCCCGGCGCACCGATGATCGCCTCGAAGGCAGGATCGCGCTTCTCCTCGGCAAGGACGAAGCCGGCCTTGGCATAAGCGCGCTCGGCGGGCTCGTTGCCGATCAGGAACGATATCGTCACCCGGGCAAATCCAGCTGCCCGCCCCTTCTCCAGCGCATGCGCGATCAGTGACTGCACCAGGCCGCGGCCGCGATAGGCGGGATCAGTCGCGACATACTCGATCATCCAATCGCCCTCGCCGCCCTGAACCCAGCAGGCGCGCGTGTAGCCGGCGCGTTGACGAATGGCCTCCAGCTCTGCCGGGGCGAGCCCGGACGCGGCTGCGACTTCTTCGATCGCACGCCAAGCCGCTGGTCCCGTGCCGGCCGCCGGTAGCGCACACAAGGCGGCAGCAGGCTTGCCATCGATCTCGGCGACCAGAAATTGCGAGACGTGCCACATCGACACTGCGCGGGCGACTGCGATGCGCGCGATGAAAGCGCGGCACTGTGTTTCAGGCCAACCGAGCGCAACGTCGAACCAGCCGCGCGGCCGGTAGCCGCGCTGCGATGACAGGATGGTTTGTGCGATGAAATCGGCGTCTTCGGGACGCGCAGACCGTATCGTCATGCGCGCCCCTTCGCGAAAACCTTACGTGTTCTTCAGCGCGACGCGGAATTCGGCTTCGGTCTTGGCCTTGACCTCGTCGAGCGAGACGCCGTCGGCGAGCTCGATCAGCGCCATGCCGCCGTTGCCGTGCTTGTCGATGGTGAAGACGGCCAGGTCGGTCACGACCATGTCGACCACGCGCTCGCCGGTCAGCGGCAAATTGCACTGCTTCAGGAGCTTTGGACCGTCCTTGGCCGAATGCTCCATCACCACGACCACGCGCTTGACGCCGGCAACGAGATCCATCGCGCCGCCCATGCCCTTGACCATCTTGCCGGGGATCATCCAGTTGGCGAGATCGCCGTTCTGGGCCACCTGCATGGCGCCGAGGATCGACAGATCCATGTGGCCGCCACGGATCATCCCGAAGGAATCCGCGCTCGAGAAATACGAGGTCGACGGCAGCTCGCTGACGGTCTGCTTGCCGGCGTTGATGAGATCGGCGTCCTCTTCACCCTCATAGGGGAACGGGCCCATGCCGAGCATGCCGTTCTCGCTCTGAAGGCTGACGTCCATGCCGTCGGGGATGTAATTCGAGACCAGCGTCGGGATGCCGATGCCGAGATTGACGTAATAGCCGTCACGCAGTTCCTTCGCGGCGCGCGCAGCCATCTGTTCACGGGTCCAGGCCATCTTAGTCTCCTGATCTCAAGCTGCCGTGCGCGGGCGGGTGTTGCGGAATTCGATGCGCTTCTTGGCCGTTCCGACCTCGACGATGCGTTTGACGAAAAGACCGGGTGTGTGGATGTGGTCGGGATCGAGTTCGCCGGCCGGAACCAGATGCTCGACCTCGGCCACCGTGACCTTGGCGGCCGTCGCCATCATCGGGTTAAAGTTGCGCGCGGTCTTGCGGTAGATGAGGTTACCTGCGGTGTCGCCCTTCCAGGCGTGGACGATGGCGAGGTCGGCGAACAGGCCGCGCTCCATCAGGTATTTCTGCCCGTCGAATTCCTTCACTTCCTTGCCTTCGGCGATCAGCGTGCCGACGCCGGTCTTGGTGTAGAAGGCCGGAATGCCGGCACCACCGGCGCGGATGCGCTCGGCCAGCGTGCCCTGCGGATTGAATTCGAGTTCCAGCTCGCCGGCGAGGAATTGCTGGGCGAACAGCTTGTTCTCGCCGACATAGGACGAGATCATTTTCTTGATCTGACGGGTTTCGAGCAGGCGGCTGAGGCCAATGCCGTCGACGCCGGCATTGTTTGAGACCACCGTCAGGTCCTTGACGCCGGAGTCGCGGATCGCGTCCGACAGCGTCTCGGCGATGCCGCAAAGGCCGAAGCCGCCCGACATGATCATCATGCCGTCTTTCAGAACACCCTCGAGAGCCGACTTGGCGTCGGGATAGACCTTGTTCATGCAAATTACCTTCGAGTGAACCTTCGGCTTGCAGGCGTCGCGCCTTAGTGGCGGCGATTATTAGGCGAAATCGTCCGAAGCCGTCAATGATACGGGGTTCTCCGCTCCACCCCTGGGTGATAGAAGCTGCCCAAGCCGTGGGCGCAACCGTTCCCGCGGCCTTGAAAGCGACAAGAAAACCCATCAAGTTGCGGCACTTAACACAATAGGTCTTGGGCGTGGGGCGCGCAGGTTTCCCGGCCCGCCTTCAGGCTCCAGCGACCAACTCGATCAGGACATGCCATTGACCATGGCCCAAGGAATGAAGCGCCTCGGGACGCCGATCGCGGCGCTGCTCGGCGTGGCGCTGATCGCCCTGATCGCGACCTCATGGCTCATCAACCGCGACGCGCTGCGCAAGGCGGTGGAAACGCAGATCCGCGACGTCACCGGGCTCGAGGTCAATGTCGCGGGCGCGATCGACATTTCGGTGCTGCCGGCAAGCTACATCTCCTTCCATGACGTCGGCCTGAAGGGCGGCGGCACCAGCGATCCCGCGCTCCATGTCGACGTGCTCACCGCGAACCTGCGGCTGCTGCCGCTGCTGCTGCAACGGTTCGAGATCGCCGACCTGACGCTGCTGCGGCCGCGCATCCATGTCAGCCTGAAGCCGGACGGCGAAAGCAACTGGACGCCGTTCATCCAGACCATCGCGCGCACCATGAAGCCCGGCGCCGAGAATCAAGTGTCGTTCTCCGAGATCCGGATCCAGGACGGCGTGCTCGATTACGAGGACGCCGCCATGCACGGCACCGAGAAGTTCGAGGACATCGACCTCTCGCTGGCCTGGCCCTCGATCTCGCGCTCCTTCGCTGCGACCGGACAATTCGACTGGCGCGGCGAACGGGTCGACGGCTCGATCAGCTTTGCCGATTTCGTCGCCGCGCTCTCCGGCGAGCGCTCGGGATTGAAGGCGCGGATCGCGAGCGCACCGCTCAAGCTCGCCTTCGACGGCAGCGTCGCCAACCGCACCAGCCCGATGATGGAGGGCACGCTCACCATCGACAGCCCGTCCTTGCGCAACGCGCTACGCTGGACCGGCCAGCCGCAGCCCGCCAGCGGCGGCTTCGGCCGCTTCGCGTTGAAGGCGCGGGCCAATGTCGTCGGCGCGTCGATCGCGCTCACCAATGTCAATGTCGAACTCGACGGCAACACCGCCGAGGGCGTGATGACCTACGCCAATAACGGCCGGCAGACGCTGCAGGCGACGCTCGCAGCCGACGCGCTCGACTTCACACCCTATATCTCGACCTTCCGCCTGCTCGCGAGCGGCGCGCGCGACTGGAACAGGCAGCTGTTCGATCTCAACGCCTTGTCGACCACCGACCTCGACATGCGCCTGTCGGCCGCCAAGCTGACGGTCGGGGCGTCGAAACTCGGCCGCACCGCGATCGGCGCGAATCTGCGCAACGGCACGCTGGCGCTCTCGGTCGGCGAGGCCCAGGTCTATGGCGGCATCGCCAAGGGCTCGTTCGGCATCGCGCGCTCCGACACCGTGGCCGACATCAAGGCGCAATTCCAGTTCACCGACGTCGACCTTCAGGCCTGCGCCTCCGAGCTGTTCGGTATCAACAAGCTGTCCGGGCGCGGCAACATCAACGTCTCGCTCGTCGCGTCCGGCTCGAGCCCGTTCGGCCTCGTACAGTCGCTCGACGGCAGCGCCACCGTGACCGGGCATGATGGCGCGATCGCGGGCTTCAATGCCGAGCAGCTCCTGAAGCGGCTCGAGCGGCGGCCGCTGTCCGGCGGCGGCAATTTCCGCAACGGCTCGACCCCTTACGACAATCTCACCATCGCGGTGAAGTTCTCCGACGGCGTCGCCACCGCCGAGGACATCCGCGTCGAAGGACCGGCGGCGAAGATCACGATGACCGGTACCGCCTCGGTGCCGACACGCGAATACGACATGAAGGGCGTGGCCAGCCTCAACAGCGCGTCGGGGTTCGAATTGCCCTTCGTGGTGCAGGGCCCCTGGGACGACCCCCTCGTCTTCCCCGATCCGGAAAGCCTGATCCGCCGCTCGCCGGCCTCTGCGCCCCTGCTCGACATGCTGAAAGACCGCAAGCCGGGCGACGCGGTGCGCTCCGCGATCGAGCGCATCACCGGCACCGGAAAACGTCCCGCACCCGCCGAAGCGCCGACAGCGGAGAACGCCAAGGAAGGCGCGAAGTCGAACTAGTCCTGAGCGGATCGCGGACGCGGAACGCCTCCGCCAACGCATAAGAGCCGTCCGTATTTCGCCACGATGGTCTCATACCTGAGGTTGAAGCAGGAGGAGACATCGCCCAATGGGAAGCTTTGGAAGATGCCGGGTGGCCGCCGTTATTGCGGCACTCGCGCTGGTCACCGTCGCGAGCGCCTCGCATGCGCAAGACGTTTCACGACCGGAGTCTGTTGATCGCCCCTCCGCTCTTCTCCTTCCTGCCGGGAAGGTCATTTTCGACGCCGCGGTGGCTCGTGCGAACAGGGGCACAAACGGCTTCGGCCTGCCCCCTTCGTTCCCACTGCCCTCGTGCGGATTTCCTGATGGGCTTTGCGGCGCGGTGAACCGCGACGGCACGCTTGCTGTGCCGGCCGAATACGATTGGGTCGATACCTTCCATGAAGGGCGCGCGCTGGTGCGATCGAATGGTCGCTATGGCTATGTCGACACAAGCGGTCATGCGATCGCAAAGCCGCAATATCCGATTGCAGATCGCTTCTCGCACGGATTTGCGCAGATCGACGTCGGCGGCCGATCCGGTCTGATCGACCTCGACGGCAACACCGCGCTCGAGCCGAAGTTTGGCTACGTCATTCCCTTCACCGAGAAGGTCTTCTTTGCCACCGAGGGCCGGACCACGTCAGGAGGCATCGCGGGCACGGAGCAGTTCAGCCATGGGATTTTCGAGTTCGTCGGCGCGATCGCCGACAGCAGAGCGGTCACTGCGACAGGCAAATGGGGCCTCGTGGACCGCTCCGGCGCCTGGCTTGTTCCGCCGTCTCTCAACGCGATCCTGCCTTTTGACACCGAAGGCACGGCGCTCATGCTGGCGAGGGTCGATTCAGGATGGGGTGTGATACGTCCCGACGGAAGCTGGGAGATCGAACCAAAATTCCAGCAGCTTGGTTCGTTTGTTGATGGGATGGCCCCCGCAAAGGTCGATGACCATTGGGGTTTCATTGATCGCGCGGGACGCCTCAAGATCGAGCCGAAATTCGAGAACGTCCATCAATTTGTACACGGCGCGAAATTTACCCCAGCCCGCCTGAACGGCCGATGGGGCCTGGTAGATCGCACCGGCGAATGGGTCGTCCAGCCCCAATACGAAAACATATCTCTGAAGGGGACTGCGCCATGGTCGTGGGACATTCAGAACGAGAAGAAGCATGGCTATCTCGATGAAAACGCCAAGGTCATTGTCCCGCCCCTATTCGATTTTTGCGCCAATGGACGCATTGTCGGGGAGATCGACAGGCAGCCGCGAATTCTTGATGAGAATGGCAAGTCGATCGAGCCGCAGGAGGGTGAGCTATCGAGGCCGGTGACCTGCGACGGACCTTATATCCTCAAGATCAGCGGTAAATTTGCCTATGCGGCAGCCGATCTCATGCCGATGACGGCACAGCGGTTTGACCGTGCCGGCCCTTTCGTCGGCTCTCTTGCTGTCGCCGGTTTTGGGGACAAATTCGGATTGTTGAGAACTGACATCACCTGGGCCATAGAACCCACGCTCGATGCGATCTCTCCAGGCTTGCCGAATGGTTCGGTTCTAGCGCGGCTGGACGACAGGAACGGCATCATCGATGCCTCGACCGGTGCATGGATCACCAAGCAGCCTTTCGAACGCATCTGCCACATCAGGCCTGATATGGCCATGGCATTCGAGGGGGGTAAACGCGGCATCCTTGATGCCCATGGCTCCTGGCTAATCAAACCGCGAGAGGGACGGATGGGCATTCGCCTCGAGGATGGCCTGGTCCCGGCCCAATCGGGCGGGCATTGGGGCTTCATGGATGTGGAAGGAAAAATGGTGATCGAGGCGAGATTCGATGCACCGACGTTTTTTGATCGTGGCATCAACTGGACCAGTACCGACGCCTCTTGGTGTCCGATCGATCGCAGGGGACAGCCGATCGAAGGCCTTCAATGCCAGCCGTCGGACCCGCTAAAGAGACAGTTTGGCGTATTTGCATGTCAGCTCGGGCCCTGAGACCTCACGCGAATTGATCAGGGCGAATTGATGCGGCGATTGGATCGATGCCGCACATTAAGCATCTCCTCTCGCCCGACACCCCACGACCTATGTCTGACAAGAAGCCGCTAGATCGGATAGCGGCCATGCGCTAGTGTTTTATACGACCGGTTAAAAACACCGGCCGTTTGAGGGAGAAAAACGTGAAATCCAAGGTTATTGGCGCAGTATCACTGGCGGTCGCTGCGGCCGGGCTGCTTGCAGCCGCTGCACCCGCATTTGCGCAGCAGAAGACGATTACGGTCTGGTGGGGCAAGGGCTTCTACCGCTCCGAAGACGACGCGCTGCTCGAGACGATCAAGAAGTTCGAAGCCAAGACCGGAATCAAGGTCGAATTGTCGCAGTACGCGATCCAGGACATGATTCCGAAGACGGTCGCCGCGCTCGATGCCGGCACCGTGCCCGACGTCGCCTATTCCGACTCTTATGACGTGCAGGCCCAGGGCAAGTGGGCCTACGAGGGCAAGCTCGAGGATCTCACCGACGTCATGGAGCCGATCAAGGGCCGGTTCGTGCAGAACACGCTGGACGCCTCGATCCTCTATAACGACGTCACCAAGAAGAAGGCCTATTACGGCTTCCCGCTGAAGCAGCAGAGCATGCACGTCCAGATCTGGAACGACATGCTGGAGAAGGCCGGCTTCAAGCAGAGCGACATTCCGACCGACTGGGCGGGGTACTGGACGTTCTGGTGCGACAAGGTGCAACCGGGAATCCGCAAAGCCACTGGCCAGCGCATCTACGCCGTCGGCCAGCCGATGGGCGTAGAATCCACCGACGCCTTCCAGTCGTTCTACACCTTCATGGATGCCTACCACGTCAAGCTGGTCGACGACGACGGCAAGCTCACGGTCGACGATCCCACGGTCCGCGAGAACCTGATCAAGGCCATGAAGGACTACACCGACACTTATATCAAGGGCTGCACGCCACCGTCCTCCACGACCTGGAAGGATCCGGACAACAACGTCGCGTTCCACAACAAGACCATCGTGATGACCCACAACTTCACGATCTCGATCGCGGCTAAGTGGTATGAGGACTCGCAGAACCAGGCGCTCACGCAAGAGCAGCGCGACGCCGGCAAGAAGGCTTATGAGCAGGACATCATCACGGCGTCCTTCCCCAAGGCGCCGGATGGGTCGACCATCCGCTACCGCTCCGACGTCAAGACCGGGCTGGTCTTCAGCGTTGCCAAGAACAAGGCCGAGGCCAAGCAGTTCATCAGCTTCCTGCTCCAGGAAGAGAACGTTCGCCCCTATATCGAGGGCGCGCTCGGCCGCTGGTTCCCGGTGACGAAGGAAAGCCAGGCCAGCCCGTTCTGGCAGGCTGACAAGCACCGCAAGGCGGTGTACGCCCAGTTCACGGGCGGCACCGCGCCGTTCGATTTCACCAAGAACTGGAAGTTCACGATTCTCAACAACGAGAACGTGTGGGCCAAGGCGATGAACCGGGTGGTGAGCGAGAAGGTTCCGGTCGACAAGGCCGTCGACGAACTGATCGCCCGCATCAAGCAGGTCGCGGGTTAAGTCATCATCCCCTCGCCCCGCCCAGCGGGTGAAGGTATAAGAACAGTACCGGCCGCGTTTCGCGGCCGGCAACTCTTTGAAGAGTCCAAAAAGAATGGCGATTACGCTCTCTGGTGATCAGTCGATCCCCGCACCGCCCTTGTCGTCGCGGCTGACCCCGACGCAAATCTGGGGCATCGTGCTGCTCGCACCCTATTTGCTCGTTTTCCTTGCCTTCGTCGTCTACCCCGTCTGTTACGGGCTATGGCTGGCGCGGGCCCCGTCGAATTATGTCGCGCTCTATAACGACCCGATCTTCGCGCGCGCCGCCGTCAACACGCTGATCTTCCTGGTCATCGGCATCAACATCAAGATGCTGATCGCGCTGTTTTTGTCCGGCTTTTTCGCGCAGCAGCGCACCTGGATCAAATGGCTCTCGGTGGTCTTCATCCTGCCCTGGGCAGTGCCGTCGATCCCGACCATCCTGTCGGTGCGCTTCATGTTCAACCCCGAATGGGGCATGGTCAACCACCTCATCTTCAACCTGACCGGTGATGACGGCCCGAACTGGCTGAACGACCCAACCGTGGCGCTGACGATGGCGATCGGCGTCCACATCTGGAAATCGCTGCCGTTCTGGACGCTGATCCTGATGACCGGACGGCTTGCGATCGCGCAAGATCTGTTCGAGGCCGCCGAGGTCGACGGCGCCAGCTGGTGGCAGAAATTCCGTTACATCACCTGGCCGTCGCTGCAGATGCTCTACATCACCTGCACGCTGCTCTCGATGATCTGGACGCTCGGCGACTTCAACAGCGTCTATCTGCTCACCGGCGGCGGCCCGGCCGACCTCACGCACGTGTTGTCGACACTCGGCATCCGCTATCTCCGGCTCGACCAGCTCTCGCTCGCGATGGCCTCCATCGTCTGCGCGATACCGTTCGTCCTGCCGCTGATGTACTTCATGATGAAACGGTTGTCGCGATGAAGCTTCCCTCTCTCCGTGACGTCGCGACCGAGGCGCGGCTGCTCCTGATCGGCATTCCCGTCCTGCTCTGGACGATGATACCGATCTATCACATGTTCCTGTTCGCGATCTCGCCGAAGGAGGACGCGTTCTCGGGCAAGCTGTGGCCGGATCATCCGACGCTGCACAACTTCGAAATCGTGTTCAAGCAGCAGCATTACTTCCTGCGGGACTTCTACGTGCAGTTCTGGAATTCGCTGGTGATCGCGGCAGCCGTCGGCGTGCTCACGCTCGTCATCGCAACCGCGGCTGCGTTCTCGATCTCGCGGTTGCGCGTGCCCGGCGGGCGCATCGTGATGAACCTCGCGCTGTTCACCTATTTCATCCCGGCAGCGTTCCTCGCGGTGCCGATGTATCGCACCATGGGCAATTACGGCCTGCTCAACAATCATTGGTCGCTGATCCTGGCCATGGTGACGATCGCGAGCCCTTATGCGATCTGGGTGCTCAAGCAGGCCTCCGACAAGCTGCCGGTCGAGCTGGACGAGGCCGCGGTGATGGACGGCGCGACGACTCTCCAGATCTTCCGCCTGGTCTACTTGCCGCTGATGATGCCCTCGCTGGTCGCGATCGGCACCTATGCGGTGCTGCTCGCTTGGAACGAATATCTCTACGCGTTCCTGCTGCTCTCAAACGATCGCGAGATCACCCTCCCTGTCGCGCTCGGCAACTTCCTCGCCGCCGACGACTCGCCGTGGGAGCTGTTGATGACGACCGGCTTCATCTACGCGCTGCCGCCGGCCGCCATCTACTACGCCTTCCGCCGCTACATGGTGGGCGGGCTCACGGCGGGTGCGGTGAAGTCCTAAACATCGGCCGCGCGCTTGCTGCGATATGCGATCAGAAGCGCGACCGTCGAGCCGATGAAATAGCCGGCGGTCGCGCCCGAAATGGCGCGGCCGGCGATGAAGGCCACCGCGCGATCGCCCGCATCGATCGCCGAGATCACGCCAACCGTGTACTGCAGAGAGAACACGACGAGGTTGCGGACCAGCGCAAACGCGCTGCCGGGACGAATGATCTCCCCGGTCGTGTGATCGACATCGAACGGACGCGGCGTCAGGACGCCGAGCGGCAGTAGCGCCAGTGCCGCCGCGATCCAGGCGATCAGCGGCCATGTGCCGTCCTGATGTCCAAAGCCGATCCGTGAGACGCCCCAGACGATGAACACGGCCGGCACGATCAGCGCGCGCCAGATCGGCGTCCTGCGCGGCTGCATCGCCTTGATGCCCTGCCAGACCAGATAGGCGAACAAGGGCCAGACCCGGAGCGGCGTATGGACGAGGACCTGGTAGGTGAATATCACAATGCCTCCCCTCTCAAAGCGGCGCCGCGCTTTCGCCCTGCGAGCTCGACAATTTCGAGGCGAGCGAGGCGATCACGATGACGACCGCGATCAAGGCGATCACCAGCGTGCAGATCGCGTTGATCTCGGGCTTCACGCCCAGCCGTACCTCTGAATAGATCCGGATCGGCAGCGTCGCGGAGCCCGGGCCGGTGGTGAAGCTCGCGATCACGAGATCGTCCAGCGACAGCGTGAAGGCGAGCATCCAGCCCGCGACGATCGCGGGCGCAATCAGCGGCAGCGTCACGGCCACGAACGCCCGCACGGGGTCGCAGCCGAGGTCCATCGCGGCCTCTTCCAAGGAGCGGTCGAGCGAGCCGAGGCGGGACTGCACGACGACGGCGACGAAGCACATCGTCAGGGTGGTGTGGGCGATCGTCACCGTCCAGAAGCCGCGCTCGGCGTTCAGCGCCACGAACAGCAGCAGCAGCGACAATCCGGTGATCACCTCCGGCATCACCAGCGGCGCATAGAGCATGCCGGAGAACAGGGTGCGGCCGCGAAACCGCTCGCCGCGCGACAGCGCGACGGCGGCGAGCGTGCCGATCAGGGTCGCAATGGTCGCCGACGAAACCGCGACGCGCAGGCTCATCCAGGCCGCCTCGATCATGGCGCGGTCATTGAAGAACTCGTGATACCAGCGCAGCGACCAGCCACCCCACACCGTCACCAGCCGCGAGGCGTTGAAGGAATAGATCACGAGGATCAGGATCGGCAGATAGAGGAAAGCCAGACCCAGCGCGAGCGAGACGACGTTGAAGCGGGACAGGCGGGAGACCTTGCGCATCGCCTCACCGTCCCTGTTCCAGCTGCCGCTTCTGCAGCCGTTCGTACAGCAGCAGCGGGACCAGCAGCACCACCAGCAACACGATGGCCGCGGCGGAGGCGACCGGCCAGTCCTTGTTGGTGAAGAATTCGAGCCACAGGGTCTGACCGATCATCAGCGCATTGGAGCCGGCCATGAGATCCGGAATGACGAACTCGCCGACGATGGGGATGAAGCACAGCAGCACGCCGGCGCCGACGCCGGGCAGCGACAGCGGGAAGGTGACGAGCCAGAACACCTGCCAGCGCGGTGCGCCGAGATCGGAGGCGGCCTCCTCCAGCACCGGCTCCATTTTGGCGAGCGTGGCATAGAGCGGCAGGATCATGAACGGCAGGTAGGAATAGACGATGCCGATATACATCGCGCTGTCGGTGGAGAGCCACACCACCGGCTGGCTGACGAGATGCAACGCAAGCAGGATCTGGTTGAGCAGGCCGTCATGCTGGAGAATGTTGATCCAGGCATAAATGCGGATCAGGAACGAGGTCCAGAACGGCACGATCACCAGCACCATCGCCACGGCCTGCCAGCGCGTCGGCAGCCGCGCCATGCCGTAGGCGATGGGATAACCGATCAGGAGCAACAGCGCGGTTGCGGTGACGGCGACGGTGAGGCTACGCACATAGGCGAACACGTAAATATCGTCGGAGACGAGCAGCCTGAAATTGTCGATCGACAGCGCGGCAAAGGCGGCCTTCAGCGCCCCCCATCCCGCCATCAGGTCGAACACCGGCTCGTAAGGCGGCTGCGCGATCGCCGTCTGCGACAGACTGATCTTCAGCACGAAGCCGAACGGCACCAGGAAGAACAGCACCATCCAGACATAGGGCGCGATCGCGGCAAGGCGAGCGGGTCGCGCAAAAATGCGGCGCGCGCTCATGACGGCAGCACCACGCAGTCGTCGGGCGTGAACCAGGCGACGACAGGCTGGTTCAGGCTGTAGGCGTCGACATCGAGGCGCGCGCTGTTGGCGACCGAAGCCTGCAGCATCCCGCCGGCGTCCAGCTTCACCTTGTAAGTGGTGGTGCCGCCGAGATAGCAGATGTCGGCGATCACGCCGTCCAGCTGGTTGATCGCCGTTTCATGACCGGCTTCCCGCACCGGACCACGGCGCGACAGCTTGACCTTCTCGGGGCGGATCGCAACCGATAATCTGCCCTCGCCGAACGGCTCGCGCGGCTCCGCCACAACCAACGGTCCCGCATCGCGCGTGCCTATGACCAGACGATGACCGTCGCGCAATTTGGACTCGGCGTCGAACAGGTTGATGTCGCCGACAAACTCCGCGATCCAGCGCGAGCGTGGCGCCTCGTAGAGCTCGCGCGGGCTGGCGACCTGCGCGAGCTTGCCGTCCCTCATCACGCCGATCCGGCTCGCCATCGTCATCGCCTCTTCCTGATCGTGGGTGACGATGATGAAGGTCATGCCGAGCCGGCGCTGCAGCTCCATCAGCTCGCCTTGGGTGCTTTCGCGCAGCTTCTTGTCCAGCGCTGCGAGCGGCTCGTCGAGCAGAAGGAGCTGCGGGCGTCGCGCCAGTGCGCGCGCCAACGCCACGCGTTGGCGCTGGCCACCGGAGAGCTGATCGGGCTTGCGCTTCTCGAGCCCATCGAGCTTCACCAGCGCGACCATCTCCGCAACGCGCGTGGCGATGTCGGCGCGCGCCATGCCGGCGCGCTTCAGGCCGAAGGCGATGTTGTCGCGGACCGACAGGTGCGGAAACAGCGCGTAGTTCTGGAACATCATGTTGATCGGCCGCTCATGCGGTAGCGCCTGCGCGATGTCCTTGCCGCCGAGCAGGATGCGCCCTTGATCCGGCGCTTCGAAACCGGCGAGCATGCGCAGAAGCGTGGTCTTGCCGCAGCCGCTGGGCCCGAGCAGTGCAAAGAACTCGCCGGCCTTGATGTCGAGCGACACGCCGTCGACGGCCCGGAACGTCCCGAACGTCTTGGCGACGCCCTCGATGCGCAGCAGCGGCTCGCCGGCCGCGAACTGCGTCTCTCCAACCGCAGCCGCAGCCGCGTCTGTTCCGGGCAACTCGTCAGTCATGGTCCCTGCCAACCCCAATCCCGCCGCACGCTAGCGGCCGATCGTCCCCAGCTCAACCGGTTCGGGAGTAGCGTCCACTACAGCCCCGTAGCCCGGATGGAGCGCCAGCGTAATCCGGGACGGTCTGTCAGCGGTGAGACTTTCCCGGATTGCGCTTCGCTCCATCCGGGCTACCACTGACTAGCCCACACCCGCCATGAACGCCGCCAGCGCATCGCGGTCAGCCTCCGGCATGGTCAGGCCGAGCTTGGAGCGGCGCCACAGGATGTCCTCGGGAAAACGCGCCCATTCGTGGGTCATGAGATAGCGCACCTCGGCGCCCGTCAGCTCGGGACCGAAGGCGGCGCCGAGATCGTCCCGGGTCTTCGCCTCGGCAAGCACGACCGATAGCCGCGAGCCATAGGCCGCGACGAGGCGTTGGGCCTGCGTCTCCGACAGAAAGCGCCAACGGTCGCGCGCAAGATCGACCTCGGTGTCGAAACGGTCCCAGGCAAAATCTCCGCCGGGCAGCGCCGCGCCGGCGGTCCAGGGCGGCGACATCGGATAGAACGGCGTCAACTTCGTCACCGCGCGCTCCGCCCGCAGGCGCGAGGTGGTGACGTCACCGCCGAACATCGTGATCAGCGGCGCCTTGCGCCGCCGCGCGTCGAACAGCGTCGTGCCGTCACGCCGGCGCGCGGACGCCAGCGTCAGGTTGACGCCGGAGACCGCGCGCACCACGTCGGTCGGGGCAACGCGCTCGCGGAAATAGCGGCTCGCCGCTTCGCAGAGATAGCCGACATCGGCCCCCGGCATCGCGACGATCGCGGGATCGCCGGTGAAATCGTGCGTTACTGTTCCGATCAGGGTGAAATCGCGCTCGATAGGACTCGCGAAGATCAGCCGGCCATCGCTGTTCTGGAAGACGTAGACGTTATCGGAATCAAACAACCGCGGGACGATGATCTGGCTCATCTGCGTCGCCACCATGGCGGGTTGCGGCTGCCGCAGCACGGTCTCGGCGACCATCGACGTCCAGCCGCCGGTGGCGTTGGCCAGTGCCCGGGCCGTGATCGTGCGACGATGGCCGCGGTCGACCACCGCGAGCCGCCATGTATCGGTTCGATCGGCACGCACACAGCGCGCTCCAGTCCGAATCACGGCGCCGCGCTCGGCCGCATCCAGTGCCGTGAGCACCACCAGTCGGGAATCGTCGACGACGCAGTCCGAATATTCGAAGGCCGTGCCGAATGGTCGTTTCAGCGCGTTGCCGACCGGATGATGCGTGATGTCGAGGGTCGCCGTTGCAGGCAGGCCGCTCCGGCCGGTGAGGCTGTCGTAGAGGAATAGGCCAACGCGCAGCAGCCATGGTGGGCGCTCGTCGGAATGCGCCGGGATCACGAAGCGCATTGGCCGAACCAGATGCGGCGCGATCCGCAGCCAGGTCCGGCGCTCGGCGAGCGACCGGCGCACCCTTCGGAAGCCGCGCCGTTCCAGGACCGAGAGATCGCCGTGGATCAGCCGCGGTGTTGCCGAGGACGCCGCGCCGCCGAGATCGCCCTGCTCCAACAGGATGACCCGCAGGCCGCGGCCGGCGGCATCGCGCGCGAGGCTGACACCGTTCAGGCCGCCGCCGATGATCGCAAGATCGTAATCCGCCATGAAGCCGTCGAATGGGAGCGAAACGCTCGCCATCTCTAGAGCCATTTCCGTTCCGATGAAATCGGAACGGGGCTCTGGATTCCAGTTTGGCCCGTTTTCTTGACGCGAACCGGCACTTCGCTCGAAAACGCTCTAACCGGTCTTGAGCGCAAGCTCCATGACTTCGGCGCGACCAACGAGGCCGGCATATTTTCCGATCGGCAGGGGCTTGCCGAGCAGATAGCCCTGCACGCCGTCACAGCCTTCCGCGGCGAGGAAGGCAAGCTGTTCCAGCGTCTCGACGCCCTCGGCGACGATCGACATTTCCAGGCCATGCCCGAGATCGATCACCGCGCGCACGATCGCTGCTGATTGCGGGTTGCGGCCGAGATTGATGATGAAGGCGCGGTCAATCTTGATCTTGTCGAACGGGAACGCCTGGAGATAGCTCAGCGAGGAATAACCGCTGCCGAAATCGTCCATGGAAATGCGCACGCCGAGCGCCTTGAGCCGGCGCAGCAGCGCAAGGCCGCGATCGAAGTCCTCGATCAGCACCCCCTCGGTGATCTCGAGCTCGAGCCGGCCGGGGGCAAGACCCGTCTCGAGCAGGATGGAATGGACGAGCCCGACCACGTCGCCGTGCATGAACTGCGCCGGCGACAGGTTGACCGCGATCTGAAGCGGTGTCGGCCAGGACGCGGCCTCGCGGCAGGCCTCGCGCAGGATCCACTCGCCCATCTCGACGATCAGGCCGCTTTCCTCCGCGATCGGGATGAATTCGGCCGGGGAGACCTGGCCGCGCACCGGATGCTGCCAGCGCGCCAGCGCCTCGAAGCCGATGATCTCGCTCTCGGCGACGCTGTGGCCCGCTGCTCCCTGCGGCTGGAAGGCGAGCGAGAGCTCGCCGTTCTTGATCGCCATCGAGAGATCCTGGTGCAGCACGCGGCGATCGCGGATCTGCTGGTCCATCTCCGGTTGGAACAGGCTGATCGTGCCGCGCGATTTCTGCTTGGCGCGGAACAGCGCCGCGCCGGCATTGGCGAGCAACGAGGCGGCGTCGGCGCCGTTGTGCGGGAAGATCGACATGCCGGTGGTGACGCCGGCACGGACCGGGCGGCCGTCGATCTGGAATTCCTTGGCGACGGCATCACCGATCTGCTGCGCCAGCGCGAGACCTGCCTCCGGCTGCTTGCCGTCGATGATCAGGCCGAACTCGTCGCCAGACAGGCGCGCCACCACGCCGCCGCGCGCGGAGTCCTGGAGCCGCTGGGCCACCTCGACCAGGAGCTTGTCGCCGTGCGCATGACCGAAGACGTCATTGACCTCCTTGAGGCCGTCGAGATCGACGCACAGAACCGCGAACTCCTCGCCGGTGCCCTCGCAGGCCTCGATCATCTGGGTCAACGCCTGCAGGAAAGCGGCGCGGTTCGGCAAATCGGTGAGGCCGTCGTGATAGGCCATGTGCGCCATGCGCGACTCGGTCTGCCGGCGATCGGTGACGTCCTCGTGGGTCTTGATCAGATATTGCGGCTCGCCGGTGTCGCTCAGCACGGTGGCGCGGCGGGTGAGAAACAGCCGCAGCCCGTCCTTGGTGGAGATCGGGTGCTCTTCGGTGATCATCCCGCGCTTCTTGATCGCGGCTTCGTCGCGCGCAATGATCAGCTTGGCTTCCTTGGGATTGAAGATGTCGGACGCGGTCAGGCCCGTGGCTTCCTCGCGCCTGCGGTTGAGGATCGTCTCCGCGCTGCGGTTGGCGAGCAGGTAGCGGCCGTCCTTGACCTGCTCGACGATCAGGGCCACCGGGATGTTGTCGACCACGAGCTCCAGGAACTTCTTCGTGCTCTCCAGCTCCTTCGACAGCGAGCGGCGATCGGTGATGTCCTCGAACACGAGCATCAGGAATTCGGGCTTGTTGCTCTCGTTGCGGACCACGATCCGGATCGAGGCAACCATGCGCCGCTCACCGGCGCGGTCGACCTCGAATTCGTTGCGAAACTGGCCGTCCTGCGAATCGAGTGCCGCCCGGTCGGTCGCCTCGATGCTGTCCGCCGAGACAGGCGCAAACAGCTCGCGCGCGTTCTTGCCGACGACATGGTCGCGCGAGAACCCCCAGAACCGCTCATAAGCGCTGTTGGCGAAGATGTAGCGACCATCCTCGATGTTCTTCGCGGCCACGCAGGCCGGCACGTGGTCCAGCAATGTTTCCAGGAACTGCTTGGTGGAGGCGAGCTGCCGCGACAGCCTGCGCTGCTCGCTGACGTCCAGATGCGTCGTCACCGAGCCGCCATTGGGCAGCACGAAATATTTCACCAGGATGGCCCGCCCGTCCGGCAGTTCGGTGATCAAGCCGTTGGTGCTTGCCGCCTTCTCATAGAACTCGTCGTTGGAGGCGCCCCCGAGCACACCGCGCTTGCGTCGCAGCTCAAGGAGTTCGTAGCCGTTCATGTCGGCCCAGAGATCCGACCGCGCCAGGCCGTAAATCTCGATATAGCGGTCATTGCAGAAGATGATGCGCCGCTGCGCATCCGTCATCACCACGCCCTGGTTGAGATTGTTCATCGCGGAGGAGACGAAGGCATTGCGCCGCAGCTGCAGACGCCTGGTCCGGCGCAGCGAGGAATGGATCCACAGCGCGATCGCGACGAGGAACGAGCAGATCACGATGCCCGCGATCAGAGCTTCCCAGATCACGTTGGGATCGAGGTGGCCGAGATAGCTCGGAGGAGTGAAGCTGTCGGAGAGGGCAAAGGCGCGCGCAGGCGTCACCGCTGCGGCCAGGCACACGACGGCCTGCACCGCAATCGGAAGCGCGCTGCCCGCGTGCCAGTTCTTCTCAGCCATCAGCCACCCGCGATTTCAACGTCGGATTGTCTGGCCTCGCGGGTTTGGATCGGGTAAACGCCTGTACGCGCAACGAAAAAATGTGGCATCAAATACGGCAATTGCCCTGACATGATAAATGCTTCGTTAACGGAAAACGCCCCCGCGCCGCCGGTCCCAGGCGTGAGGCCATCGTCGCTTCGAGCGGACGTCCTGCACTACCATGGATAGGGTCGACTGCGTCGTCGTCGGAGCCGGCGTGATCGGGCTCGCGGTGGCTCGCAAGCTGGCGCAAGCCGGGCGCGAGGTGATCGTGCTCGAGGAAGCCGAGGCCATCGGCACCATCACCTCCTCGCGCAACAGCGAGGTGATCCATGCCGGCATCTACTATCGCGCCGGAAGCTGGATGGCGCGCATGTGCGTCGACGGCAAGCACGCGCTCTACCGTTACTGTTCCGAGCGCGGCATCCCGCACAGGAATAGCGGCAAGCTGATCGTCGCGACCAATCCGAAAGAGACCGAGAAGCTGCAATCGATCAAGGCGCATGCCGAGGCCAACGGCGTGCTCGACATGCAGTTGCTCACGGGCGATGCGGCATGTGCGCTTGAGCCGGCGCTCGCCTGCGACGCCGCGCTGCTGTCGCCGTCGACTGGCATCATAGACAGCCACGCCTACATGCTCTCGCTGCGCGGCGAAGCCGAGGACGCGGGCGCGGCCTTCGCGTTTCACACCCCGCTGATCCGTGCCAAGGCCACCGCCGGCGTCATTGAAATCGAGGCGGGCGGCGAAGCGCCGATGACGCTGCAATGCAGCCTCCTCGTCAACGCCGCCGGGCTCTCGGCGACCACGGTGGCGCGCAACATCGAGGGCATGCCGCTGGAACGGATCCCGACGGCCTACCTCGCCAAGGGAAACTACTTCAGCTGCAATGCCAGGGCGCCGTTCTCGCGCCTGATCTATCCGGTGCCCGAGCCCGGCGGGCTAGGGGTGCATCTGACGCTGGACATGGCCGGGCAGGCACGTTTCGGCCCCGACGTCGAATGGATCGAGACGATCAATTATGAGGTCGACCCATCACGCGCCGAGCGCTTCTATCCGGCGATCCGCAAATACTGGCCGACGCTGCCTGACGGCGCGCTCATGCCGAGCTATTCGGGCATCCGCCCGAAGATCGTGCCGCCGGCGGTGGCCACGCAGGATTTCTTGATGCAGGGCCCGCGCGATCACGGCGTCGAAGGCCTGATCAACCTGTTCGGCATCGAGTCGCCCGGGTTGACGTCATCGCTTGCGATCGCGGATCACGTCGCCGAGCTCGCAAATGTCTAGTGGTTTAAAGCGAAGTGGATTCCAGTTGCGCGTAAAGAACCGCGTCCAGACAAGAAGCTAGAGCCGCACAAATCCTTGTACGGTGCGCGCCTTGCAGCAGGGATGAGCGCAAAGGCTCCCATCCCTGCCTGAAAGGGTGCGATCAACTCTACGCTGTTACGGGGGTTGCTAGTGGAGCGTGTCGCCGTGCCTGAGACGCTCGATCTGGTCCTTGACCATCAACTTCCGGCGCTTCAACTCAACAATTTGCAGGTCGTCTGTTGAAAGGTGCACGAGAGCTTCGTGCAATTCGTTTTCGAGAGTTTTATGCTTCCGTTCCAATTCAACCAGATGTGCCTGAATTGTCATTCGAAACCTCCTCGGTAGGGGTGAACCTTGGATTCGACCGGACGAGGAAGTGTACATCACCGATTCGTTCTGTCGATGGATATCAGTCGTCGCAGTGTCATTTTTAAAAATTCATATGTAACGAAGCGTGAGTAAGGGAACCACGCGGGAAAAATCCGTGATATCAATGCGCTTGCGCAACGCCGGAGCGACCGCAGAAATATCTCGCGGGAGATCGGCGCGCGACAGCCCGAGACCGCTTGCGATCACGGCGCGCAAGGACGATAGTTTCCACAGGGCATCCACAGCCTTAATCTCACGCCTATCGGTTTTTCGGCCACCGCAGACATGACCAATGAAGATGCGCGCGAACTCGAATCCGAGCTCGCCCGGTTGCACCAGGAACACCGAGATCTCGATGTGGCGATCGATGCACTGCATCAATCGCCCGCCCCCGACCTGTTGCGGTTACAGCGGTTGAAGAAACGCAAGCTGTTGTTGCGTGACCGTATCGCGTTCATCGAAGACCAGATCACGCCCGACATCATCGCCTGATCCACAGGAGGAGAGCTTTACGGCAGCTCGCCGCACGCGAATCCGCTTGACTCGAAAGGAACAAAATAAGAACATTTGCGCACCAACGCCCCCAGGAAAACCGTCCAAGGAAAACGCAGATGTCGGCAACCGCCCTTCTCGACAACAGCCATTATGAACAAGCCTGCGATCAGGCGATCGCGATGTGCGACGGCAATCTGCGCAGCACCATCAAGGCGCTGATCATGGCCAATGAATATCTGGAGGCCGAGCTGGAGGAATTGCAGGCGGCCATTTCCGCCGGCTGCATTCCGGAGACCTCACGCAGCAAGATGCGGAGCAAGAGCAGCGCAGCCTGAGCTGTCAGCTATCGGAGCCGACCATGTCCGATGTCACCTATTACGTTGCATTACCTTTCCTGACCGACGAGGACGGATCGCCGGTCGCAGGTGCGGCCGAGGAATGCCAGACCGCGGCGGCCGCGTTACGGCGCGCCGAGGTTATGTCGCACGGCGCCGGCCACACCGGCGCCGTCGCGTTCAGCCGCAGCGGCGATCCCATGACTGGCGAATTCGGCGACGCCAAACTGCTCCGCAGCTTTGGCAACGTACCGAAAGACCTCGGCACGCTTTAACTAGCTGCTGACGAGCCTGATGCGCGGCTCGTGCCGCCGGTGCGCCTTGCGCACATACATCGCGGCATCGGCCTCTTCCAGGGCGCGCGCGGCGTCGGACTGTACCCCGAGCAGGGCCACGCCGGCGGAAGCGCCCGCGCTCACGTGCTGGCCGCGAAAGACAAAGGACAATTCGTCGACAGCCTGCTCGAAGGCCGCGGCCTTCGCCTTGGCGTCGGTCTCGCTGAGATTCCAGAGCAGCAGCGCGAACTCGTCGCCGCCGAGCCGGCCGACCACGTCGGAGGCGCGGATCTGCCGCGTCAGCGTGGTGGCAATCGCCTTCAGCACCTCGTCGCCGGCCGCATGGCCGAAGGAATCGTTGATCGGCTTCAGCCGATCGACGTCGAGCACGATCAGCGCGCCGCTGGCGCGGTAGCGCTTCATGTAGGCGACGGCGCGTCCGAGTTCGCGTTCGAAGCCGCGCCGGTTCGGAATTTCGAGCAGGAAGTCGGTGTCGGCGGCCGCCTCGAGCTCCGCGACCCGCCGCAGCGCCCCCTTCAGCTTGCTCCGGAGGTCACGGATGGTCGCGTTGATGGCCGTCTTGATGACCGCTTTGGCGCCGTCATCGGCAGACGCTCCGCGTCGCGACGGTCTGGTCGGACGCTTGACCGGACGCTTAAGAGCAACTTTGGAGCGAGCGGCGCTGGTTTTCGGGCCCTTTTTGGCCTTCGCAGCGCTCGCCCTTTTTGGTTTCTTCATGGGCATCCTGCTCAATGAAGGCTTGCGGGGATTCACCAAGACAGGATAGTGCATTCCCTTCTCCTTGCCACCGCCTTGCGAGCCACCGGCCGGAACCGCTAATCTGGCCTATCTTCCTGTTTTTCGAGCACAATTCACGTCATGACCGCGCCGATCGCCATCATCATGGGAAGCCAGTCGGACTGGGACACGATGCGGCATGCCGCCGACACGCTCGCAGGACTCGGCGTTGCCGCCGACACCCGCATCGTTTCAGCCCACCGCACCCCCGACCGGCTGTTTACGTTCGCCAAGGGCGCCAAGGCGGCTGGTTACAAGGTCATCATCGCCGGCGCGGGCGGCGCAGCCCACCTGCCCGGCATGGCGGCGGCGCTGACGGAACTGCCCGTGTTCGGCGTTCCCGTCGAATCGAGGACACTCAAAGGCATCGATTCGCTCTATTCGATCGTTCAGATGCCCGCGGGCATCCCGGTCGGCACCCTCGCGATCGGCAAGGCCGGCGCCATCAATGCGGCGCTGCTGGCGGCTGCCGTGCTGGCCTTGTCCGACCCGGCCTTGTCCGACCGCCTCGCCGCCTGGCGCAAGGCGCAGACCGAGGCCGTGGCCGAGCGCCCGGAGGACAAGGCGTGACTGACGCAAAGCAGGTGAAGCTGAAGCCCGGCGACACCATTGGCATCCTCGGCGGCGGACAATTGGGGCGGATGCTGGCTATGGCGGCGGCACGGCTCGGCCTGCGCTGCCAGGTGTTCTCGCCGGATCCGGACTCACCGGCCTTCGACGTCGTCCTGAATGCGACCTGCGCCGAATATGCCGATGTCGAAGCACTCGAGCTGTTCGCCAACGACGTCGACGTCATCACCTACGAATTCGAGAACGTGCCGTCCGCGGCCGCGATGGTGCTGGATGCGCGCCGCCCGGTGCTGCCCAACCGCAAGATTCTCGAGACCACCCAGGACCGACTCGCCGAAAAGGATTTCGTGACCCGGCTCGGCATCGGCACCGCGGCCTATGCCGACGTCACCTCGGTCCCGTCATTGCGCGAGGCGATCGCCAGGATCGGCCTTCCGGCAGTGCTGAAGACCCGTCGCTTCGGCTATGACGGCAAGGGCCAGGCCATCATCCGCGAGGGCGACGACATCGCGAAAGTGTGGACCAGTCTCGCCACCAAATCGGCCATCCTGGAAGCCTTCGTGCCGTACGAGCGTGAGATTTCCGTGATCGCCGCCCGCTCGGCCACAGGCCAGGTCGAGTGTTTCGACGTCACCGAAAACGAGCACCGCGACCACATCCTGAAGATCTCCCGTGCGCCCGCGCGGATCCCGGATGTGCTCGCCGAGGAAGCGCGCAGCATCGCCGGCAAGATCGCGGGCGCGCTCGATTATGTCGGCGTGCTTGCCGTCGAGATGTTCGTGCTCGCCAACGGCACCGGACCCAAGGTGCTGGTCAACGAGATCGCTCCGCGCGTGCACAATTCCGGACACTGGACGCTCGACGGTGCGTCCGTCTCGCAGTTCGAGCAGCACATTCGCGCCATTGCCGGCTGGCCTCTCGGCAAGCCCGTGCGCCACGGCGAAGTCGTCACCATGACCAATCTGATCGGCGACGAGATCAACGAGTATGAGAACTGGCTGAGCGTGCCGGGCGCGACCGTGCACATTTACGGCAAGGGCGCGCCGCGTCCCGGCCGCAAGATGGGCCACGTCACCGAAGTGCGACCCACGACCGGCAAATAACGGGACCGCGGCGTATGCCGCGATCCCGCTTTGCGATTACGCCGTCTTTGCGCCCGCGACGACGCCGGTGGGTTCGTCGCTGAGCCAGCGATAGATCACTCCGCCCAGCGCGCCGCCGATCAGTGGCGCAACCCAGAACAACCAGAGCTGCGACAGCGCCCAGCCGCCGACGAACAATGCGGGGCCCGTGCTGCGCGCCGGGTTCACCGAGGTGTTGGTGACGGGGATGCTGACGAGATGGATCATCACCAGCGCGAGCCCGATCGCCAGCGGCGCAAAGCCCACGGGCGCGCGGCCGTGGGTAGCGCCCATGATGATGAACAGGAACATCATGGTCATGACCACCTCGGTGAGAAAGCACACGATCATGCTGTACTGGCCGGGAGAATGGGCGTCGTAGCCGTTGGACGCGAACCCTTTACTGACGTCGAAGCCGGGCGCTCCGCTTGCGATGACGTAGAGAAGCCACGCGGCCACGATCGCGCCGGCCACCTGCGCGATCACATAAGGCAGGATCTGTCCGGCCGGAAAACGTCCGCCGGCAGCAAGGCCGACAGTGACGGCCGGATTGAGATGGCAGCCGGAGATGTGGCCGATCGCATAGGCCATGGTGACCACGCTCAGCCCGAATGCGAGGGAGACACCGACCAGACCGATGCCGACCTGCGGAAAGCCGGCTGCGATCACAGCACTTCCGCAACCTGCGAATGTGAGCCAAAAGGTGCCGATAGCTTCGGCCGCGTATTTCTTCATATCCATGTGTCGTCCCCTGCTTTCAAAGATTCCGGAACAAAGCTCCGGAAACGGCCCCACCCTTGGCGTCAAATCTCCCAAATCAGGGCCGCACAGAGGTATTTTGCCTCATTTAATGGCTGAACTTGGCCCGAAAACCCGCTTGGCCGGTGGACATCCCAGGTTTTGTCTGATACATCCGCGCCCTCAAGGTTAAGGGCTTGTGCGTTTCGCCATCCCCTTTGACTTACCAGAATTCAAATCCGATCCACTGAAGAGGATGCCGCGTGCAGGTTCTCGTCCGCGATAACAATGTCGATCAAGCCCTCAAGGCGCTGAAGAAGAAGATGCAGCGCGAGGGTATTTTCCGCGAGATGAAGCTCCGCGGTCACTACGAAAAGCCCTCCGAGAAGAAGGCCCGCGAAAAGGCCGAAGCCGTGCGTCGCGCACGCAAGCTGGCCCGCAAGAAGCTGCAGCGCGAAGGCCTGCTGCCAATGAAGCCGAAGCCGGTGTTCGGCGCTGGCCCTGGCGGTGATCGTGGCGGTCGCGGCGGCCCGGGTGCTGGTGCAAGTGCCGGTCCGCGCGGACCGCGCTGATTTACCGGACTTGAGAGACTTCAGTTTTCGATGACGCGGGCCCCTGGCCCGCGTTATTGTTTTGTGAGCAGTGCCTTCCTGGGATGGGGCACTCCCGATGCGGCACTAGCGCGAGCGAACCGTAGATGGCCTCCCCTTTCCCCAAGCGCGGCTTGGCGCGGTTACGCCAGATCTTGCTGCAGCCATTTGCGCTGGCCTTGATGGGGATTTCGCTGTGCGGCTGCTCCTTCGACCTGGGATCGCTGACGCCGGAGAAGGAAAAGCCGCAGGAGGCACCCAAGGCGGCCACGACCGCCGAGAATGTGGTCAGCGCCGGCAATGTCAGCGAAGCCCAGGCCCATACAGCAAAGGCCCAAGCCTTGGCAAAGTCCGGCGAGACGGCGGCCGCGCTCGATGAATTCAATCACGCGGTCGGACTCGATCCCTACAATGCGCAGGCGCTCTATGGCCGCGCCCTGATCTACCAGGGCAAGAACCAGCACGATTTCGCGATCGCCGATTTCAGCGCGGCGAGCGGCCTTAACCCGCAGAAGGTCGAGCCGCTGCTCGGCCGCGCCAACAGTTATCTCGCCCTCGGCAAGGCCAAGGAGGCCGCGGCCGATCTGGATGAGGCTTCCGAGGCCGATCCCCACAATGCCCAAGTTTGGACCATACGCGGCCAGGCCTATGAACGGCTGGGCGACAGGACCAAGGCGGCGGCGTCCTACACCAAGGCGGTCTCGCTTCGTCCACGCGACGATGCCGCCCGCAGCGGCCTCGCCCGCGTCGGCGGCTGACGATTCTGGCGAAGCCGCAGGCGCCGTCTTAATCCGGGGTGACGCCCTTCGGCAGAACGGAGTGGAACATGGACTTGACGCCCGACAGCATGTCGTCGGCGACATTGGTCTTCGGCCGCGGCATGGACGCGCCGGCATCGGCGCGCAGATCGAGCGGGGGCGCGATCATCGGGACAGGAATGTCAGCCGGCGGCGTCAGCCGATTCGGGTTCTCGTTGCCGACCGAGGCCGTGTAGGGCGGGTTCGCCTGCGACGAGCCGCCATCGCCATAGGCCTCGGCTGCGGGCGTCGAGACCGTGATCGGCGGCGGCAACGGACGCACCGTTGACTGATCCAAGGGGATGATACGCGGAGCCTCCGGGCTGCGAGCGACTTCGCGCACCGCAGGCTCCTGAGTCTTCTCGGGCGCCTTGGCTTCCGAAGACTTGGTCTCAACCGACTTGGCCTCAACCGACTTGGCCTCAACGGCTTTACCCTCAGGCGACTTGCGCAGGCGCTCGATCGCGGCGCGCACGAGATCGTTGGCGTCGGGGGTTGCGGTCGGTGCGGCAGCAGCCGGCGCCGAATTGGCCTCCACCACCGGGGTGGCGGGAACGGGTGCACTGACGACCGGGGTGGACTTGGCGACTGCCTTCTCGCGCGCGGACGGCTTGCCGCGCGGGGCGGCCTCGGCCGGTGCGACGTCCGCCGTAGAAGTCTTTGGCTCCGCGGCGGGCTGATCGCCAGCCTTCTCGGTCGCCGGCTTGTCCGCCACCTTCTTCTCGGAAATACCCTTGGCCTTGACGCCCGGCGTGGGCAGGTTGGCCAGATCGGCGGGCTTGCCGTTCTTGCCAGCGTCGGCAGGCGCCATCACGGCCGCGGGTGCATCCGCCGCCGGCTTCGCGTTGATGTAATGATTAACGATGTATGCCCCGATGATCGTTGCGAGCACCGAGGGGAAGATGTCCATCGAGATTTTAGCGATGTATTTCAGCATTCCGGCCACTCCCCGCGCGATCTGATGCGGGAACTTTGAGGCATAGTGAGGGATCAACTGCGACGGATCAATGGCAAAGGGGTACGCCGGATTTACGACTTCAGCTCAACCTCAAGGAACACGATCTCGGTTGCGGTTTCGTTAAGCACATCGTGCTGGACGCCGGCCTTGCGAAAATAGGATTTTCCGGCCGCAAGCTGCGCCTTGGACCGCTCGCCATTGGGTGCCACGATGGTCATTTCCCCTGCGACCACGGGAACAATGACGTAGTCCATGCCGTGGGTGTGATGCCCGGTGGCGCTGTTTGGCGCGAGCCGCCACTCGGTCACCCGAACCTGCTCATTGTCGACCTGAACCTCGGACTCGGCGGCAAGCATCGGAACTCTCCTGGGGCATATCCGGAAAACCGGTTCAGGGCACGAAAACCATGAACACGTAGACGGCAAATACCACCATATGGACCAGCCCGAACAGGACATTGGTCCTGCCCGTACCGAAGGTCAGCATGCTCAAAAAGAAGGTCAGGAGCAAAAGCACGCTGCCCTGGCCGCTGAGGCCGAGCGTGAGCTCCTTGTCGAGTGCATAGGTGGCGACACCGACGGCCGGGATGGTCAGCCCGATGGTGGCGAGCGACGAGCCGAGCGCGAGGTTGATGCTCTTCTGAAGGTCGTTTTTGCGAGCCGCCGAGACGGCTGCGACGCCTTCCGGCAGCAGGATCAGGAGCGCGACCAGAAGTCCGGCAAAGGCAGGCGGCGCGCCGATCCTGGCCGCGACCGCATCGACCACCAGCGAGAATTTCTTGGCCAGCAGCACGACCGCCAGCAGCGCAATCAGCAGCAGCACGACGCTGAGCGCCAAGGTCCTCCCCGACAGATGCGCCTCCCCGCTCCCGCCGCCCGCCCGGTCGTGAACGAAGTAATCCTTGTGCAGCACGGTCTGGGTGTAGAGAAACACCCCATACAGCGCGAGTGTGACCACGTCGACGAAGCCGAGTTGAGCCGCCGAATAGACGGGGCCCGGCGTGGTGGTCGTGTAGTTCGGCATGATCAGGGTGATGGTCGCGAGCGCGAACAGCACGCTGAGATAAACGTTGGCGCCGGAGAGCTGAAAACCCTGCTCGCGATAGCGCAGGCCGCCGATGAAGATGCAGAGCCCGACGAGGCCATTGCAGACGATCATGACCACGGCGAACACGGTGTCGCGCGCCAGTTCCGGGGCCGGCTTGTCGCCCAGCATGATCGTGGTGATCAGCGCCACCTCGATGATGGTCACCGCGAGTGTCAGCACCAGCGTGCCGTAGGGTTCGCCGACCCGCTCGGCGATCACTTCGGCATGATGGACCGCGGCAAACACCGTGCCGAACAGGATGACGAGGAGCACGAGGGCGAAGACGAGCCCGCCGAACGACAGCGTGAACGCGTAGTCCGTCGCGCTGACGGCCGCGAACAGCAGCACGGCCAGCGCCGGAAAGATCCAGGCCGACCGAGGCATCGGATTGTGCGCGCTCATCCACCGGCTCCAATTGCTTCGCGCAAATTCATCGCATCTTGGGCGAGCAGTAGCAAATCGGGTGGCGGATTCAATGCCAGCGCAGGATCGGAGCGAACGGCAGCAGCGTCAGCAGCACGAATAGCGGGATCAGCACCGCGCTGGCGCGCACGAAATAACCGAAGAAGCTCGGCATCTTGATGCCGTTCTCGCTGGCGATGCTGCTCACCATGAAATTCGGCGCATTGCCGATATAGGTGAGCGCGCCCATGTAGACTGCGCCCATGGAAATGGAGGCGAGCGTGCCCGAGAGTTCGTGCATCAGCACCTGCGGGTCGCCGCCGGCGAGCTCGAAGAACAACAGATAGGTCGGCGCATTGTCGAGGAACGCCGACATCAGACCGGTGAACCAGAAATAGGCAACCTCGCGCGGCGTGCCGTCCGGCGCCGTCACGGCCGACAACAGCCAGGCGAACGCGCCGTGATGGCCGGCATCGAGCATGGCGATGACCGGGATGATCGCGACAAAAATGCCGGCGAACAGCTTCGCGACCTCGCGGATCGGCTCCCAGGTGAAGCCGTTGGCCTGCCTGTGCTCGTCCGGCGTCAACCACACCGACAGGGCCGCTATGGCCAGCAGCGCCGCGTTGCGGGCGATGTCTTCCAGCTCCAGCCTGGTTCCGAGAATGTCGAAGGCGATGCCGGGCTTCCACATCGCCGACACCAGCAGGCTCGCGACGATGGCTGCGATCAGCACCAGGTTGACGAGGCCGCGGATGCGGACCGGCTTCGCGGCGCCGGCGGCGCTGAACAAAGGTTCGCTACGGAAGCGCCAGACGTCGATGACGACGAAGATCGCGAGCAGCAGTCCGGCAACGATCGCCGTCTGCAGCCAGATGGTCCGCGTGGTCCAGAAGAAGTCGACGCCGTGCAGGAAGCCGACGAACAGCGGGGGATCGCCGAGCGGGCTCAGCGCACCACCGACATTGGCGACCAGGATGATGAAGAAGATGACGACATGGGCGTTGTAGCGCCGCGGCCGGTTGGCGCGGATCAGAGGGCGGATCAGGATCATGGCCGCTCCCGTGGTGCCGACGACGCTCGCCATCACGGTGCCGAGCGCAAGGATGCCGGCGTTGGCCGCCGGTGTCGCCTTGATGTCGCCCGTCACGAGAATGCCCCCAGCCACGACATAGAGCGAGAACAGCAGCACGATAAAACCGAGATATTCGGCGAGCATGGCGTGAACGAGCGCCGCCAGCGTCGCCGTGCTCCCGGCCAAGATGACGAGCGAGGCGAGTGCCAGCAGCGACCAGGCTGCGGCGATCTTGCCGTAATGATGGTGCCAGAATCGTGCAAATAGCAGCGGGCCGAGCGCAATCGACAGCAGCAGGCCGGCAAAGGGAAGCGCATAGGGCCAGCCCATCGCCGCGCCGTCGAGCCCGGTCGCAGCCCATGCGTGCTGTGGCAACAACACGACGAGGATCGCGGCGATGAACCCGCTCGCGCGCCGAACGACAAGTCGTCTAGGAAGCAATGAATCGCCTCGCCGTTTCAATCGCACCGAACGCATCGAGATTGTCGTGTCCACCGCCTGCAAAGCGAACGAACTGCTTCGGTTCATGCGCAAGCGCGAACAGACGCTCTCCGAACACGATCGAAATGGCAAGGTCATTGGTGCCATGCATCACCAATAGCGGCACAGTGACGCGCGGGATGCGCTCGTCGGAATGAAAGGGATCGCGCATCAGCAGACGCACCGGAACGAACCAGAACGATGATGCTGCAATGTCGGCCGTCGATGTATAGGGCGCTTCCAGGATGAGTTTTCCAACACGATGCTCCGAGGCGATCGCGACCGCCACGCCTGTCCCGAGCGAAAAGCCCCAGGCGGCGATTCGTTCCGCCGCGTAGCGCGCAGTGGTGAAGGCGTAGGCGGCCGCGGCATCGCGCAGCAGGCCCGCCTCGCTCGGCGCCCCGCTCGAGCCGGCATAGCCGCGATAGGACAGCGCGACGAGGCCGGTGCCGTCCGCCGTCATGGCCTTGAAACGGCTGACGCGACCGGCGAGATAATCGCCATTGCCTGGGAAATACAGGATCACGGGGCGGCCGGGCCTCGCCGGCACATGCCAGACGATGACCTTCTCGCCATCAGAGGTGGTCAGGACGTGCTCTTCGGCCTCAGGGAGGCCTGCGGCATCCGGCGCGGTGCGACCGACGGGCGGGATCGGAAACAGCATCTCGCGCTGCCTGACATACAGCACGAGGAGACCGGCGCAATAGACGGTCACGAGCAGGATGGCGATCCACTTGACGATGGTCATGATGACACGGCCCGGCCCCCGTCAAGGCTTTGCACCGGCTCCGCAGCAATTTCATGACCTCGCGGGAGGCGCGCCGGCCGCACGCCGCCCAGTGAGCGGTGTGCCATACGACGCGCTGCTCGCGCGTCGCTTTGGCAATGGCCCGCTTGCCTCCGCGCTACATCGCCTTGACGATGTTCTCGGTGACCTTCTTGGCGTCGCCGAGCAGCATCATGGTGTTGTCGCGATAGAACAGCGGATTGTCGATGCCGGCATAGCCCGAAGCGAGCGAGCGCTTGATGAACATCACGGTGCCGGCCTTCCAGACCTGGAGCACGGGCATGCCGTAGATCGGCGAGGTCTTGTCCTCTTCGGCGGCCGGATTGGTGACGTCGTTAGCGCCGATCACGAACGCGATATCGGCCTGCGCGAATTCGGAGTTGATGTCCTCGAGCTCGAACACCTCGTCATAGGGCACGTTCGCTTCGGCCAGCAGCACGTTCATGTGGCCGGGCATGCGGCCGGCGACCGGGTGAATGGCGTATTTCACCTCGACGCCTTCCTTCTTCAGGACGTCGCCCATTTCGCGTAGCGCATGCTGAGCCTGCGCCACCGCCATGCCGTAGCCGGGCACGATGATGACCTTCTGCGCGTTCTTCATGATGAAGGCCGCATCATCCGCCGAGCCGAGCTTGGCCGGCTTCTGCTCGCCGCCGCCACCGCCGGCCGCCGCGGTCTCGCCGCCGAAGCCGCCGAGGATGACCGAGATGAAAGAGCGGTTCATCGCGTGGCACATGATGTAGGACAGGATCGCGCCGCTCGATCCCACCAGCGCGCCGGTGATGATCAGCGCGGAATTGCCGAGAGTGAAGCCGATGCCGGCCGCGGCCCAGCCCGAGTACGAGTTCAGCATCGAAATCACGACCGGCATGTCGGCGCCGCCGATCGGGATGATCATGAGGACGCCGAGCGCCAGCGCGATGATGACGATCAGCCAGAAGTCGAGCGCGCTGCCCGACATCACCAGCCCGACGATGAAGACGACGAGGGCGATCGCGAGCGCGATGTTGATGATGTGGCGGAACGGCAGGATGATCGGCGCACCGCTCATCCGCGCGGACAGCTTCAGGAACGCGATCACCGAGCCGGTGAAGGTCAGCGCGCCGATGGCGACGCCGAGCGACATCTCGACCAGGCTCTGCGGATGGATGTTGCCGGGGCTGCCGATGTCGAAGGCCTCCGGCGCGTAGAACGCACCGGCGGCGACCAGCACCGCGGCCATGCCGACCAGCGAATGGAAGGCGGCGACCAGTTCCGGCATGGAGGTCATCGGCACGCGGCGGGCGATCACCGCGCCGACGCTGCCGCCGATCGCGATGCCAAGGATCACGAGGATCCAGGCGAGGCCGTCCGCCGGCGGATGGCTGGCCAGCGTGGTGGCGACCGCGATCGCCATGCCGATCATGCCGAAGAAATTGCCCTGCCGCGATGAGGCGGGGCTGGACAGCCCGCGCAGTGACAGGATGAACAGCACACCCGCCACGAGATACAGAACTGCAGCCAGATTGGCGTTCATCTCAGGTCCCCTTTGTCTTCGTCACCCCGAGGTGCACGCCGCTCACTTCACCTTCTTCTTGTACATCGCCAGCATGCGCTGGGTGACAAGGAAGCCCCCGAAGATATTCACGCAGGCAAAGATGAGCGCGATGAAGCCGAAGCCGCGCGCCCAGCCCGAGCCGCTCGAGATCATGCCGACGCCGACCGCGAGCAGCGCGCCGACCACGATCACCGAGGAGATCGCGTTGGTCACGCTCATCAGCGGCGTATGCAGCGCCGGGGTCACCGACCACACCACGAAATAGCCGACGAAGACGGCGAGAACGAAGATCGACAGCCGGAAGACGAAGGGATCGACGACTTGTGCAATATGCTCCATGACGGCTCTCCTTACGCTTTCGGCTGGAAGTTCGGGTGGATGACGGCGCCGTCTCTGGTCAGCGCGGTCGCTTTGACGAGTTCGTCGTCCCAGTTCACGGCCAGCGCCTTGCTGGTCTTGTCGACCATCGTTTCGATGAAGTTGAACAAATTGCGCGCGTAGAGGCTGGAGGCCGACGCGGCGACGCGGCCGGCAACGTTTGTGTAGCCGACGATCTTGATGCCATCGACATCGGCGACCTCGCCCGCCTTGACGCCTTCGACATTGCCGCCGCGCTCGACGGCGAGATCGACCAGCACCGACCCCGGCTTCATCGACTTGACCATGTCGGCCGTGACGAGCCTCGGCGCAGGCCGGCCCGGAATCAGCGCGGTGGTGATCACGATGTCCTGCTTCTTGATGTGCTCGGCGGTGAGCGCGGCCTGCTTGGCCTGATACTCCTTGGACATTTCCTTGGCGTAGCCGCCGGCGGTCTGCGCGTTCTTGAATTCCTCGTCCTCGACGGCGAGGAATTTTGCGCCGAGCGATTCGACCTGCTCCTTGGTGGCGGGCCGGACGTCGGTCGCGGTAACGACGGCGCCGAGACGGCGCGCGGTCGCGATCGCCTGGAGGCCGGCGACGCCGACGCCCATCACGAACACTTTGGCGGCGGGCACCGTGCCGGCTGCGGTCATCATCATCGGGAAGGCGCGTCCGAAGGCCTCGGCGCCCTCGATCACGGCGCGGTAGCCGGCAAGGTTGGCCTGCGAGGACAGCACGTCCATCACCTGCGCGCGCGTGATGCGCGGCATCAATTCCATCGCGAAGGCGGAGACGCCGGCATCGGCGATCGTCTTCAGCGCGGCCTCATTGCCGTAGGGGTCCATGATGGCGATGACGAGCGCGCCGCGCTTATACTGCGCCAACTCGGAGGCTTCAGGGCGCTTCACCTTGATGATGATGTCGGCGTCCTTCAGCGCGTCGGCGCTGACGGTGGCGCCCACGGCGGTGAATTCGGAGTCCGGCAGACCCGACTTGAGGCCGGCGCCCGGCTCGACGGCGATCTCGGCGCCCAGCGCCTTGAACTTCTTCACCGTATCCGGCGAAGCGGCGACCCGCGGCTCCGACGGATCGATTTCCTTGGCAACGGCGATCTTCATAGGCCCTCCGGCGACGCGGGAAAGAGCGCGCACGCGAACTTAGCGTTACTCCCGCAACGTTGGATACCGGTTTTCAATCCGGCTTGATTGCAAATTTTATGGGCACCGACGACGCTGGCGGTGCTGCAGGCGATGGATCAGGTCAGAAAGATCGCCATCAGGATCACGATAAGCGCGACCGAGACCGTGCCGTACTTCACCAGCTTGATGAAGCCCTCGTAGGTCTGCTCGTGGGCAACGTAGTCGTTGCCGTCGGCGGTGCTGTACGCCACTTCGCTATGGTCAGCCATGAATTGTCCCCAGTCGAAAGTCGAATTTCATGGCTGGGATACCGCAAACTTTCGGGCAGGGCAACGGCACGGAGGCGCGGTTTCCCGGCAAATCGGGTCATTTGGAATTCCGATTGGCGGAATCCCGCTCGGACCGGTGGTCCGCCCGTTGGGGGCGGTCTCCGGCGCCACGAGCCGAATGCCTCTCAGCGCAGACCGAGCGCACGGCGGACTGCGCCGATCGGCTCCACCTTGCTGTCGCAGAAGTTTCGCTTTGCGCAGCGTTCTCCCGGAACGTTCACGACGATCGCATCCGCGCCGGCATCCTCAGTGAGAAAACCGTGGGTCATGTGGAAACCCAGCGCGCGGTAGACCTCGAACTGCTCCTCCGAGAAGAACTGGTCACCGGTGGTTTCGTGCGGGAAGGTGTCGTTGCGGCGTGCATAGTCGCGGATGTAGTCGTTCTCGTCTCCGGTCAGGGACGATTTGATGTACACGAGGTGCCCCTTTTCCCCCGAGCCGTAGTCGATGGTGCCGACCGCCATGTGCGGTCCGCTCGCCGCGCGCCGGGCCGCGGCCGGGGATTTGGTGGCGTTGCACTTCATCCACTCGAGCGTCGTGTTGCGGATCGGCGTCCACGGCAGGTCGATGATGATCCCGAGATCAATGCGCGCATAGCGCTGCAGCGTCACCAAGGATGAGAAATTCATCGGCGCATCGGCTTCCGCGTCAACCGCGATGATCACCTTGCAGCGTCGTCGCAACAACTCGTAGACGCCGAGATTCTCGATGTGTCCGCCGTCCGTCAGGTAGACCGCATCGGCATTCTCGTAAAGCCGGCCCGAGATCTCAGACCATAGAAACAAAGGGGTCGAGTGGTGCTGCGGCTTGTCCTTTGTCGAGACCCAGCGCGGGTTCTTCAACCAGTACCCCAGGCGCACGTTGAGGAGCGCCAGGGTCGGGGTCAGTGAGCGGATCGAGCCCGAGCCCATGTTCGACGAAGCGGCGGCCCCGGAGATCGCCATCGCGGTCGCAAGATCGAGGCCCGGCGCGACCTTCTCGAAGGCCGGTGTATTCGCATAGCCGGTGGCCTCGCTGCCGACGTGCAGCGGCGAGAATATGAAGAAATCAGCGTTCCGTCCCCGCCGATTGGCGAAATCGGATCCTTGGATGTTCAGCGCGGCGTTGATGATGGGATATGGCGAGGCCAGGCTGCTTTTTTTCGATGTCGTGACCGTCATCGCTCCCGCTGGATCAGCGCCGTAGACCAACTGATGCAGCAAACCGCTCAGCTTCTCCTCGTCGAGCGGAAGGAAATCCCTCCCCTGGTCCAGGCTCGGCATGTTCCGCGACGGCTCCCCGTCGGCGTAATAGAGCGGATTGAACAAGAAGGCCTTGCTGAGGCGATCACGATAGAGCCGGTGCAACGAATTGGCATTCGGCCCGAGAACCCACGACAGGCCGAACAGGGCCGAGCCCGACAAGAAGTAGAGCAGCACCATCCGCCAGCTGACACTGTTGCCGAACTGGTACTTCGACCAAGTGAATGTGTTCGGGGACTGCAATGATGCAACAGAAAACAGCCATGCGGGGATGTGCGAGATCGGCCCCACCGGCTTGGAGGCGACGACCTTCGCTTCGCCATTGGTGATCTCGGCCGAGAGCTTGCGCGTCGCCGAGTCGAACTGGACATTTCCCTTGACGTCGACACCGGCCGCGGGCGGCACGGGTTGCACGCCAGCCGCTCCCCACTCCTCGATCATGGGATATTGGCGGTAGGCGGCGTCGAGCGTCTTGTCGTTCGCGATGCCCCAATAGCAAAGATAGAGATATCCGACCCAGATCAGTAAGGGCAGCGCCAGTCCCGCGACAAGCACGGCTGCTTTCGCCGCATGGGCGAGCAGGCGTGAGCCAAGGTCCGAGGCGCCGGCGCCCTTCAGCAGGTCGGCGAATTGCTGCCGGAACAGCGTGACGGCCGCCGCAACCGGCGCAGTGATGGCCGCAAGCGATTGGAGCCATTTGATTGCAACGCCCCCAATGATGCCGCCGGACTGAACCGTGTTGGCGTCGGCGACATCGAACATCTGGGCGATCATGAAGGGCTGGAATTCGAAGAAGCAGATGGCGGCAAGCAGAACGAGATAGGTCGCGCCGACAGTCGACGGATAGCCGCGGAATTCACCTCCCTTGGTCGATGAAATCGAGCGCAGCACGGCCCAGCCGAAGAAAAGCACGAGGCCGAGCAGGAGCGCTGCAAGCGAAAGGCCAAAGTGATCGACGTTCAGGCAGCTGGCGATCGCGCAGATGAGTCCCAGCGCAAACGCAAGACCGGCCAGGTAGCGAAAAAGCTCGCGCCGCCCGACTTTGAAAAGGCGCCCGACCAACAAAAGCAGCAAGGCGGCAACAAGGCCGCCAAGAAAGAAGGCAGGCATCAATCCCAGGCTGGAGAGGGGACCAAGATTGCTGGTGTCGTCGACGCTCAGCCCGAAGAAATTGGTCGTATAGAGTGATGAGCGTGCGGCGTTGGACAGGATCGTGATCACGGCAACGAGCAGTACGACCGGCAGCGTCAGGCTCAGATTGGCAACGAGCCCACGCACGACGATTGCGACGCCGGTGATCAGGTCGCGCGCGCCGGCCGGAACGAGGTAGTTCGAGTAGTTCCGGATATGCCCCACCGCAGGCGTGTCACTGATCTCATTGGCGCTCTCGGCTCCGGGTGTCGGCGTGCTTCCGAAGACGAAATTCTGCGCCCGCGTCATGGTCGCCGTGAACGAACAGCCGGTGTAACCGCCGCCGGATACGGTCGACAGATAGTCGATGTGCTTGATCAGCCCGTGGTGATTGAAAGCCTGCAAGACGCCGAGGCAGATTGCGGAGGATCGGATCCCCCCGCCTGACAGCGCAAGGCCGACCGTGTCGATCGCCTTTTCGTCGCCAGGGTATGCGACGGGATCCACGCCCTGGGCGCGGCGGCGGTTGTTGATGGCTGCGAGCTCGCGCTTGACGATCTTCCGGTGCTGCGTCCCCCACAGCTGCTGTTCCTCGACAGCCCGTGGCGGCTCCACCTTGGGGTCTGGGGCACTGATCCTGGCCATGTTCGCCTCCCTGGCCGAGCACACCACGCCGATCAACAATCATAGATTGCATTGCAGGTCGAACCCGCCTGCAAGAATTAGTCTGGCCCCAGGCACAAACGTTCAATGTGCAGGGCGGGAACCATACAACCCGCCCCGCCCCTCGTTGGAACAACGGGACATTCGGACGGCCGACCCAACCCGCTCGCTGCAGCGCCGAAGACGGCTCGCCTCAGCCCATCGCTTCCAGCTCGTCGATCATGCCGGCGATGACGCTCAGGCCCCCGTCCCAGAACTTCGGATCCTTGGCGTCTAGGCCGAACGGCCGCAACAGTTCGGAATAATGCTTGGTGCCGCCGGCGGCGAGCATGTCGAGATAGCGCTCGGCAAAGCCTTCGGCCGCGTTCTCGTAGACGGCGTAGAGCGAGTTCACCAGACAATCGCCGAACGCATAGGCGTAGACGTAGAACGGCGAATGGATGAAATGCGGGATGTACATCCAGTAGTTCTCGTAGCCCGCTTTGATCTCGATTGCCGGCCCGAGGCTCTCGCCCTGCACCGAGAGCCAGATCTCGCCGAGCCGCGTCGCGGTGAGCTCGCCGTTCTTGCGTTCGGTGTGGACCGCGCGCTCGAAGGAATAGAACGCGATCTGCCGCACCACGGTGTTGATCATGTCCTCGACCTTGCCGGCGAGCAGCGCCTGGCGCTGCTTTGCGCTCCTGGTCTGCGCCAGCAGCCGCCGGAAGGTCAGCATCTCGCCGAAGACGCTTGCCGTCTCCGCCAGCGTCAGCGGCGTCGGCGCCATCAACGCGCCGTTCCTGGCCGCCAGCACCTGATGCACGCCGTGGCCGAGCTCATGGGCGAGCGTCATCACGTCGCGCGGCTTGCCCTGGTAGTTCATCAGCACGTAGGGGTGCGCGGATGGCGTGGTCGGATGCGAGAAGGCACCCGGCGCCTTGCCCGGGCGCACCGGCGCATCGATCCAGCGGTCCGTGAAGAAGCGCTCGGCGATGTCGGACATCTTTGGCGAGAAGCCGCGATAGGCGGTGAGCACCATGCTTCGCGCGTCGCCCCAGCCGATGACGTCCGTCGCCGCAAAAGGCAGCGGCGCGTTGCGGTCCCAATAGGCCAGGCGCTTCCTGCCGAACCAGCGTGCCTTCAGCGCGTAGTAGCGATGCGACAATTTTGGATAGGCCGCACGCACCGAGGCGACCAGCGCATCCACCACCTCGCGCTCGACGCGGTTGTTCAGATGCCGGGAATCCGCGACGTCCTTGAAGCCGCGCCAGCTGTCGGAGATGTCCTTGTCCTTGGCCAGCGTGTTGGTGATCAGCGCAAAGGTGCGCTCATTGGCCTTGAAGGTCTTTGCGAGCGCCTCCGCCGCGGCCTTGCGCTTGGCGCCGTCGCGGTCCTGCAACAGATTGAGCGTCGGCTCGATCGCGAGCTCCTTGGATCCGACCTTGAAGCGCAGGCCCGAGATGGTCTGGTCGAACAGCCGGTTGAAGGCTGAATAGCCGGTCTGCGCCTTCTCCAGGAAGAGCTGCTCGAGCTTGTCGTCGAGCTGGTACGGCTTCTCCTTGCGCAGATCCTCGATCCAGGGACGGTAGTGCGCGAGCTCGGCGGCCTGCATCGCGCGGTTCAAAATATCGTCATCGATGCGATTGAGCTCGAGCGCGAAGAACAGCAGATGCGTCGATGCCGCCGTCAGGCGCTCGGAAACGTCGCCGTAAAACTTTGAAATCTTGGGGTCCACGCTGTCGCCGGCATGAACGAGGCCGGCATACGAGCCGAGCCGGCCGGCGAGGTCGTCGATCGCCTCATAGCGTCGGACGGCTTCAGCGAGCCATTTTCCGCCATCTTCCTTTGCTGTTCCTGTTGCGAGCTTGCCCTTGTAGTCCGTCTCGAACGCGACGCAATCGGCATCCATCTTTGCGAGATCGCGCGCCACTTCCGGCGCATCGATCCCGGAATAAAGGTCGGCGAGGTTCCACTCCGGAAGCTTGCCGGTCTTGCTCGCAGGCTTCGCGGATGAAGGCTTGGCAAGCGAAGGCTTGGCGGGTGCACGCTTGGAGGGTTTTGCCTTGGCTGCGGATGTCTTGGTGTTCGGCTTGCGAAGAGCGGGCTTGCTGATGGCGGACTTCTTAACTGCAGGCTTGGAGCGCGAATTCATTGTGTGGGAAACCTGTGTTCAACAATCGCAACGGCGGGCGGGGGCATCAGGGTTTAACAGTGCGTTAATCGGCTTCGGCCAGAGTGCCCCGATTCGAGACAGATAGTAGTAGCGTGCGGGGAACACCATGGCTGCCAGTATTTTGATCGCCGACGACGACGCTGTAGCCCGCCGGCTGGTCGAAAACATGGTGCAGAAATGCGGCTATGAGACGATCGTGGTGGACTCCGGCGATGCGGCGATCGCCGCCCTCACCGCCCCTGACGCGGCCATCGACGGCGTCATCCTCGATCTCGTGATGCCCGGCCTCGACGGCATGGGCGTCCTGGCGAAAATCCGCGAAGCGGGTCTCAGCATCCCCGTCATCGTGCAGACAGCCCATGGTGGCATCGACAATGTGATCTCGGCGATGCGCGCGGGCGCGGCCGATTTCGTGGTCAAGCCGGTTGGCCTGGAGCGGCTCCAGGTCTCTCTTCGCAACGCGCTCAATTCGTCCGCGCTCAAGGGCGAATTGCAGCGCATCCGTCATAGCCGCGAGGGCCGGCTGACCTTCTCCGACATCATCACCCGCGCCGAGGCGATGGCGGGCGTGATGCGCGCGGCGCAGAAAGCAACAAACTCCTCGATCCCCGTGCTGATCGAGGGAGAGTCCGGCGTCGGCAAGGAGATGTTCGCGCGCGCCATTCATGGCAGCGGCGAGCGCAAGGCAAAGCCGTTCGTCGCCGTCAACTGCGGCGCGATCCCCGACAACCTCGTCGAATCCATCCTGTTCGGTCACGAGAAGGGTGCCTTCACCGGCGCCACCGAACGCCACACCGGCAAGTTCGTCGAAGCCCATGGCGGCACGCTGTTTCTGGACGAGGTCAGCGAGCTGCCGCTGAGCGCGCAGGTCAAGCTGCTTCGCGCGCTCCAGGAAGGCGCGGTCGAGGCGGTCGGCGGCCGCAAACCCGTGAAGGTCGACGTCCGCATCATCTCGGCGACCAACCGCAGGCTGCTTGAGCGGGTCAAGCAGGGCCACTTCCGGGAAGACTTGTTCTATCGCCTGCACGTGCTGCCGCTGACGATCCCCTCGCTGCGCGCCCGGCGCGAGGACATTCCACATCTCCTCAGGCATTTCCTGGCCCGCTTTGCCGCGGAGGAGAACCGCCCCATCACCGGCATCAGCGGCGAGGCTGTTGCGCACCTCGCCCAGCTCGATTGGCCCGGCAACATCCGCCAGCTTGAAAACGCGGTCTACCGCGCCGTGGTGATGAGCGACGGCGATCAGCTTGGCCTTGATGACTTCCCCCTGATCGCCTCGCAGCCGCATCCGGGAACAGACATTCCGACCGCGCCGCTGATGCTGGAGCCGATCGCGGCCCCCTCCGTGGTATCGGGTAATGAAATACCGATCGCGCCGCTGCCCGTGGCGGGTGCGCTCTCCATGCTGACCGCGACCGGCGACGTCCGGCCGCTGGAGGAGATCGAGAACGAGATCATCCGTTTCGCGATCTCGCATTATCGCGGGCAGATGTCCGAGGTCGCCCGCCGCCTCAAAATCGGCCGGTCCACCCTCTACCGCAAACTCGATGAAGCCGGAGTTCCCGGCCATGGCGGCAAAAACGGTGAGGAGACGCACTGAGCCTGATGCGAACGAAGGTTCGTCCGGGCGCCGCGAGAGGACTGTAAGCCGTTCGCATGACGACGGAATTCGACTGCGACGTGAACCGTGACTCGACCGTGACTTGGAAGTGACAGACACAGGGAAAAGCGCGTGGCAGAAGCGCACAATCCGTTGCCAACCGGCTTGCTTGAAGTCAGTTTGTCGTGAGTTGTCCCGGGTAGCGCTGGCCGCGAAATCGGGGCCTGTATATCGTCTGCGTAGGAATCGTTGCGTGCAGGCGTGCAACTTTCGAGAGGCCGGCGCGGTTTAGCCGAAGCTCAATAGGCGATAACGAAGCTGTTCCACGGGGGACAGTTCACCCAAGGGGTGCGACACAATGCGTGACTGTTTGAACCACCGTGCGGGCTTCGACCGTGTCTTGATGACGGTCGCGGCAACCTTCCTCACGGTATCGGCCAGCTCGGCCCTGGCGCAGGATCAAGCGCGCAGCAGCGCTGCCGAGCTCGCGATCGAAGCCGCAATCCCGCGCCCCGAACCCGCAAACGTCCCGCCCCCGACCGCATCCGACATCAAGCTCGACACCACCGCCACGGTTCAGGACTCGGCAAAGGAGCCGGTCAAGGAACCCGTGAAGGCCGAAGCCGCTCCCGCGCCGGACAAGGTCGAGACCAAGCCTTCCGACGTCGCCACCACGCCCGCCGCCGAGGCGACGAAGAGCGAGACGGCGAAGACTGAGCCTGCCAAGTCCGAACCTGCCAAGGCCGACACGGCGACCCCAACGCCGGCCGCGCCCGCCACCGCTGCTGCTCCGGCCTCGGAGCCGGTGAAGGCCGCGAGCAACGTTCCCGCGGCCGACCAGCCGGTCGCCGACAAGCTCAAGGACATCATCGGCGCCAACGCTTCGCGCTATTTCGACCGTAAGAACGAACGCGCGGCGATCGAGAAGTTTTACGGCGCACGCGACTTCGCACCGGTCTGGACCCAGGCCGGCAACCTGACCACTGCGGCCAAGGGCGTGATCGCACGGCTGAAGGACGCGGCGTCCGACGGTCTCAATCCCGCCGATTACCCGCTGCCGGACTTCGCAGCCGCCACGACACCCGATGCGCTCGCCAATGCCGAGCTCAAGCTCACCGCCAGCATGTTCGACTATGCGCGTCAGGCCCAGAGCGGCCGCATGCACTGGTCGCAGGTCAGCGGCGACATCCTCTACCCCGAGCATCCGGTCGATCCGAACGAGGTGCTCGCCAAGGTCACGACCGCAGCGGACGCCTCCGCGGCGCTCGACAGCTACAATCCGCCGCAGAAGCTCTACAAGGAGCTGAAGGCGAAGCTCGCGGAGCTCCGCGGCCAGGGCAACGGCCCGGTGATCGAGATCGCCGATGGTCCAACGCTGAAATACACGCCGGCCGGCAAGAAGCAGGCTGAAATCGTCGTCGAAGATCCGCGCGTGCCGCAGCTGCGGGCCAAGCTTGGCATCGCCGAGAATGCCAACGATACTCGCTATGACGCGGCAGTCGCAGAAGCCGTGCGCAAATTCCAGAACAGCGCCGAGCTCAAGGCGACCGGCATCCTCGACGACAAGACGGTCAAGGCGATCAACACCCCGAAGCGCGACAAGCAGATCGACGTGGTGCTGGTGAACATGGAGCGCTGGCGCTGGCTGCCGCGCGACCTGGGCGTTCCCTCGCTGGGCGATGCCTACGTCATCCTCAACATTCCCGACTACACGCTGAAGGTGATGCAGCGCGGCCAGCAGGTCTGGACCACCCGCGTCGTCACCGGCAAGCCCGGCACACATGCGACCCCGCTGCTCACCGAGACGATGAAGTACATCACGGTCAATCCGACCTGGAACGTGCCGCCGTCGATCGTCTACAACGAATACCTGCCGGCGCTTCAGCAGGACCCGACCGTGCTCCAGCGCATGGGCCTCAAGCTCGAGCAGAACCGCGATGGTTCGGTCCACATCTCGCAGCCGCCCGGTGAAGCCAATGCGCTCGGCCGCATCCGCTTCAATTTCCCGAACAAGTTCCTGGTCTATCAGCACGACACGCCGGACAAGAACCTGTTCGCCCGGGACGAACGCGCCTTCAGCCACGGCTGCATGCGCGTGCAGAACCCGGATCAGTACGCCTCGGTCCTGCTCAACATCGCGATGCCGAACGAGAAGTACACGCCGGAGCGCGTGCGCAGCATGTACGGCAAGAGCGAGATCGACCTGAAATTCCCGACCCCGATCCCGGTCAACATCACCTATCAGACCGCATTCGTGGACGATGCCGGCAAGCTGCAATTCCGCAAGGACGTCTATGGCCGCGACGCGACCATGATCAACATCCTGAAGAACGGTCGCGGCAAGGATCTCGAGAACGTCGTCGCCCACTCCCAGCCGAGCTATTCACGCCCGGCAACGACATTGCCGAACGGCGTGCTGGCGGCCAACAATGGCGGCTCGTCCGGCCCGAATTTCTTCGAGCGGCTGTTCGGAGCGCCCACCCCACCGCCGGCACCGGTCGGCCGCCGGCCGCAGCAGCAGCGGGTGTTCACCCGCTGAGCCAAGCCCGCCCCAGGGCCTGATTTCCTGAAATTCTGCAATAAAATCAGCGGCCTCATCCTTTGGATGGGGTCGCTTAACGTTAACCATTCTCCCCCTGACCTCGGGCAGCGGGCGTTTTTTTGCCACACTCACCCGGTTAGGTTCGCGATCTGACTTGGTTTGGGGGCGGGAAGGTCAACCTCGAATTAACCTTCTCGCTTTAACAAAGCGTTCATCCTCTTTCGCGCGCTAACGGGGTTAGCGGGAGAGTCCATTTTGAACGCTCGTCGACTGGGTGGGCTCTAACGTGCTGACTGGAATCGCACGCCAATTCGCTGTGCTGTCGTTGTCCCATGCGGGAGTGAAGGCCGGTTCCAGGATCGGCCTCGCTGCCGTATTGCTGCTTGCTGCCGCGGGTTCAGTTCATGACGCCGCCGCGCTCAACGAGACCAAGACGCTCTCCTTCCACCACACCCATTCCGGCGAAGACCTCACCGTCACCTTCAAGCGTGACGGACGCTACGACGAAACGGCGCTGAAGCAGCTCAACCACTTCCTGCGCGACTGGCGTACCCAGGACGAGACGGTCATGGACCGTCACCTGTTCGACATCCTCTGGGAAGTCTATCGCGACGTCGATGCCAAGCAGCCGATCCAGATCATCTCCTCCTACCGCTCGCCCGCCACCAACGCCATGCTCCGCCGCCGCTCCGCCGGCGTGGCGCGCTTCAGCCAGCACATGCTGGGGCATGCGATGGACTTCTACATCCCGAACGTGCCGCTGGAGCAGATCCGCTTCGCCGGCCTGCGCCTCCAGCGCGGCGGCGTCGGCTTCTACCCGACCTCAGGCTCGCCCTTCGTGCATCTGGACACCGGCAGCATCCGGCACTGGCCGCGCATGACGCATGACCAGCTCGCCAGGGTCTTCCCGGACGGACGCACCGTCCATGTTCCGACCGACGGCACGCCGCTGAAGGGCTATGAGCTTGCCAAGGCCGAGATCGAGCGGCGCGGCAGCGGCGAGGATTCAGGCAGCAAGTCGAATTTCTTTGCCGCCCTGTTCAAGGGCAAGCCGGCTCCGGCCGCCACAAGCAACGACGAGGATGACGAGAGCGCGCCCGCTCCGGCCGCGAAGCCTGTCGCGCCGACCGTGGTCGCCGCCGCGACCAAGCCGGCCGATCCGGTGCCGACGCCGCGCGCCAAGCCGTCAGTCGCGGCGACCATTCAGCTCGCCTCGGCCGATGCGCAGATCGTCGCGCTACCCAAGTCGAAGCCGGCGCCCGTGGCTGACAAGCCGGCCGCCGGCAAATCTGCTGACGCCAAGCCCGAGACGCCCGCCGACATCATCAATGCCCGCGGCTTCTGGGACGCCCCGGCCACGCCGCAGCAGGCGACGCCGGCCCAAATTGCCGCGCTGAAGGCACGCCAGGCGCTTGCCGCCGCCACCGATCCGCAGCCGACCGCGAGCGTGTCCAGCGCCGCCTATCAGGCGCTGGCCTACGCGCCGGCGTCCGCCTCCCCGGTCGACCGCGCCAATGTCGTCGCCGCCTCTGCGCCGATCCCGCGCTCCGCCCGTCCCGCCGCCGCGTCGCGCAACCTTGCGCCCGCGACCGAGATCAACACGGTGGTCGGCAAGCGCGTCGACGGCATGGTCGCAACCGCGACCCGGCTCTCCGCAGCCAAGGGTGAAAGCATCTGGCTCAAGATCGTGATGCTGTCGCCGAGCGCCAGCCGCGCGATGTCGGTCACGCTAATGGGCGAGCTCGACACGGCCGCAATGCGCGCCTACTTCGTCAAGCCGCAATCCGTGGTCGCCATGGGCTTTGCCGACGATCCGATGCAGGGCCTGTCCTGCGACAGTTTCTCGGGCACCGCCACCGCCAAGCTCGAGACAACGTCCTTCGTCATGCGGACGGCTTCGCTGCGCTGAGGCTGATAAGCCGCGCCGTTACCAAAATCTCTGTCGTCGTCCTGGCGAAAGCCAGGATCCGTACCGCGTGATCCATCTGGCTCACGCGGTACGGATACCAAGCGACGAATTTTCGCCAAACTGCTCCCTGGGATAATGGGTCCTGGCCTTCGCCAGGACACGACACCGGGCTCAGATCATCCCCAGCGCTTGCATGTAGGTCTCGAGGATCGTCTCGGCCTCGGCGCGCTCGTTCGGGTCCTGCTTGCGCATGCGCACGATGGTGCGCAGTGCCTTGACGTCGTAGCCGTTGCCCTTGGCCTCGGCGAAGACGTCGCGGATGTCGTCGGAGATCGCCTTCTTCTCTTCCTCCAGCCGCTCGATGCGCTCGATGATGGACTTGAGCTGGTCCTTGGCAAATTTCGTCGCGGGCTCGTCGTCGCGGACGGCGGCGGAGGTGGCCATCTTGGTACTCCCAATGGAACTGGCAAAACGAGGTGACGCCGGCATCCTCACCGCGCGTGCTGGTTAGACCCTTAGGGTTCGGACCTCTCGCGTTCAAGGCAGCATCGCGCTCGTCCACAGCGCGCCCACACCTTCCTTCGGCGCGTCGAAGAAAGCTGTTGTGTGATGCGACTCAAGGGCAGTGCATATCGGGCTGCCGGCGAGACCGTTCAGTGCCCGGGATGAACCTTCTTCATGGAATCGAGCTGCTCAGGCGTGGCGGCGCCCTGGTATTTCGACTTCCAGGCCTCGTAGGGCATGCCATAGACGGCTTCCCGGCTCTCGTCCTTGCTCAAGGCGACGCCTTGGGCGTCGGCGGCGTCCTTAAGCCAGTTCGACAGGCAGTTGCGGCAGAAGCCTGCGAGGTTCATCAGGTCGATATTCTGGACGTCTGTCCGCGTCTTCAAATGATCGACCAGGCGCCGGAAAGCGGCAGCCTCGAGTTCCGTTCTGGTTTTGTCGTCGATTGCCATGGCTGGATCCCTCGGCTTTGCGAAATTGGCTGTGACCTGGATGGGTCACCCTTACGAGATCAGGTGGGGCCTGTCACAGATTTTGCCATATCGCGGCGCAAACGGGCGCGAAGCCGGCTTCGGGGCAGTTCCCGGGCCCTACGCCAAATCGTCAATGATCTGATATAGCTTCCGCGACAATGATCGCCGAATCTCCCCGCTCCCCCTTTCGCCTGCTCGCCCGGTTGGTCCCGGTGCTGGTGGTCGGCCTGCTGTGCCTCTGGGCCAGCCCGGCCTCCGCCGATTTCCGGCTTTGCAACAACACATCGAGCCGGGTCGGCATCGCGCTCGGCTACAAGGATGCCGAGGGCTGGACCACCGAAGGCTGGTGGAACATCTCGTCCCGTTCCTGCGAGACCCTGCTGCGGGGAACCTTGGTGGCCCGCTTCTATTACATCTACGCCATCGACTATGACCGCGGCGGCGAATGGTCGGGCCAGGCCTTCATGTGCTCGCGCGACAAGGAGTTCACCATCCGCGGCACCGAGGATTGCCTTGCACGGGGCTATGACCGCACCGGCTATTTCGAGGTCGATACCGGCGAGCAGCGGGCCTGGACGGTGCAGCTCACCGATGCCAACGAGCAGCCGTCAAAACAGCAGCGCGTGCCGGGAATGCCCGGCCCGGTTGGCCCGGGGGTTCCCGGTTTGCCCAATGGCCCCCCCGGTGGTACGCCCCCCGCCGCGCCTGGCCTCCCGCCCGCTCCCTCGCCCCCGTCTGGAAATAAGCCATGAGGCGTCTTCGCCGTATCAAGATTCTCGCGACGCTTGGACCCGCCTCTTCGGACCTTGCGATGATCCGCCGCCTGTTCGAGGCCGGCGCCGACCTGTTCCGCATCAACATGAGCCACACCCCGCATGACAAGATGCGGGAGCTGGTGGCGACGATCCGCAACGTCGAGAGCAGCTACGGCAGACCGATCGGCATTCTGGTCGATCTCCAGGGACCAAAGCTCCGGCTCGGTGCCTTCGCCGAAGGCGCGGTCCAACTCCAGAACGGCCAGACCTTCACGCTCGATTCGGACAAGGCACCCGGTGACACAACCCGCGTCCAACTCCCGCATCCGGAGATCCTGGCCGCGCTGCGTCCGGGCCATTCGCTGCTGCTCGACGACGGCAAGGTGCGCCTGATCGCCGAGGAGACCTCGAAAGACCACGCGGTGACGCGCGTCGTGGTCGGCGGCCGGATGTCCGACCGCAAGGGCGTCAGCCTGCCGGACACCGACCTGCCGGTCTCGGCAATGACGCCGAAGGACCGCGCCGACCTCGAAGCGGCGCTGGTCACCGGCGTCGACTGGATCGCGCTGTCCTTCGTGCAGCGCGCGGATGACGTGCTCGAGGCCAAGAAGATGATCCGCGGCCGCGCCGCGGTGATGGCCAAGATCGAGAAGCCGCAGGCGATCGATCGCCTCGCCGACATCATCGACGCCTCCGACGCCCTGATGGTGGCGCGCGGCGACCTCGGCGTCGAGCTGCCGCTGGAACGCGTGCCGAGCCTGCAGAAGCAGATGACGCGCATGGCGCGGCGCGCCGGCAAGCCGGTGGTGATCGCGACCCAGATGCTGGAATCGATGATCCAGTCGCCGGTGCCGACCCGTGCCGAGGTCTCCGACGTCGCCACCGCCGTCTACGAAGGCGCCGACGCCATCATGCTGTCGGCGGAATCGGCGGCCGGCAAATTCCCGGTCGAGGCCGTCTCGACCATGAACCGCATCGGCGAGGAGGTCGAGCGCGACCCGATCTATCGCTCCGTCATCACCGCACAGCGCCCCGCGCCGGAAGCCACCGCCGGCGATGCCATCGCGGACGCCGCGCGGCAGATCGCCGAGACGCTCGACCTGCCGGCCCTGATCTGCTGGACCAGCTCGGGATCGACCGCCGTGCGCGTGGCGCGCGAGCGGCCGAAGCCGCCGATCGTGGCGATCACGCCGAACGTCGCTGCGGGACGCCGGCTGTCGGTGGTCTGGGGTGTGCATTGCGTGGTGGCAGAAGATGCGCGCGACCAGGACGACATGGTGAGCCGCGCCGGCCAGATCGCGTTCCGCGATGGCTTCGTCCGGGCCGGCCAACGCGTGATCATCGTCGCCGGCGTGCCGCTCGGCATCCCCGGCACCACCAACATGGTGCGCATCGCCTCGGTCGGCCCCGAGGGCGAAGCGAATATCTAGGTTCGCCAGCACGCGGCAAACAAAAAATGTCGAAAACAACCCCATGCACAGTAGCAGGCTGGTCCGGCGAATGTGCTGGGGTTTTTCGCAAAGGCGAATTCGGGCAATGGCCTGGGCGCGATCGGGTCCCTCGGTCGATCAGGCGGACGTTTTAGGCCCCAACCAGCGCTTTCGCGGTCGGCAGCAGCGTCTGCTGCACAACGAGACCCCTGGCGCGGGCGTCCATGACGCCGACCGCGCGGAGCGCCAGCAACGTCACGGTCTGCACGGCATCGCGCATCCTGGCGGGATCTTCGAGATTATCCGGCGCAAGCGGTCCGACCAGGGCTTCGTGCAAGGCGCCGAGCAGCGCGGTGGCGGCGAGCGCGGTGTCCTGCGCCGGCAGGTGGCCGGCGCGCACGGCGGCGTCGATGCGCGAGGCCATCTCACCCGCGATCTCGCGCCGGCTGGCGAGGCGTGAAGCGCTGACATCGACATCGACCGGCTCGGCCAGGATGCCCCAGGCGAGCCTGCGCTGCGACAGGGTATGGACCGCTACGGTGGTCACCGCGGCCGCCAGCGCCGAGGACGGCCCCGGCGCCGCATCGGCGGCTCGCCGGATCGCCGTGAGCTCGTCGCGGGAGACTTCGGCGATCAATTCGGAGATCAAATCGGCCTTGGAGGGGAAGTAGCGGTAGACCGTACCCGCAGCGACGCTGGCGCGAACCGCGACCGGCGCAATCTGCACCGCCGCCATCCCGCCTTCCGCCGCCGCCTCCCGCGCCGCCGCCAGTATCGCACTGCGCCGGGCCGCAAGGCGCTTCACCACTTGATGCGTCCGCCGATAAACCATGGCGCGCTTCCTGTCCCACACGCCGGCCGCACGCCCTGCGGCCGAACGCTTCGTCACCGATGTCGCAAATCGCCCCGCAAGGACTGAACAACTATTCAGAGTGGATGACAAGGTGCAAATGCATGAAGCGTCACGCCAAAAAAAAGCGCGAGCTCAAACAGCTAAAAACCTCGCGAACTGCTTTGGTGAAGGGGTAACCACGATCGTTACCGCCATCTTAAACCTGCTCCGCGACTGTGCTGCGGTATTGCGATCCCACCTCGGTGCAGCATGGTCGACACGGACGCCCGGACCGCCTGGCAGCTCTTCCACCTGAACTGGCTTCCCATCGCAGCCATGGGCAGCCTGCTGGCGCTGGGCCTCCCCTTCACTGGCCTGAGCCTCGAACCGGTCGCCTACGGCGTGACGCTGGCAGTCGCTGCACTCCTGCTCGCGCTGGCCTATGGCCACCGCATCCTCAAAGGCGAGCTTGCCGACCCGAAGTTGCTGTTTTCGCTCGGAACGATCGGACAGATCATTCTCACTTGCGCCATCGTCGGACCGCTCAGCTATGTCGCGGCCAAGCTGAACTGGCCACTGCAGGACCAAGCACTGCTTGCGATCGACCGTGCACTCGGCCTCGATCCCGAACCGATCGCGCGATACGTCAACGACCATCCCTGGCTCGCGGACAGCCTGGCTCGCGGATACGGGCTGATCAAATTGCCGCTGCTCGGCATTCCCGTCGTGCTGGCACTGACGGCGCGCTATATGCGGCTGCAATTGTTCATGCTCGCGATGAGCCTCGCGCTCGCGGTCACCATCGCGATCTCCGCCATCGTGCCCGCGATCGGCACCTATTGGGGGCTGCAGCTGTCCGCCGCGCATTTTCCCGAAATCAACACCGCGGTCTATGCCGGGCAGTTGCGCGACATCCTCGCGCTTCGCGACGGTAGCCTGCACGAGCTCCGGTTGTTCTTTCTCGCCGGCATCGTCTCGTTTCCGAGCTTCCACGCCGCATCCGCCGTGCTCTACATGTGGGCGCTGTGGCCGGTGCGCGGCCTCGGCGGCATCGCGGCCGCGCTGAATCTGCTGATGATCGCGGCGACACCAGTGATCGGCGCGCACTACATCATCGACGTCGCCGGCGGAATCGCAGTCGCCGCAGCGTCGATCTGGGCGGCGAAATTCTATCTCGAATGGCACGGCCGCGCGCGGCAAACGTCTGCCGCGCCTGCGCCGTCGGCGGTCTGGCAGCCCGGCCTCGCGGAATGACGGGCGGCAAGTTACCTAGGGGGCCGCGCGTAGCGCTGTGCCCATCAGCAACTTTCAATGTTCGATGTTCTCGACAGCGGGAACGTTTCCGCCTGCGCTCTTGGAGCTGAGGCGGACGTTTTGCTGTCCTACAAGCTTGCTACAGCTTCACGATGTCCCAGATCCGGAAATCGTCGACCAAAAGAAAAAGAGCCCCGTCAACGACGGAGCTCTCTCAGTTCGCGATGAGTCCAGCCTTACTTGAGGCTGCTCGAGATCGAGGTGAACTTGGCGTTCAATGTGGTGCCCAGGCTGTTGATGACAGTGATGATCGCCAGCGCGATGCCGGCGGCGATCAGACCGTATTCAATGGCGGTGGCGCCGGATTCATCTTTCGCGAAACGCGCAACGAGGTTCTTCATAAAGAGCTCCAAATGAGTACACGAGGCTACAACTGATCTGGTCTTTTTGGCTTCCCAGCGCCGCTTGACCATGGAACCAAACGTAGTGGCAAAGAATTGCGCCGCAGTTAATTCGACTGCGGAAACACAGAGCGGTTTGCGTGTATTCGCCGATGGTAAACCGAAATCTAAAACGATCCGTTAAATTGTCGAGACATCAAGCCGGCCCGGCACCGCCGGTTTACCCGGAATTATGACCGCCATGGTCCAATGTCGATCGCTCGGCACAACGACAAAAACACCAGGACGACGAGGCGGCATGTCCCTTTCCTTTGCCAACAGCATCACGGTGCAGAGTCGTGCGCGAGCGCTGGTGCCGCTATGCGTCGGTGCGGGCGCCTATCTCTTCTTCCTGTATGTCGGCGACACGCTGCTTCAGGACTCCGACTCGCTCTGGCAGATCAAGATCGGGCAATGGATCCTCGATCACCACGCGCTTCCCTACACCGACTTCTATTCCTTCACGCGGCCGGGGGCGCCCTGGGTTTCGACTTCGTGGTTGTCGCAGGTGCTGTTCGCTCTCTCCTACGCGCAATGGGATTGGGCCGGCCCGGTGATCCTCACCGCACTTGCTGTCGCATTGTCGGCGGCGATCCTGGTCGGTCTGCTCGAGGCCCATCTGGAAATTCCGCGCGCGGTCCTGTTCGCGATGTTCGCGCTGTTGCTATCGCTGCACCATATTCTGGCGCGGCCGCACATGCTGGCGCTGCCCGTGATGATCGCGTGGGTCGGCGTGTTGATGGCCGCAGCCGACCGCAAGGGCGCCCCGTCATGGTACTGGCTGCCGCTGATGTCGCTGTGGTCGAACCTGCATGGCGGCTTCGTGCTGGGCCTGGCGCTGATCGGCCCGATGTCGTTTGTGGCGCTCTGGGGCATGGAGTCCAGCAAGCAGGTCCGGCTGCTGTCGCGCTGGTTCCTGTTCGGTGTTGCGGCACTCGCCGCAAGCTGCGTCACGCCCTATGGCTGGCGCACATTGCTCGGCGCGATCAACATCCTCAATCTCGGCGAGTTGCTGACGGTCATCTCCGAATGGTCGCCCGCGAGCTTCGCATCCTTCAACGCATTCGAAGGCGCGCTGTTCGGCCTGATTGCGATCGGGCTGTATCGCGGCCTGACGCTCTCGCCGCCGCGTATTCTTCTGATCCTGCTTCTGACCTGGATGGCGCTCACCCACGTCAGGAGCATCGAGGCCTTTGCCTTCCTGGTACCGCTGGTGCTGGCCAAGCCCCTCGGCGAACGGACTGCGCTGCTACAGCCTGGCACGCAGGGCGGCGAGAGTTGGGCCGCCCGCTACGTCACCGCAACCGGTGCGCTGATGATCGTGACCGCCGGCTGGACCTCGACCTCACTTTACATGGCGCATCACCGCTTCACCTTCACGATGGATCAGACACCGGTCGCTGCCGTCGATCTGCTCGAGGAACGCCAGGCGCAGCGCATCTTCAACGCCTACCAGTTCGGCGGCTATCTGATCTCGCGCGACATCCCTGTCTTCATCGACGGCCGCGCCGAGCTCTACGGCGAAACCTTCGCCATGGACGTCTTCAAGGCCGTGGAGCTCAAGAAGCTCGACACCCTGACGCGGCTCCTCGACGCGTACAAGATCGACGCCACGCTCATGGTCGCGGACGCGCCGGCCGCCCAGGTGCTGGACCACATCAAGGGCTGGAAGCGGCTCTACGCCGACAACATCGCCGTGATCCACGTGCGAACCGGCGGCACAGAGGCCGGCGCGACGCCGGAAGCGGAGTCCTCGAGGGAAGCCGTCAAGTGAGCGCGTCCGCTCAACAGCAGATATCCGGTCCATCGCGCCGCTGGATCGGAATTCCCCTCGTGATGTTGCCAGCGTTTTCGATCGCAACGCTCTTCGGCTGGGGCGTCCTGATCTCCACCTTCACCCATCCCGGCTGGATCGGGCTGAACCACGTCGCTCCCGGCACGGACTGGATGGTGTTTTACGGCGCCATCAGATCGTTGCTCGCCGGCAATCTTGCGCTGGTCATCGATGGTGACGCGTTCACGGCCTATCTCAACCAGTCGTTCGCATCATGGCTCTCGGTCCCTCTGGAGTTCCGTCCATGGTTCTATCCGCCCGGCTTCCTCGTTCTGCTGCTGCCATTCGCGCCGCTTGGCTTCATCGGCTCCTATGTCGCATTCCAGGCCGCGACCGCAGGCTTCCTGGGCTGGGCGCTTCGCAACCGGGCCGATCAGCCGCAACTGACGCCCTACATCATCGCGGCCGTGCTGGTCTCGCCATCGGCATCTCTCAACCTGGCCGATGGACAATGCGCTTTTCTCGTTGCCGCGCTGCTGGTCACGGGCATCAGGCTGCTCGGACCGCGACCGCTCCTGGCCGGGGCAATTCTCGGGCTGCTGAGTTTCAAGCCGCAATTCTTTCTGCTCGTCCCGCTCGCGCTGGTGGGGTCGCGCCGTTATGGCAGCCTGTGCGCTGCTGCATGCTCGGCATTCGCATTGGCGGCTGCAAGTGCCGTGATTTTTGGCGTCGAATTGTGGCTTTGGTGGATACCGCAGGCATACAACAATCTGATCAACCCCGACGCGAAATGGCTCGCCTATGGCCGCATCTGGGGTCACAGCGTGTGGGCCTGCGCAATGCTGCTGGGCCTGCCGGAGCGGCTGGCCTCCATCCTTCAGCTGGCCGCGATCCTTTCGAGCGCGGCGGCGACGTTCGCGGCCTTTCGCTCCTCGCTCAGCACCAACAACAAGCTGATCGTACTGCTTGCGGCAACCGTGCTGGCGGCCCCGCATTCGGGCCCTTATGACGCGACGCTGCTGACGGTCGCCGTCGTGCTGTGGCTTGCCGCATCGATCGATGCTCCACGCTTTCGCGACTGGCTGATCGGGCTCGGCATCTGGATGGTGCCGTTGCTCAGCCCGGCGGTGTATATTCCGGCGGGACGACTATCGCCGCTCCTCATCGTCGCTCTCATTGGCGTCGTCTTCGGCGCGTTGCGCGGTCCGGCAGGGTCTGGCGAGCCGGCAATGTCGCCGCATTCCTGAATCCAATCTGCGGCTGGCGATGGGGACGCCGAAGTGATGAGTAGCGGACAGGATATGCATTCGCGGGCAGATCGGACTTATCGGTAGGGAGAGATGATCCCCGTTCTGGACTCGCATCGGCCCGATCAAAAAGCCGATCCCTCATCAATCATCAATTGCCCGTCTGCAGTTCGCCGAATCTATCCCAGCTCTTGCCGTTGAAGCGCACGAACTGCATCTGGTCGACCGGGACATGGTCGGTCGTGCCGGTGTTGACCTTGATGCCGGGCAGCAGCATCGGCAATTCGAGATCGCGAATTGCAAAAGCCTGCTTGAGGATGTTCTCGGTCGACAGATCATTGCCGCAGGCTTTCAGCACAGCCTCCAGCGCCATCGCACTGTTGTAGGCGTTGACATAATTGGTGTCGTGCTGGTCGGCCTCCGGCAAATATTTGGTCATGAACTCGCGCCAGCCCCTGACGCCGGAATCGTCCTTCCAGGCGGGATCGTCGGGGTCCTTCACGTAAGCGGTGGAGAGGATGCCGGTGCCGGCTTCCAGTCCCGCAGGCTCCATCACCGTCGAAACCCACACCGCAACGTTTGACAGGAACGTCATGGGTCGCCAGCCGATCTCGAAGGATTTGCGGATCGCTTGCGCCGCGAATTTCGGCGTCGCCGCGATCACGAATACATCGGCGCCCGAGGCCTTGAGCTTCACGATCTGGGAATCGATGGTCGGGTCCTGGATCTCGTAGGTCGCGCCGGTGACCACTGTATCGTATTTCTCGCCGAGCACGTCCTTCAGCCCGGCGAGATAATCGCGGCCGTAATCGTCGTTCTGCGAGATAACGGCGAACTTCGCGTTCGGATTCTTCGCCAGCGCGTAACGCGCATAGAGCCGCGCTTCGTAGCGGAACGGCGCCTGCACGCCCATCGTTGCCTGCGGATATTGTGCGACGTCGGCGAATTTCGAGGCGCCGGAGCCGATGAAGAGCTGCGGCACGTTCTTGGACTGGAGGTATTTCGCGATCGCCGTGTTGTGGGCGGTACCGATCGAGGAGAAGATCAGCGCGACCTCGTCGCTCTCCACCAGCCTGCGGGTCTGCTCGACTGATTTCGGCGGCGCATAGCTGTCGTCGAACGAGATCAGATTGACCTTGCGGCCGTTGATGCCGCCCTTCTCGTTCAGCATCTTGAAATAGCCGACCTCGCCCTTGCCGAGCGCCCCGAAGGCCGACACCGGCCCGCTGTAGGGCATGGTCTGGCCGATCTTGATCTCGGTCGCGGTGACGCCGCGCATTTCGGCGGCGGCGGATGGAGCGGACGGGAATGAGACTATCAGGAACGAAACGGCGCCAAGCGCGCCCAATGTCCTCGCAAAGCGCATCGGCTTGCCCTCCCCTTTGTCTCCGCGGTCGAGCCGCGCCTTAATTGGGAAGAGCATGCCACGACTTCACCGCAGACTCCAATCGCGATGAGTCGCGGGGTCGGAGAGCGAGTAAAGGTAAGGGTGCCACCAATGGCGGCGCCCATAGATGGTCGGCACTGCGCAAGGGCGGCTTTGCGCACATACCTGTTCGTCGCGAGATGCTCAGTTGCCCACGTTCGAAAAGCACCACGCAACAAAAAACGCGGCGTTTCCGCCGCGTTTTTCAATTCAATCTGCCGTGCGCGGTTACGCCTGCGGCTGCGGCTCCAGGCCGGGATCCGGATCGGGTCGCGGGCGCGACTTGCCGGCCGGCGGCACGGCCGAGGCGCGCGGGGTGGTCGGCTCGAGCACGGATTCGCGGTTCGGCTTCTTGCCCTTGAGCAGGTCGATGATCTCGTCGCCGGAGAGCGTCTCGAATTCGAGCAGGCCCTTGGCGAGAGCTTCAAGATCGGCGCGCTTCTCGGTGAGAATACGCGTCGCTTCGTTGTAGCCTTCTTCGACGAAACGCCGGATCTCGGTGTCGATCTTCTGAACCGTCGCTTCCGATGCGTTCTGGGTGCGCGACACCGACATGCCCAGGAAAACCTCGTCCTGGTTCTCGCCATAGGACACGGTGCCGAGCGCCTCGGACAGGCCCCAGCGCGTCACCATCATGCGCGCAAGACGCGTCGCCTGCTCGATGTCCGACGACGCACCCGAAGTCACCTTCTCGCGGCCGAAGATCAGCTCTTCGGCGACGCGGCCACCCATCATGATGGCAAGGCGCGATGTCATCTGTTCCAGCGACATCGACAGCTTGTCGCGCTCGGGCAGCTGCATGACCATACCCAGCGCGCGACCGCGCGGAATGATGGTCGCCTTGTGGATCGGATCGGTCGCGACGACGTTGAGGCCGACGATGGCGTGGCCGCCCTCGTGATAGGCCGTCAGCAGCTTCTCTTCCTCGGTCATGACGAGCGACTTGCGCTCGGCGCCCATCATCACCTTGTCCTTGGCTTCCTCGAACTCGGCCTGGGTCACCATCCGCTTGTTGCGGCGGGCGGCGGTGAGCGCAGCTTCGTTGACGAGGTTCATCAGGTCGGCGCCGGAGAAGCCCGGGGTGCCGCGCGCGATGGTCTTGAGGTTGATATCCGGCGCCAGCGGCACCTTGCGGACGTGGACCTTGAGGATCTGCTCGCGGCCGACGACGTCCGGGTTGGGCACCACGACCTGACGGTCGAAGCGGCCGGGACGCAGCAGCGCGGGGTCGAGCACGTCGGGACGGTTGGTCGCGGCGATCAGGATCACGCCCTCGTTGGCCTCGAAGCCGTCCATCTCGACCAGCAACTGGTTCAGCGTCTGCTCGCGCTCGTCATTGCCGCCGCCGAGGCCGGCGCCACGGTGACGACCGACGGCGTCGATTTCGTCGATGAAGATGATGCAGGGCGCGTTCTTTTTGGCCTGCTCGAACATGTCGCGGACGCGGGAAGCGCCAACGCCGACGAACATCTCGACGAAGTCCGAACCCGAAATGGTGAAGAACGGCACGTTGGCTTCGCCCGCGACCGCACGCGCGATCAGGGTCTTGCCGGTGCCGGGAGGTCCGACCAGCAGCACGCCGCGCGGAATGCGGCCGCCTAGGCGCTGGAATTTGCCGGGGTCGCGCAGGAATTCGACGATCTCCTGCAGGTCCTGCTTGGCTTCGTCGACGCCCGCGACGTCCTCGAAGGTGACGCGGCCATGCGCCTCAGTCAGCATTTTTGCGCGCGACTTGCCGAAGCCCATCGCCTTGCCGGCGCCGCCCTGCATCTGCCGCGACAGGAAGATCCACACGCCGATCAGCGCGATGAAGGGCAGCCAGGAGACCAGCAGGGAGACGAACCACGGCACGTTGTCGCCGGGCGGCTTCGCGGTGATCTGCACCTTGCTGTCATAGAGGCGCTTCACGAGCGTCGGATCGCTCGGCGCATAGGTCTGGAAGCTCGAGCCGTTGGTGAAGGTGCCGTGAATGTCCGGCCCCTGGATTACGACGTCGCGCACATTGCCGCGGTCAACCTCGCTCAACAGCTGGGAGAAAGCGATGTCCTGCGAGGAGGCGCGCTGACCCGGATTCTGGAAGAGCGTGAACAACGCCAACAGCAGCAGGACAATGATGACCCAGAGGGCGAAATTGCGCAGATTGGCGTTCATCGATCTTCCTTCGTGGTCGCGCGGATCGCGGCCTGATCCTCGGGCAGTTACTTTAAGCCGTACGAGGAAATCCCAAGGAATCCTCTCGGTTAGACGCATTACAATTTAGGTGCCGCCCCGGTCGCTGCCAAGGGAACGAGATGGGACTATTTATCCCATCTTAGAGCGATTCCCGCTGAAATAATGGCGCCCGGACAGGGGTTTTTCCCGCCTGGTTAAGGTGACCTGACGTCGCGCCGCCGAAACGGCTGGTGTCATGGTCCGCGGCTTAGCTCCCCTTGCGCCGCCGCGCCGGCGCCGGCGCGATGTGGATACGCCCCCCGGCAAGGCTGATCAAGGCTCCCGCAAGGGTCTGCTTCACCACCGGCCGGCCATTTGCAGCCGTACTTCCCGCCGCCATGGCCTGATCGAGCACGGCCAGGAGAGATTCGACCTTGCCGAGTTCCGCCGGTCCCTCATGCCCGAACGCGTTGATGGCCCGCAGCAGGATCCGCAGCCGGACCTCCTCCGGCAGGGCGGCAAACACGGGGGCCTCGAAGCTTCGAACGCCGGCCTGCGGCGCATCGCCGCGATCCCGCAGACGGAGGAAGCGCTCGGCTCCATCGGTCATCACCTCGACGGCCGCATTGGCGCGCGCCAGCCTTGCGGCGAGCCGAGCCAGGCTGCGGGCATCACCGCCCTCCGCCGCCAGCTGCGGCAGCAGCGCACGCAGCCGCGGCCGGGTAAAGGCAGCGTCGTGGTTGGTGGGATCGTCGGCAAAGCCGATCTTCGCCCGCTTCAAGGTCGCGATCAGCTGCGACTTCGGAACGTCGAGCAGTGGACGCGCAAGGACAACGCCGTCGCGCTCGGTGAGACGGGCCATCGCCGACAGCCCGGCTAATCCGCTGCCGCGGACAAGACGCATCAACAGGGTCTCGGCCTGGTCGTCACGGGTGTGGGCGGTCAGCACGTGGCTCGCACCGGCGGCACGCGCGGCCTGCACAAGCAGGCGGTAGCGGGCTTCGCGCGCGGCGGCCGGCAGTCCCGTTTTCGGCTTTGCCCCGCGCCAGCGCAGCGTCCGGTGCGGCAAGCCAAGCCCGGCCGCGAGATGCTTGACCTCGCGCGCCTCGCGCGCCGCCTCCGGCCGCAAGCCGTGGTCGATGGTGACGACGGTGAGACGCGGGCCGTGTGCGAGGCTGCGATGCCAGCGCGCCGCAAGCCACATCAGCGCCACCGAGTCGGGCCCGCCGGAGACCGCGAGCAACAGTCCCCGCGCGCCTTTCAGGTCTGCGAAGAGGAGCTTGGCCTCACGCGCCGAGATCGGTGAATTGTCGTCGTCTGACATGACGCTGCAATCGTCCGCGGATGGACCGAATGTTTAGCGCAGCGCCATCAATCTTGTCAGGATCAATCGCCGCGGGTCAGCACTTCACCCGCTTCTGCTCGCGGTCGACCGCGGCTTTGACGCCGGCCGAAGCGCGCGGATATTTGCGGCCGACTTCGCCGAAGGCGGCGCACGCGGCCTCCTTCTCCTTCAGCGCCGCCAGCGACTGGCCGAGCCGCAGCAGGGCATCCGGCGCCTTGGCGGATTTGTCGTATTTGGTGGTGACGGCGAGGAAGGCTTCCGCGGAGTCGCGATATTGCTGGCGCTGGAAATAGCTCTCGCCGAGCCAGTATTGCGCGTCGCCGAGCAGCGGGTCGCTCGGATATTTCTGCGAGAAATTCTTCATGGTCTGCTCGGCCAGCGCATAGTCCTTGCGCTGCATGTAGCCGATGCCGAGATCGAATTCGTCGCGCGGCGTTGCCGAGGGCGGCAGGGTCGTCAGCGCCGGGGCGCCTGCCGGCGCGGGAGAGCCGGATGGGGCCGGCGGATAGCCGGGCTGCGCAGCCTGGGGTGCGGCCGCCTGCGGATAGCGGGGGCCGCTATTGGCGAGATCGAGCGGTTCGCCGGCGCCACGGCCGCCGGGCGCGCCGCTCGGGGCACCGGCGGGCATCGGTTGCTGCCCGCCGCCGAGCGCGCGTGGCGCACCCGGCGCATTCGGGCTCTGGTTCGGGTCGAAGGCATCGCCGCGGCGGCGCGTGCCCGGCGCGCCGGGCGCAGGCTGCTCCTGAACGATCGGCGCCGGAGAGGCGATCTGCGGCTGCTCGTAATTCGGCTGGGCCGCTTGCTGGTGCGGCGGCTGGCGATAGGCCGGCGCGGCTTGCGCGGGCGGCATGGCCGCGACATTGGGCTGGACCGGCGCCTGGCCGGGTGCAGCTTGCGCGCCGCCCTCGAGCGCTCGCAGCCGCTCTTCGAGCTGGCGGTTGCGATATTGCAGCTCTTCGTTCTGGCCGGTGAGCTGGCGCAGCTGATTCTCCAGCCGCTCGATCCGCATCTCGGGATCTGCATCGTCCGATTGTGCGAGGGCGGGCGAGCACAAAGAGAGCAGCGCGGCGATCGCCACGGTGCCGGTGAAAACCTTAAATCTGGATGACATCTTGCCCTGACGACGAAAGCGAAATGGCCTGCGACCGAACATTCGACGCGCCACACATTGAAGGGGAGTACGCCAAAACTGTGACTGTAACAAACGGGTTTCCGTCACAGATCGCTGAAACGAAACCGGCGCCCGAGAGGGCGCCGGCATAATCGGTTTCTGAAGATGAACGGCGCCTGACCGATCGTCAGGAGCTCGCGTTCAGCACGGTGACGGCGCGGCGGTTCTGCGACCAGCAGGAGATGTCGTTGCAAACGGCCACCGGCCGCTCCTTGCCGTACGAGATCGTTCGCATGCGGTTCGGATCGATGCCGCGCGAGGCGAGGAACGAACGGACCGACTGGGCACGGCGGGCGCCGAGCGCGATATTGTATTCGCGGGTGCCGCGTTCGTCGGCATGACCTTCGACGGTGAAGCTGTAGCGCGGATAGCTCTGGAGCCACTGCGCCTGCTTCTCCAGGGTCACGATCGCCTGCGGGGTCAGATCGGTCTGGTCGCTTTCGAAGAACACGCGGTCGCCGACATTGACGACGAAGTCTTGCTGGCTGCCCGGCGTCGCCGCGTTGGCCATCGCATCCGTGGCAGCGTTCTTGTTGGCACAGGCCCCCATCGACAACGCGACGGCAAGCACCGCGGCCAGCTTCAATCCCTGGAGGATGCGCATAGGATGTTTCATTCCGGAGCCTCCACGCTCACGTTTCGTCCACTGCTGTCCGGTCTACAGGGGGTTGGTTAAGCGAACGTTCCGTCAACCTTGATGGAACCTTGCCACAGCCGGTCAAATGCCCCCAACCAGCGAAAAGCAACCGTCATGGTTAATGGGTTGTAAATGTGGCGCGATGGTGAAGGCAAGCCGCGCCGACCGGCAAAAACCGCGGGCTTTGCTGGAATTTTAGGCTCGTCGTGTGGAGACCCTAGCGCCTAGCGGGCAGAACCCGTTGCCGAGGCGGCTACGTCCGGGGTCCGCTGCGTCGCCAGCGACACCGGGCGCGGGGCCGCCTGGCGCGGGCCGCTGCGTTGAAACAACATGCGCCGCTCAAAAGCGCTGGAGCGCATGATCGGAAAGCGCGTCAGGACCTTTTCCCGCTGGTTGCGGAAATCGGACGCCATCAGCACGGCCTTCTTGGTGGGCCAGCCCGGAAACCCGCGCGGCTCCGGTGAAATGGTCTCGTGCAGGAAGATGCGACGATAGAACGCCTGATGATCGGTCCGGATCATGGCCAGCCCCGTGTCGGCGTTGAAATGATCGCAAGCCACAAAAGCCAGCCGCACCGTCAGATAGGGCAGCTCCGGAAAACGCTGGTGCTTTTCGGGATCGGCAACAAACCGGCACGGATCGATGAGGACTTCGCCGCGGTCGAGCCGGGGATGCAGGACGTCGCCAAACACTTCGGTCGTGTAGGACATTCGCCAGTCGGACGTCAGGACGTGAATGCGAACGGAGCTGCAGAGCTCTCCATCGACATAGACCCCGAAATTCCAGGTGTTGGGCGCATCGTCGAAGCGATCGGTCACGCGCCGCGACTCCGACGGCTCGATCAGTCCGGCGTGCAGATAGGCCCGGTACCGCATCAGATAGAGGTTGTCTCGGTCCTCAGGAGTTTCGATCAGGCGGTAATCGATGCGGTCAAACAGAGCGGCTCCCCGCGGAAGGAGCACCGTTTGCGGTTCAGCCCCAGACGTCATCCAGTACCCCTACACTCCAAAGCAACTTCTGCGAGTGTGACGAGATTAATGGTTCATTAACGGAATTGCAAAGGCTTAGAAACGTTAGGGTTAACCTTTGCGGCCCGCAAAAACACGGGGCGCGAACGAGAGCCAAGGGCGTTGAAGAAGTGGGGCAGCGAAAGATCAGGCGATCGATCGCGAGGACACCATGACGATCTGGTCCTCAGCCCCGCGACGGCCATGCGAGGCATTCAGCAGTTGGCGAATCCGGACTGCCGGCACCGGCCGGCTGAACAGATAGCCCTGCCCTTCGGTCACGGTGCCGTCGGCGCTGATCAGCTCGAGCTGATCATTGGTCTCGATGCCCTCGACCACGACGGCCATGCCGAGATCGGCCGACAGCCGCGCCACGCCGCGCAGCAGCGTCAGCGGCCGGTCGGCATCGATGCCTTCGAGGAAGGAGCGGTCGATCTTCACCTTCTGCATCGGGAAATTGTGCAGGTAACTGAGGCTCGAATAGCCGGTACCGAAATCATCCAGCGAAATGCCCACGCCGATCGCATGCAATTGCGACAGAATGTCGTGCGTGAGCTGGGTGTTGCGCAACAGCGAGGATTCGGTGATCTCGATCTCCAGCCGATGCGCCGGGAGCCCCGAAACCTCGAGCGCGTAGCGGATTTCGCTCAAGACGTCGCGCTGGTGGAATTGCTGCGGCGAGAAGTTGACGGCGACGCTGACACCCTCCGGCCATTTCATGCATTCCATGCAGGCGCGGCGCAGGATCCAGCGGCCGAGATCGACGATCAGCCCCATGTCCTCGGCGACCGGGATAATGTCGACCGGCGAGACCGTGCCGCGCACCGGATGATTCCAGCGCAGCAGCGCCTCGCAAGTCGTGATCTTGCCGGACTTCAGATTGACCAGCGGCTGGTAGAACAGCTCGAACTCCTCGTTGGCGAGCGCCTTGCGCAAATCGAGCTCGAGGATGCGGCGCGCCTCGACGGTCGCCGCCATCTCGTCGCGGAAGAAGCAGAAGGTGCCGCGACCGTCGGCCTTGGCCCGGTACAGCGCCATGTCGGCGTTCTTGAGCAGCGTGTCCGCGCTGATGCCCTCCGGCGCGGTCAACGCGATGCCGACGCTGGCGCCGATCTCGACCAGATGATTGTCGATGCGGTAGCGCTCGCTCAGCCGCTCGACGATGCGGCGCGCCAGCGCAGCGGCGTCCTCGGGCGAGGAGATGTTCTCCTGGAACACGACGAATTCGTCACCGCCGAAGCGGGCGACGAAATCCTCGGGGCGCAGCATCTCGCGCAGACGGTTGGCGACCGCGCACAGCAGCTGGTCGCCGCAGGGATGGCCGAGCGTGTCGTTGACCTGCTTGAACTGGTCGAGGTCGACGAACAGCAGCGCGGACAGGCGCTCGGCGTCGTGCGAGATCGCCAGCAGCCTTTCGATCTCGTCGCGGAAATGAACGCGGTTGGGAAGCGCGGTGAGGTCGTCGTAGCGCGCCAGATGCGTGATCTTGGCCTCGGCGCTGCGACGGTCGGTAATGTCCTCGAGCAGCACCACCGCGCCACCGTCAGCCATCGGCTGGACAGTCCAGGACAACGACCTGTTTCGCTGCGTATCGGGATCGGCTGTGATGATCTCCTTGGCTTGCGAACTCTCGATGTCCGTGACGATCCGCTCGCCGCTCCCAGCCGAGATGGATCCGGCGCTGACGCATGCCGCGACGATGTCACGCGCGTTGACGCCGCGTTGCGCCAGACCTTCCGGCAGATTCATCATTGCGCCGAAGCGGTGGTTCATGACCGCCAGCTGTCCGTCGACGCGGAACATGCAGAGGCCGTGCGGCATGTTGTTCAGCGCCGTATCGAACTGGCCGGCGAGCGCGGCTTCACGCTCCCGTGCCACGACCGCTCCCATGAAGATTCGGTGCAGATTCACCGAGAGCTGCATGATCGCCATCAGGAACGCGGCGCTGACCAGCGCCATCGCGATGTAGTAGGGCGTTCCACGCAGTGCCAAGGCAAGCACGGCCGGACCGAAAATCAGCACGGCCTGGAGGTGGAAGATCGCAGGCCGGCCATATGCCCTGCCCGCGCCGCCCGCCGCGATTCCGGTGGTGACCGACAAGGCGATCATGTGGGCCACAGCGTCGTCCGTGGCCAGCAGGGCGGTGGCGCACCAGATGCCGATCGCAGCCGCCTGGATCTTTGCCCCGATCTGATAGCGCTTCTGCCAGCGTGCTGCCGCCGCGATGGTCATGACCGACTGGCGTGCCTGATAGAGGCGCAGGTCGATCGCCCGCGCAGTCCCGGCCAGGACAAGAAGTGCGACGCACGCCCAGATCAGAGGCTCGCCCGTCCTCAGCGCGGTCAGGGCCGCACCGATCGACACGAAAATGAGTCCGGCCAGCAACGGACCAGGCGCTTCGAACAGCGAATCGATTTGCGCCGCCGAAGTTTTCGGCGGCCGCTGTTCCGGCTCTCCGCTCTGACTTGCAAACTGCATCTGGTGTTTACGCGCGTCCTGTCTGGAGCGCAGTTTTACCGATCCGGTATGAAGTCTTTCTGAGGGAATATCGTTAAAGTCGAGTTGTTTTGAACGAGCAACAGTCGAAATAGATCAATAGAAACAAACCCATGGGAAAAGTTTGCCGAGTGCAACCTTAAAGAACAATTATCGCGGGGAAACATCGCGCCAAGTTTTCGAAAAAGGCGCGCGGTCAAATCATTGCGCATCGAGGACGGGCGGCTAGCCCGATGTCGAGGACAATAGCGGCGACCATGCGGGGTCGGAGGCGAAGCCCGGCGTCGGCACCTTCAGCTCGTTGCGGCCCGAGATGTCGACCGAGAACAGCGACGGCCCGCCGCTGCCGCCCGGATCGCGGAAGAACATCAGCACGCGGCCGTTCGGCGAGAAGGTCGGGCCTTCGTTGTGGTAGCCGGAAGTCAGAAGCCGTTCGCCGGAGCCGTCCGGCTTCATCACGCCGATCGAGAACTGCCCGCCACCTTGCCTGGTGAAGGCGATGTAATCGCCGCGCGGCGACCACACCGGCGTCGAATAGGTGGCGTTGTTGTCGTCCTTGGAGAAGGAGATGCGCTGCGCCGCTCCGCCGCCCGCGGCCATGACATAGATCTGCGATCTGCCGCCGCGATCGGACTCGAAGCAGATGCGGGCGCCGTCCGGGGAGTAGGAAGGAGAGGTGTCGATCGCGGGCGTGTCTGTGAGGCGCGTGGTCGAGCGCGAGCGCAGATCCATCACGAACAGGTTGGAATTGCCGCCCTGCTGCAGGCTCATGATGACGCGCTGGCCGTCCGGCGAGAACCTCGGGGCAAAGGTCATGCCCGGGAAGTTGCCGACGATCTCGCGCTGGCCGGTCTCGATGTTGAACAGGTAGACCTTCGGATCGCCCTGCCCGAACTCCATGTAGGTGATCTCTTGCGAGTTCGGCGAGAAGCGCGGCGTCAGCACGAGGTCGGAGCCGCGGGTCAGATAGCGCACATTGGCGCCGTCCTGGTCCATCATCGCGAGCCGCTTGACGCGGCGCTCCTTCGGCCCGGTCTCGTCGACGAACACGACGCGGCTGTCGAAATAGCCCTTCTCGCCGGTCAGCTTCTCATAGATCTGGTCGGAGATGATGTGGGCGATGCGGCGCCAATATTCCGGCGAGGTGAAATATTGCTGGCCGGCGAGCTGCTGGCCGGTGACCACATCCCACAAGCGGAATTCGGCCTTGAGGCGCCCGTCCGGCTGCCGCGTCATGCGGCCGGTGACGAGGGCCTGCGCGTTGAGGGTTTTCCAGTTCTCGAATTGCGGCGCGACGTCGATGTTGCTGATGCGCTCGATGAAGGCAGCCTGGTCGACCGGCGCGAACAGGCCCGAGCGCTTCAGATTGTTGGTGATGACCTGAGTGACGCCGTTGCCAACGTCGCCGTCGGCCGGCGAGCCGGGCACGAAATTGGTGATCGCAATCGGGATCGGCCGAAACTCCGTGGGATCGATACGGAGCCGTCCCTGCGGCTGCTGGGCGAAGGCCTGCCCGCCTCCGAGCATCGCGAGCGTCGATCCGGTCAGGGTCATGAAGCGGCGGCGGTTCATCGATCGAACGTCATTCATCGCAAAATTCTTTTGTTCGGATGTCACAACATGTCTTTCAGGCCGAAAGTCATCGGAATGAGCTTCCAGCTCTCGTATTGCTGCTTCGGCATGAACGAATAGACCTGACACTGCACGATGGCGCGTCTGGCACTCTCCGCCACCGCCTGTGCGATCGACCGCGACGGCCCCCTCACCGCGACGACGATCGGCTCGGACGCGAGCGATCCGTCGATCTTCATGGGAATGTCGATGTCGGCTTCGTATTGATCCGCATCCTGCCCGTTATAGGTCGGCGTGAAGCAGCGCTTCACCGCCCCTTGGAACGCCCCCCGCCAGGTCGCAATGTTGTTGGCGGCCGTTCCGCTCGTCGATCCCAGCGAGGCCGACGCATTCAGCGTCGAGCCGGCGAGTTCGTGCCGGGTCGCCGCGCGCTTGTCGAGATCGCGCTGGATCTGCGCGGGATCGAAGCTGCGCTCCTTGGGCTTCGGCACCTGCTGCGGCTGCACCGCTGCGACCTTCTGCTCCGGCGGCTTGGGCGGCGGCTTCTTGGTTTCGAGCTTTTTCTGGAGCTCGGCGATCGGATCTTCCTTGGCCGGGTCAGGCTTTTTTTCCGGCGGCTTCGGCTCTTCCTTCGGCTTCGCCTCGGCGACGGGCTTGGGCGGCTCGGGCTTCTTCTCGACCGGTTTTTCGACGGGTTTTGGTGGCGGTTCGGGCGTCGAGTTGGTCTTGATCAGCTCTTTCTTCTCGGTGACCTTGCCGACAGCGTCTTCCTCGGGCTTGGCTTCCGCGATCTTCTCGACCTTCGGCTTCGGCTCTTTCTTGTCGCCGGTCTTCTGCCCCGACATCATCTGCGCGAGCTGGTCGGTGGAGATGATGTCGATCGGCAGCGACTCTTCGGCCGGAACGAAAGCCCTGCTGCTAAAGGTGACGAGCCCCCATCCCAGCACGAGGACGTGGAGGGCAATCGACGCAACGAGTGTCTTGTCGACCTTCACCTTCACGGTCTACCCCTGATCCGCTTCCGTGACGAGCGCCAGCTTCTTGAAGCCTGCGCCGGACAACTGGCCCATGACCTTGGCCACCGTCCCGTAATCCGCCTTCTTGTCCGCACGCAGATAGATGCGTTCCTCGAGCCCGCCGCGCGCATCCGTGATCGCCTTCAGCTTGGGGATCAGTTCGTTGATCGCGATCTCGGCGTCGTTGATGAACACCTTGCCCTTGATGTCCACCGACATCTGGATCGGCTTCTGATCGTTATTTTCGAGGCTCTTGGCCTGGGTCTGCGGCAGGTCGAGCGGCACGCCGACCGTCAGCATCGGCGCCGACACCATGAAGATGATGAGCAGCACCAGCATCACGTCCACCATCGGCGTGACGTTGATTTCGGCCACGACCGGCTTGCGCCGGCCACGGCGCCCACCGCCTCCGGACGAACTCGCAACGTTCATGCCCATGGTCTGGTGCCCAAATTGCCCTTCACACTATACATGCCGTCCGTCAGCCCCGCTCGTCGATCTGACGCGACAGGATGGCTGAAAATTCATCGGCGAAGCCTTCGAGCCGCTGGGCCTGCCGGTTCACCTCGGAGGTGAACTTATTGTAGAAAATAGTGGCAGGAATGGCGGCGATAAGGCCGACGGCGGTTGCAAACAGCGCCTCCGCGATACCGGGGGCCACCACCGCCAGAGAGGTATTTTTCGACGCCGCGATCGACTGGAAGCTCGACATGATGCCCCAAACAGTGCCGAACAGGCCGACGAAGGGGCCGGCGGAGCCGACGGTGGCGAGCACCAGCAGCCTGCGTTCCAGCCGCTCGACCTCGCGGGCGATCGAGACATTCATGACCTTGTCGATGCGCATCTGAAGGCCTGCGACCGAGCGGGCCTGGCTCTCGAACGAACGCTTCCACTCGCGCATCGCCGCGACGAAGCAGGCCGCCATGGAATGCGTCGGCTTGGCCGAGAGCGTGCGATAGAGGTCTTCGATCGACTCGCCGGACCAGAAAGCCTGCTCGAAACGGTCCATCGAGCGGCGGGTGCGGGCAAACAGGAAGATCTTGTCGATGGCGATCGCCCAGACCCAGACCGAGCAGGCGAGAAGCCCCAGCATCACCGCTTTCACGATCCAGTGAGCCTGCCAGAACAGCGCGATCAGCGACACGTCCGCGGAAGCGGCAACCGGAAGGGCTGACTGAGCCACGTCGGCCGGATTCATAAGCAGTATCCTCTCAAGGCGATCGTTACCTGATGTCCCGATCTAATGTCCCGGCCAGCAAATGGCCGCCGGTTCCCCAATAGCCGCGCTAGAACCGGCGCGGCCGGCAAGCCCGCTCAAAGCCTTGTCTTTCTGGGGTGCAGGGCTCGTCCAAAGCCAGCCGCCTGCATTCCCTGCCAAGATGTCAAAACTATGGGCCCGACCCCAAGGCTCAGACTTCAGGCTTTGGGCGCGATTGTCCGCAATTACCAGAGCCCGGCGATGGTTAATGCTGGGTTACCGCAGGCGAATTTGGCGGCGGGAAAGAGAGCGGGTGCAGGGGGATGGGTGGCGCGGCGGGCGGGTCCGTGTTCCCGACGCGCCGCAAAGCCCGCGCGGGGGCATCGGCTCTGCGGCGCGTCCTCGACAGGACGTTGCGTTGCGCCGGGGACACCAGAGTTCCGTTTCCAGCGGGCGCATCAAAACGGAGCCGCTATCCGTCGGAGGAACCAGCCCTCGCCCGAAAAATTGTCCGGAAAATCACTTCTCGCGAGGTTTTGCCATGAGCATCAACCCCAAGACGACCGCCGCCATCGGCGACCATCCGCTCCACCCCATGATCATCCCGTTCCCCGTCGCTTTCCTGGTGGGCGCGCCCATCGCCGATCTCGCCTTCATCGGAACCGGTGACGGCTTCTGGGCCAGAGCCGCCATGTGGCTGATCGGCGCCGGCATCGTCATGGCGCTCGTTGCCGCCGTGGCCGGCTTCACCGACTTCTTCAGCGACGCCCGTATCCGCAGCCTCAACGATGCCTGGTATCACATGGTCGGCAATCTGGCGGCCGTCGTGCTGGCCGCGATCAATTTCTACCTCCGCTACGCGCAAGGCGCCGAGGCAGCGATCAAGCCGTGGGGCGTGGCGCTGTCCCTGATCGTGGTCGGCATCCTCCTGTTCACGGGATGGAAGGGCTGGGAAATGGTCTACCGGCATCATGTCGCGGTGCTGGACGCGCCGGGCCAGACCAGTTCGGAGCCGGTCACCCCGCATCACGGCGGCGAGCGCCACCGCCGCGCCGCCTGAACGAGGAGCACATCGCCTGATGACGTGAGGGCGAGTCAGGCCGCCGAGGCGGGTTCGGGGCAATTGGTCAGCCGCGCCGGATTGCCGATTGCGGTGCAGCCCCGGGGCACGTCGCTCGTCACGATTGTGTCGGCGCCGATCTTGGCAAAATCGCCGATGCTGACGTTGCCGAGAATTGCGGCGCCGGAGCCGATGAAGACGCCGCGACCAATGCGAGGCGAGCGGGCCGGCAGTTCCGTGCCACGACCGATGCTGACGTTCTGAAGGATGGTGGCGTCGTCGCCGATCGCCACATCTGCACCGATCACGATGCCGGTGGCGTGGTCGAGATACACCGATGATCCCAGGCTCGCCGCCGGATGAATGCTGACCTGCAGGACGTTGGAGGCCTCGTTCTGAAACAGCAGCGCCGCGTCGCGATAGTCGTGATGCCAGAGCCAGTTCGAGACGCGCCATGCCTGCAAGGCGACGTAGCCCTTGAAATGCAGCAGCGGCGCCAACAGTCCGGTGATGGCGGCATCGCGGAGAACAATGGCTTGTAAGTCGCAGCCGGCCACCTCGATCAGATCCGGCTGGCCATGGAAGGCGTCGCGGGAAAACGTCGTGAAGCGCTCGCGTTCGGCCGCGCTGTCGCCAAGCCGGCGTCCGATCAGATCGGACAGTGCGGCGGTAAAATCGTCATGGACGAGGATGAGTCCGACAAGAGCCTTGCCGAATATGGGGTCGGCTGCCGCTGCGCGCTGCGCCTCGTCGCGGATCTCCTGCCAGAGGGCCTCGCTCGCCGTCATCGCCGCTTCCGCCATACTTGCTGCCTGCGGTATTTTGACGCTTCCTTTTCACTGTCGGATATAAACCGTCGGCAGCCCGCGCGCCACGCACCCCGTGACGCTACGAGCTTGCATGCCAAGCGGCCTGGATCATATATAGGCCGTCGAGTTCGCGGTCGAAGCTATGGCCTCAGGTTGACTTTGCCGCGTGCGGCCGCCTTGGGCCAGGGTTGTCCAAGCACCTCGTTCAAGACCCCGCGGTGGTCCGCCATCGCCGGGTTTTTCGTACACAGCGGCCCTCAATGCTGCCGAAGCGAAACTCGAATCTCTGTCATCCAAGGTCACGCCAATACATGTCGCCCAACGCCCCCGCCGACGACCAACACGACGACATCATGTATCCCTCCGCCCTGCCGTTCCTGCTGGTTCATCTCGGCTGCGTTGCCGCCATCTGGACCGGCATTACCTGGCAGGCCGTCGCGATCTGCGCCTCGCTGTATGTCGTGCGCATGTTTGCCATCGGAGCGGGCTACCACCGCTATTTCTCCCATCGGGCTTTTGCGACCGGCCGGGTGTTTCAGTTCATCCTGGCCTGGCTTGCGCAAAGCACCGCGCAAAAAAGCGTTTTGTGGTGGGCGGCCAAGCATCGACATCATCATCTGCATTCCGATACCGAGGACGACGTGCATTCGCCGCGTCACCGAGGCTTCCTCTATAGCCATCTCGGCTGGATTTTTTACCGGGAGCACGATGGCACCGACCTCGTGAAGGTCGGCGATTTCGCCGCCTATCCGGAGCTGATGTGGCTGCATCGCCTGGAACTCCTGCCGGCCGTGACGCTGGCTGCGCTCTGCTTCCTGGTTGGCGGATGGTCCGGTCTCGTCGTCGGCTTCCTGTGGAGCACCGTGCTGGTCTATCACGCGACCTTCTGTATCAATTCCCTCGCCCACGTGCATGGACGCAAGCGGTACGTGACCGGCGATGATTCCCGCAACAATTGGCTGCTGGCCTTATTCACCCTCGGTGAGGGCTGGCACAACAATCATCACGCCTACCAGAGCAGCGTGCGGCAGGGTTTTCGCTGGTGGGAGATCGACATCACCTATTACATCCTGAAGGCGCTGTCCTGGTTCGGCATCGTCTGGAACATGAAGTCGCCGCCCGAGCAGGTGCTGCGCAACGAGCAGCCGCTCGGCGCACGCGTCATCAACCGGGCGGCCCGCGAGCTTGCCGGACGGTTCGATGCGCAGACCCTGGCGCACGCGATCTCGTCGGCGCTACGCCGAGCCGATTTGGCCCAGTTGCAACTGCCGACGCTGCACGACATCCTCAGTCGCGCGCATGAAGGCGTCGATGCACTGACCCATCTGCATTTGCCGAAGATTCCCACCCGCGAGGAGTTTCTCACCGAGGCCAAGGCGATGTTCGCGCGAACGCGATCACTCAACGAGATCGTGGACTACGCCTACGAACACTTCCTGGAGTCGGTTCGCGCGCAGCTCGCCACGGCGCGCTGACCAAGTCTCTCCAGGCCAAGACTTTCCAGGCCAGGACATTTCCAGACGGTCGCGGCGGCCTGCCGCGCATTCCCAAAAACAAACCGCCCGCCTGCGGGTTGCGCAGGCGGGCGGCTTGGGGCCATCAGGACTTTGGGGGCATGCGCCTGACGGCTTTGAGAAGCGTCAGTCTCGAGATCAACCTTGAGATCAACCCTGCTGCTGGTCGGTCGGCGGCGGGGTCGGGCGCGTCTTGTGTTGCGCCATGAACTGGTCGAACTCTTCCTTGTCCTTGGCGTGACGCAGACGGTCGAGGAAGTTCTTGAACTCGACTTGCTCTTCCTCGAGCCGCTGCAATGTCTCGGTGCGGTACTCGTCAAAGGCGCGGTTGCCGCTCGAGGGCGGGCCGAAGCCAAAGCCGAAACCGTGGCGCTCCATGCGGCCGCGCATACGGTCCATCTTGTACTGCATCCGCTCCATCTTGTTCTGCCAGCGATCCTGGTTGCTCCAGCACGACATTCTTCTGCTCCCGAGTGTGAAAAAGAGAAGGGCAAGTCCGATCGGCCACCAGATGATGAAGCCGAGGATGGTCACGGCGATCCAGCCGGGATGCCAAGGCGTGTTGAGCATGTGGGGGCGCTCGTAGTGTTGGTCCGAAGGGCCGCGCCATCGATTGACATCAGCGGTGTAGGCCATTTCCCTCTCCATGACGGCATCAGCGCCGTTGTGAATGTAAATAACATTTACATAGGTAGATCATCCCGCGATTTTGTCAAGCCGACCGCCTGACAGGGCGAGGCAATTATTTGGGTAACTTTATTTCGGCTTGCCCCAGGGACCACCGGGCGGCACGCCGGAACCGGAGGATGCCTCCGGTGGCACCGGCGGCGGCTCGGCGCTTTTCGCCGGAGGACGGCGATCGGTCGGGAAGCCGAGACCGCGGAGATAAATCAGCACCTCGGCTTCGAGCAGCTCGTCCGGCGACATCGGCAGCTTTCGACGCGCGGCATCGCCGCGGGAGAACAGCGAGGCCACGCCATGCGCCATCGACCAGATGTGCAGCGCCATCATCATCGCCGGAGGCCGCGGCGTGCCCGGCGGCGCCAGCGCGGCAAGCCGCTCCGCCGCGGCACGAATGACGTTGAAAGCACGCTCGCTAGCGGCCTGTAGCGCCGGATTGACATCCACCGGCACGCCCGATTCGAACATCGCGTTGTAGAACGCGGGCTCCTCGCGGGCGAAGGCGAGATAGGCCCTGCCGACACGCTCGAACGCCGTGACGGTGTCGGGCCGTCCGTCGTCCCAGGCCGCGGTCAGGCGCGATTCGAACTGCTCGAAACCGCGCTGCGCGATCGAGGACAGCAGTTCGTCACGGTCGCGAAAATGCCGGTACGGTGCCGCCGCACTGACGCCGGCCATGCGCGCGGCATCGGCAAAGGTGAAGCCGGCCGCGCCCTTCTCGGCGATCAATCCAAGGGCGGCCTGCAGCAGGGCTTCCTTCAGATTGCCGTGGTGATAGCCGCGCTCGGCGCGGCGCGTCTCCTTGCGCCAGCTCATGTGAACGACCTTTACATGAGCTGGGCAGGAAGGTCACTAGCGGCGACGGGTTGATCAGCCCGTATTCTCCCCGGTCCGGGGCAGCGGCCGAAGCCCTAGCCGCCAGGGATCGGCAGCACCGGCATGATCTCGACGCGTTCGCCGGGGAAGATCGTGAAGTGCGGGTGGTTTTCGAACATCTTCGCCGCGGCTTCGTGCGAGGCCGCACGCACCACGGTGAAGGCGCCCATCTCGTTGGCGATGTCGGCGAGGCCCTTGCCGTCGACCTTCTTGGTCTTGCCGAGCGGCCCGCCCATGGCCTGGATCGCGCCTTGGTGCTTTTCGACCCAGCCCTTCCAGGCCGCCATGCCCTCCTGCTCCTTCGCCTTGCGCTCGGCCTCGGGCATCGCATCCCATGCGGCCCATTTGGAGCTGGTCTTGCTGCCGAGGAAAACGGCGAGATAGGTATCGGTGCTCATCGGTTCTCTCCTTTGCTGATGGATAGACAAAGCTGCGGCTATTTCTTGAGGTCGCCGAAACCGGCGGCGGCCTCCTGCACGTCAGGCGGAAAGTCGCTCATCTCCTGCACCTGACGGATCTCGATGATTTCGTTCGGTGCGGCCGGACACCGCCTGGCCCAGGCGATCGCCTCGGCACGCGATGCAACCTCGATCATCCAGTACCCGCCCAGGACCTCCTTGGCCTCGGCGAACGGGCCATCGGTCACGATGGGCTTGCCGGCCGCAAACGAGACGCGCGCGCCCATCGAGGGCGGGTGCAGGCCGTCGAGCGTGATCAGCACGCCGGCGTCGTTCAGCACCTCGTTGTAGCGCATCATCGCAGCGACCCGCTCGGGATCGAGCTGAACGTCGGGCGCTGCGGTCTCGTAGCCGAGCGGGATCATCAGCATCATGAATCGCATGGAGGTTCCTTGCTTGCTTAGTCGCCCTTACCCAAGACGAGCGAACCCTGACGGAACCGACAGCGTGGCGACAATTATTTAGCGCGCCTGCGGCAGGAAACGCCCGTCCTGCCGGGCAGCGCCGAAATAAACCTCGATGCGGCGAACCTTGCCGCCGGCGAAGGTGAAGAACTCGGTGTTGCGAAAGCTCCTGCCATCTGTCGCCAGGCAGAGATAGGTGACGAAGGCCTCGTCACCTTGGACGACAATCCGCTCGATGTCGTGCCGCGCAATCCAGCCGGTGTCCCTCCAGCAACGCTCGAAATAGGCCGCCTTGTCGAGGTCCTCGTCGAACGGGCTGGTGAAGCGGAAATCGTCCGCCAACGCGTCGGCGACCCGTTGCCGGTCGTTGTCGAGATATGCGGCGAAAAGGTCTCGAATCAGGCGCTCGTGATCGTTGGACATTCCGGGTCTCCCTGGCAATGATCCCCTGGAAGACGATCCATCGAGGACCGTCCCGACATCGTGGCTTCGAGTTAAGGCCTTCCTCGTCGGAACGAAAGCGAAGTAAAAGAGGCTCGCGCTCGCGCGATCTTTCATAAGGACCGATCAGCCAATGCCCCCTACCCCGCACCGCGTTGCCCTCGTCACCGGAGCCGCGCGTGGCATCGGGCTTGCGACCGCGAAGAAGTTTTTGACCGAGGGCTGGCGGGTTGCGTTGCTCGACATCGAGGGCGAGCTGCTCGGCCGCGCGGTCGCCGAGATCGGCCGGGACGAGGCCACGCTGGCGCTGACCTGCGACGTCTCGGACGCAGCCGCGGTTGCCGCCGCGATGATGTCGGTCGAAAGGCGGTTCGGCCGGCTCGACGCGCTCGTCAACAATGCCGGCATTGCCGTGTTCGCGCCGCTGATGGAGACGTCGGAGACCGATTGGCGGCGCGTGCTCGAGGTCAACCTCACCGGCCCGTTTCTCTGCACCAAGGCGGCGGTGCCGCTGATGCGCGACGGCAATGGCGGCGCCATCGTCAACATCACCTCGATCTCGGCGGTGCGCGCCTCGACGCTGCGCTCGGCCTACGGCACCAGCAAGGCGGGCCTCGCGCACCTCACCAAGCAGCTCGCGGTCGAGCTTGCGTCCTTCAACATCCGCGTCAACGCGGTCGCACCGGGACCGGTCGACACCGCGATGGCGAAGCAGGTGCACACCAGGGAGATCCGCGCCGACTACCATGACGCCATCCCGCTCAACCGCTACGGCCTGGAAGAGGAACTCGCCGAAGCGATCTACTTCCTGTGCTCGGAACGATCCAGCTACATCACCGGACAAATTTTGGCCGTCGATGGCGGCTTCGATGCGGCGGGCATCGGCCTGCCGACGCTGCGCGGCGAACGGCGGAACGGGTAGGCACGGCGTAGGTTGGCCTAGCGAAGCGTCACCCACCTCTTCTCGTCGGCCAATCCTACGGACTCGAATTCGCGGAGGCTTCATGCGACGCGTCACCTTCCTCAGGGCTTTGATGCTCGTATCCGCGCTGCTCGCCGCCACGCCTGCCTTGGCCGAAATCCGCATCATCCAGTCGCCCGGTGGACAGGTCGGGCCGTTCCTCGATTTGTTCGAGAAGGTGCGCGAGAGCGGCGAGCGCGTGGTGATCGACGGTCCCTGCCTGTCCGCCTGCACGCTGGTGCTGAGCATCGTGCCGGGCGAGCGGATATGCGTCACCAAGCGTGCCGTGCTTGGCTTTCATGCGGCGCGCTCGGTCGACCGGCGCGGACGCTTCTACGCCGAGCCGGAAGCATCCGATGCGGTGCTTGCGGCCTATCCCGGCCCGGTGCGCGACTGGATCAGCCGCCGCGGCGGCCTCTCGTCGCGGTTGCTTCTGCTGAAGGGACGCGACCTCGCCGCGATCTATCCGCGCTGCGGGTGACGATCAGCGGACGCAAGCGCCCGCCAAATCGCGCCGGTCACCTGCTTCGTGAGGCCTAATAAAAACTCTGGATCAGCTGGGCCAATTCCATGCTCGCGCAGATGAGCATACCCCAAAGTGCAAAGTTGATCTGCAGCGCCGCCGCCATCGGTCGCTCCCCTTCCAAGTCCGCCCGCCCCAGTTTTTAGAGTTTATGACGAAATAAATAACGATTCTGCCCCGGAGTTCACAGCCTAATATTGCGCCAGTTGTTGTGCGATGCGGTCCGCATCATTTCACGAAGCGGCCTCACTGCTCTCGCAATGTGGTGCGACACTAAAATTCATATTCGGCCGTGTCGGCCAGGCGTTTCCCTTAGGTTCCATTTGAGCGGTGCGACGCAAGCTTCGGCAAGCGAATTTGGCGCGTCGCATACAACACCCAAGGGTTCGGCATGATGCGACACGGCTTTGTCTTGCTCACGTTTTGCGCAACGCTCATGGGATGCGTGGTCGCGCCTGCGCAGGAACGCCGTCCGATCGCATGGGACGGCCTCGGTCAGGATCCGAACCGTCCCTACGTCATCAAGCGTCGCGTGGCGACCCAAGCTCCCGCGGCGAGTGATCCGAATCAGGAGCGAGAAAGAGTCCTCGGCACCTTGCGCCCGTACTCCGCGGCGTGGTGGGCAATCCATGACGAAATCGAAGCGGAGAATGACAAGCAGCTCGGGACAAAGCTCGTGATCTGTCCGCGCTGCGTTCCCTCCTCGCAACCACCGAGCAATGACGTGACCGGATCGATCCGCTGAGAGCGGCACGCGGTCGATCGGCACATCACGCAACGTCTCATGCGCGCCCCTCTCCGCATCGTCAGGGAGAGGGGATCGCCGCTTGGCGCGTCAAGCGATCGCGGCTGTCACATTCCCTCGGCCGGGCAGTTCACCATCCAGGGAATGCCGAACTTGTCGACGCACATGCCAAAACCCTTGGCCCAGAAGGTCTTGCTGAAGGGCATGGTGACGGTGCCGCCGTCGGCCAGCGCGTTGAACTTGCGCTCGCCGTCCGCGGGATCCGCGACCGTGAGCGAGATCGAAAAGCCCTGCGGCTTGTGAAAATGCTCGCCTGGTGCGTCGGAGGCCATCAGGACGCTGCCGTCTGGCAGCGACATCCGCGCATGCATAATGATCTTCTCGCGGCCGGGCGTGGCGGGCACCTCCGGCGGCGCATCCGAGGCGCGCATCATCGCATCGATCTTGCCGCCCAAGACCTTGGCGTAGTAGTTGAACGCCGCTTCGCAGGTGTCCTGATAGAACAGATAGGGATTGAGCATCGTTTCTCTCCGTTTTGCTTTCATTCGGGGTGACGGCGCTACTTCTCGGTGAGCTTCTTCAGGCTGGCCAAGCCCGCCTCGAAATCCTTGCCGATCATGTTGTCCATGTTGATGAACACCTGCATGACCTTGGACAGGAACGGCGCCGGACCGGACATCGCCCACGTGACCAGTGTGGCATCGCCTTGCGGCACAAAGGTGAACTCGGCGGTGTTGTGGCCTTCGAAAGGCCGCTCGAAGTCGAGCTTGATCCGGAGTTTTGACGGCGCACTCGCCTCGAGGATCTCCATATGGCCGGCGCCGACATTGTTGTTCCCGTCCCAGGCATAGGTCGCGCCCTTGCCCGGCGCAGTTCCGCCGAAGCTGCGCTTCATCGCGGGGTCCCGGCCCTCGTAAGGTGACCAGGCGGTCCAGCGATGGAAATCGGCGACCAGCGGATAGATCGCATCGGCGGGCGCCTTCACGGCGAGGCTACGTTCGACGCGGAAGGTGCCGGGTTTCGTCAATGCGAAGACGAGGACACCCGCGAGTCCGACAGCGAGCACGACGGCGATGATGGCAATGGCTTTCAGCATGAATGGCTCCCTGGATACGCACCTAGGACGAAGGGAGGGGACCGGGCCCGACAAGGCGAAGCGAAAATTTTTGCGATGCCCGAAGCAGGCGCTCCCTACTTCACCTTGGCGCCTTCGACCTTCGCGCCCTGCCTGGCGCCGCCATTTGCGCCGTTCGGCTGGCTGTCGCGGATCAGGCGATCGAGATGCATGCGGATGTGAGCGGCTTCTGCGGACGTGTTGGCGAGGGCGATGGCGCGGTCGAAGGCGATGCGGGCTTCGTCGTTGCGGCCAAGCTGCATCAGGAAGGCGCCGCGCACGCCGTAGAAATGGAAGTAGTTGGCAAGCTTTGGCGCCAGCGGCTCGATCAGGTCGAGCGCGGCTTGCGGTCCGCGCACCTTGGAAACCGCGACCGCGCGGTTGAGCGTCACCACCGGCGAGGGCTGCACCACCTCCAGCGCGCCATAGAGCAGGTCGATCTGCGCCCAGTCGGTCTCCTCGGGCGTGGAGGCGCGGGCATGCAGCGCGGCGATCGCAGCCTGGATCTGGTAGGGCCCGCTGCGGCGATGGCGTATCGCCTTGTCGATCAGCGCGAGGCCTTCCGCGATCATCGTGCCGTTCCACAGCGAACGATCCTGGTCATCCAGCAGGATCAGCGAACCATCCGCGGCAAAGCGCGAGGCACTGCGCGCATGCTGCAACAAGATGAGCGCCGTGAGCCCCATGATCTCCGGCTCGCTCTGGAACAGCCGCAACAGCAGCCGCGCCAGCCGGATCGCTTCTTCGCACAGCGGCTTCCTGATTTCGGCGGTGTCGCCGCTCGCCGAATAGCCCTCGTTGAAGATCAAATAGATCATCGCGGCGACAACGGCGAGCCGCTCCGCGCGCTCGACCGCGCCCGGCGTTTCAAACGGCGTCCCGGCCTCCGCGACCTTGGCCTTGGCACGCGTGATGCGCTGCTCCATCGCCGCTTCCGACACCAGGAAGGCGCGCGCGATCTGCTTCACGGTCAGGCCGCAGACGATACGGAGCGCCAGCGCGATCTGCTGCGTCGCCGGCAGCCCTGGATGGCAGCAGATGAACATCAGCCGCAGAATGTCGTCGCGGTAGTGCGAGCCGTCGAGCCGCTCGGCGAGCGCGCCCTCGGCGTCGTCGAGATCGGAGATCGCTTTGTCGTCCTCCGGCAGCGGCTGCTGCTTGCGGGTGCGGCGCACCTCGTCGATCGCAACGTTGCGGCCGACCATGATCAGCCAGGCCGCGGGATCCCGCGGCGGCCCGTTCTGCGGCCAGGTCTTCAGCGCGCGCAGGCAGGCGTTCTGGAATGCCTCCTCGGCGGTGTCGAGATCGCGGAAATAGCGCAGCAGCGCGCCGACCGCCTGGGGGCGCGCCGAGGTCAGCGCGGTCTCGATCCAGGCGGTATCGGCTTCGCTCACGTCAGATTCCCTCCGGGCCTGAACACGCCGACGGGGCGCACCTCATAGGCGCCGCCGGGATTGGCCGCGCCGAGGTCGCGGGCGACATCGAGCGCCTCGTCGAGGTTCTTGCAATCGACGATATAGAAGCCGAGCAACTGCTCCTTGGTCTCCGCGTAGGGGCCGTCGAGCACCAGCGGCGGGTCCTCTTTACGCAAAGTCGCGGCCGCGGTGGTCGGCAGCAACCGCGCCACCGGGCCGAGCCGGCCTTGGCTCGTGAGCTTCTCTTGCACCACGGCGAGCTTCTTCATCACGGCTTCGTCCTGGTCCTTGCTCCAGGAGCCGACGAAGTCCTCATCGTGATAGCAAAGGATCGCATAAAGCATGGGCAGTACCTTCCCTGACCTCTTGTTTTGAAGACGATCCAATATGCCTCGCCCCGACAGGGCTGCGGAAAAAATTTGCAAGAAAAATCCGGAAGATCGTGCCAAGGAGGGCCCTCAAAAGCGGAACCTATAGAGGCACTCGAATGACCGTAGGCACACTGGCCGTCCTGATCAACAGCACGCAGCAAAACTGGCTGCCGGAGCGCTGGAAGGGCCGGTTCGACGCGGTCTGCGGCGGCCGCCGCGTCGTGCTGCTGCCCGATGCCGGGCTCGATCCGGCCGAGGTGCACTATGCCGCGGTGTGGAAGCCGGTGCCGGGCGACCTCGGCTCATTCCCCAATCTGCGGGCGATCTTCAATCTCGGCGCCGGCGTCGATGCGCTGATGGCGGACAAGAGCCTGCCGAACGTGCCGCTCGTGCGTGTCGCCGTGCCCGATCTGACCGGCCGCATGACCGAATACGTCGTGCAGCACGTGCTGATGCACCACCGCCAGGAGCTTTATCTGCGCCAGTCGCAGCGCGAAAAGCGCTGGGAGCCGACCTATCAATGGCCGGCGAGCGCCGTCACGGTCGGTGTCATGGGACTGGGCACGCTCGGCGCCGACGCGGCCGATGTGCTGCGGCGGCTTGGTTTCCGCGTCGCCGGCTGGAGCCGCAGCCCGCGCACCATCGCGGGCGTCGAATGCTTCCATGGCGCCGGGCAGATCGATGCATTCCTGCGCACGACCGATATCCTCGTCAGCCTGTTGCCGCTGACGCCTGATACACACGGCATCCTCAACCGCGATGTCTTCACCAAGCTCAACCGCAAAAGCCCGCTCGGTGCGCCCGTGCTGATCAACGCCGGCCGCGGCGGCCTTCAGAACGAAGCCGACATCCTGGCCTGCCTCGACGACGGCACGCTGGGCGCCGCCTCGCTCGACGTCTTCGTGCAGGAGCCGCAGCCGGCGGACAGCCGGTTCTGGACCCATCCCAAGGTGCTGCTGACCCCGCACAACGCCGCCGACACCGACGCTGACGCGATCTCGGCCTATGTCGCCGAGCAGATCGCGCGGTTCGAGGCCGGTGGCGTGCTGGAGAACGTGGTGGACCGGGCGCGGGGGTATTGAGACCTCACGTGCCACCCGAGCCCGTAAAATCACTGATCGTCGGCCGGTATCCCGTTCACCGTCTCTTAGCGAGAAGTTGATAGGCGTTGTTAATCAACGCTCAACGAACGAGTCGGACATGCGCTTCACGCTCGGCCTCAGGATGCGGATCACGGTTGCGCTGGCGGTGACGGCGGCGGCGACCGCCCTGTTCGCCGTGCTCGGGGCGATGTGGATCATTTCCGGCATCATCGACCGGGCCGACCAGCGCGAGCTTCGCAGTCATTACGACGCGCTCCAGTCGCGAATTGCCGAGGAATCCCAGCGCGCCGCCGCCATGAGCGCCGTCGTCGCCGCAATACCGGCGACGCAGGACGCGATGGCCAAACAGGATCGCAACGCTTTGATCGGCCTGTTCGGGCCGGTGTTTGCCGCGACCAAATCGGAGTATGGCGTCGAACAGTTCCAGTTCCATGTGGCGCCCGCGACCTCGTTCCTGCGCGTACACCAGCCTGCTAAATTTGGCGACGACCTCTCGGGCTTCCGCAGGACCGTGATCATGGCCAACCAGGAGCACAAGGTCGTGGTCGGCCTCGAGGGCGGCTTGGCCGGGCTCGGTATCCGCGGCGTGGTGCCGATCGCGCAAGCCGGCAAGCATCTCGGCTCGGTGGAGTTTGGCCTGACCTTCGGCCAGTCCTTCCTGGACGACTTCAAGACCAACCGCCATGTCGACATCGCCTTCCATCTCGCGGACGGCGGCGGCTTCAAGCTGTTCGGCGGCACGCTGAAGGGTAAGAGCTTCTTCGATGCGGCCGATTACGGCCGCGCCGCCGGCGGCGACTTCACGATACGACAGGCCAAGCTCGACACCACGCCAGTGGCCGCGCTGCTCGGACCGATCAGGGATTTTTCCGGTAAGTCCCTCGGCGCGGTCGAACTGGTGATGGACAATGCCGACTATGTGGCCTCCGCCGACCGAGCCTGGCTGCTGGCATTCGGCATCGCCGCGCTCGGGCTCGTGCTCGCCGCCATCGTCGGCTATCTCATCGCCCGCAGCATCTCGCGTCCGATCATCTCCATCACGAGCGTGATGCGCGAGCTGGCAGACGGACACCTCGATGTTGCCGTCCCCGCCAGCAAGGCGAACGACGAGGTCGGCGCGATGGTCAAGGCTGTTTCGGTGTTCCGCGACAACGCCGTCAACTTCAACCGGCTCCAGACCGAACAGGCCGACACCAAGGCGCAGTCCGAAGCGGAGAAGCGGCGCGCGTTCGCGGCGCTCGCCGACAATTTCGAAGCCAGCATCCGCGACGTCGTCACCACGGTCTCCTCGGCCGCGGTCGAGATGGAGAACACCGCGCGCTCGATGTCTGATATCGTCGAGCGGTCGCGGCAGCAGACCGGCACGGTGTCGTCGGCCTCGGCGCTCGCCTCGGAGAATGTGCAGACGGTTGCTGCCGCCGCGGAAGAGCTGTCGTCGTCGATGGCCGAGATCAGCCGGCGCCTTGCGCACGCGACCGCGGTAGTCGGCAAAGCTGCGAGCGACGGGCGACGGTCGAACGAGCGCGTGCAGAGTCTGGCCGACGCTGCGCAAAAAATCGGCGACGTCGTCTCCTTCATCAGCGGCATCGCCGAGCAAACCAATCTGCTGGCACTCAACGCGACGATCGAGGCGGCGCGCGCGGGCGAAGCCGGCCGCGGCTTTGCGGTGGTTGCCTCCGAGGTGAAGGCGCTGGCAACCCAGACCGCCAAGGCGACCGAGGAGATCGGCGCCCAGGTGACGGCGGTACAAGGCGAGACCACCGGCGCAGTGGACGGCATCCAATCGATCTGCGCAACGATCCAGGAAGTCGACGAGATCTCCGCCGCGATTGCCGCCGCCGTCGGCCAGCAGGGCACCGCGACGCAGGAGATCGCGCAGAACGTCCAGCAGGCGGCCGCCCGCACCGGCGAGGTCTCGCAAAACATCGCGGGCGTCACCGCCGGCATCGCCGCGACGGGAACAGCGGCGGAGGAAGTCCTGGGCTCGGCGATCGAGCTGTCGAAACAATCGCAGCGGCTGCGCGACGAGGTGGATCGTTTCCTGGCGCATATTCGCGCGGCGTAGGCGGGGCTACAAACTCAATGTCGTCCTGGAGCTGCGGCGCGACGGCGGGAACTCCGAATCTTCGCCAAACCAGACTCGGTGGCTATGGGTCCTGGCTTTCGCCAGGACGACGTTTGGGAGATAGCTCGCGCCACGCAACCGCCTAGCTCTTTCCTCCCAGCATCAGGTCGATCGCCCCCTTCACGATTGCCTCGAGCTCCTTCCGCGACACACGCGCGCGGGAGCGGATGGCAATTGAGTGCACGGTCGCTGAAGCGAGCTGCGCCAGCACGGCGGGATCGGCGCTGTCGGGCAACTCGCCTTTCTCCTTGGCGCGGCGGAAGCAACTCGCAAATGCCTTGTCGAGCTCAGACAGGCCATCCAGCACCATGGCGCGGATGTCGGGATCGCCGACCGCCTCGGAGGCCGCCGTGACCACGGTGAAGCAGCCGCGCGGGCCGGTTTCGCCTGAAAGATAAATGTTCAGCGCGGAAGCGAAGATGCGCTCCAGCCGCCGGCGCACGGGCATCTCCTGGCGAAAGATCTCCACCATCGATGCGCGCGCTTCCTCGCGGTAGCGCTGATAGCTCTTGATGTAGAGCTCGCGCTTGTCGCCGAAGGCGCCATAGAGGCTCGGGCGATTCATGCCGGTGGCTTCGCTGAGATCGTCGAGCGAGGTCGCCGCGAAACCCTGCGTGCGGAACAGGTCGAGCGCCTTGCCAAGCGCGATGTCGGGTTCATAAGCGCGCGGACGGCCGCGGCGTTTAGGCTCCGTGGCAGCAGTTGGCGGCTTCGATTTTTGTACCATTTCGCAATTTAATCCTTGACCGCCTCCATAATATGCAAGACAGTACAAAAATCAATCTGGCCGGGTTGAGCGACACTCCGAAAGTCACATCGAAGAATTGCCCAAGGAGGCTCAAGATGGATCTTTATTTCTCGCCGCTCGCCTGTTCGATGGCGAGCCGCGTCGCGCTGTATGAAGCCGGCGCCGAAGCCAATTATCTCGAAGTCGATCCGCCGACCAAGACAGTGCTGAGCGACGGCACTGACTTCCGAACCGTGAACCCGCTCGGCCTGGTGCCGACACTGCGCACCGACGACGGCGTGGTGCTGACCGAGAACGCCGCGATCCTGCAATACATCGCCGACCGCTTCCCGCAATCGGGCCTCGGCGCTGCAGCGGGCATCGATCGCACGCGGCTGCATCAATGGCTCTGCTTCATCGGCACCGAACTGCACAAGGGCCTGTTCATCCCGGTGCTCGACCGCAAGGCGCCGCAGGAAACGAAAGCGTATGCGCTGGAGAAGAACCTGTCGCGGCTGGACTATCTCGACAATTACCTGAAGGAGCGCGACTTCCTGCTCGACCATTTCAGCGTCGCCGACGCCTATCTCATCACGGTCATCAACTGGACCATGGCGACGCCGCCGATCGAGCTCGCGAAATGGCCAAATGTGAAGGCCTATTACGAACGCCTGCGTCAACGGCCGTCGATCGCCAAGGCGATCGCGGAAGAGTTCGAGCTGTACAAGGCCGAGCAGGCGCGGAAGAAGGCCGCGGCGTAAGCTTTGACGATTGAGGCGCCGTCCCGGCTGAGCGGCCGGGGCGGCGCAAATCTATCCGTACAGCATCCTCGGCAGGATCGTGACGATGCCGGGCCAGAGCGTCAGCAGCAGCACGAATCCGACCATGATGAGCAGATAGGGCATCGTGACGCGCGCGATGTAGCCGAGGCCGTCTTCGGTCAGGCCCTGGATCACGAACAGGTTGAAACCAACCGGCGGCGTGATCTGGGCCATCTCGACGGCGAGCACGAGGAAGATGCCGAACCAGATCTCGTCGAAGCCCGCGCCCTTCACGATCGGCAGCACGATCGGCAGCGTCATCACGATCATCGAGAAGCCGTCGAGGAAGCAGCCGAGGATCAGGTAGAAGATAATCAGAACCACGATCAGCATGAAGGGCGATAGCCCCAAGCCTTTCACGAAGGCGGCGACCGCCTGCGGGATTCCGAGGAAGGCCGCGGCGTTGCCGAGGATCGAGGCGCCGAGCACGATCAGTGCGATCATCGAGCAGGTCACGACCGAGCCGATCAGCACGTCGCGGATCACCTGCTGCGACATCGAGCCCTGCGCCCAGGCGACCAGTGCCGCGCCGAGCACGCCGACCGCGGCGGCCTCCGACGGCGTGGCCAGCCCGCCATACATCGAGCCGAGCACGCAGGCGATCAGGAACAGCGCCGGCGCAAGGTCCTTCAGCGCCGCAAAACGTTCGCGCCACGGCACCTGCGAGAGCTTTGCCTCGGACTCCGGCACCAGCGTGCGGTTGAACGTCGTGTGCAGCATCACCCATCCCATGAAGGTGGCCGCCAGCAGGAGGCCGGGCAGCACGCCGGCGGTAAAGAGCTTGAGAATAGAAACGTCGCCGAGCACGCCATAGATGATCATGATGTTGGACGGCGGGATCAAAAAGCCGAGCGTGCCGGCGCCGGCGAGCGAGCCGATCGCGATGTCGCGGGAATAGCCGCGGCGTGTGAGTTCGTTGAGCGACATGCGGCCGATCACCTGCGTCGTCGCCGCCGACGAGCCGGAGATCGCCGCGAAGATGGTGCAGCCGATCACGTTCACATGCAGAAGACGACCCGGCAGAAGCCCTGCCCAGGGCGCGAGCCCCTGGAACAGCGAACGTGACAAACGGGTGCGAAACAGCAACTCGCCCATCAGGATGAACAGTGGCAACGCCAGCAATTCCTGCGTCGTCAAGATGTTCCAGGCGTATTGCGGCAGCAGCTTGTCGAGCGGGATCGAGCGGAACATCGCCAGCAGCAGCGTCGCAGTGAGCGCAAGCGTCAGGCCGATCCAGACGCCGCAGGCTAGAAGCGCAAACAGGATCGCGAAGAGAGCGACGACTTCAATGGTCATGGAATCCGGTGTCCGCTGGCGCGAGGGCGATCATTCGACGGGCGAGGCCTTCATGCGATGATCCTCCAGCGGCAGGCCGAGCACGGCCTGGATCGCGCGCGCCAGGAACTGGAGCGTCAGCAGCAGCATGCCGAAGGCGACGACGGCCTGCGGAAACCACAGCGGGGTGTCGCTCGAGGTCGAAACCTGGCCGCGCACATAGGCGCCGAAGGCGAACTTCGCCATCGACGATGTCAGGAAGGCCATGAAGGCGAAGCCGGCGGCGGCCGACAGGATTTCGATCGCGCGCTGAAAGGGGGCCGGGACGTTCTTCAGCAGCAGCACGACACGGATATGGCCGCCAACACGCAGGGTCATGGCTGCGCCGAAGGTGAAGGACGCCGCCATCAGATAGGAGGAATACTCCCACGCGATCGAGATCGTGGGCGGAAAGAACGGCAGGAAGTTCGAGAGGAAGCGCGTTGCGACCTCGCACAGCATCAGCAGCGTCAGCATCAAGAGGCAGCCGCCGCCGATCCAGCCGTCCAGCCGGCCAAGACGATCGATGCCGTCGAGCAGGATGCGCAGCGGCGCCGGCGCCGCTGCGTTGAGACTATGCGGAGCTGCGGGCGAAACGCTGACCATGGCCTCAGCGCTTCATTTCGGCGAGATAGGCCCGCACCGGCTTGTCGGCCGCCGGCACGCGCTTGACGAAAGCGTCAAGCTGCGGCGCGGTTTTGGCGCGAATGTCCGTGATCATGGCCTCCGAGACCGGCACCACCTCCATGCCGCCTTCCTTGAGCCGGTTGAGGCTGTCGACGTCGGCCTTGAGCGAGTTCGCCCAGAAGCCCGGCTCCATCTTGGCGGCAATGCCCGCGACGAGCTGTTGCTGATCGGCACTCAGCGCCTTCCAGGAATCGAGGTTGACGGTGAGCATCTGCGACGACCAGACGTGATTGGTCGGGTAGATGTATTTCAAGAATTCCCAGAATTTTCCGTCGACGCCCGACACCGCCGAGGTCGATACGCCGGAGACTGCGCCCGACGCCAGCGCCGGGATGGTCTCGCCCCAGGGAATCATCACCGGCGCCATGCCGACCACGGCCAGCATGTCGACGGCGTTCTTGTCGGGCACGCGGATCTTGATGTTCTTCAAGCCGTCGACATCGGCGACCTTGACCTTGAGGTGCAGATACTGCGTCGGCCAGGGCACGATGTAGAGGATCTTCTGGTTGTTGCGCGCGGCGACCTTCTCGTATTCGGGCCGCACATATTTGTGCAGCACCTTCAATTCGTCCATGGAGCCGCAGAGAAAGGGAATGCTTTCGACGCCCATGAAGGGCTCGTCGCCGACCTGCTGGATGTTGAGGACGTCGGCAAGCGGCACCAGGCCGTCGCGCACGGCGCGCAGATGCTCGGGGCCCTTGAAGCCGAGCTGTCCGCCGGCCTTCACGGTGATCGCGACCGAACCGCCGCTCTGCTTCTTCACCTCGTCGGCGAAGGCAAACGCGTTCTGGGTGTGGAAATTGCCGTCGGGCCATACCGTCGACATGTCCCAGCTCACCGTCGCAGCTCGCGCGCGGGTCGAAATGTGGCCGGCTGCGAGCAGTGTCGCTGCGCCCGCTGTAAAATTCCGTCGCGTGATCATTAGGCCCCTCCGTTTGCTACGCGCACGACGCCTGAAGCGTCATCGCGTATGCCCATAAACTGCAACCGCGTTGTCGGCCGACACGAGGCCGCTTTCGATGTCGTCGTTGACGGCTGTCGGCGCGCGCTCCCTGGGATCGCCGATGCCGGCGCCGCCTGGTGTGAGCACCACCAGCCGATCGTCTGGCGGCACCTGCTGAAAGCCTTTTCCACGCAGCTTCTTGCCGGACTTCAGGCCGACATAGCCGGCCTCGCCGTTCTTGCCGCCATCGCGGCCGCGTGGCGGATGATCGATGCGGTCGAACGCCGCCAGAATGTCGAACGGCGCATCGACGCCGCTGCCGACCTCGATGATCTGGCCGAGGCCGCCGCGGGTGCGCCCTGCCCCGCCGGAATCCGGCCGCAGTTCCTTGCGCCAGAAGATCAGCGGCGTCTGCGTCTCGGCGATCTCGACCGGCGTGCCGCGCACACCGCTGGGATAGGCGGTCGCGGACAGCCCATCCTTCGCGAAGCGCGCGCCGGTGCCGCCATTGGAGGTCACCGCCATCGAGAACCCGTAATTGCCGCCGGCGCCCGAGCGGGTCTGTCCGCGCACATTGAGATTCCACAGGCACGAGGTGCCTTCCGCGGGCACGCGCTCGGGAATGATCTGGCGCAGGCAGCCGAACACGACGTCGGGCAGCATCTGGCCGATGATATGGCGCGAGGCGACCGGCGCCGGCTTCGGCGCATTGAGGATTGCGCCAGGGGGAGCCGACACCGTCAGCGGCGAGAGCGAGCCGGCATTGTTCGGGATCTGCGAGGCGACGACGCAGCCGAGACCGAACACGGTGTAGGCGATGGTGTAGGACAGAGGCACGTTGATGCCGAACCTGGACGCGGCCGAGGTGCCGTCGAAATCGACGTGAATGCCCGCGTCCGAGATGGTCAGCGTCGCCTCAAGCGAGACCGGCGCATCATAGCCGTCGACCACCATGGTGTTGCGCCAGGTGCCCTTCGGCAGCTTGGCGATCTCAGCCAGCACGGCCTCGCGCGAGCGGTCGCAAATGTAGTCGCCGAGTGCGTCGAGCGTGTCGATGCCGAACTCGGTCATCATCTCGACCAGGCGCTCGCAGCCGACGTCGTTGCAGCCGGCAAGCGAGTAGGTGTCGCCCTCGGTGTCGATCGGCAGCCGCGTGTTGGTGCGGATCATCGCCATCAGCGTCTCGTTGACGACGCCCCGGTCGATCAGCTTCAGCATGGGGATGTAGAGCCCCTCCATGAACACGTCGGTGGCATCAGGCCCGAAGCCGATGCCGCCGATGTCCATGAGATGGCTGGTGCAGGAAAACAGCGCCACCGGCTTGCCGTCCTTGAAGCAGGGCGTGGTGACGACGAAATCGTTGAGATGGCCGGTGCCCATCCAGGGATCGTTGGTGATGTAAGCATCGCCCTCCTTCATCGTCTCGATCGGAAAGTGGGCGATGAAGTGCTTGACCGATTCCGCCATCGAGTTGACGTGGCCGGGCGTGCCGGTCACCGCCTGCGCCAGCATCCGGCCCTTGAGGTCGAACACGCCGGCCGAAAGGTCACCGCATTCGCGCACGATCGGGCTGAAGGCGGTGCGGAGCAGCACCTGCGCCTGCTCCTCGACCACGGCGATCAGCCGGTGCCACATGATCTGAAGGTCGATCAGGCTCGCGCCGCTTGCCTTGCTCATGATCAGGCCGCCTTCCGTTCCATGACGATGCTGCCAGCACCGTCGATATGGGCATCAAAACTGTTAGAGACGAACGTCGAGGTCTCGTCCTCCGCGATCACGGCGGGGCCTGCAATCGTCGCGCCAGGCGCCATGTCTTCACGGCGGTAGAGCGGGATCTCGATCACCTCCCCGGCCCTGCCATCGAAGAACTTGCGGCTGCCGGTCGCCTTCCCGGCGGGCTTGCGCGTAACGGCCGCGACAATAGCCGGATTGCGCGCCTCGGTCGTCGCGAGCACGGACCAGCTCAACACCTCGATTGCCGCACCCGGGATCGACCGCTCGAACATCGCCGCATAATCCGCCTCGAACTTCTGGCGCAGGCCGGCCAGGTCGGCCGTCGCCAACCGGCGGTTCGGCAGTTCGATCGAGATCTCATGGCCCTGGCCGACATAGCGCATGAAGGCGGCGCGGCGCTCGCGCACCGGCGCACCGGCCGCACCCGTCTCGACCAGCGCACGCGCTTCGGTCACCATCTCCTGGAGCAGGTCGGAAACACCATCGGTGTCGAAATCGTCAAGCCGCACATGACGGCTGCGCACCAGCTCGTAAGCGATCGGAGCCGCAAGGAAGCCCACGGCCGAGCCGACGCCGGCATTGGAAGGGACGATCACGCGGGAGACGCCGATCTTCTCGGCGACGCGCGCCGCATGCAGCGGTGCCGCGCCGCCGAAGGCGATCAGCGTATGCTGACCGACAATCTCACCACGCTCGACCGCATGCACGCGCGCCGCACTCGCCATGTTCTCGCAGACGACCTCGTGCACGGCATAGGCTGCAGTCTCAGCCGACAGACCCAGCGGCTCCCCCACGGCGCGCAGCAGCGCCTGCTTCGAGAGCTCAGGGTCGAGCTTGATCGTTCCACCCGCGAAGTCGTCGGGATCGATCATGCCGAGCGCAACGTCGGCATCCGTCACGGCCGGGCGCAGGCCGCCGCGGCCATAGCAGGCGGGCCCGGGCTCCGACGAGGCACTCTCGGGGCCGACCGTGACGCGCTTCATGGCATCGACATGGGCGATCGAACCGCCGCCGGCGCCGATCTCGACCATCTCGATCACGGGAATTCGCACCGGCAGACCCGAACCTTTCAGGAAGCGCGCTGCGCGATCGACCTCGAACACGCGCGAGGTCTCGGGCTGGTATTTTTCGATCAGGCAGATCTTGGCCGTGGTGCCGCCCATGTCGAAGGACAGCACCTTGCTCTCGCCGAGACGCGCCGCGATCTGCGCCGCGAAAATGGCGCCGCCGGCGGGACCGGATTCGACAAGGCGCACCGGAAAGCGCCGCGCCGTCTCGATCGAGGTGACACCGCCGCCGGAGGTGACGAGATAGATCGCGCCGCGGTACTGCTCGACCTGCAAGGCGTCGGACATGCGGGCGAGATAACCATCGATCAGGGGCTGCACATAGGCGTTGGCCACCGCAGTCGATGTGCGCTCATATTCCCGGATCTCCGGGCACACCGCGGACGATACGGTCACGGAAATGCCGGGCATCTCCTCGCTGATGATCGCGGCCGTGCGGCGCTCGTGCTCGGGATTGGCGTAGGAGTGCAGGAAGGCGACCGCGACGCTCTCGACATTCAGCGCGCGCAATCTTGGCGCGAGCGCACGCACCGCCGCTTCGTCCAGCGGGAGGCGGACGGCACCATGGGCGTCGATACGCTCGGGCACGGTGAAGCGCAGGGATCGGGGCGCCAGCGGCTTCGGCTTGTCGATGCTGAGGTCATACTGGTCGTAGCGGCTCTCGGTGCCGATATCGAGCACGTCGCGAAAGCCCTCCGTCGCGATCAACGCCGTCTTGGCGCCGCGACGTTCGATGATGGCGTTGGTCGCGAGCGTCGTGCCGTGAATGAAGACGTCGATGTCGCTGATATGGGCACGCGCATCAGCGAGAATGAGCCGCATGCCATCGAGCACCGCCCGTTCGGGCCGCTGCGGCGTCGTCAGCAATTTGCGGGTCTTGCGATCCTGCCCCACGTCCAGCACGATGTCGGTGAACGTGCCACCGATATCGACGGCAAGCCGCACCTCGGCTCCCTCAAGCATTCCAAATTCTCCGTGCTGATCGTCAAGACTGAGGACAAAAGCGCAGCAATTTCCATGCCATGGACGACAGGAACATGCTGTGTCCAGCTATTCTGCTTGGCACCTATGCAATAGGCAAGGCGCGTTCGCAGCCTGCGCCATCAGAGCAGGAATGCAAGCGCCGCTTCGCAGCGCTCCTCGACCTTCAGCGTGAGGAGATCATCGGCGCGGGTGCGTCCGAGATTGACCGCAGCGATCGGGATTTGCCGGTGCGCGGCAGCCTGCACGAAGCGGAAACCGGAATAGACCATCAGGGACGAGCCGACGATGAGCATGGCGTCGGCCTGCGCCAGATGATCCTGCGCGGTAGCGACGACGTCGCGCGGGACGTTCTCGCCGAAGAACACGACATCGGGCTTGAGGATGCCGCCGCAGGTTTCGCAAGGCGGCACCTTGAAGGACGAAAAGTCGGCGTGCTCGAGATCGGCGTCACCGTCCGGCGCATCCGCGGCATCGAGCGTGAGCCATGCGGCATTGGCGCGGCCGAGCTTGTCCTGGAATTCATTGCGCGGCGTCTTCGCTCCGCAGCCCATGCAGCGGACCAGATCGAGCCGGCCATGCAGGTCGATCACCTGGCGGTGGCCGGCGGATTGATGCAGCCGGTCGACGTTCTGGGTCAGCAGCATTCCGCAACGCCCGCTCGCCTCGAGCCGGGCAAGCGCGTGATGCGCATCGTTCGGCCTCGCCTGGCCGAACCGCCGCCAGCCGATCAGACTGCGCGCCCAATAGCGCCGACGCGTATGCTCTTCCGACATGAAAGCCTGGAAGTTCACGGGCTGGGTCCGCTTCCAATTGCCGTGACTGTCGCGATAATCGGGAATGCCCGAATTGGTGCTGCAGCCGGCGCCGGTCAGCACGAACAGATTTTCGTGCCGGCCGACGAAATCGCGGAGCGGATGATTTGTCATGGCGCAGATGTAGTCTGCTGCGCTCGGTTTTGCCAGATGGGCCAGGACGCCCGCTAGCTCGCCCAATTGTCGCGAAACTCGGGAAACAGCGTCAGACCTCCACAGGCGTAGATGGTCTGGCCGGTGATGTAGCTGGCTTCATCGGAGGCGAGGAAGGCGAACACGGCGGCGATCTCTTCCGGCGTGCCGACGCGGCCGAGCGGAATGTGGCTGGTGACCACACTGCGCTTTTCCGGATCGCCGGTCCAGGCCGCGTTGATCGGGGTGTCGATCGCGCCGGGACCTACCGCATTGACGCGAATGCCACGGCTCGCGAATTCCAGCGCCAGCGTGCGCGTCAGATTGGCCATGCCGCCCTTGCTGATGGAATAAGCGAGATAGCCGGGTTTCGGGATGATCTGGTGCACGCTGGAGCAATTGATGATGCTGCCGCCTGCGCCGCGCGCCACGAAATGCGCGAGCGCCTTCTGGGCGCAGAATACGGCGCCGTTGAGATTGACGTCGATGATGCGGCGATAGGTTTCGATGTCGAGCGACTCGCTCGGCGATTCCCGCTGGAAGCCGGCATTGTTGACGAGGCAGTCGAGGCGCTTCCAGCGCGCCAAAACCATCTCGAACATCGCCGCGACCTCCTGCTCATTGCTCACGTCGGCCTTGACGATTGCATGATCGAGCCTGCCGTGGCCCCGATCGCTCGATGCCGTCCGTGCCAGCGCGAGCGTCTCCTCGGCCTTTTCAGGGTGATCGACATAGTTGATGGCGACGGTCGCACCTTCCTGGGCGAGCCGGATTGCGACGGCACGGCCAATGCCTTGGGAGGCGCCGGTCACCAGCGCGTACTGGCCGACAAGACGCGAGTGAAACGAGGTCGAGCGATCGGTTTGTGGCATGGGTTCTCTCCGGGATGCCCTGATCAGCGACGGAACCGGCCTTTTGTTCCATCCCTCAGCGCATCGCTGCGATTCATTCAGCGCGGCGCGCGAATGGCGATCTCAAAATTTGGTACAGGATGATGGCGCCAAAGGTTGCGGTGCCGATCCCGCCGATGGTGAAGGCACCGAATTTGAGCGTGAGGTCTCCGGCGCCTGCGGTGAGCGCGACCGCGACGGTGATCAGGTTTGCCGGACTTGAGAAGTCGATCTTGTTCTCGACCCAGATCCGGCCGGCCATCGCGGCGATCAATCCGAACAGCACGATCGAGAGTCCACCGATGACAGGGCCCGGGATCGACAGGACCAGCGCGCCGAACTTCGGCGAGAAGCCGAGCACGATCGACACCAGGGCCGCGAAGGCAAACAGCAAGGTCGAATAGACCTTCGTCGCCGCCATGACGCCGATGTTTTCAGCATAGGTGGTAACGCCGGTGCCGCCGCCGCAGGCCGCCACGATGGTCGCGAGGCTGTCGGCGAGCAAGGCGCGGCCGAGATAGTCATCGAGGCTCCGGCCCGTCATGGCGCCGACTGCCTTGATGTGACCGAGGTTCTCGGCGACGAGGATGATCGCGACCGGCGCGATCAGAACGATCGCATCGGTCTGGAAGGTCGGCGTGGTAAAACTCGGCAGGCCGATCCACGGCGCGGCCGAAACTTGCGTGAAGTCGATCGGCTTGCCGAAGCCAAAGCCGTTCGCGAACAGCAGGTACAAAAGATATCCGCCGATCGCGCCGAGAATGATCGGCAGGCGGCGCCACAGGCCAGGCGCGCCAACGGCAACCACGCCGATGATCAGAACGGTCGCGAGCCCGATTCCCGTGTCGAACGCATTGGCGCTCACGGCCTTCACCGCCACGGGCGCGAGATTAAGGCCGATCGCGGCGACCACGGCGCCGGTGACGGCCGGCGGCAACAGCTTCTCGATCCAGCCAACCCCCGACCACATCACGATCAGCGCGATCACGCCGTAGAGGACGCCGGCTCCGACGATGCCGCCAAGCGCAACCGACAGGTTCGGGTTCGGCCCGTGCCCAACGTAACCGGTCGCGGCGATCACGACCGCGATGAACGCGAAGCTCGAGCCGAGATAGCTCGGCACGCGCCCCGCGACGATGACGAAGAAGATCAGCGTGCCGATGCCGGAAAACAGCACCGCAACATTGGGATCGAACCCCATCAGCAGCGGCGCGATGATCGTCGAGCCCGACATTGCGACGCAATGCTGGAGACCGGAGACCACGGTCTGGCCAAGCGGCAGCCGCTCCTCGGGCATGATCACGCCGGAGGACTTCAGAGTCCAATGCGGGAAATAGCCTTGCGCTCGCTCGTCGGAGCCCGTTGCAATCGGCATGTTCCCCCCAGTTGCGGTGCAGCGACCGATCTTCGTGCGAACAGACAAAAATGTGATTGTCGCTTCTGCAGCGGCCATCACATGATGCAAATCAAACAAGATCAATACGTTCCGGGGCCTATTCTATGACACAGATCGCGATCCAGCCAGCCATCCACCGGCGGCACCAGCCCTGGTACAAGATCCTCTACATCCAGGTGCTGATCGCGATCGTGCTCGGGGTGCTCGTCGGCTATTTCTATCCCGATCTCGGCAAGGCCCTGAAGCCGCTCGGTGACGGTTTCATCGCGCTGATCAAGATGATGATCGCGCCGGTGATCTTCTGCACGGTGGTGCACGGCATCTCCTCGATGGGCGACCTCAAGCGCGTCGGCCGGGTCGGGCTGAAGTCGCTGATCTATTTCGAGACCGTCTCGACCGTGGCGCTCGCGGTCGGCCTGCTGGTCGGCGAGGTGCTCCAGCCCGGACATGGCTTCAATATCGATCCCGCCACGATCGACCCGAAATCGGTGGCGACCTACGTCACCAAGGCCAAGGAAGAAGGCATCGTCGGCCATCTGATGGCGATCATCCCCGACAGCTATCTGGGCGCCATCGCACGCGGCGATCTGTTGCAGGTGCTGCTGATCTCGATCCTGTCGGGCTTCGCCATCGCCTTTCTCGGCAAGGCCGGCGAGCCCATTGCGGAAGCGATCGACAAGGCCGCAAAGATGTTCTTCGGCATCATCCGCATCATCGTGCGCGTCGCCCCGATCGGGGCGTTCGGCGCGATGGCCTTCACCGTCGGCGCCTACGGCCTCGGTTCGCTGCTCAACCTGGCCGCCCTGATCGGTACGTTCTATCTCACCAGCATGCTGTTCGTGCTGGTCGTGCTGGGGGCGATCGCAAGGCTCGCCGGCTTCTCGATCCTGCGCTTCATCGCCTACATCAAGGACGAGCTCCTGATCGTGCTCGGCACCTCGTCGTCGGAGACGGTGCTGCCGCAGATGATCCAGAAGATGGAGCATCTCGGCGCCTCGCGTTCGGTGGTCGGCCTCGTCATTCCAACCGGCTACAGCTTCAACCTCGACGGCACCAACATCTACATGACGCTGGCGACGCTATTCCTGGCGCAGGCGACCAATACCCATCTGACCATCTGGCAGGAGCTCGGCATTCTCGGCATCGCCATGATCACCTCGAAGGGCGCCTCGGGCGTGACCGGGGCGGGCTTCATCACGCTCGCGGCAACGCTCTCGATCGTGCCGGACATCCCGATCCAGTCGATCGCGATCCTGGTCGGCATCGACAAGTTCATGAGCGAGTGCCGCGCGCTCACCAATCTGATCGGTAACGGTGTCGCCTGCGTCGTCATCAGCATCTCCGAAGGCGAGCTCGACCGTGATGCGCTGCACGAGGCCATGGCCCATCCGCTGGAGATGGGTGAGGCGCTTGAACCGGGCGGCAGCGCCGCCTCCTAAGCCGCGCAGGTTTGGCGGAGTCCGGTTCCAACGCGGTAGTTTCCCGGAGTGGTAAATTGGCGCAACGCGAGTCACAACTGCTGCGTTGGGATCACGGATTGATAGTCATTTTTTTCACCCGACGCGCTGGGGGCAGGGCGTCGGGTTTTTGTTAATCAACGATGGGCAGCGGACTTAGCCGGCCAGTTCGACCCTGCGCGTGATCCCGATCGCCTGCAAGAACGCCTCGTCATGACTGACGACGAGCAGCGCGCCGTCATAGGCCCTCAAGCCCGCTTCGACGGCTTCGATTGCCTCAACGTCCAAATGATTGGTCGGCTCGTCGAGGATCAGCAAGGACGGCGGCATCGCTCCGCCCAGCACGCAGGCGAGGCCGGCGCGAAACATCTGCCCGCCGCTCAAATGTCCTACGATCTGCAAGGCGGCATCGGCGCGAAACATGAACCGGGCCAGCGCGGCATGGCATTCATTTGCACCCGCCTTCGGATGGAAGCGCCTGAAATTGTCCAGGATAGAGACCGCGGGATCGAGCAGGCTGACCTTCTGATCGAACAGCGCAAGGTCGGGCCTGACCCGCACGGTGCCGGAGAGCGGACGTAGTTCGCCAGCGATGAGTTTCAGCAGCGTCGTCTTGCCGGAACCGTTGGGCCCGACAATTGCCAAGCGCTCCGGACCGACGATCGCGAGCGATAGCTCGCGCAAGACTTCCCGGTCCGGCCGATAGCCGGCACTGACACAATCGAGCCAGACTACCTCCCTGCCGGCCGGCAGCTGAGTCGAGGGCAGCTTCACCGACAGCGGCTGAAGAATCTCGATGCGCCGGCGTGCCGTGTCGAGGGCCTCAAGCGCATCCGCACGCCGCCGCTCGGCGATCTGCGCGTTCTTGCCGCCGGTGTCTTCGCTGCGGTCCTTGCGCGCGCCGGCCAGGATTCGCGGCATGTCGCCCTTGGCGCGCTTCTTCTTACCCCCGCTGTCCTTGCGCGCTTTCCTCTCCGCAGCCCGCGGCGCGTTCCCATCGATCGCGGACAGCCGCCTCTCGGCATGCGCGAGGTCGTGCCTGACAGCCGCAAGCGCAACGGCTTTCTGCTCGCAATAACTGCTCCAATTGCCGCCGTATCGCGTAGCTCCGAGCGACGTCAGCTCGACGATCGCATCCATGGTTTCGAGCAGGCTCCGATCGTGGCTGACGACGATCGCCCCACCGCGCCAGGACGCAAGGAAATCGATCACGGCCGCGCGCCCCTCCCGATCGAGATTGTTGGTGGGCTCGTCGAGCAACAGGAAGTCCGGCTCCGCGAAGATCAGCGCGGCGAGACGAACCCGCGTGATCTGCCCGCCCGACAGGCTGGCGAGCTCGATCTCCGGAGCGACGTCGAAACCGACACGCGCAAGGGCGGATGCAAGCCGCGTTTCGAGGGTCCAATCGACATCCGAGACCTCCTCAGCCGAGGCATCCCCGCGCTCGGCACGACGAAGAAGATCGAACGCGGCTCGCGCCTCGAACAGATCGATTACCTTCGCGCCCGCAAAGGGCTGGACGTCCTGCCGCAGCAGACCGACCGTACCGTTGACGGCAATGCGCCCCGACTGGGCGATGTGCTCGCGCGAGATCGACGCGAGCAGCGTCGTCTTCCCGACGCCGTTGCGGCCGACGAGGCCGGTCCGCTCGGCGCGGAACGTCAGATCGATGTCGGAGAGAAGAGGACGGCCGTCAGGCGTGGACAGCGACAGGTTCGACAGGATGATTGAAGCAGGCATGGAATTCCCCGTGAGCAAGGCAGGTCGGCATTGCGGTCGGGGTAAAATCCATGGCTCTCGAATATCCTGTTTGAGGAGCTTCTAACTAGTCCCATCAAAGCGCGAGATCAAGGCGAGGCTCGCAGGGGCGACGGCGCGCGGAGCGCCGACGTCCGCCGCGGCTTGCGCGATCAGCCCTTGAGCGCGGTGACCACGACCTCGATCAGCGCGCTGCCGCCGAGATCGGCGACGCCGACGGTGGCACGGGTCGGCAGATTGTCGCCGAAGAACTCGGTCCAGACCGCGTCCATCTCCTTCTTCTTGGAAAGATCCGTGACAAAGATCGAGGTGCTCACAACGCGCGACTTGTCGGTGCCCGCTTCCTTCAGATAGCCCGCGATCTTGCCGAGGATGTTGCGGGTCTGCTCGCCCATCGACACCGAGGTGTCGTCGGCGATGGTGCCGCCAATGAAGACGAAGCCGTTGGCTTCGACGGCGCGGTGCATGATGGGCGTGCGGATGCTGCGGGTGATGCTCATGATGTCCTCTTGTTGCTAGAGCGTGGAGGGATGGAAACGGTCGATGCCGAGATCGCCGATGCGGGTCTGGGTGCCGCCATTGACAATCAGCTCCGCCATGACGGCGCCCGCGCCGGGGCCGAGCTGGAAACCGTGGAGCGAGAAGCCGAACTGGTGATAGAGGCCCTTGTGGCGGCTGCTCGGCCCGAACACGGGCAGATCGTCCTTCGTCTTGGCCTCGATGCCGGCCCAGGCGCGGACGATCGTCGCGCTGCGCATCACCGGGAACAACTCGAACACGGTGCGGGCGCTGGTCGCGAGGCTCTTCCAGTCCAGCACTGTCTCGTTACGATCCTGGTAGGGCGTTGCCAGATGGCCGCCGCCGATCAGCACCGTGCCGTTCTTGAATTGCTTGAAGGACAGTTTGCGCCCGCGCAGGATCACGACGGGGTCGATGAAATGCGGCACGCGCGAAGTGATCATCAGCATCGGCGCCACGGTCTCGACCGGAACGGGCTCACCGAGCGCCGCTGCGATGGTCCCGGCCCAGGCGCCGGCGGCATTGACGAGCACCGGCGCGGCGAAGCTCTCGGCGCCGACATCGACGTGCCAGAGGCCATCGGTGTGCCGGATGTTCGTGGCGGCAATGCCCTCGCGCACGGTCGCACCGAGCTGCTCCGCCTTGCGACGGAACGCCGTCGTCGCCTGCGCGGGATTGGCGGCGCCGTCGCGGCGCGAGACCACACCGCCGGGACAGGTCTCGGCGACTGCGGGCACGAGGCGTCGCAGCTCGGCCGCATCGATCAGCTCCTCGTGGGTGAAGCCGAGCGCGTTGAGCTCGACCACACGTGCGCGGCAGACCGCGAGTTCCTCCTCGTTCTCGGCGACGAGGACCTGGCCATAGCTCTCAAAGCTACAATCGTCGTCGAGGAGATCGGTGATCTTCTCCCAGATTCCCATCGAGCGGATCGAAAGCGGGATTTCGGGGATGTGCCGCGCAAGCTGGCGCACGCCGCCGGCGTTGACGCCGGAGGCGTGCCGGCCGGCATAGTCCTTCTCGATCAGCACCGGCTTCAGGCCGGCAAGACACAGATGCAGCGCAGTCGAGCACCCGTGGATGCCGCCGCCGACGACGATCGCATCCACGTTTTTAGTCATCCGCGCACCACCGCCTTGATGTCGTCTTCGCTCTTTGGAACCGCGGCAAGCTCGGCGAGCGTGATCGGCTTGACCGGCGCGCGCAGCCGGTAATAGCCGATCTCCTGCGGGCTCTTGCCTCGTGCCTGCGCCATCAGCTCGGTGACGGTGAGGCCGCAGAGCCGACCCTGGCACGGACCCATGCCGGTGCGGCGATAGGCCTTGAGCTGGTTCGGCCCGGTCGCGCCGATCGCGACGGCGTCGAGAATATCCTTTGCGGTGACCTCCTCGCAGCGACAGACGATGGTGTCGCCCGCGGGAATGCGAAACTGCTGCGCCGGACGGAACAGCGTGTCCAGGAAAACGCGGCCACGCTCGGCCTTGGCGAGATCGGCGCGGAGCGTCGCCATCGTCGCAAGCTTTGTCGCCGCCGCAGGCGCCAACGCCTCCACTGCCGCGCGCGCCGCGATGCGGCCGCGCACCACGGCTGCGTTCGCGCCGCCGATGCCGGCACCGTCGCCGGCGATCGCAATGCCCGCGACCGACGAAGTGCCGCTGGCATCGAGCACCGGAGACCAGCACAATTGCAGATCATCCCAGCGATGCTCGATTCCGGCCGCCATCGCCAGATTGACGTTGGGCACGACGCCCTGGTGCAGCAGCAAGAGATCCGCAAGGACGGTCTCGCGTTCGCCGCCGGCGACATAGCTCACGCTCGCGAGCTGGCCGTCGCCAGATGCCGAAAGCTCGGTGACGCCGGAGACGACCTGCACCTTCGCCTTCACCTCGCGCATCATTGACAGGCCCTTGGCGAAATAGGGCGACGTCAGGAAAGCGAAGGCGTGGGGAAGAGCCGCGAAATAATTGCCGCGCTCGGTGGTGTCGAGAATGCGATCGATGCGGCCGCCGAGACGCAATATCTGCGCGGCGAGGAGCCAGAGCAGCGGCCCCTGTCCTGCGATCACCGTACGGCCATCCGGCACCAGGGCCGATGATTTCAACATCGTCTGCGCGGCGCCCGCGGTCATCACGCCCGGCAGCGTCCAGCCGGGAATCGGGAATGGCCGCTCCAGCGCGCCGGTCGCGAGGATCACGCGTTTCGCCTTGACGAAGGCCGAGGCGCCGCCGATCGAGACCGCGATCTCGAGGTTGCGGTCGAGGCTCCAGACCGTGGCGCGGTGAATGACCTCGGCGTTGCCTGCGCGCAGCGCCTGCACGAGATCGGAACCGACCCAATAGTCCTCACCGAGCTGTTTGCGGTCGGTCACGGGCGTCGAGGCGATGGCACGAAACACCTGGCCGCCGGGGCCGATATTCTCGTCGAGCAGCAACGTCGACAGGCCGGCTTCGGCGGATGTCGCGGCGGCGGCGAGGCCGGCAGGCCCAGCGCCGACCACCACCACATCGTAGTCTTCGCGCTTGGGAGCCACAGTCATTTTCCGATCTCCCGCTTGCCCTTCTGGATCTCGACCTGCATGCCCTCGGCGACGGGCACAAGGCAGCCCTGGCGGTTGCCGACGCCGTCGATGGTGACGAGGCAGTCGAAGCACACGCCCATCATGCAATAGGGCAGACGCGGCGCACCGCTCACCGCGGTCGAACGGCGGGCATCGCAGTTCGAAGCCAGTAGCGCTGCGGAGACGGTATCGCCCTGCCGCGCCGCGACGGCAACGCCGTCGACGAAGATCTGCACTGGCGGCCGCTTGTCCTGTTCGGATCGTTTGAACATCTTGGTTCCTTCAATGTCGCTAGTAGCCGCTGTTGTTCGCAGCACCGGCGGCGCTAAACCGACTGGCTGAAAACGCGCCGACCAGCTCGGGCTCGAGCGCGCCCTGCGCAACCATGCGTGCGATCTCGAAGGCGTGGTTGGAGGCGAGCGTCACGCCGGAATGGCAGCAGGCAACGAAAGCGCCGGGATGCGTCTCCGACTGGTCGTAGATCGGAAAGCCGTCCTGCGGCATGACGCGAATGCCGGCCCAGCTCCTGACCACGTTGAGCCGCGCGAGATGCGGGAACATGCGCTGGGCACGATCGGTCATCACGGCGCTGATCGAGTGCTTCAGCGTGCGATCGTCGAGCTCGTCTTCTTTGCTGTCGCCGATCATCACCGTGCCCTCGTCGGTCTGACGGATCGTTGTCAGCGGATGCGGCAGGAACGGCATGGTGCGTTCGGTCACTACGATCTGGCCACGGGTCGGGCCCATCGGGGCGTAGAGACCGACCATCGGCGCCAGCGTCTGGTTGGCATTGCCGGCGGCGAGCACGATCTTGGCGGCACGGAGTTCGCCCTGCGGCGTCGTCAGGCGGAATTCGTCGCCACTCTTGCTGATCGCCGAGACCGGACGCTCCGGAAAATAGTCGATGCCGAATGCCCTAAAGCCGGTGTGGAACGCACGAAAGGTCCGCAGCGAATTGACGTGACCGTCAAGCGGGCAATAGCTTCCGCCGGAAACTTCGGGGCCGATCAGCGGCAGTGACTTCTTCACTTCGGAGGCGGAGAGCATCTCCATCTTGTAGTCGGCGGCGCCCGTCTGGTTGTGCATGCGCTTGACCAGCTCAGCGCGCTGGCCGAATTCGTCCTCGCCGAGCGTGAGATGAAATCCGCCATTCTGCTGAAGAGAGACATCCAGGCCGGTCTGCTGCTTCAGCTCGGACGCGAGCCGGCTCCACGCCTGCGACGCCTGCACCGTCCAAACGGTATAGGCCGGCATGCCAAGCCCTTTGCTCTGTACCCAGACCAGCGCAAAATTCGCGCGCGAAGCACGCTTTGTGATGTCGCCTTCGTCGAGCACGGCCACCTTCTTGCCGAGCCTTCCCAGGCCCCACGCAATCGCGGAGCCGAGCAATCCGCCGCCGACGACGGCGACGTCGTAATCTGTTCGCATGGATTCTCCTATCGCCCTGTATCGCCCTTGCCGGCGAGCACGCGGTCGAGCCCGTAGAAGCGGTCGAGCAGAATGAGGGCGGTCATGGTGATCGCGATCACGCAGGCCGAGACCGACGTCACCAGCGGATCGATGTTGTCCTGGATGTACAGAAACATTCGGACCGGCAATGTTTCGGTGCCGGGTGCCGCAAGGAAGACGGTCATGGTGAGATCGTCGAAGGACTGGATGAAGGCGAGCGCCCAGCCGCTGATGACGCCGGGCAGGATCAACGGCAGCGTCACGCGGCGGAACAGCGTCCAGCCGCCGGCGCCGAGCGAGACCGCCGCCATCTCGACCGACAAATCCATGCCGGTCGCCGCCGCAAGCGTCAGCCGCAGCGCGAACGGAAACACGATGATGACATGCGCGATGATCAGCGCGGCAAAGCTGCCGCCGAGGCCCGCCGACGTGAAGAAGCGCAGGAAGGCGATGCCGAGCACGACATGCGGGATCATCAGCGGCGAGAGAAAGAGGGCCGCGAGCGCATCTCGACCGCGGAACCGATAGCGCGCGATCGCGAGCGCCGCCGGTACCGCGAATAATAGCGCGACGAACGACGATAATGCGCCAAGGCCAAGGCTGACCCAGAAAGCATGGACAAATTCGGGATAGTTGGCGATCGCCCTGAACCAGCGCAACGAAAAGCCGTTGGTCGGCAGCGACAGGAAGCCTTCTGGCGTGAACGCGACGAGGCAGACGACGAGGATCGGTGCCACCATGACGATGACGAAGACGGTGTGGAAGATCAGCGCAAGCGGGCCGTTCCGGCTCATCGGAACACCTCCGCGTAACGACGCTCGATCAGTGCGTTGCTGCCGACGACGATTAAGACCAGCGCGGCCAGCAGCAGCGTGGCGACCGCCGCACCCAGCGGCCAGTTCAGCGTGTTGAGGAACTCGTCATAGGCGAGCGTCGCCGCGACCTTGAGCCGGCGGCCGCCAATGATGGCGGGCGTCGCAAACGCACTGGCCGAGAGCGAGAACACGATGATCGCCCCTGACAGTACGCCCGGCATGATCTGCGGCATGATGATGCGGCGGATTATGGTCACAGGGCCGGCGCCGAGCGACAACGCGGCATTCTCGATCTGCGGGTCGAGACGCTGCAGAGCCGCCCACACCGACAGCACCATGAACGGCATCATCACGTGCGCAAGCGCGACCACCATCCCAGTTTCGGTGAACATGAAGGGGATGGGCGCGCGGATCAGCCCGGCCGACATCAACAGCTTGTTGACCAGCCCGTTGTTGCCGCCGAACAGCAACGCCCAGCCGAGCGTGCGCGCCACCACGGAGATCAACAGCGGCCCCAGGATGACCAGCAGGAAAACGCTCTTCCAGCGTCCGCCCATGCGATTGAGGATGTAGGCTTCGGGTGCACCGAGCAGCGCGGTGAGCAGCGTGGTCAGGATCGCGATGCGAAACGTCCGCCCGAACATCTCGGCGTAATAGGGATCGGTGGCGATCTCGCGCCAGTTCTTGAGGATGAAGACCGGCTCGATGCCCTTATACTGGCCCCAATCGTGGAACGACAGCATCACAGTCATTGCGAGCGGAATCAGGAGCACGCCGACGAACAGCATCAAAGCCGGCGCGGTCAGGGCCCAGGGCGTGCGTGCGTTTCGTTCCTCGGCGGAAGCGCTCATGCGACGCCCCTCACGTCCATGTCCTCCGGCCGCCAGGTGAGGTGAACTGCCTCGCCTTCGGCCGGCTGCGACCGGCCGTCATTCTGGCGGATCACGGTCGCCGGGCCACATTCGCTCTCGCACTGGAACAGCCAGTGATTGCCCTGGAAGATGCGCGTGACGATCTTTGCACTGAGGCCTGCGTCGCCAAAGTCGATCCGCTCGGGGCGAATGCTGATGGTGACGGGACCATTGCGCCCGGCAGGCGCAGGCGCACTCCACGAGCCGGCGATCAATCGCGCAGGCGCACTCGCCCGATCTATCGTCGCGGCAAAGTCGTTGGTCTTGCCCAAAAACTGCGAGACGAAGGCCGAGGCCGGCTTCTCATAGGTCTCCTGCGGCGTGCCGATCTGCTCGATCCGGCCCTGGCTCATCACCACGATACGGTCGGACAGCGACATCGCCTCGTTCTGGTCGTGGGTGACGAGGATCGTGGTGGTGCCGATGGTGCGCTGGATCTGGCGCAGCTCGATCTGCATCTCCTCGCGCAGCTTGGCATCGAGATTGGATAGCGGCTCGTCGAGCAGCAATACGCTCGGCTTGATCACCAGCGCGCGCGCCAGCGCCACCCGCTGCTGCTGGCCGCCGGACATGCGGCGCGGGTGACGATCCTCATAGCCGGCAAGCCCGACCATCGCGAGCGCGGCGCGGACGCGCTCGGTCCGTTCGCCGCGCGGTACGTTGCGCATCTCGAGGCCGAAGGCGACATTCTCGGCCGCGGTCATGTGTGGAAACAGCGCGTAGCTCTGGAACACGATGCCGAGCCCGCGTTTGGCCGGATGGATCGCGGTCAGGTCCTTGCCCTCCAGGCGGATCGTGCCGCGCGTCGGATCAAGAAAGCCCGCGATCATCTGCAGGGTCGTGGTCTTGCCGCAGCCGGACGGGCCGAGGAAGGAGATGAACTCCCCCTTCCTCACCGACAGGCTGAAGTCGTCGACCACAGTCTGCGCGCCGAACTGTTTTGCGACCCGATCGAGTTCGAGATAGGCCATGACGCTGTCTCCGCTGCGACCGATCAGCGTTCGACCTCGCGATTCCAGCGCTTGGTCCATTCCTCGCGCTTCTCGTTGATGACGGTCCAATCCGGATTGTACAGCTTTGCGGCGCGCTCGCCGATCGGCGCCATCTTGCCGAGCTCGGGCGGGATGATCAGCGATTTCAGCACCGGGCCGTAGCCGTAGTCCTTCAGCATCACGAGCTGGATCTTGGGTTCGAGCAGCATCTTGACGAAGCTGGACGCAAGCGGCGAGGCGTTCGGCTTGGTGATCGGACAGGCGGTGGTCAGCAGCGTCGCGGCCCCCTCCTTCGGATAGACGAAGTCTACGGGGAAGCCGGTATTGGCAAAGCTCTGCACGCGGCCCGTGCCCCACACCGCGATCACGGCCTGGCCGGACTGAAACAGCTCGGTCATCTTGCCCGGCGACGGCTCATAAGCGAGCACGTTCGCATTGATCTGCTCCTTGAAGATCTTGAAGCCGGAATCGACATTGGACTCGCCGCCGCCATTCATCTTCGACAGCATCACCAGCGCTTCGAGGCCATAGGTGTTGTTGATCGGCGGAATCACGAGCTGCTTGGCGTATTTCGTGTCTTTCAAATCGTTCCAGGAGGTCGGCGGCGCCCAGCCCTTCTCTGCAAACACCTTGGTGTTATACATCAGGCCGGTGGCGACGATGCCGATTGCGACCGCGCGATCGTCCTTGAAGCGGGCGGTGTCATAGAGATCGGCCGGCAAGCCCTCGAGCTTGCCGCAGAAGCCGAGCTGGATCGCCTGGTACATCGGGCCGTCGTCAACGATGGCGACATCGATCTGCTGGTTGCCCTTCTGCGCCTGGAGCTTGGCCAGCGTGTCGGTGGAGTTGCCGGCGACGTACTCGACCTTGACGCCGTTCTCCTTTTCGAAAGTCGGGATCACCTCGTCGCGGATGGTCTTTTCGAACGAGCCGCCATAGCCGGCGACATAGAGCGTCTTTTGCTGGGCCGTGGCGACCGACGGGGCGGCGATGAGAGCCGCGATGCTGACCGCTGTCAGAAGGCGAAAAGTCTTCATGTGGTCCGATCTCCATACCGGGATGAGGTGACGTGCCGACGTGTCTCGTTGGCTGAACCTTCCGCATTTCCTTCCGCGCGAATCCCGCGTCCGACCAGGGCTCCGGCCCCTGTTCGACGGGTTTTGGCGCGATCCGGAGGTTTGAACCCTCCAATCTGCCGAAAAAGCGGGCTGTCTCCAGTCCTGATGAAAAAGATCGCAAACCCGGGCTTCCGTCGTCCAATGAATAATGGCACCCTCTGCATGCCTAAATGTTATGAATGGAATTCGGGATGGCGCGGATCAATTCGCGACAGGTGGAAGCCTTCCGGGCGACGATGCTGACCGGCAGCGTGACTGAGGCGGCGGCGCTGATGACCATGACGCAGCCGGCGGTCTCCCGGTTGCTGCGCGACCTCCAGGCGCTGTTGAAGATGGAGCTGTTCGAACGGCGCGGCACCGGCCTCGTGCCGACCGCTGCGGCCATGGCGCTCTACACCGAAGTCGAGCGCTCCTTCGTCGGCCTCGAACGCATCACCGCGGCAGCCGAGGAAATCCGGGGCCGCCGCACCGGCTCACTGCGGATCGCGGCGCTGCCGGCGCTGTCGAACGGCTATTTGCCACGACTAACCGGACATTTTTTAAAGGAGCGGCCGAACCTCAACCTCGCCTTCTTCGGCGTGATTTCGCCGATCGTGGTCGATTGGGTGCTGAACAACCAGTGCGACGTCGGCTTTGCCGAGGTGCCGATCGCGCATTCCGGTCTGCCGAGCCAGAAGCTGCCCGCGCCGGCCCGCGTCGCGGTGCTGCCGACCGGTCACCGCCTCGCGGAAAAGGAAGTGCTGGAGCCGCGCGACTTCGAGGGCGAGACCTTCATCTCGTTGTCGGCGGGCTCGTCGAGCCGACATCTCGTCGACCAGGTCTTCCATCGCCACGATGTCCGCCGCGTGCTCAGGGTCGAGACCACGCTGTCCGAGATCATGTGCGGCATGGTGTCATCGGGGCTTGGCGTCGCCATCTGCGATCCCTTCACCGCGCAGGAATTTTCCACCCGTGGCGTCGTCGTGCGCCGCTTCCTGCCGCGCATCGACTTCGAATTCTCCGCCGTCTTTCCGGCGCAGCGCAGCCCCTCGCCGGTGGCGCTGGATCTGGTCGAGACCATGCGCAAGGCGCTCGCCGAATTCGAGGATTAGAACGCGTTTGGGTTGAAGCGATTTCGCCACGGGCTCGCTGCAACCTCTCCCGCTTGCGGGGGAGGTCGGCGCGAAGCGCCGGGTGGAGGCTCTCTCCTCATCGGGAGTGTCCCAGCATGGAGAGAGCCCTCTCCCCTGCCCTCTCCCGCAAGCGAGGG
>NZ_VSST01000002.1 GCF_019402665.1 Bradyrhizobium canariense
CCAAGCAAAGCTCGGGCGAACGCGCCGCGAGGACGCGAAGCCGTGTCTGCGGCTACACACTCCCTGTCATCGCCCGGCTTGACCGGGCGATCCAGTATTCCGAGACAGTTATGATTGAACCGAGAAGCCGCGGCGTACTGGATTCCCCGCTCTCGCGGGGAATGACAGTGGTGCTGGGAGGACGAAGCCGTCACCTCATACTCCGTCATTGCGAGCGCAGCGAAGCAATCCAGTCTGCCGCCGCGGAGAGATTCTGGATTGCTTCCGCCTTCGCTAAAGCTTCGGCGGACAAGTCGCTTCGCTCGCAATGACGATGGGGAGAGAGTGGGGGCGGCACGCCGTTCTAGCCGCCGAGTATCCGCCTGCAAGCGTCGACGAACACCTGGGCTCCGGTGATGATGTCGACCTCGGCGGTGTTCTCGGTCCAGTGATGGCTGATGCCGCCGATCGACGGCACGAACAGCATGCCCGCGGGCATGACGGCCGCAAGCATCTGCGCATCGTGGCCGGCGCCGCTGGGCATACGGACGGACCGTCCGCCGGCGACGGCCTTGGCCGCGGCTTCGATCGCGTCCTGAAAGCCCGAATTCATCATCGCGGGCGCGCCAGTGCGAATCTTCTCCACCGTGACAGTGCAGGGACCCTTCGCGCTGGCCTCGTCCGCCATGCTCCGCAGCAGTTGCTCCAGCCGCGCGATGACGGAAGGATCGTCGTCGCGGATCTGGAACAGCATTTCGGCACCACCTGGAATGATGCTCGGCGCGCCCGGATCGAGCGTGATGCGGCCGGTGGTCCAGACCGTGCGCGGCCCGCAGCTATCGGGGAAACGTTCGTCGATCGCGACGCAGAACTTTGCCAGCGCCAGCCCGGCATCCTTCCGTGCAGCCATGCGGGTGGTGCCGGCGTGATTCTGCTCACCGGTGAAATTGATCTGGTATTGCCAGATGCCGACGATGGAGGTGACGACGCCGATCGCAAGGCGGCCGCTCTCGAGCGTGTCGCCCTGCTCGATATGGGCTTCCAGATATCCGACGTGCCGGCCCGGCTCGGCGGTAGTGCGCGGTCGTCCTGCGAGCCCCATGTCGGCGAGTGCGTCCCGCATGGTGCGGCCGCTGGTACGGTCGCGTGCGACATCAATGTCGGCCTCGGTCACTTGCCCGACATAGGAGCGCGAACCGAGGAAATGTCCAAAATGTCCCTCCTCGTCGCACCAGGCGGCAAGTTCGACCGCACCTTCGAGCGAGGGATCGGCATTGAGCACGCGGGCCGCTTCGAGCGCGTAGACGACACCGAGCGGCCCGTCGAGCCAGCCGGCGTAGTTCTGGCTTTCGAGATGCGATCCCGCCAGCAGCTTGGGTCCCGACTTTGCGCTGGTGCCGAAGACATTGCCGATGCCGTCGATCGCGGCGGTGAGGCCCGCGTCGGGTAGCTTCTGCACCAGCCAGTCCAGCGAAAGCTTGTGCGGCTCGGAGAAAGTCGGCTTGTGCACGCCGGTCTTGTAGGCGCCGATGGCACGGAGCGCATTGAGATCGGCGAGAACCCGCTCGCCGTTTGCGCGTGAAAAGGTCTCAGGCATGCTCGGCAACCTTCAACGCCTCGGTGCGGATCTCCTCGACCAGCCGTTCCTTCAACTGGACGAATTCGGGCGTGGTCTTGATCTTGTAGGAGCGCGGATGCGGCAGGTCCACGTTGATCTCGGCCTTGATGCGGCCGGGACGCGCGCTCATGACGATGACGCGGCTGCCGAGGAAGATCGCTTCCTCGATGTCGTGGGTCACGAACAGCACGGTCTTCTGGTCGCGCTCCCAGATGCCGAGCAGCATTTCCTGCATCAGGGCGCGTGTCTGGTTGTCGAGCGCGCCGAAGGGCTCGTCGAGCAGCAGGATCTTGGGATCATTGGCGAGCGCGCGCGCGATCGCGGTGCGCTGCTGCATGCCGCCGGAGAGCTGCTTTGGCCAATGGTTCTCGAAGCCGGACAGGCCGACCTGACGGATGAAGGCGTCGGCGATCTTGTTTCGCTCCGCCTCGGGCACGCCACGCTCGCGCAGGCCGAAGGCGATGTTCTCGCGCACCGTCAGCCAGGGAAACAACGTGTAGGACTGGAACACCATGCCGCGATCGGCGCCTGGGCCGGTGACCTCGCGTCCGTCGAGGACCACGCGTCCGCCGGTCGGGCGATCGAGGCCGGCGACGATGCGAAGCAGCGTGGACTTGCCGCAGCCGGAAGGGCCAAGGATAGTAACGAAGTCGTTGTTGCCGATCACAAGATCGGTCGGCTCCAGCGCCCTCGTCGGGGCGTTGCCGTGGCGCGCGGGAAAGGTTCGCGAGACCTGTTCGATCTTGAGGATCGTCATGCGAGCCTCCAGGGAAACAGCCACGCGTTGAATGCCTTGAACAGGAAGTCCGACATCAGGCCGATCAGCCCGATCACGATGATGCCGAAGATGATCTGGCCGGTGTTGAGCAGCGCCTGGCTGTCGGTGATCATGTGGCCGATGCCGGAGGAGGAGCCGATCAGTTCGGCGACGATGACATAGGTCCAGGCCCAGCCCAGCACCAGCCGCAGGATCTCGGCGATCTCCGGCGCGGAGGAGGGCAACAGCACGCGGCGGATGATGCCGCGGTCGCTGGCCCCCAGCGTATAGGCCGCCTCGACCAGGTCGCGCCGCGTGGTGCCGACGGTGACCGCGATCATCAGGATGATCTGGAACACCGAGCCGATGAAGATGACGAGCAGCTTCTGCAACTCGCCGATGCCGGCCCACAGGATCAGGAGGGGAATGAAAGCGGAGGCCGGCAGATAGCGCGCAAAGGAGACGAACGGTTCAAGGAATGCCTCGACCGGCTTGTAGGCCCCCATCAGCACGCCGAACGGCACGGCGATGATGGCGGCCAGTACGAAGCCGCCGACGACGCGCCAGATCGTCATGCCGATGTCGAACAGGAAGCCCTGTTTGACGATCAGATCGACGCCTTCCTGCACCATGGTCAGCGGGTTGGCGAGGAACACTTTCGACACGTGGCCGCCGAAGGTTGCCCAGGACCAGAGGGCAACGAACACCACGAAGAACGCAAGGCCGTAAGCCACGCGCTGCCTTGACGTCACGGGATCGAGGGGACGCATCAAACTGTGTATCCGGGTGGTGAACAAGTCAACCGGCCCCGCCGCGAGACGGGGCCGGCGGCTCCTGGGAGATTTACTTGATGTAGCTCGCGTCGAAGAGATCCTCGACCTTCGGCGCGGCCTTGATGATGCCGATCTCCAGCAGGAGGTCGGCAGCCTCCTTGTTGAAGGTCAGGAAGTCGCCGGCGAAGAATTTCTGGTTCGCGGCCTTGTCCTGCCAGCGCAGATACTTCGCCGAGTTGCCGAATGCCTCGCCGCTCTGCTTCACGTCGGCGCCCATGATCTCGTAGGCCTTGGCCTGGTCCTTGGCGATCATATCGAGGGCCTCGAAATAGCTGTCGGCGAGCGCCTTGGCGGCCTTCGGGTTCTCGGTGAGGAATTTCGGCGTGCAGCCGAACGTGTCCATGACCATCGGATAGTCGAGCGTGGTCGCGATGATCTTGCCCTTGTCGGGGGCGGCACGAACCGTCGACAGATACGGCTCGTAGGTCATGGCGGCATCGTTCTGGCCGGAGACGAAGGCCTGCGCGGCCGCGGCCGGCTCGAGGTTCACGACGGTGACGTCCTTCACCGACAGGCCGTTCTTCTTGAGCATCCAGGCCAGCGCGAAATAGGGCGAGGTGCCGGGCGCGGAAGCCGCAACCGTCTTGCCCTTCAGATCCTTGATCGCGGCGAGCTCGTTCCGCACGGCCATGCCGTCGGCGCCGTAGCTCTTGTCGAGCTGGAAGATCTGCTTGGTCGCGACGCCGTTGGCGTTCCAGGAGATCCAGGTCTCCACGGTCGTTGCCGCGCACTGGACGTCGCCGGACGCGATCGCGAGATGGCGATCCTTCTGCGGAATCTTCTTGATGGTGACGTCGAGGCCGTTCTTCTTGAAGATGCCGGCCTCCTTCGCCAGCGTCAGCGGCGCGAAGCCGGTCCATCCGGAGATGCCGACGCCGACCTTGACGTCGTCGGCGAGCACGGGGGTGGAGACCGTAAGCGCAATGACTGCCGCAAATACTTTCGAACTACGCATGATTGTCGTCCTCTTGCCGATCGATGGATTGACGTCCTGTTGATCATTGTCAGTCCCAATGGACCGTTGCCCGAAACGTTGCACGATTTGTGCCGACATCGTCCTCTCAGCCTCCCTTGAATCGGGCGACAAGGCGGTGAGAGTCACCGGGATAGAGCAGCCGCACGGCGGTGATCGTGCGCGCGCTGCGCCAGGTATAGCGGTCGATCACGAGGCAGGGTGCGCCGACGGCGATGTCGAGCGCTTCGGCCGTGCGATCGTCCGCAACGATAGCGCTGATCGTATGCTCTGCCTCTGTCCATGGAACATGGTGAAGCAGCCATGAGCCGGGTGGCTCACGCGAAAAATCCGCGGTCGCCGCATCCGGCACCGACGCGAGATCGATCAGTCTGTCCTCGACGGCGAAAGGCACGTTGTCGGCGCTGTGGCGGCAGGTGATCGCGACCACCTTGCCCGCCTTCTTGACGCCGAGGCGGTCGCGGTCGGCAGCGGTTGCGGCGCGGAGCTTGCGACCGATCAGCTCGTAGCCGTAAGCGCGCCCAAGCCCGGTGATCTCTGCGCGCATGTCGGCGATCTTGAGCACGGCCGACTGGTGTTGCGGCCGGCGGACGAAGGAGCCGGCACGTCGCCGCCGCTCGATCAGGTCGGCTTGGGCGAGCTCCGACAGCGCCTTGTTCACGGTCATGCGCGAGCAGCCGTAGCGCGCGACCAGTTCGTGCTCGAACGGGATGCGATGGCCCGGCGGCCATTCCCCGGTCAGGATGCGCTTCTCGATGTCGGCGCGGATCCGTTTGTAGAGCGTCGGCTTGTCGGCGGCATCTGTGGCGAGGCTCATGCGACGAGCCTCCGGACCGACGCGTTGAAGCGTTCGCGTGCGGTCTGGCGCAGCCGGTGCCGTCCGCCCTCGACGACCTTGTCGCCGCCGGCCCAGACGCAATCGACCGCACCGCTGCCTGCGGCAAAGATCCAGCCGTCGATGACGGCGTCGCGTGCGCGCCCCGCCAGCGAGGAATGCGTGGTGTCGAGCGTGACGATGTCGGCGCGCGCACCTGGCGTGAGACCGACTGACATCTGTGCTAGTGCCCGCGCGCCGCCTGAAAGCGCATGATCGAACAGGGCGCGTCCCGTCGAGCGGCCTGCGCCGGCGGAGAGCACGTTGCGCTCGCGGTGCTTGAGCCGTTGGCCGTATTCGAGCTGGCGCAGCTCGTCGGCGACGCCGACCAGCACATTGGAATCCGTGCCAATGCCAAAGGCACCGCCGGCACCGACGAATTCGCGAGCCGAGAAAATGCCGTCGCCAAGGCTTGCCTCGGTGATAGGGCAGAGTCCCGCGACCGCGCCAGTCTTGGCGAATGCAGTGACTTCTTCATCCGTCGTGTGGGTCGCGTGGATGAGGCACCAGCGTCGGTCGACTGGCGCGTGCTCAAGCAGCCATTGCACTGGACGCTGTCCAGACCAGGCCAGGCAATCCTCGACCTCCTTCACCTGCTCGGCGGCATGAATGTGCACCGGGCCGCCGTCCGCGAGCGGAATGATCGCTGCAAGCTCGGCCGGCGTCACAGCGCGCAAACTGTGCGGCGCGATACCGATATTTGCGCCCGGCAATTGTTCAATCGCCTTGCGCGAGGCGCTCACCAGCGCGGCGAACTGATCAACCGTACAGATGAAGCGGCGCTGGTCGGCATGCGGTGCTGCGCCACCAAATGAGCCGTGCGCATAAAAACTCGGCAGCAATGTCAGTGCAATACCCGAGGCTTCGGCGGCCTGCGCGATGCGTGCGGCCATTTCGCCGATGTCGGCGTAGGGCGAGCCATCGCGGTCATGATGCAGATAATGGAATTCGCCGACGCGGGTAAAACCCTGCTCCAGCATCTCGACATAAAGCAGTGTCGCGACCGCTGCGACGTCGTCAGGCGTCATCGCCAGCGCGAAGCGGTACATCGCCTCGCGCCAGGTCCAGAAGGTGTCGGTGCTGTCGCCGCGCAGTTCTGCGAGACCCGCCATGCCGCGCTGGAAGGCGTGGCTGTGCAGGCTCGCAAGTCCCGGAAGCGCGATGTCGTGGTGTTCGTCCCCGGAGGCCGGGGCCACGCCCGGCGTCACCTCGGCGATCGCGCCGGCGGTGATCACCACCTGCACGTCATTGGCCCAGCCCGAGGGCAGGAGCGCGGAGGCGAAATGCAGTCGTGTCATGTTTCCATGCCGGCTGGACAGAACCGCGACACGATTATATGTCTAGACATATAAGTCAAGCATCCCAGGGCGCAGGGGCATCCGCGAAGGGACAGTTGCATGGCAGAGCGCTTCGACCGGATCTGGTATAACGCCCGGCTCGCCACGATGCGGGCCGACCGCCCCGATCTTGGTGAGATCGAGCATGGCGTGATCGCCGCGCGCGCCGGCCGTATCGTCTATGCAGGTGCGCAGACTGATTTTCCGGCGGATGCCGATGCAGCCGAACGGATCGATTGCGGAGGGCGCTGGATCACGCCCGGTCTCGTCGATTGTCACACCCATCTGGTCTATGGCGGCAACCGCGCCCATGAATTCGAGCTGCGCCTGAAGGGCGCGAGCTACGAGGAGATCGCGCGCGCCGGCGGCGGTATCGTCTCGACAGTGGCCGCGACGCGCAAGGCAAGCGAGGCCGAGCTCGTAGCACACGCGCTGCCGCGGCTCGATGCGCTGATTGCCGAGGGTGCCACCACGGTCGAGATCAAGTCCGGCTACGGCTTGGATACCGAGACCGAGATGCGGCAGCTGGCCGCCGCGCGAAGCCTCGGCTGTCAGCGGTCGGTCGCGATCCGCACATCCTTCCTCGGCGCGCATGCGCTGCCGATCGAGGCGGAGGGCGACAAGGATCGTTACATCGATCTCGTCTGCAGGGAGATGTTGCCTGCGATTGCAAAGGCCGGCCTGGCCGATGCCGTCGATGCCTTCATGGAGGGGATTGCATTTTCCGGCGAGCAGACGGCGCAGGTGTTCGAGACAGCGGGGCGGCTTGGACTGCCGGTCAAGCTGCATGCCGACCAGCTCTCGAACCTCGGCGGCGCTGCGCTTGCCGCGAAATTCTCGGCGCTATCGGCTGATCACCTCGAGCACACCGACGAAGCCGGTGCAGCGGCGATGGCAAAAGCTAAAACGGTGGCCGTGCTGCTGCCCGGCGCCTTCTACTTCATCCGCGAGACGCAAAAACCGCCGGTCGAGGCGTTCCGCAAGCACGGCGTTGCCATGGCGCTTGCGACCGACTGCAATCCGGGCAGCTCGCCGCTGACTTCGCTCCTGCTTGCCATGAACATGGGCGCGACGCTGTTCCGGATGAATGTGGCCGAATGCCTTGCCGGCGTCACCCGGGAAGGCGCCCGAGCGCTCGGCGTGCTCCATGATACCGGCACGTTAGAGGCAGGCAAATGGTGTGATCTTGCGATCTGGGACATCGAGTGCCTCGCCGAGCTGGTCTACCGTATCGGCTTCAATCCGCTGCACCGCCGGGTGTGGAGGGGACAATGACGGAGAAGCGCGCGCCGATCGTCGTCAAGCCGGGAACCGTCGGCCTCGATGACCTCGCGCGCGTGCTCGAAGGCGCGTCTGTTGTTCTAGATCCCTCGTTCTGGCCGCGCGTCGACGCGGCCGCGGAGATCGTTGCAAGGGCCGCGCGCGCCGACGCTCCCGTGTACGGGATCAACACCGGCTTCGGCAAACTTGCCTCGAAGCGCATTCCGCCGGACCAGACCGCGCTGCTCCAGCGCAACCTCATCGTCTCGCATTGCTGCGGCGTGGGTGCGGCGACGCCCGAGCCCATCGTCCGCCTGATGATGGCACTGAAGATCATCTCGCTCGGGCGCGGCGCCTCCGGCGTGCGCCGCGAGGTGATCGAGCAGCTGCAGGCCATGCTGGCGCGGCGCGTCTCACCGCTGGTGCCGCAGCAGGGTTCGGTCGGCGCTTCCGGTGACCTCGCGCCGCTCGCGCATATGACCGCCGTGATGATCGGCGAAGGGCAGGCGATCGTCGATGGCAAGATCGTATCGGGCCGCGAGGCGCTCGCCGCGGCCGGCCTGCCGCCACTGACGCTCGGTCCCAAGGAAGGGCTCGCGCTGATCAACGGCACGCAATTCTCCACTGCCTACGCCGTCTCCGGCGTGCTGCGCGCATTTCGCCTGGCCCGCGCCGCGCTCGTCACCGGCGCGCTGTCGGTCGATGCGGCGATGGCCTCGACGGCGCCGTTCCGCCCCGAAATCCAGGCGCTGCGCGGCCATTCGGGACAGATCGCGGCCGCGGCAGCCTTGATGGCGCTGCTCGAGGGCAGCGACATCCGCCTGTCGCATCTCGAAGGCGACGAGCGCGTGCAGGATCCCTATTGCCTGCGCTGCCAGCCGCAGGTCGCGGGCGCGGCGCTCGACCTGATCGTGCAGGCGGCGCGGACGCTGATCGTCGAGGCCAATGCCGTCACCGACAATCCGCTCGTGCTGGTCGAGACCGGCGAGATCGTCTCCGGCGGAAACTTCCATGCCGAACCGGTGGCCTTTGCCGCGGATACCATCGCGCTTGCGCTGTCGGAAATCGGTGCGATCAGCGAGCGGCGCATCGCGACGCTGGTCGATCCCGCGCTCAATTTCGGCCTGCCGCCGTTCCTCACTCCCGATCCCGGTATCAATTCCGGCTTCATGATCGCCGAGGTGACGGCGGCCGCGCTCTATGCCGAGAACAAGCAGCGCGCGGCCGCCTGCTCGATCGACTCGACGCCGACCAGTGCCAACCAGGAAGACCACGTCTCGATGGCCGCGCATGCCGCACGGCGGCTGTCCGATATGGCCGACAATCTCGCTGCCATCCTCGGCATCGAGTTCCTGGTCGCCGCCCAGGGCATCACGCTACGCGCGCCGCATGCGACGAGTGCGCCGCTCGTTGCCGTCATTGCGGCACTGCGCGAGCAGGTAGCGCCGCTCGGCGCAGACCGCTACATGGCCGGCGATCTCGCCAAGGCTGCAGCGATGATCGAGGCCGACGCGCTGCCGGCTGCGGCGCTCGCCGTACTTTCAACCGACCCGTTTCCGACGCTTGCCTGACGAGGTGTTCCGCATGAACCGCCGACTGGACAATGACCGCACCATCCGCGCGCCCCGCGGCAGCGAAATCAGCGCCAAGAGCTGGCTGACGGAAGCGCCCTTGCGCATGCTCATGAACAATCTCGATCCCGACGTTGCAGAACGTCCGAGCGAGCTCGTGGTCTATGGCGGCATCGGCCGCGCCGCGCGCGACTGGGAGAGCTTTGACCGGATCGTTGCTTCGCTGCGCGAGCTCGAGGACGACCAGACGCTGCTGGTCCAGTCCGGCAAGCCGGTCGGTGTGTTCCGCACCCATGCTGACGCGCCGCGCGTTCTGATTGCGAACTCCAACATCGTGCCGCACTGGGCGACGCTCGATCATTTCAACGAGCTCGATCGCAAGGGCCTGATGATGTACGGCCAGATGACGGCGGGTTCCTGGATCTATATCGGCAGCCAGGGCATCGTGCAGGGCACCTACGAGACTTTTGTTGAGGTCGGGCGTCGCCATTACGGCGGCAGCCTCGCCGGCAAATGGATTCTGACGGCCGGTCTCGGCGGCATGGGCGGCGCGCAGCCGCTGGCTGCGACCATGGCGGGAGCCTCGATGCTGGCAGTCGAATGCCAGCCGAGCCGCATCGAGATGCGTCTGCGCACCGGTTATCTCGATCGCCAGGCCGCCACGCTCGACGAGGCACTTGCGATCACGGCGGAGGCGGCCAAGACGAAGAAGGCGGTCTCGGTCGGTCTGCTCGGCAATGCCGCGGAGATTTTTCCCGAGCTGGTCCGCCGCGGCGTCAGGCCCGATATCGTCACCGACCAGACCAGCGCGCACGATCCGATCAACGGCTATTTGCCGAAGGGCTGGACGCTCGCGGAGTGGGAAGCCACGCGCGCCGCCGACCCCAAGGCCGTGGAGCGCGCCTCGAAAACCTCGATGGTCGAGCACGTCCAGGCCATGCTGGATTTCCATGCGCAAGGCATCCCGACCCTCGACTACGGCAACAACATCCGCCAGATGGCCCAGGACATGGGCCTGAAGAATGCCTTCGATTTTCCGGGCTTTGTCCCCGCCTATATCCGTCCGTTGTTCTGCCGCGGCGTCGGGCCGTTCCGCTGGGCGGCGCTGTCGGGAGATCCCGAGGACATCTTCAAGACCGACGCCAAGGTCAAGGAGCTGATGCCTGACGACAAGCACCTGCACAATTGGCTCGACATGGCCAGGGAGCGCATCAAGTTTCAGGGCCTGCCGGCACGGATCTGCTGGGTCGGGCTTGGCGATCGCGATCGCCTGGGCCTTGCCTTCAACGAGATGGTGGCGCGCGGCGAATTGAAGGCACCCATCGTGATCGGCCGCGACCATCTCGACAGCGGCTCGGTGGCGAGCCCCAACCGCGAAACCGAAGCGATGAAGGACGGGTCGGATGCTGTGTCCGACTGGCCCTTGCTCAACGCTCTGCTCAATTGCGCCAGCGGCGCGACCTGGGTGTCGCTGCATCATGGCGGTGGCGTCGGTATCGGCTATTCCCAGCATGCCGGCATGGTGATCGTCGCCGACGGCACGCCGGAAGCGGCGAAGCGGATCGCGCGCGTGCTCTGGAACGACCCTGGCAGCGGAGTCATGCGCCACGCCGACGCGGGCTACGACACCGCGATCGAATGCGCCCGCGACAAAGGGCTCGATCTGCCGAGCTTGCGCTAGTCCAGGCGCGACTCAGGCCACGACCCTGGCTCCGGCGCCGCCGAGGCGCTGGCGTTCCTTTGCGAGATACTCGTCGATCGCGTCGCCGTGCATGGGCTTTGCGAAGTAGTAGCCCTGGATGAAGTCGCATCCCAGCCGGCGCAGGGTGTCGAGCTGAGCGCGGGTCTCTACGCCCTCGGCGACGCAGGCGATCTCCATGTCGTCACAGAGGCCCGTGAGAGACTTGATGATCTTGTGGCTCACTGGGTTGTCGTTGACGTCGGCGATGAAGCTGCGGTCGATCTTGATCTTGTCGAGCGGCAGCCAGTGCACGTGGCTCAGCGAGGAATAGCCGGTGCCGAAATCGTCCAGCGAAATGCCGCAGCCCATCGCCTTCAATGCCGCGATCGACTGTTGTGCGCGTACGAAATCGAAGGTGACGGCGGTCTCGGTGATCTCGAAATCGATCCGGCGCGGCGACAGCCCGCTCTTCTCGACGATGGTGATCAGAGGCAGGACGCCCTCGGGTGAGCAGATGTCGTGGGCGGACAGGTTGAACGACAGGCGGATGTGGTCGGGCCAGGTCCTGGCCGTCGCGAGCGCGCGCGCCAGCAGCGCTTGCGTCAGCGGCCGGATCAGGCCGATGCGCTCGGCGGCGGGAATGAAGTCGGCCGGCGAAACCAGGCCGAGGCGGGAGCTGCGCCAGCGCGCCAGGACCTCGAAGCCGGCGGTGTGCTCGCTCATGGCGTCCACGATCGGCTGGAACACCAAGTCCATCTCGGTGCTGAAATCGGCGGTGCGCAGCAAATTCTCGATGACGCCGCGGCTGCGGATCTCGGCCTCGAGCTCGCTCGAGAAGATCACGGTGCGGCCGCGCAGATGCCGCTTGGCGTGATAGAGCGAATAGTCGGCGCATTCATAGAGCGCTTCCGCCGTCGTTGCCGATTGCGGGAATAGCGCGAAGCCGATCGAGCAGGACAGCCCGGTATGGGCGGTGTCGAGCTGGTAGGGCAGCTTGACCTGGTCACCAACGCGTTCGCCGAGCCGCATCAGATCCGCATCGTCAGGGTCGCCGCACACGACGAGGCCGAACTCGTCGCCGCCGAGCCTGGCGAATTCCACCCGCTGCGGGCCGAAGCCCTCGCAGACTTCGCGGATGCGCCGGCCCGCCTCGATCAGAACGCGGTCGCCGACCGAATGGCCGTAATTGTCGTTGATCGGCTTGAAGCCATCGAGGTCGATGATCCCGACCGCGACGCGAACGTTCCTGCGCTCGGCATCGGTGAACGCGCTCGACAGCTCGGCGAAGAAGCGGCGGCGGTTCGGCAGTTCGGTCAGGGAATCGAGGTTGGCGAGGCGGAAGTTCTCGTCCGAGAGGGCTTGGGTCGCCGCCTGCTGCGCCAGCAGCGATTTGCGGCTCGCGACGAGATCGGCGAAGTCGCGATAGTAGATGAACAGCACCGTCACCATCGCCCCCGACACGAGCAGATTGTTGACGGCGATCGCCTTCAGCGTCGGCTCGCCGGTGGCCCAGAAGAACAGCACATAGGGCACGTCGACGACCAGCGTCACGATCAGTGCCGCCGAGCGCAGATGCATCAGCGAGAAGATGCAGCCGATCACGGTCACCGCCATGTAAAAGGCAACCTGGCTCTTGGCGAAGGGGTCGCCGTAAGGGTAGAGCGCGAAGGACCAGACTGTGAAGCCCGCGCCGATCGGCAATGTCATCCAGTTGGTGGCGCGCAGATTGCGTAGGATGTCGGCATCGGTGCGCACGAGGTGCCGTTGGCGCAGCCACCAGAAGGTGCGAAGCGCCGCGAGCGCGGTCAGCACGGATGGCACGATGAGCGTCAACCAGTCCGGCGCCACGCTCACATAGGTATAGGCGACAGCGATCGTGTTGCTCATGAGGATGAAATAGAGCAACGGGATCTGCTTGGAGAAGGCGTCGAATTGCGCGCGCGTGAGGTCGGGGTCAGCGGGCACGCGAAACAGCTGCAACGCGGCGGCGAGATGAGACTTCAAATTGGTGACAGGCATTGCAATACGAGCCCCGGATCCCCTTCAAAACGCTGGGGATGTTGCACGGCGAGGGTAAAGGTCGCGTTAGGCGGGTCTCGCAGGAAAAGCCGACGAAGGTTGTACGCTACCGGGAGTTTTCCGGCCGCCTGCATTGGTGAGGCCGGGTTAACGATATGTGGCGGCGAAAACGAGCGTATCGATTGCAAAAGACCGCAAAAACGTTGGTGACGCTCTGCTAACCATCGGTGTCGGCGCAGCATTCTGTCGCATCGCCAATGGTGCGAGGCGATCTGCTCGCACACCTCTCTTTGTCGAGGAAAGGTGTGCGGATGCCCGGATGACCGCTATTTCTTCTCGAGCGCGGCGGTCTGCTTGGCGAGCTGCTTGTCGAAATCCTCCGACAGGGTTGTGGCGTAGGCTGCGAGCTCACCCGGCTTGACGAACGGGTTCGGTGCGCCGTCCTTCATTTCGGCGCGCTTGGCCTGCATGCCATAGACCTCCGGATGCGGCCCGAGCAGCACGTCGATCTTCATCGCCTTCACCTTGGCGTAGGTCGCACGGTAGTCGTCGACGATTCCGGCATGGGTCGGCTGGCCGACCAGCCGGTTCAATGCCACCGTGCCGCTACAGAAGAACAGCACCTTGCGGTCCTGATTGCCGTCCTTGACGGTCATTTCCCAGCTCGTGCAGCCCGGCGAGTGGCCAGGAGTCGCATGCGCCGTCAACGTGGTGTCGCCGAGCGTGACCTTGTCGCCTTCCTTCACGGCGCGATCGACCTTCACTGCGGGGAAGGCAAGGTCCTCGTTCTTCTCGTCGCCAGGATAATAGCCGCCTTCCAGCAGCTGCTTGTCGCGTTCGCCGGCGATCAGCTGCGAGCCGGTCTCCTTCTTGATTTCGGCGAAACCGCCGGTGTGGTCGAAATGCGCGTGCGTATTGAGGATGATCTTGATGTCGGAGACCTTGAGACCGAGCTTGGCAACGTTGTCCTTGATCATGCCGGTGGATTCCGGAAGCGCCGTATCCATCAGGATCAGGCCCTGTGAAATCTTGATGATGTAGACGGCGATGCCGTCAGTGCCGACATAGTAGATGTTGCCGATGAGCTGGAACGGCTCGAACGGCGGGGTCCATTTCTTGGTGACCGCCGCAATGAAATCCTTGACGGTCTGCGCCTGCGCGCCGGTTGCGAGGAACGCCAATGCACAGAGCGCGGCCGTGAGCTTTCATAGTTTGTCTCCCAGATTGTTCTTGCAGATTGTTCTTGTCGTCTTGATCGGGCGCGGCCTTCGCGCGGCCGGCCGGCAAGCTACGTCGTGCGAGGTGCGGCAGCAACGGCCACATGTCTGAAAAATGTCGTGGCATGCGCGGAATACCCGTGCCTGCCCGTTTTGAGCATGGCGGCCATATCTGCAACGCGGCCGGCTGGAGTTTGACCGCGCGCAGGCGGCTCGTCATACTTTGCGACAAGGCGAGCCAGAAAGACTCGTCGGCATCGGGAGCTGAAATGACCAAATCATTCTCCGTCCTTGCGGGGACGCTGATTTTCCTCGTCTCCTTCACTTCGATTGCCTTCTCGCAGCCGGCCTGCGTCACCCAGAACATGGTGATGCCGCCTGGGGCCAACAGCACCGACAAGGCGGCCCCGTTCTTTATCGATACGACGGGTCTCGATTTCAAGACGGCGCCTCCGACGCGCGATCCATCCAATCCCAATTACCCGCGCGCGACCGAGCTTCCTGACGGAACGCTGCCGCCACCGGGTGCCGAGGGCAATTTTATCATCGGCCCCACCCACAATCCTGCGCCGGAGACGATCGCGAGGGAGGGTGTGCCGCGCGGGACGACAAAATCCTTCACGCTGCCGTCGAAGGAGAGCACCATCTACAATCCCGGCTTGATCCGCGACGACGTCGCCGGCTGCACCAACTCCTCGATCATGACGACCGTCACGGCGCCGGAGGACAAGTCGCACATGATCGTCACCACCAGCCATCCCGGCGTCTGGTCGCGCACCATCGACGTCTATGTGCCGGCGCAATATGTGCGCGGCACCGAGGCGCCGTTCATCGTGGTCGGCGACGGCGGCTCCAACGCCTACAAGGATCTCGCCGTCACGCTCGACAATCTGATCGCGCAGCGCCGCGTGCCGCCGATGATCGCGATCCAGATCGGCAATGGCGGGCAGGACGCGCAGGGCAGTCAGCGCGGCCGCGAATATGACGCGGTGTCAGGGGCCTACGCGCAGTTCGTCGAGCGTGAAGTGCTGCCGCTGGTCGAAAAGAATGCCGACGTCAAGCTGACCAGAAATCCCGATGGGCGTGCGACCATGGGGCTGAGTTCGAGCGGTGTGGCAGCCTTCACCATAGCGTGGTTCTATCCCGATCTCTATCACCGCGTGCTGGCGTTCTCGCCGACCATGGTCAACCAGCAATGGCCGCACGACCCGTCGCTGCGCGGCGGCGCCTGGGAATATCACAGCGCATGGACGGGGCCGGCCACACCCAATCTCATTTCCAAGGCTGGCGTGCTCACGCCGGCCGAGCCGCCCGGCGTGCCGCTGATCGTCGCTGCGCCGGCCAAGCCGATCCGCTTCTGGTTCTTCGGCGGCGACCAGGACCTGTTCTATCCGAACCCCACCATTCCCGACGGCATGCACGACTGGACCCTGTCCAACGCGCTGATGGCCAAGGTGCTGGCGGAGAAGGGCTACCACTATCAGTTTCTGTTCGTGCGCAACGCCAAGCACGTCGACCGTCCCACGATCGCGCAGACGCTGCCGTCGGCGCTGGAGTGGGTCTGGAAGGGCTATCCGATCCCCTGAGCGCAGGGAATAAAGGGTCAGGCGAGAGCGGCCTGGCGTTCCCGCATTGGTTCGCGGACCCGATCGGGTTTCCCCGGCTCGGCGAGCCGCGTAAAACTGCGCTGGCTTGCATGCGCGGGTGCTTCGACAATCACGCCTTCGCAAACGATCTGTCCACCGAGCATCCGGAATTCCAGCTTGTCGTAGCGCGGCATCGTCTCGCCGGGCGCGGGCGGCAGCAGCCCGACACTGCCCTGGATGTTCAGTGTGGCATCACCGGCGCCGTGAAGGCGCGGATTCCACATCCTGATCCCGGTCTCCGCCCAACGCTGCCGGATCAGCGTGGCGCGGTCGGCTGGTTCTGCGATCTTTGCACGGATCTTCGGCGCGCCAGTGATCTCCGGAGCGGGGGCCTCGAGGGCCGGCTCCGGCGCAACATCCGTGACGACGCTGGGCGTGTCGTCGGCGACTTTCGCGGCGCTGGGGGAGGAATCGCTGTCGATGCTATCCTCAGCGACATGCTCCGCCGAGATTTCGCGATCGGCAAGCGCCACACACGCATCGTCGAGAGTTGAGCGAGTATCCACGTCGACGGTAGCGGAATGCTCGTCGTTGACGGCGAGAGCGGGGGCATCAACCGGGACGACCTCGACCGCGGCATCGGCGGACGAGGCCTCCTCCGCGACAACGGGCTCAACGGCCGCAAGCTCGGGAGATGCATCGCTGTTGGTGATGAGTTCGGGGACGTCGACCGGCTCGCGCACGACCTCGATGGTCGCGACCGACGCTTCCTCCACGACGACCGGCTCGACGTCCGCCGCCGTCTCCCGGGAGGATTCGTCGCTGCCGCTGATATCGGCTGGCGCTTCCGACGGGCTCTCCGCGATGACAGGGCTGGCGCTGTCGTCTTCGGCCGAAGCCGCGACCGCGGCGTCGCAGTGCGACGTATCCACGCCGATGCTGGTGTCGAGAACCTCCGCGGCTACTGCAATGTCAGCAACAATGGCGGATGAGGCGTCTGCGGTATCAGGCGCGACCGCGATGCTGCCGCCGTGCGGCGCAGGCCGAAGCCGGGTCAACGCCCATTTCACCGCGGGGATGCGGCGCAGCAACGATATCAGTCTCGAAAGCACTGGGAGTTGTCCAAGAGGTACTCGGCTTGAGGCCATCGCTGATTCGCCAGCAATGTAAAAATCCCCGGCTGTCACACTGATGTCAATGTAGGTGGGACCAATTGCAGAACATCCAAGCCTTTAGAGCGCGCGGCTGCGAGTTAGCCGGCGTGACTGTAGTCAAGCTGCAGCCCCGCCAACACGTTTCGTTCGACACCAAGACCTTCGCGTATGACATCGGCGAGCTTTGGCGGCACGAAGACTCTTGGAGAGGGGACGATCGCCCCTCTCCGGACTTCCGATCGATGCAAGCCTACTTTCCGGAGCCCGCGCCGCCGCCGGCCTGGCTGCCCATGTTGTTCGTGTTGCTGCCGCCGGCCGACGGAGTCTGCTTGCCCTTGCTGTCGGCGGCCTCGTTCTGCATGTTCGACGACGCGCCGGTCGTCATGCCCTTGGTCGCGGGGCCCCGCGACGAAGGGCCGACGTCGCCATGGCCGGATGCGCCTGGGGCGGGTTGTGTCTGCGCAAAGGCGCCGCCGGTCGCCAGCGCCATGATGCATGCGGATGCCAAAATGATCTTCTTCATCTGGTTTCCTCCTGGGTTGACTTGAGGACAACTTGCGCGCGGAGCGGACGTTCCTCACAGGGAAGCGTCGCGAGGATCATGACCAAGCACGTTGCGGTGCTTGTCGAGGTTCCCTGTACGGCTCTATCGACGGTAGAGTTTGGAACATCGGGCATCTGGTGTAAGGACGAGGCATGAAAAAGATAATGACTCTCGGAGCGATTCTGCTCTGGTCCACGATCGCAGTCGCGCAGGAGCGCGCCATCACCGTGGCCTCGACGACGTCGACGGAACAGTCGGGGCTGTTCGGTTACTTGCTGCCGCTGTTCTCGAAGGCCGCGGGCATCGACGTGAAGGTCGTTGCCGTCGGTACGGGCCAGGCGCTCGACATCGGGCGGCGCGGCGATGCAGACGTCGTGTTCGTCCATGACAGGCCCGCCGAGGACAAGTTCATGTCCGAAGGGGAGGGCGTGAAGCGCTTTGATGTCATGTACAACGACTTCGTCATTGTCGGGCCGAAGAGCGATCCCGCGAAGATCGCCGGCGGCAAGGACGTGGCCGATGCGCTGCGCAAGATCGCCGCCGCGAAGGCGCCGTTCATCTCGCGCGGCGACAAGTCCGGCACGCACGCGGCCGAGCTACGGCTGTGGAAGGAGGCAGGCATCGACCTCGGTGCCGCCAAGGACGGCTGGTATCGCGAGATCGGTCAGGGCATGGGCCCGGCACTGAACATGGCGTCGTCGTCCAATGCCTATCTGCTGTCTGACCGCGGCACCTGGTTGTCATTCAAGAACCGCGGCGAGCTTACCGTCCTGACGGAAGGCGACAAGCGGCTGTTCAACCAGTACGGCGTCATGCTGGTCAATCCGGCCAAGCATGCGAACGTGAAGGCGCAGGACGGGCAGGCCTTCATCGACTGGCTGATCTCTCCTGGGGGGCAGGAGGCCATCGCCGGCTACAAGGTCGGGGGCGAGCAGCTATTTTTCCCCAACGCGTCCCACTAGCAGGAAGGCGACGGTGGACACTGCGACGCTGAGTGCGAGCAGGATCAGCCCGAGCCCGAGCGCCAGCGGCAGGTCGCCCTTGCTGGTCTCCAGCGCGATCGCCGTCGTCATCGTGCGCGTGAAACCGCGGATGTTGCCGCCGACGACGAGGATGGCGCCAACCTCCGCGATCGCGCGCCCGAAGGCTGCTAGAAAGGCCGTCAGCAGCGAGGTCCGGCCCAGCGCGAACAGCAAGCCGATGCTGCGCAACGTCGACAGCCCGTCGATCCGCGCCAAGTCGCCATACTCCGCCCACAGCAGGCTCGCCGGCCGGTGGACGAGTGCAACCACGATCGGTGTTGCGAGCAGCGATTGCGCAATCACCATGGCCGTTGGCGTAAACAACAGGCCGGCGGCCCCGAACGGGCCGGATCGTGACAGCAAAAGATAGAGTGCGAGCCCGACCACGACCGGCGGAAGACCAAGCAAGGCATTGGTGAGGACGATGATGACCTGCCGCCCGCGGAACCGGGTGATCGCAAGCAGCGCCCCGAACGGCGCCCCGATCAGAAGCGCGAGGATGCTGGCGGTGAGGCTGACGCGCACCGACAGCCCGACGATGGCCAGAAGCTCCGCATCGGCCTCGCCGATCAGCGTGAACGCGGCGCCGACGGATCGCGCGAAGTCGTTCATCCGTGCCTGAGCTTCGGCGCCCGCCGCGATGTCTCGCGTGCGCCGATTTCGGGACTGCGGAGGTGATTCACGTTTATTTCCCTGAGGGGATCGTCCTGCAAAGCAGGCGGCGGAGCGGTTTGGTAACCCGAATTGGACCGGAAATCAAAGCCTTGCGCAGCATGGCACGAGGTGGCGTTCGGCCTCATCGTTTTGACTTTGCCCGATGCGGGGACCGTCGGGGTTCAGATCAAGCCGCGCAGCACTTCAATAAGCCGGGCACACTCGGCCTCCGTTCCGACCGTGATGCGCAGGAAGTTCTCGATGCGTGGCTTGCCGAAATGCCGGACCAGAACGCCACGCTGACGAAGCGCGGCCGCGAGATCTGCTCCGCTCCGGCTTCGATGGCGCGCGAAGACGAAGTTGGCGAGCGACGGCAACACCTCGAAGCCGAGTTGGCTGAGATCGCGGGCCAAGGTTTCGCGGCTTGCGATGATACGGGCACGGGTGTCTCTGAACCAGCCGTCGTCCTCGATCGCGGCGACGGCGCCGGCGATTGCGAGGCAGTCGACGGGATAGGAGTTGAAGCTGTCCTTCACCCGTTCCAGCGCTTCGATCAGCGGTCGTTGGCCGATGGCAAAACCAACCCGCAGGCCAGCGAGCGAGCGCGACTTCGAGAAGGTCTGGATGACCAGCAGATTGTCGTGGCGTGCAACCAGTGGCACGGCGCTCTCGGCGCCGAAATCGACATAGGCCTCGTCCACCACCACCAGCCGGTCCGGCTGTTCGGTGAGCAGCGATGCGATTGCGTCGCGCTCAAGGGCGATGCCGGTAGGAGCGTTCGGATTGCACAGGAGGATGGCACTCGATGGTCGCCTGTAGTCGGAGATATCGATCCTCATCGCAGCATCGAGCGGCACCTCGTCATGCGTTATTCCATAGAGGCCGCAATAGACGGGGTAGAAGCTGTAGGTGACGTCGGGAAACAGAAGCGGTGGTTCGTGCTTCAGAAGCGCCTGGAAGGTGTGGGCCAGAACCTCGTCGGAGCCGTTGCCGACAAACACTTGCTCGGGCGCCACATCGCAATGGGCCGCGATCGCCTCGCGCAGGCGCGTCGCGCGGGGATCAGGATAAAGGCGCAGCCGCTCCGCGGCCGATGCGATCGCCGCCAGCACGCGCAGCGAGGGCGGGTAGGGATTCTCGTTGGTATTGAGCTTAACGATGCCGTCCTGCTTGGGCTGCTCGCCGGGGACGTAGGGCGAAAGCGTGTGGACGACCGGACTCCAGAAACGGCTCATGATCTCCAATCCGAATGTGATCGGGCACAGTAGGGTATACGGGAGCTCCGCGGAAGTGCGCCTGCATTCAGCAATCCCAGGCAAATCTGCACGAGGCTTACTGCCGGAGACGTTCCCAAGCGCGCCCCCTATGCTAGGGTCATCGCACCACCGCCCAGAATGAAAACAAGAACGAAGGCTGACGCGCCCCAGGCGCGGAACGGCCGAAAAGAGAGGAACATATGCCGGGTGCAGCCCTTCCCACCGCTCCCTCGATTCCGACCGCGCCAGTGACCTCAGCCGTTCTCGACCGCTTGCGGGCCATCGTCGGCGACAAAGGCCTGATCCTGGACGAGCAGGACAAGCTGCCCTTCGTGACCGACTGGCGCGGCGAGTTGGCGGGGCAGGCGGCGGCGGTCGTGCGTCCGGCCAGCACCACGGAAGTCTCCGCTGTCGTCAAGCTCTGTTACGACAACGGCATTGCCATCGTTCCGCAAGGTGGCAACACCGGCCTGATGGGCGGCGCTACGCCGTGGCCCATGCACCGCGGCATCGTGCTGTCGCTCGGTCGCATGAACCAGGTGTTGAATATCGATCCCGTCGGCTATGCCATGACCGTGGAGGCAGGCTGCATCCTCGAGACGCTTCAGGACACAGCCGCGCGCCACGACCGCCTCTTTCCGCTCAGCCTCGGTGCTCAGGGCTCGTGCATGATCGGAGGTAATCTGTCCACCAATGCCGGCGGCGTGCAGGTGCTGCGTTATGGCAATGCGCGAAATCTGGTGTTGGGTCTCGAGGTCGTGCTGGCTAACGGCGATGTCTGGGACGGCCTGCGTGCGCTCAAGAAGGACAACACCGGCTATGACCTCAAGCATCTGTTCATGGGCGCCGAAGGGACGCTCGGCATCATCACCAAGGCGGTGCTGAAACTCTGGCCGGCGCCGAAAGACGTGTGCACGGCATGGCTCGCGATTCGCGATCCCAAGTCTGCTATCGACCTTCTGTCGGAGGCGCATGCTGCTTCCGATGACAATGTCGGCTCCTGTGAGCTCATCAGCCGTGCGTGCACCGACATGGTGCTGCGGCACATTCCCGGCACCCAGGATCCTCTCAAGGCTGAGACCGAATGGTATCTCCTTCTCGAATGGTCGTCGGCCCGGCCACGGCAGGACGGTGGCACGGGCATGTCGGACAGGATGGAGCAGTTCCTGGCCGACCAGCTCGAGGCGGGCCGGGTGCTGGATGCGGTGATCGCGCAAACCGAAACGCAGTCGCGCAACATGTGGCGAATTCGCGAGAGCGTGGCCGAGGCATCGCGCACCGAAGGTCCGGGCTTGAGCTACGACGTCTCGGTCGCGGTCTCAAGGATTCCCGAGTTTATCGACAGCGGTCTCGAGGCCGTGCTCGCAATCCTGCCGCCGATCCGCCCCTATCCGCTCGGCCATATCGGAGACGGCAATGTGCACTTCTCCTTCATGGGTCCGAAGGGCATGGACCGCGATACGCTGTCCCAGTATTCCGCAGCAATCACACGGGCCGTCAACGACCTCGTTACCTCCATGGGCGGCTCGATCTCGGCGGAACATGGCATCGGCATCGAGAAGCTCGACGAGCTCCAGCACTATCGCTCCCGGATCGAGCTCGACATCATGCGCACGATCAAGCGGGCGCTCGATCCCAAGAACATCATGAATCCGGGCAAGGTGCTTCGTCTCGGTTGAGGCGCGTCCACCTCGAGCCCGGTGCTCCCCGCACCCTCGCGCCCTCCGGGGACGGGATGCCGCAGATCGGCCGGGCCAAACGGGCCGGGGCACCAAATCACGCCGTTTCGCGACCGAAAGGCGGCTTTATTCCCGCCTTGGATGCTTTAATGAAGGGACAAGATCAGGTCGCACCCGCCCGGGGGCGGTGCTAGACCCTGATGCAGGAACAATGGGGCGGGGCCGGTAGGGCACGTCCGTAAGGATAAAGGATTGAGGCAATGATCCAAACCGTTGGCATCATCGGGGCAGGGACCATGGGGAACGGCATCGCGCAGATTTGTGCCGCGGCCGGGCTTTCGGTCGTGATGGTCGATATTTCCGATGCGGCGGTGAACCGCGGTATTTCGACGGTCGGCGGCAGCCTCGAGCGCCTGGTCAAGAAGGAGAAGATGTCGGCGGGCGATCGCGACGCCACGCTCAAGCGCATCACCGGCACCACCGATCGCGCCAAGCTCGTCGATTGCGATCTCGTCATCGAGGCCGCGACCGAGAACGAGGAACTCAAGGTCAAGATCCTGAAGGATCTCTGTGCGACGCTGTCGCCGCGCACGCTGCTCGCCACGAACACCTCGTCGATCTCGATCACGAAGCTCGCCGCCGCGACCGACCGCCCGGACCGCTTCATCGGCATGCACTTCTTCAATCCGGTTCCGGTCATGGCGCTGCTGGAGCTCATCCGCGGCTTGCAGACTTCCGACGACACCCACGCCAAGGCGCTCGATTTCGCCAAGCGCGTCGGCAAGGTGGCGATCACGGCCAAGAACAGCCCGGGCTTTGCCGTCAACCGCATCCTGTGCCCGATGATCAACGAGGCGATCTTCGCGCTGCAGGAGGGGATTGCGACGGCGGAAGAGATCGATGCCGGCATGAAGCTCGGCTGCAACCATCCGATCGGGCCGCTGGCGCTCGCCGATCTCGTCGGGCTCGACACCATGTTGTCGGTGATGGAGGTCTTTTATAAAGGCTTCAACGACCCCAAATACCGTCCAGCTCCCCTGCTCAAGGAAATGGTCGACGCCGGCCATCTCGGCCGCAAGACGGGGCAGGGCTTTTACACCTACGGCGCCTGACAATGGCGCAGGCGGCGGGCGTTGAGTGCTCGCCGCCGGCCCCCGCGATTTGCGCTGCGACAAAGACGCCGCGCGCAATCGGCCTGACAATGTCGAACGGGCGTCCTGCGGGAACAACGGAACGGATAACAAGGGACATGTCGGATCGACTGAAGGCCGAGCGCGAGGCTGCGGCCGCGCGGCGGAATTTGCTGACCCAGGACGCGATCGAGCGCACGGGGATCACCGAAGAGATGATCGGGGAACTCGTGACCCGTTTCTATGGCCGCGTCCGCGAGGATGCGCTGCTGGGGCCGGTGTTCGCGATCGTGCAGAATTGGGACGAGCATCTGGCCAAGCTCCGGGATTTCTGGTCGTCGGTCGTGCTGATGAGCGGCCGCTACCATGGTTCGCCGATGCGGGCGCATATGCCACTGAACCTGGTCGGGGATCATTTCGACCGCTGGCTCGATTTGTTTGAACAGACCGCGCGCGAGGTCTGCCCGCCGCAGGCAGCCGCGCTGTTCATCGACAGGGCGCGCCGCATCGCCGACAGTTTCGAGATGGCGTCGGCGACCTTGGCCGGACGCATCGCTGCGCCGCGTCACGTGCTCCGCTCCTAGAATACAGAATGCCTGCCTGAGAAATGCGCGGCCGCATTGATGGCGCTACGATCGCGCCGAGCGTCGGCGCATTGCACCAATACCGGCAGCATTGATCTGATCTGCAAAATCATCATGCCGGTCGCGTAGCGTGACGTTGCAATTAGAAAAATGCGCGCAAATGCGCGTGTTCGCGTTCAATCAGTGCGAGCATAACCGTGTGATGCACTGCGGGAAAAAATCTTTGCCTTTTTTTCGGCAGAGTTCCAGCGCCTGCTTGTGAACATGTCGAGTGCATCGTTCAACCCATCCTCTTCATCCTCCGACAACACAGCGGAATCCGAAGCTGACGCTTGCACGGAGCAAACCCGGCGGGCACTCTTGAAGAGTGCGCTGGCCACCACGGCGTGCTTCGCCTGTTCCACGCAGGTCCACGCGGGCGAGGATGCGCCCGGCTCCGACGAGCGGCCTCAGAAGGGCGATCTGCTCGTGTTCGCCGAAGGCGATCAGGAGGGAAAGCCCGTCACCGCGGCCGCTCTGTCGGCCGGCGGACCGCCGGTGCATGCCTGGCCGAAAGATCCAAAGACATCGGTCGTGCGCAGCGCCTCGCGCCTCAACGAGATCTTGATCATCCGCCTCGACCCCGCCGAGCTCGACGAGCAGACAAAAGCGCGCGCCGTCGACGGCATCCTCGCCTATTCGGCAATCTGCTCGCATGCCGGCTGTCCTGTCACGGCGTGGGTGAAGAGCGATGTCGGCGACAAGGAAGTGCTCAAATGCATGTGCCACAACTCCGAATACGATCCTCGCGCGGGCGCGCAGGTCGTGTTCGGGCCGGCGCCGCGACGGCTCGCTGCGCTGCCGCTGGCGCTGGCTGACGGCTCGCTCAGCGTCGCCGGAAACTTCGTCGGAAAGGTAGGTGGCGCGCAGCCGGGATGATGGGCGTGCGGGTTGTGCCCGCGTCATGAGAGACCGCATCCGCCGATGGGTGGACGACGGGACGAACGACAAGAATTCAAAACAAGAATTCAAAACGGATGAAAAAGGGGAACGCCATGACCAGGAAGCAGTGGTTACTGTCCGGCTTCGTCACCTTCACGTGTCTTGCATCGACTCTTGCCTCGACCGCCGCCGTATCAGGCCCGATCGAGAACTACGCGCCGGTCACCGCGCAGCGGTTGGAAAACCCGGAGCCCGCCAATTGGATGCTCTACCGGCGGACCTATGACGGGCAGGGCTACAGCCCGCTCGACCAGATCAACACCTCGAATGTAAAGAACCTCACCCCGGTCTGGACCTTCGCGACCGGCGTGGTCGAAGGTCACGAGGCGCCGCCGATCGTCAACAACGGCGTGATGTTCGTTGCGACCCCGATGGGGCAGGTGATCGCGCTGAACGCCAAAACGGGCGACGAATATTGGCGCTACAAGCGGCAGCTTCCCGACGACCTATTCCAGTTGCATCCGACCAGCCGCGGCGTCGGCCTATGGGAGGACAAGCTCTATCTCGCCACCACAGACGACCATGTCGTCGCGCTCGATGCCAAGACCGGCAAGGTGGTGTGGGACACCAAGGTGCAGGACTACAAGAAGGGCCAGTACATGACCCTGATGCCGCTGATCGTCGACGGCAAGGTCATCGTGGGCGGCTCCGGCGGCGAGTTCGGCGTGCGCGGCTATGTCGCCGCCTACGATGCCAAGGACGGCAAGGAGCTGTGGCGGACCTATACCATCCCGGGCGAAGGCGAACCCGGCCACGACACCTGGCAGGGCGAGGACTGGAAGAACGGCGGCGGCTCGGCCTGGATGACCGGTAATTACGACAAGGACACCAAGACGATCTATTGGGGCGTCGGCAACGCCGCGCCGTGGCCCGGCGAGATGCATCCCGGCGACAATCTCTATACCTCCTCGGTGCTCGCGCTCGATCCGAACACCGGCAAGATCAAGACCCATCACCAGTATCACCAGAACGATTCCTGGGACTGGGACGAAGTCGAAGCGCCGATGTTGATCGACCTGCAACGCGACGGCCGCAACATCAAGAGCCTGGTCCATCCGGGACGCGATGCGATCTTCTGGATACTCGAGCGCACGCCGACCAAAATCAACTACGTCGCCGGCTGGCCGTTCGTCTCCACTGACGTCTGGAAGGGCATCGACGCCGAGAGCGGCAGGCCGATCGTCGATCCCGCGCACAAGCCCGTGGTCGGCAAGCGCGTGGAGTTCTGTCCATCGCTGTGGGGCGGCAAGGATTGGCCGTCGGCGGCCTACAGCCAGAAGACCGGCCTCGTCTACGTGCCCGCCAACGAGAATTTCTGCGGTGGGTTCACCGGCGAGAAGGTTCCGCTCAAGCCCGGCGAGCTCTGGCTCGGCACCAAGCCGGAGGACATCGGCCTGAAGACGAAGCCGGGTGCCGATCATTTCGGCGAGCTCCAGGCTTGGGATCCCGCCACGGGCAAGAAGGTGTGGCAGCACAACTTCCCCAAGTCGCAGCTGTTCGGATCGGTGACGGCGACCGCAGGCGATCTCGTCTTCGTGGGCGGTACCAACGACCGCAACTTCCGCGCCTTCAACGCCAAGAGTGGCGAGCTGCTCTGGGAGCAGAAGACCAACTCCGGCATCATGGGCATGCCGGTGTCCTATGAGATCGACGGCACGCAATACATCGCGATCCAGTCGGGATGGGGCGTGGATGCGCAGCGCATCCAGGATGCACTCGTGACCAACAACATCGGCATCGAAGCCAACGTGCCGCAGGGCGGCGTGATCTGGGTGTTCGCGCTGAAGAAGTAAGCTCCGCTGGCGGATCGAAAGAAGCGGAGTGTCAGGGGGCAAATGCGGCGGACGGCAACGTCCGCCGCATTTTGCGTCGGCGTTGTCCCTTCTCCCCTTGCGGGAGAAGGTGGCGCGAAGCGCCGGATGAGGGGTTCTATCCGCGCATCACAATGTGCGAGACTCACGCAGGCATACCCCTCACCCAAGCGGGGTCGTGGCAACCGGCGTCGCTGCCCTCTCCCGCAAGGGGAGAAGGCATATCGCTGCGCTTCGGCGAAGAAGTAGATCCGACAATCACGGCGTCAAAACGCCGATGCGCGAGATCGCTACTTCCCCTCGCGCTCGACCTTGTCCTTTGCCTTCTGGTTCATCTCGCGAACCTTGGGATCGGGATTGTGCTGCCCGGTGGTCTGGCTGGTCGAGGGCGGCGTGGCATTGGCGTTGGGCAGAGAGTTCTGGTCCGGCGTGCTGGGGCGCGTCGCCGTTGTCGGCGGCGTGGCGTTGCTCTGGGCGTATGCGCCTGCGGCAGTCAAAAGCAAGGCGCTCGACAGCAACGAGACTGCGAGCGCCTTTGAGATATGGGTCATCGATCTGCTCCTGTCAGATCGATGCAAACGGCGCGAGGCCGCCTTGTGTTCCCGCCTTTATGCTTCCAATTGCTTGCCGAGCGGAAGGCTGCGGATGCGCTTTCCGGTCGCGGCGAAGATGGCGTTCATCAGCGCCGGCGCGAATGGCGGGACGCCGGGCTCGCCCACGCCGCTCGGCGGCGTGTCGGGTCCGGGCGGCACGATGTAGACGTTGGTCACCGCAGGGGATTCATCGATCCTGAGGACCTGGAAGTCGTCGAAGTTCTTCTGCTGCACCTTGCCGTCCTTGAAGGTGATCTCGCCGTATTTTGCGAGACTGAGCCCCATGATCGCCGCGCCCTCGATTTGTGAGGCGATGCGCTCCGGGTTGACATAGGTGCCGCAGTCAATGGCGGTGTCCACCCGCGGCACCGTCAGCTTGCCCTTGTCGTCGACGGCCACCTCGACGATGGTCGCGATATAGCTGACGAAGCTGCGGTGCACGGCGATACCGAGGCCATGGCCCTTCGGCACCTGACGGCCCCATTCGCCTTTCTCGGCGACCAGCTCGACCACCTTGCGCAGGCGCGCGGTGTCGATTGGATAGCTGTCCAAGGGCTCGCCGTAGTTCCACATGTCCTTCACTGCGGGCTTGACGATGCGCGGGCTGCCGATCAGCGCGAGCAGCGTCTCCTTCTGGTCGCGGCCGGTCGCATGGGCGATCTCACCCACCATCGACTGGACCGCGAAGGCGCGCGGGATGTTCGAGACCGAGCGGAACCAGCCGATGCGGGTGAACGCCGCGGCCTCCGGGTTCTCGCAGGAGATGTTGGCGATCTCGAACGGCATGTCGACGAGGCCCATGCCGAGCTCGAAAGGCGCCTGGTGCTTTGCATCTGCCGCAAACGTCGAGCCGATGCTCGGGGCCACGCTGCGATGGCGCCACGCGATCACCTTGCCGCTCTTGTCGAGCCCCGCCTCGATCCGTTCCACGGAGACCGTGTGCAGGAAATCGTGGCGGACGTCGTCCTCGCGCGTCCACTGCACCTTGACCGGGACGCCGAGCTCCTTCGACAGCAGCGCGGCCTCGAGCGCAAAGTCGCATTTCGACTTGCGGCCGAAACCGCCGCCGAGCAGCGTGACGTTGACCGTGACGTTGCCCTCGGGAATGTCGAGCGTTTTCGCGACGTCCTCGCGCGTACCGCCCGGGCTCTGCACCGGCGCCCAGATCTCCGCCTTGTCGCCCTTGACGTCGGCGACTGCCACCGGCGGCTCCATGCTGACATGGGCAAGATGCGGCAGATAATATTCGCCGACGACGACCTTGTCGGCGCCCTTCAGAGCAGCCTCGGCGTCGCCTTCCTGGCGCACCACAAGACCCGGCTTGCGCGAGGCCTCCTCGAGCTCCTTGCGGTAGGCGACGGAATCGTATTTGCCGTTGGCGCCGTCGTCCCAGGTCAGCTTCAGCGCGTCGCGGCCCTTGATCGCCGCACCGGTGTTGCGCGCGATCACGGCAACGCCGCCGAGCGGCTGGAATTTCGACGGCCACGGCCAGCCGCGCACCTGCATCACCTTCTCGACACCGGGGACCTTCAACGCCGCGTCCGGATCGAACGAGACCAGCTTGCCGCCGGTCACTGGCGGGCGCGCGATCACGGCATACTTCATGCCAGGCAGCCGCACGTCGGCGCCGTAACGCGCCTTGCCGGTGGTAATGTCGTGGAGATCGACGATGCCGATCTGGCCCTTGCCGAGATAGCGGAAGTCCTTGGGGTCCTTCAGCTTGAGCCCTTCGATGCTCGGCACCGGTTCCTTGGCGGCATCGGCTGCGAGCTCGCCGAAGCCAAGCTTGCGGCTCGTTGCGCTGTGGACGACCTCGTGATTGACGGCCTTGACCTCGGTTGCCGGCACACCCCAGCGTTTCGCGGCGGCTTGCTCCAGCATGGTGCGGGCGGAGGCACCGATCTGGCGCATCGGCATCAAATAATGCCGCGTGCTGCGCGAGCCATCGGTGTCCTGGTTGCCGAACTTGACCTCGTCGCCATGGGCCTGCTCCACCTTGACCCTGGCCCAGTCGGCTTCCATCTCCTCGGCCACGATCAGCGGCAGGCTGGTGCGCACGCCTGTGCCCATCTCGGCGCGGTGAGCAAGGATGGTGACGGTGCCGTCGGGTGCGACCGCGACGAATACGCGCGGATCGACCACGACGCCGTGCGGCATCTTGCCGGCGCCGGTCTCGTAGGCGAACGCCTGGCGCGACATCACGGGCGCCGCGAGCACGAAGCCGCCTGTGATGCCGAGCCCCTTCAGGATGCTGCGGCGCGAAACCTTCTCGACCTTGATGTTCTTCTCGAAGCCACGAAGCTTCTTCGGGTTGTCGATGAAATTCATGTCACACTCCCGTCGATGCGAGATGGACCGCATTCTCGATGCGCTGGTAGCAGCCGCAGCGGCAGATGTTGCCGGACATCGCTTCGCGGATCTGGTCGTGCGACGGCTTTGGGTTGTCCATCAGCAGCGCAGCCGCCTGCATGATCTGGCCCGCCTGGCAGAAGCCGCATTGGGGAACGTTGACTTGGCGCCAGGCCTTCTGCACCGGGTGATCACCGTTCGGATGCAGTCCCTCGATCGTCGTGATCTCGCGGCCGGCGACGTCGTTGATCGACGTGATGCAGGCGCGCACGGCTTCCTTGTCGACGATGACAGTGCAGGCGCCGCACAGGGCCTGGCCACAGCCGAACTTGGTGCCGGTCAGACCGGCCTCGTCGCGCAGGAACCAGAGTAGCGGGAGATCCGGGTCGCCGTCCCAGCTCTGTTCCTGGCCGTTGATCTTCACCTTGATCATGATCGTCCCTCGCTCTTCATAAGCTTGTTGATTTCAGATTTTCCAGATGCCGGTCGGTGCAATGTCCGCTGCGCGGCGTCGCATTCCAGCGGTCATCCCGCGCGGGCAGATCCCGGCAGGACTCAGGAATGCCAATGTCATGTCCGGATGTGTTCGATACCTCCCGTCGTGTTCTTGATTATTGAATTCGCGCGGCATCGTCACGTCGCGATCTTAGCAAGGATCGCTTCGGTCTAGCATTCACAGCCGAGTGTTCTCTAGTCAGCTGTTCTCGATGGGAAAAGATTGCAACGAAGGTTTGTCAAAAGCAGGGCGCCGCATCTCGCCGCGCGCATCTCGATATGGGGACAACAAAAAAAAGCTTCGTCCGCCAGAACACCTGTGCGGACGAAGCAGGATGCCTCAGTCGAGGGAGGGAGAAACGCAAGCGCCGCGCACTTCAAGCGGGAAGTGGTGGCCCTGCGCAGTCATTCAGAGACCAGGACTGAGGGAGCTGACGGCCCCCACACAGGTGCAGTCGAGAAGCGGCGGCATCGCCGCGATCGTCCCGGCCGGCTCCGTCCGCTCGCTGGGTGTGGTGGAACCAGCGAGCGAATGGGGCGCGGCAAACGTCAGGCGGCCTTTGCTCAGGCGGCCTTGGCCTTCGCGACGTGGGTCGCGATCGCGTCCATCAGCGCCGGCGACAGGCAGTCATAGGGCTCAAGTCCAAGCTCCTTGAACCGAGCCCGTATTCCGCCCATCTGCTCCGGCTTCACGCCCGATTCGATCACCGACGAGACGAAGGCGGCGAATTGCGGCGCCTGCGAACCCTGCTCCTGGAACAGTTCGGGGTGGATGAAGTCGAGGCCGTAGAACGGGTGACTCTTGTTCTCGATGCGGCCGTACATATGCGTGCCGCAGGCCTTGCAGGCGTAGCGCTGGATCGCCGCCGATGGATCGACGATCTGGAGCTTGTCGCCGTTCTCGAGCACGGTGACGTTCTGGCGGGGTACCACGGCGACGACGGAGAAATTCGCGCCCTGCGGTTTCCAGCACTTGGTGCAGCCACAGGCATGGTTATGCGCGACGTCGCCCTTGACGGCGACCTTGACCTGATGGTCGCTGCATTTGCATACGAGCGTGCCGCCGGCGAAGCTGCCGCTGCCCTGTTTGATGCCGTTATCGATCGAGGGATGGAGTGCAACAGTCATGGGTCGATCCTCCTTGGGGTGACGCTTTTCGAGCTAGAACACGACGACTGAACGGATCGATTTACCCTCATGCATCAGGTCGAAGCCTTTGTTGATGTCTTCGAGCTTGAGCGTGTGGGTAATCATCGGGTCGATCTGGATCTTTCCGTTCATGTACCAGTCGACGATCTTCGGCACGTCGGTGCGGCCCCGCGCGCCGCCGAAGGCGGTGCCGCGCCAGTTTCGCCCGGTGACGAGCTGGAACGGGCGGGTAGCGATCTCCTTGCCGGATTCGGCAACGCCGATGATGATCGAGGTGCCCCAGCCACGATGGCAGGCCTCCAGCGCCTGGCGCATCACCGTGGTGTTGCCGGTGCAGTCGAAGGTGTAGTCGGCGCCGCCGTCGGTCAGGGTCACGAGATGTGGGACGATGTCGCCGGTGATCTTCTTGGGATTGACGAAATCGGTCATGCCGAACCGGCGTCCCCATTCCTCCTTGGAGTCGTTGATGTCGACGCCGATGATCTTGTCCGCGCCAGCCATCTTGGCGCCCTGGATCACGTTCAGGCCGATGCCGCCGAGCCCGAACACGACAACGTTGGAGCCCGGCTCGACCTTGGCGGTGTTGACGACGGCGCCGACGCCGGTGGTGACGCCGCAGCCGATGTAGCAGCTCTTGTCGAACGGCGCGTCCTCGCGGATCTTGGCGACCGCGATCTCCGGCAGCACGGTGAAGTTCGAGAAGGTCGAGCAGCCCATATAGTGGTAGATCGGCTTGCCCTTGTAGGAGAAGCGGCTGGTACCGTCGGGCATCACGCCTTTGCCCTGCGTCGCGCGGATCGCGGTGCAGAGATTGGTCTTCTGGCTAAGGCAGCTTTTGCATTGCCGGCATTCCGGCGTGTAGAGCGGGATGACATGGTCGCCCGGCTTCACCGAGGTCACGCCAGGACCGATCTCGCGGATGATGCCCGCGCCCTCATGCCCCAGGATCGACGGGAAAATTCCCTCGCTGTCGAAGCCGTCGAGCGTGTAGGCGTCGGTATGGCAGATGCCCGTCGCCTTGACCTCGACCAGGACTTCGCCGACCTTCGGTCCTTCCAGATCGACTTCGACGATCTCGAGCGGCTTCTTGGCTTCGAAAGCGACGGCGGCACGTGTCTTCATCTTAAGCTCCTCAAATTCCAGCAGGGCGCCAAGAACCAGGTCCTGGTCGGGCTCCGCTCGTTCACTTCTTGCCCATGCACGAATCTTCGTTCTTGGTATAGGCGTCGTTCTTGTCCTCGTGCTTGCCGGGTCTTGTGCGGCCCCAGGCCTCGTTGGATCGGGCGCGCAGATAGACGTAGAGATCGTCCATGTAGCAGGCGACGTTCGGGTTATCGCCGAAAGCCGGCATCACGTTCTCTGCGGCAGTCGAGATGTTCTTGCGGCCGGAGGCGACGACGCCGAGAAAGTCGGCATAGCTCATCGTCTTCAGCGAATCCTTCAGCGCCGGGGCGTAGGTCGAGCCCATGCCATCCGGGCCGTGACACACATGGCAGTCCGAGTGATAGCGGCGGTATCCGGAATAGGTGTACCAGTCGACGGATCCGTCGGTGATCTTATAGGTTGGATTGCCTTCCTTGTCGGACCATTCGCCGGTTTCGTTCTGCTTGACGGCAGTCGGATCGCCTGAGCCGTCCGCGACGGCAATTCCCCCGGACGCGACCAAGAACATCGCAGCAATGGCAGAGCAGATTTTACGCAAGAGATTTTCCTCGGAAGGCATTCGGTGAGACGAGCCGGCGCGTGGAGTTGATCCACGCGCCGGAGCGATGCTGAGAGGCCTAGTTGGGCAGCGAGAACACGGTCAGCGTTCCGCCGAGTGCCGTGTAGTTGCTGAGCGCCGCGTAGCCACCGACTGCGCCGAGACCGGCGGTCGGATCGGTCAGGCCTGCCGCCAGACCGATACCGGCCCAGCCGCCCACGCCCGAGAGCACTGCGACATACTGCTTGCCGCCGTTCTCATAGGTGGTGACGTTGCCGATGATGCCGGAGGGAGTCTTGAACTTGTAGAGCTCCTTGCCGGTCTTGGCGTCGACTGCCTTCAGGTAGCCTTCGAGCGTTCCGTAGAACACCACGTTGCCTGCGGTTGCGAGCGCGCCCGACCAGACCGAGAACTGCTCCTTGTTCGACCAGACGATCTTGCCGGTCTTGCCGTCCCAGGCGATGAAGTTACCCATGTGGGTTTCACCCTGCGGCGGATACATCGAGAGCGTCGCACCCACATAGGGCTGGCCCGCAGTGTAGCTCACCTTGAACGGTTCGTAGTCCATGCAGACGTGGTTGGTCGGAACGTAGAACAGCTGCGTGTCCGGCGAGTAGGCTGCCGGCTGCTCGTCCTTGGTGCCGAGCGCGGCCGGGCAGATGCCCTTCACGTTGTGGTCCTCGCCCGCCTTGTCGGTCGAAGCGGTGTCGAGCACCTTCGGGCGGCCGTAGGTGGCCGAGTTCTTGTCCATATCGACGCCGGAGGTCCAGTTCACCTTCGGATCGTACTTTTCGGCGACCAGGAGCTCACCGGTGGCACGATCGAGCGTGTAGCCGAGGCCGTTACGATCGAAGTGCGTCAGCAGCTTGCGCGGCTGGCCGTTGATGGCCTGGTCCGAGAGGATCATCTCATTGACGCCGTCATAATCCCACTCGTCGTGGGGCGTCATCTGATAAACCCACTTGGCTTGGCCGGTGTCAGGGTTGCGAGCCCAGATCGTCATCGACCATTTGTTGTCGCCGGGACGCTGCTTCGGATTCCAGGTCGAGGGATTGCCCGATCCGTAGTAGACGAGGTTCAGCTCGGGATCGTAGGAGATCCAGCCCCAGGTGGCGCCGCCGCCGATCTTCCACTGATCGCCTTGCCAGGTCTTGAGGCTGGAATCCTTGCCAATCGGCTTGCCGAGCGCGGTGGTCTTCTCTGCATCGACCAGGATTTGATCATCCGGTCCTTCGGAGTAGCCGCGCCAAGCCAGCTTGCCCGTCTTGATGTCGTAGGCGGTCATATGGGCTTGAACACCGAACTCGCCGCCGGAGATGCCGATCAGCACCTTGTCCTTGACGACCATGGGGGCCGAAGTACCGGTCTCGCCCTTGCTGGCGTCGCCGTTCTTCGCGGTCCATGCCACCTGACCGCTCTTGGCATCGAGCGCGACGAGCGTGGTGTCGGCCTGATGCAGGAAGATCTTGCCGTCGCCATAGGCCAAGCCGCGGTTGACCGTGTCGCAGCACATCACCGGGATCACATTCGGATCCTGCTTCGGCTCGTACTTCCAGACGATCTTGTTCTCGTTGGAAAGGTCAATAGCGTAGACCTTGTTCGGGAACGGCGTGTGGACGTACATCATGTTGCCGATGATCAGCGGGCCGCCTTCGTGGCCGCGCAGCACGCCGGTCGAGAAGGTCCAGGCGACCTGGAGCTTGCCTACGTTTTGTGCGTTGATCTGGTTCAGCTTGGAATAGCGGGTGTTGGCGTAGTCGCCCGTCGGCATCACCCAGTCTTTCGGGTTCTGCGACATCTTGAGCACTTCGTCGTTGGCCGACGCGCTGCCGACGGCGAGGGCCGCCGCGGAGCCAAGATAGGCCGCGAGTAGTACCTTGCGCATAGTCATTCCTCCATTGGTCTCGTTTATTGTTTCCGAAGCATTGCTTAATCGCCGGGCTTTTCGTCCGGCGTCTGCTCGTGCAGGGCGGTCACGATTGGGACCAGAAACGATGCTGTGGTGTTTCCTCCTCCTGATGAGAGCCACGGGTCCACGTGCGGAGCGGCCCGTTCTTGTTGTTCCTGATGCAATCCCTAACGACTTCGTTATCGGGAAACTTGCCCAAGAGAGAAGCTGGTTTGCTTGACAGCGCACGGCCGCGAAGATTTTGATTTTGCAGTAGCGAATTCAGCGGCTTCCGCAGCGCTTTGGGACCGTCTCCCACGCTTAGGTTCCCCTTGACGGCGCTGCAACTAAGGCGGAGGATTAACTTACAAGGGTGGCATTGGAACGACGGCGCTCGTTCTGGAAGATCGCTCAAAATCGAGGTAAACGTCACGCAATCACGGTTCAGGGCTCCGGCAGCGCGGCTCGCGATTCGCGTAAAATCTCCGGATCAAACCAGTGGCTGGATTAATGTCCGACACGATTCACACGCTCTCGACGACGGGCATGACGCCGAAACGTCAGATCCAAAGCTGGATCGACGGGCTGACGAGCCTGTGCGGGCATTTCGACGTCGATCCGCTCGAAGCGTCTTCGCTCGAAGGCCGCATCGACTACACCAGCGTCTCGCGCCTGAAGCTCTGCCAGATCGAGGTCAGCCAGCATCGGATTGCGCACACGCTGGCGCGCGCCAAGGCCAATGAACACCCGTATATCAAGATCCACTTCCAGACTTACGGTGTGTCCTATTTCGAGCAGGAAGGCCGCCACATCGAGCTGAACCCGGGGGACATCATCGCCTATGACGTCTCCTGTCCGCATTCGATCATCAGCCCCGCTTTCACGCGCCATGACGTGGTGATCGTGCCAAAGGCGCTGCTGCGCGACCGCGGATTCCCGTCGCAGCGAATGCCCGCCTGCAAATTGACCTCACGCACCGGGACGGGGCGGATCGCCCATGATTTCGTCCATGCGACCTTCGACGAGGCGGCGAAGCTGTCGGCGAACAGTGCGGTCGGCGTCGCCGATTCGCTGATCGACCTCTTGCTGCTGCCGCTGCGCGAGGCCGACACGATGCTCGATCGCGTCGGGCCCGAAGCGACCTATGTGCGCGCGCAGTTCTTCATCCGCGAGCATTTGCGCGATCCGGATCTGTGCATCGACCAGATTTCCGGCGAGCTCGGCTGCTCCAAGCGTTATCTGCACATGCTGTTCTCGGAGCGCGGCACCACGGTGAGCGACTACATCTGGCAGGCGCGTCTTCAGAATTGCCGCCAGGAGCTCGAGGCCCACGCCGGCAAGACCATCACCGACGTCGCATTCTCCTGGGGCTTCTCCAGCTCATCGCATTTCAGCCGGGTGTTCCGGAAATATTTCGGCGTGGTGCCGTCCTCGATCCACAAGGCGCAACAGGGCGCGGTTGCGGCGGACGAGCACTAGGCAAACGCCAGGTTCGGCGTCGACGACAGCGGTTGCCCGTCACGCGCCCGCGATGTCTCTCACGCCGATATGGCGATGTAGGGAATGCTTATTAGGAGAGCGGCGAGCAGCACCGCGTTGCCCAGCATCCCGCTCCAATGCAGCCGGCGCAGCCGACGCGGGGCCTCGGCATCGCCGGCGTCCGTGGCGCTGAGCTGTTCGTCCATCCGCTGCATGAACCCGCGGCGTCCGTAGATCGCCAAGGCTGCAAGGAGGCCGACGCCCATCGCTGCGACCAGACGACCGTCGAGCAGGAAAGCTACTGCTCCGATAATTCCGGCAACGCGCATCACCAGAAAATGGGCATTGAACATTCCGCGCAAAAGCTGGGCCACGGGCTGGATATCCAGTTTCACCAGCAGGAAGGCCGGAGACGCCAGCGTGAAATAGCCCATCGGAAACAGCAGGATGATCATGACGGCTACGGCAACGCCATCCGGTGTCATGGGATCGGCCTTTCTCGTCCGCGCCGGTGAGACCTTCCCAGCAGCGTCGCACAATCATAGCGGGAAAATACGTTTCCGGCACTAGGCTTTGGTCGGATGTTGCGCCGCGAAGGGCGTCTTGTCTCCCGGTTCAGGAGGGCTCGAGGCCGAGCGACCGCGCGCTCTCGATCCAGATCGGCAGCTCGCGCTGATATAGGGCGTTGGTGTCCTTGAAGCCGATCGCGGGTTCGAGCACGAACGTGTTGAGAACCTCCTTCACCTTCGGATCGTTGTTGGCAGCGACGCAAAGCTCCGCCAAGCGGTCGACGACCGGTTGCGGTGTAGCCTTCGGCACGGCCCAGCCGGAGAAGCCGCTAACGGTGAAGAATTTCGACGTCGCGCCCTGCTCGGGGAGAGTCTTGATATCGGGGATGGCGTCGACCTTCTTCGAATGCACCGCGAACACGGTGCCACGGTCGCTCTGCAAAACCGACTGCGCTGCCGTGTAGCTGCCCATGGCCACATCGAGCGTACCTTCCAGCATGCCCGTCCACATCGGGGCTTCGCCGCGATAGTGGATCGGCTCGATGGCAAGGCCATACTGTTTGTTGAGCTCGTGGACCGTCATATGCGGAGCCGAGCCCGCACTATAGGTGCCGAAGTTGACCTTGCCGCTCTTGCGCGCGAAGGCGACGAAATCCTCCAACGTCTTGACGCCGGTTTTCGGGTTCGCCACCAGCAGGAGGCCGGCGCCCGGAATGACGCTGACGAGCGTCAAATCCTTGTCCATGTCGTAGCCGGGAGTCTTCATCACCACCCGGTTCATGATGTAGGTGGTCGAGATCGAGCACAGGATGGTGTGGCCGTCGGGCTCCGCGCGGGCGACCTCCGCCGTCCCGATCGCGCCGGCGGCTCCGGGCTTGTTCTCGACGACGACGGTCTTTCCGACCTGCTTGGCAATGAATTCACCATAGGCGCGCGCGAGCAGATCGGTCTGTCCGCCGGCGGGATAGCTGCAAATCATGCGGATCTGCCGCGATGGCCACGCAGCCTGCGCCGAGGCGCCGCGCGAGACGAAAGGCATCGCGAGTGTGGTGGTGCCGGCGGCGATGAAGTGGCGGCGATCGAGTTCTGCGGACATGATTCTCTCCCGGGTTGTCGCCGACGGTACTGCATCGGGTCGCCTCCGCCATGGGTGGCAGGCGAGACAGATTGGCGCATTCGAACGGCCGCGCCGTGCCTATTCGGGCGTCATCCGGACAATCGCACTTTTCGCATGACACGCAGCCAGACGATTTAAGTCAGGGCTACCGCAAGCAAGCCGAAGGTGCCGCCGATCAGCACGTTGACGATGCGCTCCTCCGCGATGCCGCTGGCGCTGCCGGCGAAGGAAGCGGCCAGCGCGATGAAGAAGCAGCGCAGGCCGAAGCCGACGATGTAGCGGGAGAACGCGATCAGCGTGAGGGTGGCCGCGAGAACCGCGAGCGCATAGCCGACGCGGCTTTGCGGCAGCACCATGCCGGCGAGGAAACCGAGCGGCGCGCCGGCGACGGCGCCGATCGCCCGCTGTTTCAGCTTGCCGGTCGAAGCGGCGAGATCGCCGACCACGACGCTTGCGGCCGACCACATCACCCATTGGCCCTGCGCGAGATCGAGGATCTCGACCAGCGCCGCCGCAGCGAACACTGCAAGGGCGGTTGCCGCCGCGGGCACAAACCACTCGGCCGCGGGCGCTCCGAACGAGGTCGCGGCATCGCCGCACCGTCGCTGGTCGTAAATCCGGATGGCGCAGACCAGAGCCAGCGCGATCGGAGAGGACACGATGATCATGCCGGCATGGCGCAGGGCTTCCGAGGCGCTCACGCCCTCCCGCACCTCGCAGGCGAGATACACGGCGGGGATGAACACCCAATTTCCGAGCGTGCGGAAATGTTCGCCATGGCGTGTCACCGCGACCGCAAGGAATCCGGCGAGCGCCGTCAGCACTGCGAATAGCGGCTTGATCGGGGCGGCAAGGAAGAGCGCGGCAAAAGTGAGGAGGATGGCAATGTAGTGCCATACGATAACCTTCGGCGGCAGGTGCAGCCGTAGCGCCGGAATGAGCAGCGAGACCGCGACCAACCCGAGATTCAGCAGCGCCGTCTCGCGCGCGACGAAATAGGCGGCGACCATCGGGCCGACGACGATCAGCGCCCGCACCAGCTCGCCGGTCTTGATTTCGCGCGAGAGCAGATCGCGCAGGCCTGCTGCGGAAGGATTCACGATGCCACCAGATGGCCGAATGAAAACGGCGGTATCATAGGGTGCAGAATGTCGCCGAGCCAGCGATGGTTGTAGTGGGCCCATCGCCGACCACTTTATCCGTCATTCCGGGAGCCGGACGCTCCGGTCACCGCTGAATGATCTTCATCCAGACGTCGCCGAGGATTGCAGGCTCCTGCGGCGGCAGATAGCTCAGCCCCGCCTGCCTGCCGAATTCGGCGATCTTGCCCTCGGCGGCAAGCCCGCTCAGCGCCTTGTTGACGGCGTCGATCAGCGCCGGATCGCTGACCAGCCCGACATAGCCGCGATTGGCCCCGATCGGATAGTAGTAGCCGGACGCGGTGAGCGCCGTATCGGGGTGCGCGGCGCGATGGGCGTCGAGGCGGCCGAGGTCGATCAGCGTCGCGTCATAGTCGCCACGGGCAAGTGCGCCGAGAAGATCATCGCGGCCGGGGACGAGATGCGTGATGTCGTCGATCAGGCGCCCCTTGTCGAAGGTCATGAGGATCGCATCGCCGAGCGAGCCGCTCTCGATGACCAGGCGCAGGCCGGCGAGGTCGCCGATGTCGCCGATCTTGCGACCCCGCGCCTTGGGTCCGAGCACGACTGTCATCAGCGAGTAGACATAGGGCTGGCTCGGCGCGAGCACGCCGAGCGCGACGCGGCGGCGTCGGTCGTCGCGGGTGGCGCCGGCAAAATCCGGCAAGCGCGCCGTTTTCATGCCGGGCTTGACGAGGGAGTCCGTCGTCAGCGCATAGCCGCCGACGAGCGAGCAGCGCCCGTCGGACAGCAGCGCATTGGCCTCGAGCTGCGGGCTCGAATCCTCGTCCAGCTTGCTCTCGAACCACTGGATCGTCAGCGGTCGTCCGAGCCGGTCGGCGATCGCCTCCGCCAGCAGCACGTCGAAACCCGAGTCCGGCTTGCCCTTGTGGTGCACCGACAGCGGTGGCCGGTCCTCGTCGAGGCAAATCTTGAGCGGATCGTCGGCCGCGCGTGCAGCCGCGGCCGCCGCCGCGAGGATTGCGGCAATGCTCCAAGCGGCCAGCCAGCGCCTCATGGTTTTCTCCGGCTCGAGATGAAGGCCCAGAGATTCCCGATCTCCTCGTCGCTGAGAATGTCGGCCCAGGGCGGCATCTTGTTGTTCTTGCCGTTCTTCACCGTGGTGACGAAGCGCGTCTTGTCGTCGGGGAAGGCGCGCAGGTCCGGCGTGATGGTGCCGGGGTTCATCATGTTGGGGCCGTGGCAGTGCGAGCATTTCTCGGCATAAGTCGACTTGCCGTGGTCGATCTGTGCCTGCACGGGATTGCCGGTTGAATCATCCGCGGCACGAACGGCCGCCGCAAGCGCGACCGTCAGCACCGCGACGGTGGCGAGGGTCGCCACCGTCTTGTGAGATAGCTTTCTCAGCATCGTGCCGTGGTTATTGCTTGACCGCAAAAACCCAAAGCGAGCCGCCGGGCGGCACTTTGGCCAGCCGTTCGTCGCCGGAAAACAGCGAGTAGACGCCGCCATAGCCGCTCGTCACGGCGACATACTGCACGCCGTCCTGCTGCCAGGTCACCGGTTGCCCCTCGATGCCCGAGCCGGTCTGGAACTGCCAGAGCTTCTTGCCGGTGTCGGCATCGAAGGCCTCGAACTCGCCGGTCAGCGCGCCCGAGAACACGACGCCGCCCGCGGTCGACAGCACGCCGGAGAAGCGCGGGATGTCGCTTGGTGCTTCCCACTTCGCCTTGCCGGTCATGGGATCGATCGCCTTCAGATGACCGCGCGGGCCATCACCCCATTCCCAGAGATCGGTGAGGTCCATGCCGAGATACCATTCACCCTGCTTGAAGGTGGCGGGTTCGGTCTTGTACCTGCCGCCGAAGGCGAGCGTGTTGGCGTAGGCGAGGCCGGTCTGCGGATTGAACGACATCGGCTCCCAGTTCTTGCCGCCGAGGATCGACGGATAGACTGTCACCTTCTTGCCCTCACGCGCATCCTTCGAGACGTCGGTCTCGATGGGACGTCCGGTCTTCATGTCGATTCCCGTCGCCCAGTTGACCTTCACGTAAGGATTGGCCGCAAGCAGCTTTCCGTTGGTGCGGTCGAGCACGTAGAAGAAGCCGTTGCGGTTGGCGTCCATCAACACCTTGGTCGGCTTGCCCTCGACGTTCATGTCGGCGAGGACCATCTCGGCCACGCTGTCATAGTCGAACGGATTGTTCGGCGAGAACTGGTAGTGCCACTTGATCTTGCCGGTTTTGGGATCCATCGCCAGCACGGAGCAGGTGTAGAGGTTATCGCCCGGGCGTACCGCAGAGTTGAACGGTCCGGGATTGCCGATACCCCAATAGACCGTGTTGAGCTCGGGATCATAGGAGCCCGTGATCCAGGTCGAGCCGCCGCCGAGCTTCCAGGTATCGCCCTTCCAGGTGTCGCCGCCGGGCTCGTCCGGGGAGGGGATCGAATGGGTGCGCCACAGGTGCTTGCCCGTTGCCGGATCCCAGCCGTCGATGAAGCCGCGGGTGCCGAACTCGGCGCCGGAGATGCCGGTGATCACGACGCCGTCGGCGACCAGCGGCGCCACCGTCATCGAATAGCCTTCCTTGATATCGGCAGCCTTCTGCCGCCACAGCTCCTTGCCGTCCTTGGCGTCGAGCGCGATCACGTTGGCGTCGAGCGTGGTGCGGAACACCTTGCCGTCATAGAGCGCGGCGCCGCGATTGATGATGCCGCAGCAGACGATGCGCGGCGTTTCGGCAGGATACTCGACCTTGGATTTCCAGATCTGCTTGCCGGTCTTGGCGTCGACCGCCATCGTCGCGTTGTGCGACGTCACGTAGATCACGCCCTGGTACACCAGCGGCTGCGATTCCTCGCTGCGATCGTCGTTGAAAGAGTAGTTCCAGACCGGGACAAGGTTCTCGACGCTGTCCTTGTTGATCTGGTTCAGCGTCGAGAAACGCTGGAGATTGTAGCCCATTCCGTAATTGAGAACGTTCGATGTATCGGTCGCACCCTTGACCAGCTGCTCGCTGGTTTGTGCATTTGCACAAGTCGATGCAAGCATGACGAGGCTCGCGGCCATCGCAAAGCGTTTCATCCGTTCCTCCCAATGTGCGCGCCTATTGACGCTGCGGCAGCAACACTCCGCCTGAATGCAAAACGCGTCAATACGAAAGTCGTAGTTGCGACGCCGATCTGGTGGGCGGCCGGAAGCCGGTCACCTGACGGAGAGCTGACAAGCAACTCTCACTTGTGCGCAGGCGCTGAAGAAATTCCGCGGCATGGAGCAGGGCGCGTGCGCCACGGCAATGGTCGGGCTGACGGGTTCCGCAAGTTGTACGGGCGTAGCCTGCAATTCGGGGCTTGAACCGAGGCTCGCTTGTGGACTTATGTCGTTTCGATCCGGCTCGAATCGGAGCTCTTGGTCTGGGAGGTTTTCATGATATCGCGTCGCTCTGTTGCACTTGCGCTCACGATTGCACTGATGTCCGGTCCGGCATGGTCGGCCTCCGGCAACGCGGTCAAGACGTTCGATACCGACAATGACGGCACGCTCGACCTTGCCGAGGTGAAGAAGGCGGCGACCGCGTTGTTCGCCAAGCTCGATCCCGATCATGACGGCACGCTTGACGCCCGCGAGTTGCGCGGACGGTTAACGGCGAAAGAACTCGCCGCCGCCGATCCCGATCGCGACGGGACTCTCACGCTCGACGAATATCTCTCCGTGGTGGAGCAGCGCTTCAACGCGGCGAATCCCGACAAGGATGGAACGCTGGATGCCAAGGAGCTGAACTCGCGCGCCGGCCGCGCGCTGCTGCGCTTGTTGCAGTGAGCGCCGCGCCGCTTGACTGGGAGCGAAGGCGAGTTGCCCGAGAGAGAAGTTTGCAAGCGCGATGCGACAGTTCGCTGTGTCGACGGCGCGATTCCCGACTTGCGCTGTGCCTGACGCAGCCCTAGGTTTTGGCCGGCGCGATGTCGCGCTCAATCCCTTGGGAGTCCCCGAATGGCCTGGAAAGCTCCGAAGATCGTGGAAGTGTCGGTCGGCATGGAAATCAACATGTACGCCTGCGCTTTGCGCAAGTAGGACCACAAGTAAGACTGCAAGTAAGACTTGCGACCTGCCGCGGCTTCGATGGCAACTACCATCGAAGCCGTGGTAGTGTCGGGGATGCGCGCGAGAGCCCTTACATTCTGGACCATAGCCGCCTGCACCGTCGCGCTCGCGCCGGCATGCGTCAGCGCCGAAGAGGGCTTTGATACCGAGCACATCTTCGGCTTCATGATCGGCACCGATGTCGGCAATCCCGGCGAGCGCGAATTCCAGACCCAGACGACAGGACGATTCGGCAAAGGCGGCGGGACCTATCGCGCCCTGTCGCAGGAGGTCGAGATAGAGATCGTGCCGCTGCCGAACTTCCGCATCGAGGTCGGCGGCACCGCCACGCTGCACGACATCACCGGCGTCCCCGATATCGGCGACCGCCGCCAGTTCAATTTCCAGGGCGCTTCGCTTGACCTGCGCTATCGCCTGCTCGATCGCGAGCGCGCGCCATTCGGGTTGACTGTCGCCGCCGAACTCCATGGCGATCGCATCGACGAGACTTCCGGCGCAAAAGGGCGGATGTACGGTACCGATTTCACGCTCGCCTTCGATCGCGAGCTGATCCCGAACTTCGCCATCGGCGCGCTCAACCTGATCTATCAACCCGAATGGGCGCGTTTCGAAATGGCGGGACTGTCCGAAAAGAGTTCGACCATCGGCGCGGCCTTCGCCGGCCTCGTCCGCGTGCGGCCCGATGTGCTGCTCGGCGGCGAGGTGCGCTACTTCCGGCAGTACGAAGGCATCGGCCTCGGCGAGTTCGCAGGCCAAGCCCTCTTCGTCGGTCCGACTGCTTATTTCCAGCTTTCCGATCGCTCGCGCCTGACCATGAGCTGGAGCATGCAGGCCTGGGGCCGTGCGGCCGGATCAGGCGGCAATCTCGACCTCGTCAATTTCGAGCGCCACCAGGCAAGGCTGGTCTTTGGAGTTAATTTCTAGCGCTCGCGCCCCGGTTGCGGGGAGAGGCGATGGGGCAATTCCCGCTCGATTTCGCGTGGCCGGATTGAAACTTCCGGCTCCTCGGAGCGTAGCCTTTTGTGCTATTCTTCATCGGCTCTGCGAGGATCCCGGCATGAACCCGATCGACCTGGTGGTGACTGTGTGTGCGTTGCTCTCGCCTGCGACCTGCGAGGAGCAGCATCTGGTGTTCAACTATGCGGGGTCGCCGACGCAATGCGCGATGGCTGCGCCGCCCTATATCGCGCAATGGGTTGGCGACCATCCGAAGTGGCAAGCGGTGCGGTGGCGCTGCGAATATCCGCACCCGAACGATAAGGCGTGAAGAGCTGCGCCGCCTTCCCGGTCGCGACTGGCCTAGGTCCTCATCCTGAGGAGCTTGCGAAGCAAGCGTCTCGAAGGATGGCCGCAGGTGACAGACGGGCCTGCATGGTTCGAGACGCGCGTTCCGCGCTCCTCACCATGAGGCGAAACGCTCGTAACGCAGCCCGCGTTATTTGCTGCAGTCCTTCAGATCCTTGTCGGCGATCGAGAACACCGCATCCGCCTTGATCTCGATGTCGCGCACGATGCACTGCCGTGCATTGGGATAGCTGACCCTGGCATCGTAGCGGCCGGGCTCGACGCCGGTGATGCGCAGCCGCTCGTCGTGATCGACCTCCTTGTCCTTGTCGTTCAAGCACTGGTTCGGCCCCCACTCGGTCTTCCCGGCCGGCGAGAGCTGGAAACCGGAGATCGTCTCCGTCGTCAGATTCCAGAGCCGGATACCCTTGCCTTTGGCCTGCGCGAGCGCCGCGCCGGGCATCGCAACCAACAGGATGCCGATCGCAATCAGCGTACGCCGCATGATGACCCTCCCGCGAAGATGTCGTTGATCCAATTGACCATGAGTTCTCATTTCGATTCAAGCTGCAACGCGGCGAGCTCGGCCCTGATCTTGCCGAGCTCGGCCTCGCTGCGCTCCGCGCGCGGGATGGCAATCGGCACCTCGCGCACGATGCGCGCCGGTCGCGGCGACAGCAAGAACAGGCGGTCGCCGAGCCGGATCGCATCATCCAGGCTGTGGGTGACGAGCAACGTCATCACCGGACGGCGCGCCACCAGCGTCGCGATCTCGTCGCGCAAACGGCCGGCGAGTGCGTCGTCGAGCGAGGCGAGGGGCTCGTCGAGCACGAGCAGGTCAGGCTCCACCGCAAAGGCGCGGGCGAGCGCGACGCGCCGGGCGAGGCCCAGTGACAATTCGCCTGGAAAATGACTGCGATGCGCGTCCAGCTCCAGGATCCTGAACAGCTCGGCGAGCTTGGCGTCGGTCACATCGGGTGCCGCAAGCCGTACATTCTGCTCGACCGAGCGCCATGGCAGCAGCCGCGGCTCCTGGAAAACCATGCCGATCCGCGCTTCCGGCGGGCGCGAGACGTGCCCCTCGAAATCGCGGTCGAGCCCGAGGATGATGCGCAGCATCGTGCTCTTGCCGCAGCCGGAGGGACCGATCAGCACGCCGACCTCGCCGGATTGAAGCGCGAATCTGACCGGCGCGAGCACCTCCTGCGTCCCGCCGGCGGCACTCTTGAAGCTCTTGCCTGTGATATCGACCTCAAGCCGCACGGGGTCGCCATCGTGTTGCGCGGGCTTCGAACGGTTGCACCAGCGCGGTCTCGATCACGAGCACGACGGCGGCGAAGGTCAGCGAATAGGCCAGCAGCCGCGGCGTGTCGAACAGCTGGAAAGCGACGCCGATCTCGAAGCCGACGCCGTTCGGCCGGCCCAGGAGTTCGGCGACCAGCACGATCTTCCACACCAGCGACAATCCGGAGCGGGCTGAGGCTGCGATATAGGGTGCCAGTTGCGGCAGCACGACGTGGCGGAACGCGCGCCAGCGCGGCATCGCGAACACGCTCGCCATCTCGTCGAGCGAGCGGTCGAGCGCGCGTGCGCCCTCGCGCAGGGTGACGATGGCGGTCGGCAGCTTGTTGATCGCGATCGCCGCGATCGCTGCGGCCTCGGTGAGGCCGGCCCAGATATAGGCCAGCACGATCACGACCAGCGCGGGCAGGTTCAGGAGCAGGATCAGCCAGGGGTCGCCGAGCCGGTCGGCGAGCTTCACCCGTCCCATCAGATAGCCGATGGCGCTGCCGAGCGACATCGCCAGCACGAAGGCGAGGCTCACGCGGGCGAGCGTGGCGCCGAGATGCAGGAACAGCGCGCCGCTCGATGCTTCCGCGATGACGACGTCGAGCACGGCGGACGGAGAGGGCAGCTTTGCGGCGCCGACGAACAGGGCGGCTGTCCACCAGATCGCGAGCAACAGGGCAAACGACAGAAGACGCAGCACCTCAGTCTCCGGCAACTGCGTGATAGAACGTGCCGGGATCGAGCTCGGCAGCGGGGCCCACGAGGTCGCGTCCGCCGGTCTCGGCCAGCACGCGATAGAGCACGCGCGCGTCCTGTTCTTCGTCATCGATGCTCCGGCGCGGAATGCCGTCGCGATATCGCTCGCGATAGGTCTTCAGCAGGGTGGCATCGCTCGTGCCGGTGAGCGGTGCGATCTTGTCCCAGGCGGCATCCGAGGTCACCAGCAGCTGCTTGGCCTTGCGGGTCATCGCGATGAAGCGCGCCACCGCATCGCGATGACTCGCCGCCCAGTTTTCGTCGAAGACATAGCCGACTGCGGAGACCGCGCCCTTGGCGCCGAGTTTCGGCAATATGTCCTCGATGCCGGCAAGACGTCTAAAACCCTTGGCTTCCAGCTGTGCGCAGAAATTCCAGAAATTAAGGCTCGCATCCATCTCGCCGTCGAGCGCCTTGGCGGCGATCAGAGGCGGAGCACCATAGACGATGGTCGCCTCCGATTTCAGGTCGATGCCGTCCTGCTTCATGCGCGCCTGGAGCAGCTGCCAGCTCTTGTCGATGGGACCGCCGCCGACCGCCAGCTTGCGGCCCTTCAAATCAGCCAGCGACTTGATCGGCGAGGCGGCCGGCACCATCACCGCGCCGAGCGCGCTGGAATAGGGATAGAAGGTGAGCTTGGCGCCGAGCGTGCGCTCGCGCGACACCCACAGCCAGTCGGACAGGATGATGTCGGCATTGCCAGCGCGCAGGGCGATCTTGCCGGCCTCGGGGCTCGCAAGCTCGGTGACGTCGAGCGACAGGTCGGCCTCCTTGTCGAGGCCGCCGGCCCGGATCGCGGCCAGCTCCCAGGAGAATGTTCCGGTCTTCTGCACCGCAAGGCGAATCGTATCCGCGGCGCGGCCGGGCCCGGCTAGTGTCAGCGCCAGCGTCGTCGCGAGCGCCAATGATCGACCAAATGCTCTCATCACCTTGTGAGCCGTTTCCTCTGATAGGGTGCTTTTCAGGACAATACGCATAGCATAGCTTCCGTCGCAACCAGCGGGAGGACGCTCATGAATCTGGCCGGACAGCTACGACCGATTGTCGCCGCATTGGCGGTGTGGGCTGCGACCGCGCTCGCTGCGCAGGCTGAAGAGGCCAATGATTATCCGACATCGGCGCGTGCCGAGTATGTCTATGGCTGCATGAAGGCCAATGGCGAGAGCCGGCAGGCGATCGAGCAATGTTCCTGCTCGATCGACGTGGTGGCCTCGATCGTGCCCTATGAGCGCTACGTCACCGCAGAAACCGCGCTCAGCATGTCCCAGGTCCGCGGCAATCTCGGCGTCCAGTTCCGCACCTCGGAGCAGGCGAACTCGGCCGTGAATGATTTGCGGCGAGCACAGGCGGAAGCCGAGGTGAGGTGTTTCTAACACTTTCTTCCTTCTCCCCTTGCGGGAGAAGGTGGCGCGAAGCGCCGGATGAGGGGTATGTCTCCGCGAATACTATCGCAAGAGAGTAGCTCGCGGAGGCAAACCCCTCACCCAAGCGAAGTTTTGTCTACCAGCGGTGCTGCCCTCTCCCACAAGGGGCGAGGGCACAGCCATCCGCAATGCGTTTGACTTTGAAGGGGAAGGTGGCGCGCTACGTCCCCGGCTTCTCCACATCCCACTCGTTGCGGAACACGTGACCATCCGTGTCCTTGGCTTCCGCGCGAAAACGCTTGGCGCCGTTGGACACATAGGTGAAGCGCAGGTTGGGATCTTCCGAGATCGAGATGCCGCCTTCCATCGAGAGCACGGGGCTGTCGTCCTGCGTCAGCCTGAGCTGGTTGATGAAAAAGGCGGGAATGTAGAGCTGCGTGACCTGGTCCATCTGCAGGCCGGAATTGTTGGGATGGCCGATCATGATCTGCGCCTCCCGCATGCGGCTCGCGGGCGCCTCTTCGCGCGCGAATTGCCGGTAGCGCATCTGGCCGAGCCGGTTCTGGGCTTCCTCGGCATCCTTTCCCGCTGGTGCCGAGCAGCCGCCGGAGGCCTTCACATAGACTTTCGAGACGTAGAGCTGTCCGTCGCTGAGCTCGGCCACCGCATGAACGTCGGTGTAATTGTTGACGCGCACGCGCGTCGAGATTTCAGTGACGTTGGCATCCGGCCCGAGCTCGAACTTCGCTGCCATCGGTGCGGGGTTACGATCGATCACCAGCGTGATCGAACGGATGCGGCGGGCATCGCCAGGCGAGAGCTTGCTGCGCAGGGTCACCGGAACGATGGCCGCGTCCTCGGCGCGATACGGCATCTCGATGCCAATGACATTGCCGCCGTCATTCATCGGACGGTTGCTGAAGATGTCCTGCACCAGGCCCGGCCAGGGATCGTAAGCTTCTTCCGCCTGCGCCGGCACGGCGAATGCAATGCCGAGGAGCAGGGCGATCAGAGGCAGTCGGCGCGTGCATCCCGTCATGGTCATGGTCCCGCGGACGAAGCAACGTTACGCACATCGTAGCGCGTCCGCTACTCCCATTCAATTTCCGAAAATGCTGCGGTTGCGTTGCGGGCGTTGTAGTCGTCGAACAGCTCCCAGTGCGGCCGTTCCGAGGCGGCGGCCTTGTCAGCGGCGGTTCGGATCGGTTCGCCCTTCTTGTTCGCTGCCCGGACGTCCGTCAGCAGTGCCATCAGATAGCGCCGCTCATCGATCAGCGCCGCAGGCCATTCGCTCACGGGCCCGTGACCGGGAACGACGCGCTGCGCCGGAATGCTCTCGAGTTCCCCGAGGGTGCCGAGCCAGCCGCGAATGCTGCCGTCCATCACCGGAATATGGCGGAGGAAGACGAGGTCGCCAGCGAACAGCGTCTTCGTCGTCTCATCGAATACGGTCAAATCATTGTCGCTGTGCCCGGCCGGCCAGGCCCGCAAGCTCAGGCGGCGCGCGCCGAGATCGAGCGTCATTGTATCCGTGACAAGCATTGTGGGCGGCACGATCTTCACGGGAGATATCAATTCGTCGCCCATGATGCGCCTAAAATTGTCGAGATAGTACGGGCCGCGCGCAGCCAGCGCCCGCGGCAGCCTGCTGTGACCGACGAAAATGGTGTCTCCGACGGCGAAGGCCGCATTGCCGAAAACATGGTCGGGATGGCCGTGGGTATTGATGACGTAGCGGATCGGCTTGCTGGTGCGGGCTCGCACCGCCGCCAATAGCGCCTCGCCCTCGCGAAAGCTACCGCCGGTATCGATCACGGCCACCGCATCCTTGCCCACGATGAAGCCGACGTTGGCGATGTCGCCCTCGTTCTCGCGGGTCATCAGCGCGATGGTCCCGGAGTGTACGAATATTCCCGGCGCGACTTCGCTCACAGGCAATTCGGCCGCTGCGGCGCATGCTAGCGTCGCTGTCACCAGCAGGGACAAGGCTGCGATCACGAGAGGGATGCGAGACACTTTTCCGCCTCAGTTCAAAGGGTTGCGCGCATTGCACTGCAACAAAGAAAGCCAGCACAAACTCTGGCAAGACATGGCGCGTCATGCGTTGCATGGCTAGCATTCAAACAAGCCTAGGAGGAAGCGCGATGACGGAGGCCGGACGACATCGTCGCTGGTTGTTTTCACTGAGTATCCTGGTTGCGTCTTGCGCGTTCGGCGACGTCGCCATCGCGCAGACCAACGAGACGGGTGACCTCTCGTTCGAGCTGGTCGACCCCAAGGTGCTGCGCGTCTGTTCCGACCCGCGCAATCTGCCGTTCTCGAACGAGAAGGGCGAGGGGTTCGAGAACAAGCTTGCCGAGCTGTTTGCGGACAAGCTCCAGAAGAAGCTCGACTATGTCTTTTTTCCGCAAGCCACCGGCTTCGTGCGCATGACGCTCGGCTCGCATCGCTGCGACGTCATCATGGGCTTCCCCCAAGGCGACGACCTTGTGCAAGGCACCAATCCTTATTACCGCACGAGCTATGCGCTGGTCGCGAAAGCGGGCAGCGGGCTGGAGGAGGTCGACACGCTCGAGGATGCCAGGCTGAAGGGCAAGCATGTCGGCATCGTCGCCGGCACGCCGCCTGCCACCAACATGGCCATCGCGGGACTGATGGGTGATGCAAAGCCCTATCCGCTGATGATCGACACGCGCTACGACAATTCGGCGCAGGCCATGATCGATGATCTCACGGCGGGCAAGATTGACGCCGGCGTGCTGTGGGGACCGATGGCAGGGTTCTACGCGAAGAAGGCGGGGTCGCTTCATGTCACGCCGCTGGTGAAGGAAACCACCGGGCCAAAGCTGGTCTATCGCATCGGCATGGGCGTGCGTGGCGCCGACCAGAACTGGAAGCGGCAGCTCAACAAGCTGATCCAGGAGAACCAGGGCGAGATCAACAAGATCCTGCTCGATTTCGGCGTGCCGCTGCTGGACGAGAGCGATCGGCCGCTCGGCGCGGAGACGGCCAAGAAGGCACCATGAGATGAGGCGGCGCGTTGTCGCTGCGCTGGTCGCCGCCGTGCTGATGGCGCCGGTCGTCGCGCAGCAGCAGGAGCCGTTCGAGCCCGAGGGTTATCGCACCGACAACTACCGCGCGCCCGTGCCGGCGACGCTCGGCGGCGCGCGCGTGCTGTCGACGTCAGAAGCCGAGGCGATCTGGCACGCGAAGAGCGGCGTCTTCATCGACGTGCTGCCGCGGGCGCCGAAGCCGAAGAACCTTCCAGCGGGGACCGTCTGGCGCGAGGCGCCGCGCAAAAACATTCCGGGCAGCATCTGGCTGCCGGATACCGGCTACGGCACGCTGCCGCCCGCCATGGACGACTATTTCCAGCGCGGCCTCGCGCGTGCGTCGCGCGGTAATAAGGCCGCGCTGCTCGTGATCTACTGCCTGGCCGATTGCTGGATGTCCTGGAACGCCGCCAAGCGCGCGCTCGCGTATGGCTACTCCAGCGTCGCCTGGTATCCCGATGGCACCGACGGCTGGGAGCGTGCAAAGCTTCCGACTGAGGAGGCGCAGCCCGAGCCGCGGCCGGAGCAGTGAAGAATTGAGCCGAGCTGTGTCGTCGATGGCCTCGTGGTTCGAGACGACCGCTTCGCGGTCTCCTCACCATGAGGGTCTGACATCTCGCCACGGAACCAGACCTCATCCTGAGGAGCCCGCCGTAGGCGGGCGTCTCGAAGGATGGCCGCAAAGATCCCGGCCTACTGCTTCTGCAGCTTGGTCAGCGTGCCCGTGCCGTTATTGTCGGTCGCAGAGTAGCTCACCCGGTCGCCGGCGTGGACGGCATCGAGCATCGCGGCGTCCTTGGCCTTGTACTCCTGCAGCGCGCCGGCCCCGCCTGCGCTGCCGCCGACTGTGCCCTTCTGCGTCTGCTGGATCGAGATCGTGCTGTTGAGCCGATCAATCCGAGTGACCATGCCGGTCAGATCGTCAGCGAATGCGCTGCTTGCGAGCATGCTGATGGCCGCAGCGCCTGCGAGGATGAATTTTGTGGTTCCCATCGAGGCCTCCCGATGCCTTGGATTACCCGTCGACAAGACATCCTAGACCGATTTGGTTCCGGCATATAGCACAGGTTAATGATCGCAATGGAGGCGCGGGAACCTGCCGCAAGCGGTCAATGAGGCTGACGCTATTCCATTTCCTGCTGGATCACGCGTCCGAGCGCAAACAGCCGCTGGTCGATGGTGGTGGGAACCTCGCAAACGAACCGCACGACCTTGTGGCGGTCCTCGAAAATGCGGGTCTTCCAGATCAGCTCGTTGCTGAGCGCCTCGACCTTAGCCTCGTCGCGCGGCGTGGCGCCCTGGAGCGCCTGGAGCTGGACACTCTCCTCGCGGATCTTGTCGGCGGCTTCGCGCTGCTTGCGGCTGACGCGTTCCAACCCGCTCATGACCTGCGAGCGCTGAGCGTTGAGCGTGTCGAACAGGCCTGCGAACAGCAGTTTCGCATTCGCGGTCTTGTCGGCCGCGGAGCCCGCCAAAAACTCCTTCACCAACTTCTCGGCCTCTTCCAGCGGTGTCTTGCGTGCCGACAGTTTGGCGACCAGCGCGCTGACCTTGGCGTCGTCCTTCCACTTGTTCTGCACGTCGTCGAGCGAGGGGCCAGCCCAAACGGCCGCGAGCGAAATTTCCGGCACTTTTGCCTGCGTGCAGGGCCAATCCGGATAGCGCGGATCGGCCGCGCGTGCCGCCGTGCCCGCGGCTGCGAGCATCAGAGCGGCCATGGCCAGAACCCGAACCGTCATCCTTCGCCTCCCGCAGGGCCCCGTCGCGCCAGCCCGCGCGAGGGATCATAGGCCAGAATCGCGCCGATCATGAAGACGATTGTGCAGGTCGCGACCACCGCCAGCGAGATCCAGTTGATCTGTCCGTACAGCGCGAAGCGGATCAGCTCGACCGCATGGGTGAACGGATTGGCCTCGCAGACATAGTAGAGATAGGGGCTGCCCTCCTGCACCCGCCAGAGCGGGTAGAGCGCCGATGAAGCGAAGAACATCGGGAAAATGACAAAATTCATCACGCCGGCAAAGTTCTCCAGCTGCTTGATGCCAGAGGAGATCAGCATGCCGAGCGAACCCAGCATCAGTCCGGACAGGATCAGTGCCGGCAGTACCGTGAGATAGCCTGACAGAGGAGGGGTGATGTCCCAGAACCAGGCGATCAGCAGGAACGCATAGACCTGGAGCAGCGACACCGCGGTGCCCGCGAGCAGCTTGCAGAACAACAGGTAGCCGCGCGGCAGTGGGCTGACCAGCAGCGTGCGCATGTTGCCCATCTCGCGGTCATAGACCATCGAGAGCGAGGATTGCATGCCGTTGAACAGCTGGATCATGGCCATCAGCCCGGGCGCGATGAAGACCTCGTAGAGGATGTAGGTCTCGTAGGGCGGGATGATGGAGATGCCGAGCACCTGGCGGAAACCGGCGGCGAAGATGAACAGCCACACCAGCGGCCGCACCAGCGCCGAGACGAACCGCTCGCGCTGGTGCAGGAAGCGCAGTCCTTCGCGCCAGACGATGCCCGTGAGGCAGATCATGTATTCGGCGGCCGAGAAGCCGCGTGGCGCCTCGCGCATGCTGATGCTGCTCATGCGCCGTCGCCCGGCAGGGTCTGCGCACCGGTCAGGCGCATGAAGGCGGAGTTGACGTCCTGCGCGCCGGCTTCCGCGACGACGCGGCTCATCGGTCCCCGCGCCAGCACCTTGCCCTGGTGCAGCACCACGAGATCGTCACCGGCCATGATCTCGTCGAACAGATGCGTGGCCCAGAGCACGCCGATGCCTTGCTCGCTCACGAGCTGGCGCACATGGCTGATGATGTCGGCGCGCGCTTTGACGTCGAGGCCGACGGTGGGCTCGTCCAGCAAGAGCAGGCGTGGCCGATGCAGCAGCGCACGGGCGATCTCCAGCCGCCGCATCTGCCCGCCCGAGAGATCGCGCACCTTGCTGCCGGCGCGCTCGGTAAGCCCGATGCGACCGAGCAGCTCGGCGGCTCGCGCGCGGGCCTCGCGGCGGCTGATGCCGTGGAGTGCAGCGTGATAGAGCAGGTTCTGCGTCAGCGACAGATCGAGATCGAGCGTGCGCGGCTGGAACACGACGCCGAGCAACCGCAGCGCTTCTCCGGGACTCTTGCTGATGTCATGGCCGAAAATGCCGACGCGGCCGGACTGGATGCCGAACAGCCGTGTGATCAGCGAGAACAGCGTGCTCTTGCCCGCACCGTTGAGGCCGAGCAGGGCCGTAAAGCTCGCGGGCTGCACGTTGAAGGACACGTCCATCAGCGCGCGGCGCGGGCCATAGGCGTGGCTGACGCTGTCGATCGATAGCGCAGGCACGGCCGCCGGATCGGGCCTTGGTGTTTCGCGTTGTTCGGCGATGGGAGCAGGGCTGGTCATGGCGCGATCGTGATACCCCAGGGCAGTTCGCCCACCTGAATGGTCTTGATCACCTTTTGCGCGGCGACGTCGATGACGGAGACGTCGTTTGACACACCATTGGTGGTGAGCAGAAATTTCTCGTCCGGCGTGAATGCCATGTGCCAGACCCGTTGTCCCACCAGCAGATATTTCGTCACCTTGCGCGAGGCGGTGTCGACCACGGCGATGCGGTTGGCTGGCCCGAGCGCGATGAAGGCGGTCTTGTCGTCCCGGGTCATGCCGATGCCGACGGGCTGGATCGCCTCTTTCCTCAACCCCGGAATCTCGAAATTGATCTTCCCGGTCACCTCGTGCTTTGCGGGGTCGATGATCGAGACGGTGCCGCCGATCTCCGAGGACACCCACAATTCGGAAGCGTCGTGCTTGAATTCGGCAAAGCGCGGCCGCGCGTCGACCAGCACGTTGGCGACGATCTGGCGCGACGACGTGTCGATGAAATGCGCCATGTTGGTGGTCTCGGACGTGTTGATCAGCGTCTTGCCGTCCGGGCTGATCGTCATGCCCTCGGGCTCGACGCCGACCTGGATGTCGCCAAGGCGGGCGCGCTTCTCGAGGTCGATCACGGTCACCGTGTTGTCGTTCTCGTTCGCGACATAGAGGACCTTGCCAGCGGCATCCTGGGCGAACAATTCCGGGTCGGGCCCGGAGGGCAGGCTGTCCACCACGGTTTGCGTCTTGGCGTCGATCATCTGGATGGTGTCGTCGTCGCCGACCGCGACCATCACGAACTTGCCGTCGCGCGTGAAGTCGATGCCGCGCGGGCGCTGGCCGACCTTGATGGTCTTGGTCACCGTCCAGCTGTCGGTGTCGATCACCGACACCGTGTTGCTCTTCTCGTTCGAGACATAAGCGATGAACGCATGCGCCGGCGCTGCCGCCAGCGCCAGTCCGAACAGCAACCCAACACGCCACGTGCGCAACATCTGCTTTCTCATTTCAGCTTGCATTTGCTCTCCGGGCGGTCATAGCCGAGCGTGTCGAGCTCGGAGACTTGATGCAGGAAACCTTCTTGCGGCGACACCGACACCACCATGCGGCCATCGACCAGCAGGATCGGCTGGCGCAGCTGCAGGTTCCAATCGCGCAAGGTCAGCTTGGTGCCCTTGAAGGCGGCGACCGAGAACTCCGGGCCCTTGATGAAATCGGTGACCTTCTTGATATCGCCGGAATTGGTGCGCGAGGTGGCCTCTCCGATCATGCGCACGGCCGTCCACGCCTGCATGTCGAGCGCGGTCATCCGCCGCGCGTTGAGCTTGACGAAGCGGTTCTGCATCTGGATCGCGCCCCACTGGTCCTGCGCGGCATCCCAGCTCCGCGGCACCAGACCGGCAGAGCCCGCGACAGGCCGCGGATCCCAGGTGCGATAGGGCAGGTAGGCGCCGAACACCTCGCTCTCGTCGGCGGCGACCAGCACGTCATAGGCCGGAGCCTGTTGCGTGAACACCGGCATCTGGCGCTGGATCAGCGTCACGCCCGAGTCCGTGCGGCGCGCGCCGCCTTTGTCTTCGAAGCTGCGCTCCTGCACGATCTTGGCGCCGAACCGCGTCGCGGTGCGCCGGAGCGCATCGGCGAACAACTTGTCCTCGTCATGCGAGCCGACCACGAGCAGCCAGCGCTTCCACTGCTTCCACACCAGATATTGGCCGAGCGCATCGGCCAGCATTGCGCGGGTCGGCGCGGTATGGATGACATTGGCGCGGCAATCGGCCTCGCGCAGCCGCTCGTCGATCGCGCCGGCGTTGAACAGCAACGTGCCGCGCTCGCGCAAGGCGTCGGCGACTTTCAGCAGCGCGTCGGCCGGCAGATCGGCGATGATGAAGCCGTTGCGTGCGGCGAGGTCGGTCGCGGCCTGCACGGCATCCTCGCCCTCCTTGATGCGCCGCTCCTCCAGCGCAAATCGCTGGTTGAGGAATTTGCCGGTGGTGTTGTTGTCCTCGATGGCGAGGCGCGCGCCGGCGACGCCGTCATTCTCCGCGGGCTGCTCGACCAGCGACAGCGTCGATCTGCTGCCGGCGATTCCGAGATAGCCGACGCCGATCATGACAGGGGCGGCCGCGAGCGCACTCGTTGCAGCAACACCCAGGCCGATCAGGCCGACCAACCATCGGATCATGTTTCCTCCAGATGTTCTCCCCGGCTTGACCGCCGATGGAGAATTGTCTCTGCTAAAGCATGACCGATTTGTCAGGCCATGCAACCCCGCATTTCGTCCTCACGCTGCCACGCCGGGAATCACGATCATGCGAGCGCTGATATGTTTCGCAGCTTTGTTGTTGACGGGTTCGGCCGCGCTCGCCGATCCGCCGAAACTCGCGGTGTTCGACTTTGAACTGATCGACACCAGCCTGCCCGGCGAGTTCTACGGCTCGAAGCCGGAGGAGGCGCGGCTCGACCTCATCAGCGAGCAGTTGCGCAAGGCACTGGTTGAGTCAGGCAGGTTCCAGCTGATCGATATCGCGCCGGTCCGGGACGCGGCCCGTCACGCCAATCTGCAGGCTTGCGGCGGCTGCGACCTCAAGCTTGCCGGGCAGCTCGGTGCCGATTTGGAAATCACCGGCATGGTGCAGAAGGTCTCGAACCTGATCATCAATCTGAACATCTATCTGCGCGACGTGAAGACCGGCAACATGATCACGGCCGCCAGCGCCGACATGCGCGGCAACACGGATGAATCCTGGACGCGCACGATGAGTTATCTGATCCGCAACCGGTTGCTGGCACCGAATTACGGCAAGCCGTGAGGGGGATATTTACTCCTTCAATCGCTCCGCATGCCAGTGCAGGTGATCGCCCATGAAGGTCGAGATGAAATAATAGCTGTGGTCATAGCCCGCCTGCCGCCGCAGCGTCAGCGGGATGTTGGCCTTGGCACAGGCCGCCTGCAGCAATTCAGGACGAAGCTGCTCCTTCAAGAAGTTATCAGCCTCGCCGACATCGACCAGAAAGCCTGAAAACTTCGCGCCGTCCTCGATCAGCGCCACCGTGTCGTGGCTGCGCCACATATCCTTGTTCGGCCCGAGATAGCCCGTCAGCGCCTTGATGCCCCAGGGCACGAGCGATGGCGCCACGATCGGCGCAAAGGCGCTGGCCGCGCGAAAACGGTGCGGGTTGCGCAGCGCGACCGTCAATGCGCCATGGCCGCCCATCGAATGGCCCATCACCGATTGCCGCTTGGCATCGACCGGAAAATTCTCCGCCACGAGTTTCGGCAGTTCGTCGGTGACGTAGCTCCACATGCGATAATTGCGCGAAAACGGCGCTTCCGTCGCGTCGACATAGAAGCCGGCGCCAAGACCGAAATCATAGGCATTATTGGCATCGCCCGGCACGTCGGGGCCCCGCGGGGAGGTGTCGGGCGCGACGAAGATCAGGCCGAGCTCGGCGCAGGCTTTGCGGAATTCGCCTTTCTCGGTGACGTTGGCATGCGTGCAGGTGAGGCCGGAGAGATACCAGACCACGGGCAGCTTGGCGCCCTGCGCGTGCGGAGGAACATAGACCGAGAACACCATGTCGGTTCCGGTTGCCTGGCTGGCATGGCGATACACGCCCTGCACGCCGCCATAGGATGTATTGGTCGAGACAGTCTGGATCGTCATGCCGTTATGCTCCGTGGCATCAAGCCACATCAGGATTGCAACGCTTGTGTGACCGAATTCGTGGCGGCCGTCAGGCCACGCCACTGTCGATCGCCAGCCGCACCAGCTCGACAGAGGTTTTCACTCCGAGCTTCTGGCGCATGATGGACGAGGTGTTGGCGACAGTCTTGTAGGACGACTGCACCAGCCAGGCGATCTCGGAAAGGCTCTTTCCGGCGCTGAGCAGCCGCAAAATCTCCATCTCGCGCGCATTCAGTTTCAACAGCGGGCTTTGCGCCAGCGCGGGTCCCGCAAAGGCGATGCTGCGCGCGATCGCGCTCGGCAGATAGGTGCCGCCGCCGCCAACGATGCGAATCGCCTCGACGAGATCATCGGGGTCACCGGTCTTGGAGACATAGCCCTTGGCGCCGCACTCGATCGCACGCGCGGCAAAAGCAGGGTCGTCGTTCATGCTGAACATGATGATTCGGGCCTCGGGCGCGCGCTCGAGGATGCGGCGCGCGAGCTCAAAGCCGGACACGGTCGGCAGGTTGATGTCGATGATCGAGAGGTCGGGGCGCTCGACGATGAAGACGCACTCGCCGTCTTCGGCGTCGGCGGCCTCCAAAATCTCGATCTCGCCCTCGTCGGCCAGCACGGCACGGCAGCCGGAGGCGACGATGGGATGATCGTCGACGATCAAAATGCGCATAGGCGTTCCTCGTGACAGCGTCTTGGCCTGTTTCGCGCCCGGCCGGGATTGCTGTACGCTTTCGATTAGATATCGGGCGCTTCGCCTCTGTCAACGTTATCGGACAGGCGCAGGCCAATCCTTCGCGGGGGGTACGGGCGATACCAATGTGGCAAAATCTATCCTTGCGCGGGCGCATCAACCTGCTCCTGGCGCTGCTGCTGGCGCTGGGACTCGCCGTCAATATCGGCCGCCAGGTCGCAGAAGCCGGGCCGCGCGTGCAGGCCGAGGACCAGAGCGTGATCCGGCTCGCGCGCGAATTCATCGAGATGATCGTTGCGGATCTCAACGAGGCGCCCGATCCGGATGCCAGGCTCAACCAGATTGCGCGCGACCTCAGTCGCCTGCGCCATGTCAGCATCGCGCTTCGGGACGAAGCCGGCAGTCCGCTGACGCAGCCGCGGACCGACGTCGATGACGACACCCGCGCGCCGCCGGCCTGGTTCGTCAGCCTGGTTCATCCCGAGCAGACCGCGGTGAGCGTACCCGTCTCGATCCACGGCAAGCCGGGTTCGCTGCTGATCACCTCCCATCCCGATGACGAGATCGCCGAGATCTGGGACGCCATCGTGACCCAGCTCGAGGTCGGCTCGGTGATCGCGCTGGCGCTGTTCCTGGTGATGATGAATGTGGTCGGCCGGGCGCTGGCGCCGCTCCAGTCCCTGGCGGATATGATGGCCGAGCTCGAAGACGGTCGCTATCAGGCGCGCGTCGCGCCGGGCGGCGCGCCGGAGCTCGCCGCGATCTGCACCAAGCTCAACCATCTTGCGGCAACGCTCAGTGACGCCATCGAGGACAAGCGGCGCCTCGCCGAGCGAACGGTATCGCTCCAGGATGTCGAGCGCAAGGAGATCGCCCGCGAGCTCCATGACGAGTTCGGGCCATATCTGTTCTCGCTGCGCGCGCATGCGAGCGCGCTGGCAAAGCAGGCGGACGGACGCGCCCCGAATGCGGAGGCCGTGCGAAAACACGGCAGCGCCATGCTGGAGCAGATCAACGCGCTTCAACAGTTCAATCGCCGCGTGCTGGAGCGCCTCCGGCCTGTCGGCCTGGCCGAGCTCGGCCTGCGCCAGGCACTGGAATCGCTGTCGCGGCTGTGGCGGGAGTCGCATCCCGATGTCGCCATCGAGACCGTGATCTCGCCGGCGCTTGGCGTCACCGGGGAGACCGCCGACCTCACCATCTACCGCATCGTGCAGGAGGCGCTCACCAACGTGTTCCGCCACGCCGGCGCGACCTCGGTCAATGTCGTCATCGAGCCGGTGGCGCAGGCGGCAAGCGATGGCCGCAGCGGTGCCCGAGTGCGGATCAGCGACAACGGCCGCGGCATGGAGCCGGGCCAGAAGCTCGGCTTCGGGCTCGTCGGCATGCGCGAGCGGATTCTGGCGCTGGGCGGCACGCTCAACGTCGTCTCGGGTGACGGCGGTCTGACCGTCGAGGCCCTGGTTCCGACGGCGGCGGCCTGATCGCGTCGGGAAAAATTCCCGATTTTGTCGGGAAAATTGGTGCGGATACGGCCCGACCTTTTGTGGCTGGCGCACGCATCCCTGCCGATTACCCTCGTCTCGACCAACCGGCGAAAATCAAAACAGCCGGTGGTCACGGATGGGAAGGCTCGGATGGGCAAGGCTCTTTGGTTCAAAGCTATTGGGTTCAAGCGTCGTTTGTTGATGGCCTCGGTTTCGACCGGGCTGCTCTCCGTCTTCGCGATCCCCGCGGGGGCCGCGCAGGACGAAGAAACTAACGTCCAGAACTTGCCGCCTGTCGAGGTAACGGCGCCGCCGCGGTCAACGGCGCGACGCACCGCGTCATCGCGACCGGTCGCGCACATCGGGGCACCGTCATCCGCCAGCCCCAAGACGCGCCTTTACGTCTACCCGACCGCGCCGGGTGCCGGCAGAGGTCTTGACGTCGACAAGGTTCCGTCGGCGATCAACGCCGTCGACGCCAGCCAGATCAAGCGCACCGGCTCCTTGAACATCACCGACGCGCTTCGCGACAACATCGCCGGCGTTAACATCACCGAGGTCACTGGCAATCCGTTCCAGCCGAATGTCGAATTCCGCGGCTTCGTCGCTTCGCCCGTGACGGGCACGCCGCAAGGCCTCGCGGTGTATCAGAACGGCGTTCGCATCAACGAAGCCTTCTCCGATGCCGTCAACTGGGACCTGATCCCGACCGCGGCGATCCGGTCGGTGACGCTCGTGACCAACAATCCCGCCTTCGGCCTCAACGCGCTAGGCGGCGCGATCAATTTGCAAATGAAGGACGGTTTCACCTATCAGGGCGCGGAGCTTGATCTCATGGGCGGCTCGTTCGGCCGCATCCAGGGCTCGGCGCAATGGGGCAAGACGGTTGACAAGAACTACGGCGTCTATGCCGCGCTCGAAGGCCTGCACGACAACGGCTTCCGCAATTTCTCCCAATCCGACGTGCGGCGCTTCTACGGCGACGTCGGCTACAAGGCCGGCGACAGCGAATTCCACGCCAATATGGGCGTCGCCAAGAACGATTTCGGCGCCAACGCCACCGTTCCCGCCGAGCTGCTCGACAAATATTGGGGCGCGACCTACACGACCCCGCAGACCACTTCCAATCGCGTCGGCTATCTCAACTTGACAGGCAAGGTCGATGCGACGCCGACCTGGACGCTCGAAGGCACCGCGCATGTGCGCAGGTACGAGCAGAAGCTCGTCGACGGCAATCCGACCGACGCGCAGGAATGCACCGATCCGGGGCTCACCGGCCTTCTTTGCTTCGGCGACGGCGCCACACCGGCAAACGGCGTTAACGGCCTGCCGCTTGCCAATCCTTTCGCGTCCGGGACCGTCCTCGGCGAGATCGACCGCAGCTCGATACGTTCGACCACCTTCGGCGTGTCGGGGCAGGCCACCAACACCGACCAGCTGTTCGGCCACGACAACCGCTTCGTGATGGGCGCGACCTATGACGCCAGTGTCACGCGCTACAACGCCACCGCCGAAATCGGTACGATCGGAGAAAACTACGTCGTTAGCGGCGGCGGCCTCTTCCTGGGGCCGACCGGCGTACCTGATACCGTTGCCGGCCCTGTCTCGCTGCGGACCGTCAATCAATATAACGGCCTCTACGCAATGGACACGTTCAATGTCACGGACGCCTTCGCCGTCACCGGCGGCGGCCGCTTCAACGTGGCGCGCATCACGCTGGAGGATCAGCTCGGGACCGATCTCAACGGCGATCACACCTTCACCCGCTTCAATCCGGTGATCGGCGGCACCTACAAGATCACGCCGGAGCTGACGGCCTATGCCGGCTATTCCGAGGCCAATCGCGTTCCGACGCCGCTCGAGCTCGGCTGCTCCGATCCAGCCCGTCCCTGTCTCATTGCCGCGTTTCTCGTCTCCGATCCGCCATTGAAGCAGGTCGTGTCCAAGACCGTGGAAGCGGGCCTGCGCGGCAGCAGGGAGCTGAACATCGGCACGCTTGGTTGGAAAATCGGCGGCTTCCGCGCCACCAATGTCGACGACATCGTCGCCGTTCCCGCAGTCGGCCGCACCGGCTTCGGCTATTTCTCCAACGTCGGCCGGACCAGGCGTCAGGGGCTCGAAGCCGAGGTCAACATCAAGTCGCCCACGCTTCAGTTTCAGGCGAGCTACGCGTTCGTCGACGCACGCTATCTCGACGCTTTCGCACTCGGCTCCGAAAGCCCGTTCAGGGATACTGTCACCGAAACCATTCAGGTGCTGCCCGGCAACCAGCTCCCCGCGATCCCGCGCCATCGCGTCAAGGTCGGTGTCGACTATGCCGTCACCGACGTGTGGAAGGTCGGCGGCAACGCGCTGTTCGTCTCCAGCCAATATCTGGTTGGGGACGAGTCCAACCAATATGCGAAGCTGCCGTCCTATACCGTGTTCAACCTGCACACGTCCTACCAGGTGACCAAGAACGTCCAGCTCTACGGCAAGATCGACAATATCTTCGACAAGCGCTATGCGACCTACGGACAGTTCTTCGACACCAAAGCCGTGCCCAACTTCACCAATGGCGGTGCCGAGTTCAGCGACCCGCGCTCGCTCAGCCCGGCAAGGCCGCGCGCCTTCTATGCGGGGATGCGGGTGACGTTCTGATCTGGCTCGGTAAGCGCGGGGGATGGCGCCGCCCGGAACGGCGTGTCACGCCGGCTCTGTTCTACCTCAAGCCGATTGACTCATTGTTCATGTTTTGTTCTTATGCTGTTCGTCCAGCCAAGGGAGCGAGCCATGGACAACCGCATCAACGAAATCCGCAGGATCATCAGGGCGTTACGCGTCAGCATGCGTGAGGCCGAGGCGATCATGCATGAGCAGATCAACAGGGACGAGGACTGCAGCTTCGTCGCAGGCGAAGTCATGAAGATGCGCACGGTGATGAGCGGGCTCGTTCAGGAGCGGGCCGCACTCGGGGACACCGACCCGATCGTCGTCGCCAGCCTCTTCGTTCCCCGCCGTCGGCCGATGCCATCGCGCGTCGGTGTTGAGAAGCGCCGGCTGGTGCCGCCGCGAGAGATGGCACGGGCATGAAGGGGGAGAGGCCGACCTACTTCTCCGACATGCAGGAGCCCCCGGAATTTCTGAAGGCTCTCCATCATGCGCGGCGCCTGTCCTGCCTCGAGGGCTGGTGCCGCATGCACATCGAGGCCATCCAGGTCGCGATCGACCAGTACGCGGAAGCGGCTCTCGGTAACCGGGAGTTCTTCCTCAACAAGCCGCACAGCATCGGCGAGAATCGGAGAAGCGGTGACGTGCCGTAACAGCGGCGCATGTCGGCGTATCGACCTTTCGAAGTCTCCGATGATCCCTCGCGCCGGCGAAGCTTGGCGGAGCGTTGTTTTTACCGATCGGAAACCATAGCGAATGATCCTAAAATTGTAACGAAACTGTTCGGCTGTCTCTGCGTCGGTTCGTCGGAGGGCCCGTCCGATGACAGAGCACCAGTTGAGAGAGCAGGAATTCCAGATCGCGCGTTACCGGCATCTGGAGCGCGAAGTGACCGATCCACTTGCCGCCTGTCTGCTTCACAGCATCATTGAAGACCTCGAAGCCGAGCTGCGCAGGAATAGTCCGGATTGGCACGGGCCGCGCGATTAACGCTTTGTTAGCGCTGATCGTGTCGATGATGCGCGAGGGAATACCGGGAGACTGCTCCCATGTTGAAGGACGGCACCTATGCGGCGTGGTACAAGACGCCGCTCGATCAGGGGACCGGGATCGTCCATGTCGCAGACGGACAGATCTGGGGCTGCGACAGCCTGATGACCTATCACGGCTCTTGCAAGGTCGACGGAGATCGCTTCACCGCCACCGTGTCGACGAAGCGCCATACCGACGGACGCGCAACGGTGTTCGGCGTCGACGATGAGCTCACGCTGGATATCGAGGGAAACTGCCCGGGCAAGGTCGCGACCTACACGGCGACGGCAGCGCAAGTGCCGGGAATGATCCTCCAGGGTACGCTGATCCTGACGGAACAGCAGACGCCCGCGCCAGAACGAACCCGGCAGATACCGCCGTTCAATCCCGACAAGCTGCCAAAGTTGCCGAAGCGCTCGCGCTGAGCGAGGGAGCCGCCGTCATCGAGCAGTTCACTGCGAATACGAAAGCTGATCTTCCGTGACGACTCGCTCGATTTTCTCCGACTTGCACTTGATGCGGTATCGGAGACGTCCATCGGCCTCGATGGGCATATGCTGGACGATGGTATAAATCATCGGTGGCTCGGTCGCGGCACGTCCTTGTGGGCCTTGGGGCTGGTGGCGAACGTCTTCATTCAGCTTGTAGGCATACGACATAGATCTACCTCGAATTCACAGTGACTCTGACGCGGGGTCAGTCGTTGTATCCCTGGCAGGACAGGCACTTGGTCCAGCGGAAGAGGTTACCACAGTATGATGCGGTCGAACCGCGTCATAAGTCAGTCGTTCTCTTGGTTGACCGGTGCAGACAGACAATCGCCCAGAGCGGAGCGGCGATGGTTGCACCATATCCCATATTTGCGAACTTTGGTCGTAATTTCCGTGGGGTTTATGGCATTCTGTGAGCCTACGGGCCCCTGTCGAGGGGAACTGATAACTTCCTCGCCGGATTGGGCTGGAATTCGAATGACGGTGGGGCTGATATTTCGACTTTTGGGGTAGCTCGGCCGACGATCGGCGTGGCCCCTTTCGGACAACTTTGTCGCATTCGGCAATTCTGCATCCTCAGCCTTCGGCTCGCCCGCTTCTCAAACGACCCGCGATTCGCCATGGTGCCGCCGCAACAGCATCGCCCCGGAGCACTATCAATGTCGGACAAGGTCTCGCGTCGCCAGTTCGCCACGCTGGCGGGATTGTCCGCAGCCGGCATCGCCAATCCTCTCGGAGGGGCGGACGCCAAGCCCGCATCCCCGCCACGGAGCGGGGACGGCTTTCCGGCGGGCTTCGTCTGGGGCACCGCGACCTCGTCCTATCAGGTCGAGGGCGCGGTCAACGAGGACGGGCGAGGGGCCTCGATCTGGGACAAGTTCGTCCGCATCCCCGGCAAGATCGAAGACGGCAGCACCGGCGACCGCGCCAACGAGCACTATCACCGCTACAAGGAGGACATCGCGCTCATCAAGGAGCTCGGCTGCAAGGCTTATCGCTTCTCGGTGGCCTGGCCGCGGCTGTTTCCGGACGGCGACGGCAAGCCCAACCCGAAGGGACTCGACTTCTACAACCGCCTGGTCGACGAACTCCTCAAGAACGGCATCGAGCCGTGGCTGACGCTCTATCATTGGGACCTGCCGCAATCGCTCCAGGACCGGTTTGGCGGTTGGCGCTCGACGGAGACCTGCAAGATCTTCGGCGATTACGCGGCCTATGTCGCCGAGCACCTGACCGATCGCGTCAAGAACGTCTTCACACTGAACGAGAGCGGTCGGTTCGTCCATTTCGGCTACGGCATCGGCATCGACGCGCCCGGCGTGACGCTGCCGCAAGCCGAGGTCAACCAGATCAGGCACAACAGCGCGCTCGCACACGGGCTCGCGGTGCAGGCGGTACGCGCCCATGGCCGCCGCGGCACCAGGGTGGGGCCGGCCGAGAACATCGATGCCTGCGCCCCCGCGATCGACACACCGGAGAACGTCCGTGCCGCCGAGATCGCGCTGCGCGAAATGAACGCCGGCTATCTCAACGTCATCATGACGGGCCAGTACACCGACGCCTTCCTGAAGTTCGCCGGGCGCGACGCGCCGAAATACACCGATGCGGAGCTGAAGATCATCTCCTCGCCGGTCGATTTCCTCGGCCTCAACATCTACGCGCCGCAGAACTACGTGGTGGCCTCCGACCAGGGCGCGGGCTTCATGCCGCTGCCGATCCCGAAATCGTTCCCGCACATGAATTCGGACTGGCTGCGCATCGGTCCCGAGACGATCTACTGGGTGCCGAAGCTGGCGGCGAAGATCTGGAAGACGGACGCGATCTATATCAGCGAGAACGGCACCTCCGGCGACGACGTCGTGACGCCTGACGGCAAGATCTACGACACCGACCGCATCATGTATTTGCGCAACTACCTCGCCCAGCTCCAGCGCGCCACCGCCGAAGGCGTGCCGGTGCGCGGCTACTTCCTCTGGAGCTTGATGGACAATTTTGAATGGGTGTTCGGGCTCAACAAGCGCTTTGGGCTCTACCACGTCAATTTCGACACGCAGGTGCGCACGCCGAAACTCAGCGCCAGCTTCTATCGCAACGTGATCGCGAAGAACGCGGCGGGGGTGTGATTGCTCTCCCGCGCCCCGTTCTTGCTGGGGCGCGACAAGCTTGGCTCGCGCTGAGGAGACAGGGTGAGGGGTTCCGCCAGCGTGCATTGACTCCCTTCGCCTCCTGATTCAAAACGCCTCTAACCATTCAAAAAGAGGAAACGCCAATGACCGACGCACTTATCATTGATGCCTGCCGAACTCCGCGGGGCGTCGGCAAGCCTGGCAAGGGGGCGCTCTCGGGCATTCATCCGCAGCAGCTGGGAGCAACCGTGCTGCGCGCGCTCGCGGCGCGCACCGGCATCGACACCGGCGACGTTGACGACATCATCTGGGGCTGCAGCGCACAGGTCGCAACGCAAGGCGGCGATCTCGGCCGCATGTCGGCGCTGGACGCCGGCTACGACGTGCGCGCCAGCGCCGTGACGCTGGATCGCTTTTGTGGAAGCGGCATCACCAGCGTCAACATGGCTGCAAGCTCGATCATGGCGGGCGCGGAAGACCTCGTCGTCGCCGGCGGCTGCGAGATGATGTCGATGGAGGGCCGGCGCGGCGGTGGTCCGATGATGATGGACAATGGCAATCTGCGCCTGCGTGCGCGGCATCCGCAGTCGCATCAGGGCGTTTGTGCCGACGCGATCGCAACGCTGGAAGGCATCACGCGAAGGGACGTCGACGCGCTCGGCCTCGAAAGCCAGAAGCGCGCCGCGCACGCGATCGCGAACGGCCACTTCAAGAACAGCCTCGTGCCGGTGCATCGCGAGGATGGCAGCCTCGCGCTCGACCATGAAGAATATCCGCGGCCGCAGACCACGATGGAAGGGCTGAGCGCGTTGAAGCCGGCATTCCCTGCGGTCGCCGACCATGCGCTCGACGACAAGGGCACGACCTATCGCGGCCTGATCCTGCAGGAGTACCCCGACCTCGAGATCGACTTCATGCACCACGCCGGCAATTCGTCCGGCGTCGTCGACGGCGCGGCCGCGATCCTTCTGGCGTCGCCTGCTTACGCGAAGGCGCATGGGCTCAAGCCGCGCGCCCGCGTGGTTGCGATGGCCAACATGGGGGACTCGCCGACGCTGATGCTGAACGCGCCGGTGCCGGCGACGCGCAAGGTGCTGGCGAAAGCGGGGCTGACCATCAACGACATCGACCTGTTCGAGATCAACGAGGCCTTTGCCGTGGTTGCGGAAAAATACATCCGCGACCTCAAGCTCGACCGCGCCAAGGTCAACGTCAATGGCGGCTCGATCGCACTCGGCCATCCCATCGGCGCCACCGGCTCGATCCTGATCGGCACCGTGCTCGACGAGCTCGAACGACGCGACTTGAAGCGCGGTCTCGTCACCATGTGCGCGGCCGGTGGCATGGCCCCGGCCGTCATCATCGAACGTATCTAGCGCGAGCGAAGCTCGTCGCGCTCTGTAAAGATAAGGGAAAAAAGTCCCCGCGATCGCCGCATCACGACGATCTAGGCTTATTTTCCAGGGTGAATCGCGACCGGACTCCGACAAAGAGGCCGGTCGTCACTTGTCGAAAGCATCGAATCAGCTTTAGCAAGGCTGCGTGCGGGCCTTTGAAACAAGGTAAAATCCGCTGCCTGAGGCTTCTCCCGCTCCGGAAGTGGCTAAAAAGCAGGGTTTTTTGCCACAGAGGGCCAAAAAAGCCCGTAAAACCCCGACAAAACTGTGCAGAAGGCTATAGGCCTTCACCGGTTGGTCTAATATGCAGCCGTCAACGAATCAGAGGAGACACGATGGCCACCCAAATGTCGAAATCGCAGCTGATCGAAAAGATCGCGACCACCACCGAGCTTTCCAAGCGTGACGTCAAGAGCGTCATGGAGACGCTGACCGACGTCGGCCACAAGGAGCTCAAGAAGAACGGGCTGTTCCTGGTACCGGGCTTCGCCAAGTTCGTGGTCATCAAGAAGCCCGCGACCAAGGCACGCAAGGGCACCAACCCGTTCACGGGCGAAGAGATGATGTTCAAGGCCAAGCCGGCCCGCAAGATCGTCCGCGCCCGCCCGGTCAAGGCCGCCAAGGACGCCGTGGGCTAACGACGCAAAGGCCCCCTCCCGTAGGAGGGGGTCTTTTGTTCGGGGCTGTCGCGAGGACTTGAGACGGAGGGCTCAACCCTTGCGGCGCTTCGCGCGGACCGGGACCGGCTGAAGCCGCGGTCCTGATGCCGCCAGCGCATCGCGAACCCCGTCGATGGCGCGATCGAGCAACTGCCGCAGCCGCTGCGCCTGCCGCGATCGCTTCGCTCTTTCCAGCAGCTTCTTCATCGCATTCACTCCGCCGCTTCGACCTTGGCATCGGCTTGGGCCTCGGCCGGCTCGAGCGCCGCGGCGATGGCTTCGTCGACGCGCTCCAGCCAGATGAATTCGAGGTTGTCCCGCGCACTCTTCGGGATGTCGTCGTAGTCCCGCTTGTTGCGCGCCGGCAGCATCACCCGCTTCAGGCCCGCGGCCGCGGCCGCCACCACCTTCTCCTTGATGCCGCCGACCGGCAGCACCAGGCCGCGCAGCGAGATCTCGCCGGTCATGGCGGTGTCGCTGCGCACCGTGCGATTGGTGAGCAGGGACGTCAGCGCCGTGAACATCGCAACGCCCGCGCTCGGCCCGTCCTTCGGCGTCGCGCCTGCGGGCACGTGAACGTGGATGTCGCTCTTTTCGAACAGCTGCGGATCGATGCCGAGCTGCGTGGCCTTGCTCTTCACCAGCGTCATCGCAGCCTGCACGCTCTCGCGCATGACCTCGCCGAGCTGGCCGGTCAGGATCATCCCGCCGCGGCCGGATACCCGCGAGGCTTCGATGAACAGGATGTCGCCGCCGACCGGCGTCCAGGCAAGGCCGGTGGCCACGCCTGGAATGCTGGTGCGCTGCGCGATCTCGCCCTCGAAGCGCGGCTGGCCGAGTACGGTGCCGATATCCTTCGGCGTCACGACGACCTTGGCAGCCGTGCCTTCGGCGACCTGCACGGCGGCATGGCGGAACAGCTTGCCGATCTCGCGCTCGAGGTTACGCACGCCGGCTTCGCGGGTGTAGCCGTTGACGACCAGCTCCAGCGCCTCCGGCTCGATCTCGGCCTGCTCGGCCGTCAAGCCGTTGGCCTCGAGCTGCCGCCGCACCAGATAGCGCTTGGCGATCTCCAGCTTCTCTTCCTGGGTGTAGCCGGTGAGGCTGATCAGCTCCATGCGGTCCAGCAGCGGACCCGGGATCTGGTCCAGCATGTTGGCGGTCGCGATGAACACAACGCGCGACAGGTCGAAGGGCACGCCCAAATAATTGTCCCGGAACGTCCCGTTCTGCTCGGGGTCGAGCACCTCCAGCATCGCGGCGGAAGGATCGCCCTGCACGCCGCGACCCATCTTGTCGATCTCGTCCAGCATCATGACGCAGTTCCGGGTGCCCGCCTTCTTGATGCCCTGGATGATGTTGCCGGGCAGCGCGCCGATATAGGTGCGCCGATGGCCGCGGATCTCGGCCTCGTCATGCACGCCGCCGAGGCTGACGCGCACGAAGGGACGGTCCATCGCGCGTGCGATGGATTGACCGAGCGAGGTCTTGCCGACGCCGGGCGGTCCGACGAAGCACAGGATCGGCGCCTTGCCCTGCGGCGCCAGCTTGCGCACCGCCAGATATTCGATGATCCGGCTCTTGATCTTCTCCAGGCCAAAGTGATCGGCATCGAGGATGCGGCGCGCTTCCTTGATGTCGATCGACTTCTCCGCAGGCAAGGCCCACGGCAGCTCGATCAGCCAGTCCAGGTAAGTGCGGACCATGCCGGCCTCGCCGGCGGCCTCCGGCATGCGCTCGTAGCGGCGCAGCTCCTTCTTCGCATGCGCGTCGGCCTCGGGCGGCATGTTGGCCTTGGCGATGGCAGCGGCCAGCTCGGCGACCTCGGCCGCCTTGCCGTCGCCTTCGCCGAGCTGGCGCTGAATGGTCGCCATCTGCTCGCGCAGGATCGCCTCGCGCTGCCGTTCGTCGAAGCTGGCGCGGGTCTGCTGGCCGATCTCGTTGCTGATGCGCAGCACCTCCAGCCGTTCGGCCAGATGCTTCGACACCTTCTCGACACGCAGAGCGAGGTCGATGGTCTCCAACACCTCCTGCTTGTCCTGCGGCTTGATGTCCATGAACGAGGTCGCCAGGTCCGCCAGCGCGCCGGGCGCGGTGGTGCCCTGGAACATCGCGATCAGCTCGGGCGGCGCCTGCGGCAGCAGCTCGATCGCCTCGATGGCCTGACGCTGCAGGTTGAGCCCGCGGGCCTCGATCTCGGGCGTGCTCGTGGTCGGCTCCGGAATCTGCTGGATCCGCGCGGCCGGGAACGGCGTCCCGGGCAGGAAGTCGAGGATGCGCGCGCGCTGCACGCCCTGGCAGACGATGTGATGGGTGCCGTCGGGTGCGGTGATGTAGCGCACGATGTTGGCGATGGTCGCGACCCGATAGAGGTCGTCCGGTCCGGGCTCCTCGGTCTCGGGGCTGCGTTGCAGGACGATGCCGACCGGCCGCTGCTCGCGCAGCGCCTGCTGCGCGGCAGCGACCGACTTCGGCCGCGCGATCGCGATCGGCGCGATGGCGCCGGGGAACAGCACCATCTCGCGCACCGGGATGATGATCAGCGCGTCTTCGGGAATCTTCACGTCGGAATTGCTCTGGGGATTGGTCGGTGCGGTATTCATTGGTTCGGTGGCCATGATCGACCTCAGGATTTGGCGAGGCGCAGCGCGACGCAGCCGTCCATCACGAAGCGGCTGATGGCGTAGCGGCCAACGGGCAATGCAATGCGGCGCTCAAAACGCCCCTGCGGCAGTTCGAGCCGGTGGATGCGGGCGTTGCGAAGCTCCGGCGGAAGGGTGCGCTGGCCGGAGATGACGAGCACGCCGTCATGGATGACAGTCTCGACATTGTCGGGATTGACACCCGGAAGCGCGACCAAGATCAGAAGCTCATGCTCGGTTTCGAGCACGTCGATCGGTGGCTCCCAGCACGCTTCCTGGCGGCCGAACTGCTGGCGCAGCCGTTCGGCGCGGGTCAGCGAGTCCAGGGCTTCGGACAGCATCCAGTCGAGGGGATTTTTGGGTTGCATGATGCGGGCTCGGCGGTGGGGAACGCTGAATATGGGGCCGGTTCCCGAGAATTCCAGCCCGGCGGCGCGCAGGTGCCATGCGGATCGTGCGATCCGAAAACACAAGCGCCGCGGCCTTCCGGCCGCGGCGTTTCGTCGTCACGCCACGTGGGGCTCAGGCCGCCTGGCGGTATTCCTCTTCCGCCTCGAGGTTGATCACGGAGGTGGCGAGCTCGGTCAGGGTGTGATCGGTCGCCTCTTCCTCGTCCAGCGTCGCCTGCAGCAGCTTTGCCGCGTCCTGCATGCCGAGCTCCTCGGCCCAGGTGCGCAGCGTGCCGTAGCGGGAGATTTCGTAATGCTCGACCGCCTGCGCGGCTGCGAGCAGGCCGGCGTCGAGCGCAGGAGCGTTCTTGAACTCCTTCATGATCTCGGCGCCTTCGTCGGTGATGCCGTTGATCGCTTCGCAAGGCTTGCCGCGGGCCGGCTTGCCCAGCATCTTGAAGATCTGGTCGAGACGTTTGACCTGGCCCTGGGTCTCGCGCAGATGCTTGTTGAAAGCCGCCGCGAGCTCCTTCGAGTTGGCGGCCTTGGCCATCTTGGGCAAGGTCTTGATGATCTTGTTCTCGGCGAAATAGATGTCCTTGAGCGTCTCGAGAAACAGGTCGCTCAACATCTTCGGCGCCTGACGGGCGCGGCCCGTCGACGATTTCTTGGTCGTGCGCTTCTTTGCTTTCTTGGCCATACATCCTCCTCTTGAGGTGACACGCGAAGGCATCGCCTTCCGCAATCCTCAGGCGATCAAAAGCTTTCGGAGAACGAAAGTTCCAAACGGCAACCTGCGCTCAGGTCGGACGCTTGTAGGGATCTTCCTGCCGCTGCCGCGCCTCGGTGTTGCGGTCGAGCTGTGCGCGCTCGCGGCGCCGCAGGCGCCCCGCCTTCGCCACGCCGTAGACCAGGACCGCACCGAGCACGAAGGCTCCGATGAACCAGAGCCAGAGCAGGTTGCCCGAAAGGTGACCCAGCAACATTCCAATTCCACTGTCGCTCATTGTGCATCTCCGGTGATTTTCAAAGCGGTTCTGCCGGGCTAAGTCAGTCCGCCAGCCATCGTTCCTGCGTCCAGGGAGCCCACCGAGACATGATCGACTTCACCTTGTCTGCGTTCGTGACGCTGCTGCTCGTGGTCGATCCCGTGGGCCTTGCGCCGGCCTTCCTCGCCGCGACCGGAGGCATGCCCGACAAGACCAAACGCACCATCGCGCTGCGCGCGCCACTGATTGCGGCGTCGATCCTGGTGGTGATCGCCCTGATTGGAAACTGGCTGCTGCGCCAGCTCGGGATCGGCATCCCCGCCTTCCAGATCGCCGGCGGACTGCTGCTGTTCGGCGTGTCCTACCAGATGATCTTCGGCGACCGTCCGCATCGCGAGGCCCGCGAGGCCGACAAGGCAAGCTCCGAGCATGCCTCCGACGTCGCGGTATTCCCGCTGGCGATCCCGATGATGGCCGGTCCTGGCGCGATCGCGACCACGCTGCTCCTGACGGGCGATGCCGGCTACGGGCCGAGGCTCGCGATCATCATCGCGGTCGTGCTCTCCGTGTGCCTGCTTTGCATGCTCTGCTTTGTCTCCGCGAATATGATCGCGCGGAGCCTTGGGCGCACCGGCAACGCCGTCCTCTCGCGCGTGCTCGGCATGCTGCTCGCGGCCTATTCGGTGCAGTTCGTGATCAACGGCATCGCGGCCGTCCGGGCGAGCTTGCCGTAGAGCTGCGACAATCTGTTAATGCGTTGATTTTCATGTTTATTTCATGATGCCATGAGGCGGCTGGCGCGATCGCGCGCGATCCGGTCCGCTTTCTCTTGCGCTGCCATAATGCTTGACGTACTCCCCGTCTGACAGGCGCCCATCGTCAGGAAATCGAGATGTCGATGACAGCGGACGAGCTCGACAAGAGACAGGCCATCATCGGCGCCTGCCGCCGCATGAACGCGCTCGGCATCAACCAGGGCACCTCGGGCAATATCAGCGTCCGGCATGTGGACGGGCTTCTGGTCACCCCGACCAGCGTGCCCTACGACGCCATGACGCCGGACCAGATCGTGTTCATGGCGATGGACGGCTCGCACGCGCCCGATCAGAAGCCGTCAAGCGAGTGGCGCTTCCACCTCGACATCCTGAAGGCCCGGCCAGACGTCAACGCCGTCGTCCACGCCCATCCGACCTATTGCACCATCCTGGCGATCATGGGCCTGGAGATCCCGCCCGTGCACTACATGATCGCAGCCGCCGGCGGCGACAGCATCCGCTGCGCGCCCTATGCCACCTTCGGAACGGCGGAGCTGTCCGAACATGCAGTGCGGGCGCTGGAGGGCCGGCTTGCCTGCCTGCTCGACCATCACGGCATGATCGCGATCGGCAAGTCGTTGGACAAGGCGATGTGGCTCGCCGTCGAGGTCGAGACGCTGGCGCGGCAATATCACGGCTGTCTCCAGATCGGAGAGCCGCCGCTGCTGTCGAGTGCCGAGATCGAGCGGGTCCGCCAGCGCATGTCCGGTTACGGCATGTCGGAAGGGTAGGGCGGGCCAAAAGTGTTCCTGCGGATCAGACATCTCGCCGACCGCAAGGGGACGAACCGCGTCATGGTTCGGCTGCGGGCGCTGCTGCGCAGCAACGAATTCTATCTGATCCCGCTGGCGCTGGTGATCGGCACGCTCGCCGGCGCCATCGTGACGCTGATGGCCGAGATTGCGCAGATTGCCCATATGGTGATCTACGGCATTCCCATCGACGTTCGCCTGTCCGCCAATACCAGCGTCAGTCCCTGGGCCGCGTTGATCGCGCCCGCGCTGGGCGGATTGGCGCTCGGGATCATGGAGTGGTGGCGGCGAAGGCTCAAGCTCTCCAGCGCGGTCGATCCGATCGAGGCGAACGCGCTGCGTGGCGGCAATCTGTCGATGCGCGACAGCGTGGTGGTGTCGAGCCAGACCTTGATCTCGAACGGCTGCGGCGCCTCCGTCGGCCTCGAAGCCGGCTATACCCAGATCGGCTCGGGCATCGCCTCGCTGCTCGGCAAGTTCTTCAATCTGCGCCGCAACGATCTGCGCCTGATCGTCGGCTGCGGTGCCGCTGCGGCGATCGCGGCCGCCTTCGGTGCGCCGATCACCGGCGCCTTCTACGCCTGCGAGCTGATCGTCGGCGTCTATTCGGTCGGCAGCGCTGCGCCAATCCTCGCCGCCTCGCTCGCGGGTGCACTGACCGCGCAATGGCTCGGCGGCGCGCCATACTCGCTCGAAATACCCAAGGTCAGCGCCGTCGGCGTCGAGCAATATCTGGCGCTGATCGGGCTCGCGCTCGTCACCAGCGGCGTCGGCATCGCCGTGATGCGCTCGTCCTCGATGTTCGAGCGCCTGTTCAAATGGCTGCCGGTCTGGCTGCGCCCGGTGATCGGCGGCCTCATCGTCGGAGGCTTTGCGATTGTCACGCCGCAGGTGCTGGCGGCCGGCCACGGCGCGATGGTGCTCGATCTCTTTCACGACATGACGATCGGCCTGATCGCGCTGATCATCGCCTTGAAGGTGACGGCCTGCCTGATCTCGCTCGCCTCCGGCTTCCGCGGCGGGCTGTTCTTTGCCTCGCTGTTCGTCGGCAGCCTGATCGGAAAGTTCTTTTCGGCGGTGCTGCTCTTGATCAGCCCGAACTTCGTGATCGATCCGCTGGTCGCGATGCTCACGGGCATGGCGACGCTCGGCGTCGCCATCGTCGGCGGTCCCTTGACCATGTCGTTCCTCGTGCTCGAGATGACCCGCAACGTCGACGTCACCGCCGTGGTGCTCGCCGGCTGCATCGTCACCTCGATCTGCGTCCGCTTCATGTTCGGACACTCCTTCTCGACCTGGCGCCTGCATCTGCGCGGCGAGACCATTCGTAGCGCCAACGACGTCGGCTGGCTGCGCAACCTCACCGTCGAGCGGCTGATGCGCTCCGATGTCGGCAAGGTGCCGTCGACCACGACGATCGCCGCGGTCCGCCGCGAATTCGCGCTGGGCTCGCGGCCCGGGATCGTCATCGTCAACAATGCGGACGAATATGTCGGTCTCGTCCTGCTGCCCGACCTGTTCTCCGGCGATCTCGACACCATCGCCGACGAAATCCAGGTGATCGAGCTCGCGCGCCTGACCGAGATCGTGCTGATCCCCGAAATGAACGTGAAGTCGGCCATGGCGGTGTTCGACGAGGCGGAAGCCGAGATGCTGGCAGTCGTCGATTCCACCGACAGCCGCAAAGTGGTCGGCTTCCTCACCGAGACCTTCGCCCGCCGCCGCTATGTCGAGGAGATCGACAAGGCAACGCGCGGCGTGCTGGGGGCGCTGTCGTAAAGTCACGCGGAAGCGGGACGGCGTGCGTCACGCGCCGCCGTCCGCGCCTGCTATCGGCTCGGTTGGGCGGGAGCCGCAACGACGCCCGCCACGATCCGGCGGACCAGCGGCAGCACCATCAGCAGCGTCGGAAAGGCGACGAGCCATGACAGCGCCCAGGCGCCCGGCCAGGTCGCGAGGAACGCCGGCGTTGCGCCGAGGCTTCGAAGGGTGGAAATGATCGACACCACGGCCGTCATGAGGACGGACAGCACAAATGGCATCACGATCGGCGCATAGCGCGCCGGCAGTTTGCGAACCGCAATCATCTGGTTTCTCTTTGGAATAGGACGCGTCAGTCACGGTGAACCCAAGAATGGCATCGATCCCGACGGCGTCGGTTGATGCGTTGGTTCACGTAAAACGCTTACGGCGACCGAAAAACGGTGCGGCTGTTCATTATCCGCTCATGTTGGATCGTTCAAGCTGGATCTGGTCGTTCGGTTTACAATCGTTCAAAGCGTGGCAGATTGCCGCGATCACGAAACCATTTCAGTAGCTTGCGCATTAAATCTTGTTTGATGATGTCGCTTTGAGCGAGAACAGGGAAGGTCAAGATGAATAAGGGACCGATGATTTCTGCAGCCGGCCGCAACGTTGCGTTGGCAGCTTTCGCAAGTCTTGTTCTGATTGCGGCCTCTGTCACGCCTTCGGCTGCCAACTCGCCCGCACCCAGCAAGGCCGCTGCCGCGGGCCCGGCCGCTCCGGCTGCCACCGATTTCAGCGCCGCTCGCCGCCACCGCTACTATCGACGAGGTCCGAACGCTGCAGGCCTCGCCTTCATGGGCGTGGCGGCAGGTCTGATCGGCGGCGCGATCGCAGAGAGCAGGCGCCAAGAGTACTACGAGGACCGCTATAATTACGGCCCCGGTCCTTACTACGGCGGACAGGGATATTACGGCGGCGGTCCCTACTATGGTCCGCGTGGCTATTATCAGCCGTATTAGGCGCCTGTCCTCGCCGCAGTCTCGTTTCGCGCCAAGGGGCGGTGTTTTGCACCGCCCCTTGTTGCTTCTGCGCGAGGCGTCTCATTGCGCGACCTGTGTCGCGGGTGCGTCAATCCTCTCTTGAAAAAATATTCCACTTTACCG
>NZ_VSST01000020.1 GCF_019402665.1 Bradyrhizobium canariense
TGGCGATGCTGGCGCCCTCGCCGGCGCCCTCGTCGGCGATCGACTTCTTCGGCGCGGCCTTGTCCTTGGGCGCCTTGGCTTCCTTCGCTACTTCCTTGGCAACAGGCACTGGCGCTTCAGCGGCGGGTGCGGGCTCAGCCTTGACCTCAACCTTGGCAACCGGGGCCGGGACTTCGATCGGGGTTTCGCGGAAGGCGCGCTCGAGCTCGTCGAGCGACACTTCGCCCGGACGCAGCGGGCGCTCCAGGGTCTGGTCGGCCAGCACGCCGGAGGTCGGCGCGGCTTCAACGGCGACAGGCGCTTCCGGCACCAGCGGCGGCGCTTCAGCCTCGGGAGCAGCAGCACCCGCCGCCATGGCGGCCATCCCCTGCTCGACCATCGCTTCCAGCTTGTCGATGAGATCGCGGTCGGTGCCCTCGGGCTCGGCTTCGGTCGCCTCGAGGCCTGACAGGATTTCCTTGATGCGGTCGATCGAGGCCAGGATCACCGTCACCGCCTGCCCCGTCACCGGCATGCCGTCACGGAATTTGCTCATCAGCGTCTCGCCGGCATGCGCCAGCGCTTCCAGCCGCGGCAATCCGAGGAAGCCGCACGTGCCCTTGATGGTGTGGACCAGCCGGAAGATGTTATCCAGGATCTTGGCGTTGTTCGGCTCTTGCTCGAACTTCACCAGCTGATTGTCCACGGTGTCCAGGCTCTCACTGGTTTCCGTCAAAAACTCCCGCAACAGATCATCCATGAGCTACGCCTTACTGACCTGGATCTGGACCTCGACACCCGAGCCGCGCTGGCATGAACGGAAGTCCCCACCTTGGATCGTTAGACATCCCCTTTCACGGTCCCGTTAATTTCATCCTCCGTGCTAATACGGATATTGAAGACAAGTTTGCCGTTCGACTGCAGGCGACAGCGTTTTTCGGCAAAACCGGCCCCGCGCCGCAACGGCGAGACTCGTTGGGTAAACGTGCCGATAACAGCGGGACCAGGCGCGCGGGAAAGCCCTGCTTGTGAAGCACGATATGCGCGGTCTTCGCGGAATTGTATCGAGCCGCCTGCAATCCGCGGCGGTCTCGCCACGTTCGCTTGGTGCTTTGCCGGGATACGCAAGACCCGCATTTGCGGTAAACGAACCGTTACCCGCGTCCACTGCGGCCGGTGCCGCGCTAACCCAGGCGCGCGGCCGAGGCAAGGTCGCCGTGGGGACGGTGCTCCGCCAGGCAATCGTTGATGGCGGCGAGCAACGCGTGCGGCGTGAACGGCTTGCGCAGACAGCGCGCCGCACCGAGCTCCAGCGCCATCCGGAGGAAATCGGGGGCAGGCGAATTCAGATTTGCGAACGCGTAGCCGGACATCGCGATCAGCGGAACGGCCGGCGCCCGCTCGTGGAAGATCCTGACCGATTCGAACCCGCGCATGTGCGGCATGAAGATATCGATGATCATCAGATCGAACTGCTCGTGTTCGAGCGCGCGAAGTCCGGCTTCCCCCCTTCGGCGATCGTCACCCGAAAATCGTTGCGCTGGAGATAGACCTCGATGGCCATGCAGACCATCGGGTCGTCGTCGACGACGAGAATATGGCGCAGACCTTCTGTCCCCGTTTGAGCTTCCCGATTCGGCGATTCAATAATTGAACCGTGGCGCACGCCTTTCTCCTTTGCTCGAGAAATGAACTGTTGAGAATGTCGTTGCCGCGGCGAGGAAGACGATGGACGCGGAATCTGCGGCCACGCGGCGCCAAGGTTCAAAGCAATGTTTGAGAATTGCAGGCACTCGTCCGACCAACGAGGGTGCACGGGTCGACCGGCGTCCGATGGCAGCGCGGATGCAATGCTTCCGGCTCATGAAGGCCCTTGCCGCTTTTACCTGCGCAAACCCCTCGCAGATCGGTCCGCCGGCTCATCAGCGAATCAGCGTGCCATTCTCATTTCGGCCGCAAATGCACCAGCCTGTCTGCCCCCCACCGGGTATACGCAGAGCGACACAACCATTATAATAAAGTTTTGCTGCCGCACAACCGGATGACGAACAGGAACATGGCGGGGATCACTTCGAAACGCGCCGGATCAACCATGACCGCGACCACCCTCCGAATGGATGCTCCAGTCGATCTGGATCTGCTGGGTTCCCAAATCGGTATCGTGGAAATGGTCAGGGAATCTGTCTTGGCGAGGGCGACGTGCAGCGGCGATCACCGGTCGGACAACTTGTCCCAATTGCCTATATATCCCGACGGGAAGATGATGGAACTTGCGCGGACGGCAAGCAGTTTCGCGTGCTGCGGCCCCGCGGGTCCGAGAGACGGGAGGCTACTTTGGAAACGATGGTGCGTTCCTCCAACGGTTTCCTGTCCGCGCTGTCGGCAGACGATTATGAATTGATCCGCCCGCACCTGCGTACGGGCGATCTGCCGCATGACGCGGTGCTGGTCGAGACCGGCGAAACGCTCAAGCGCGCCTACTTTCCTCATCGCGGCGTCATCTCGTTGGTGGTCGAGCTCGCCAGGGGCGAGCACGTGCAAGTCGCCATGATCGGCCGCGACAGCCTGCTCGGAACGCTCTCGACCATGGGCGATGCCTGCGCGCTGAACACGGCCATCGTGCTGGTTCCCGGCTCCGCCTCGATGATGGACCTCGACCGGCTGCGCATCGCGGCCGACCAGAGCGGCACCCTGCGGACGCTGCTCACGCGTCACGGGCTGGCGGTCTACGCGCAGGTGCAGCAGACCGCGGGCTGCAACGCCGCCCATCCGGTGGAGGCGCGGCTGTCGCGCTGCCTGCTGCACACCCATGACCTCTCCGGCGATTACCGGCTGCTGCTGACCCAGGAGGCGATGGCGCAGATGATCGGTGCTCGGCGCAACAGCGTGTCGCTGGTCGCCAATACCTTGCAGCAGGCGAATTTCATTCACTACAGCCGCGGACACATCCAGATCCTCAACCTGGACGGCCTGCGCCAGACGGCGTGCGAATGCTACGCCACCGTGAAGGCGCAGTATGACCGGCTGCTCGGCCCACGCTGACGGTGCCGCGGCGTGGTAAACCGGCCGCTAATTCCGGCCCGCAAACACGGATTGTCCTGCTACCGGAACTGAAATCCGGATGCCGTAGACACGGACGTGACGCGCGCGCCTGTACGGGCCAGCGGCAAACCAACCGTGATCAAGGCAGGCCAAACCATGTTCGAAGTCACCGTCGCGCCTGCGCAGACAGCGCTTGATGCCGAGCCTGCGCGCGAGCCGGGCGCGTACCAGGCGCTGGTGCGCGAGATCGGCGAGGACGGTGCTTGCGAAGTGCGCGACGTGTTCTGGAGCGAGACCTGTGCGCGCCTGCAATTGTTCCGCACGCTCTCGCTCGCGCAGCACCACGGCAGGATCGCGCGCGAAGCGCATTCGCTGAAGAGCGCGGCCGGAACGTTCGGCTATGTCAGGCTCGCGGTGCTGGCGCTGCGGCTGGAGAAGACCGCGGAGAGGCTCGGCGACGCCGGATTTCGCGACCTCCTGGACCTGATGGACGCGGCCTATGCCGCCGGGCGCGCGCAGGAGCCGGAGGGCTGACGCGCGCGCTCGAAAACGCCGTAACCACTCACACGTGCATGCCCGCCGTACTTCTACGGCTTGGGATTTTCACAGATGGCTAATCATAGGCAGCGATAGTCGCCGGAAACCAGGAGGGTTTCCATGTTCACCTACGAGACCGCGGACCAGAAAGAAGTTCGTCGCTTCCGCATCGCACAGTTCAACGGCCGGATGGCGACGGTGGCCGCTGGCGAGGCGACGGTGACGGGCTTCGTGCGTTCGGTGCTGGAGCAGGAATCGAGCATGCCGCCCCGCTGGACCATCACGATCATTCCCAACGTGCCGAAGGAAGAGCTCAAGCCGCTGCGGCCCTCGTCGCGCGCGCGTCCCTTCGCCGAAGATTATTTCTGAGCACGATCGGAGCCGCGGGTCTTTCTCGAGAGATCTCTCACGCTTGGCCCTCGCCGCTGGCGGGCGGCCCGAGGCAAGAGCCTTCAGTCGATCGAATGCAGCAGCGCCGCACGGACGAGGTCCGCCGTGTTGCGCGCACCGAGCTTCCGCATCGCCTCGGCGCGATGGCTCTCGAAGGTGCGCGGGCTGATCTGCATCCGAAGCGCACCCTGCTTGTTCGAATATCCCTCGCTGATCAGCCTCAGCACCTCGCCCTCGCGCTTGGTCAGCCGCTTTTGGCCTGACAGGCCGAGGATCTCGCCGCTCGACACCCGCTGCGGCTGTGGCGCGCGCGTGAGCTTCGGTTCGGCCTCCGCGGTCGGCAGACCAGCCGTGGGAGAACCGGCAAGCTGTTTGACGAGGCCACAAACCCGCTCGGTCTGCACCAGCGCATTCTCCACGACCCGCTGCAAATAGGCACGGTCGCCCGTCACCGGCGCGAGCTGATCGCTGTGATGCTTGATCTCGCCCATGTAGAGCAGGAGCGCCGTGAGGGGACCGTTGAGCTCGCGGGCGATGGCGGCGGCCATTTCGTCGGCCGCCTTGGCGCGGGCGGCGTTCAGGCGGACGACATCGAGCCCTTCAGTTGGAGCGGCGTTGCTTTCGTACCATTCCGACGGCCGCGAATCAGTGGCCGTATCATTCTGTGACCCCATGTCACTCGTTTAGCGGAACCCAACGCGATCTGTAGTTAACTTTTTGCTCCGTAAGACTACGGTAAATTTGGCAGTTTTGTGCTGAAACCCCGGCGCCGGCACACTTTATGCTTGAGTGGCAACGACCCTCAACAGTCTTAGGTTGCCGAACCTGCTCAAATCATGGGCGGATGACCGGAAGCCTTCTTAACGATCACGTCAGCGCCGAATACCTCCGGCACCCGATTTTACGGATATATTAACGGCGGCTTGCTTCTCTATGTCGCAACTGAGAGCGCGCAAATGCCTCCATGCATGGGGCCGGTAGGCCTGCTGGAATCGTTGCGGAAGATTGCGTGCCATGAACGAGATCGACCAGCTATCGAACTTCCTGCAGAAGCTGACGCCGCTGTCGCGCAGCTGCCTGCTCAGCGAGCTTGAACGGCTGGAGCTGTGCGGCATCGACATGCCGGGCTCGTCCGACCTCCAATCCCGGCTACGGGCCGAATTTCGCAAGGACGGATCGAGCCAGGCGCGCGCCACCAGTCCTTCGCGCCATTTCTTTGCGCCGCTCGAGCTGCTCCTGATCGACGGCGCGCCCGAGCATGCCAATATGGGGCGGATCTCGCGCAACACCCTCACCCCGATCTGGGAATGGATCTGCCGCGACCTGCTGCCGACCATGGCGCGCGACTACATCAAGGCGATCAACGACCAGGTCGCCGCCAACAACCACAAGGAAGTGCTGAAGATCGCATCGACCTTCCAGACCAAGGTCGTCAAGGTTCTCGAGAGCACCCTCGCCTCAGCGGAGAGCACCGAGTTCGCGCGCGGCAAGCTCGCGCAATATACGGCGTCGCGCACCGCCTTCGACGACGTGAAGAAGATGCAGCACGTGCTGCGCGCCGGCGCTGCGCTGCCGAAGTTTAACGAAAAGCTGCCCGAGAAGATCGCGAAATTCGACGACGGCCTGGTCGATCAGATCACCGCACGATTGGACGCCTTCAAGAAGGCCCATCCCGAGGCGCTGCCGTTCGCGCTGACGCTGGTGGCGAGGCGGCTGAAGACGTTCTGGCAACTGGTGCGCCTTGCCACCAAGGCCGCCGCGAGCAAGAGCGCCGCCGATGTCGCCGCCACGCCCTATGCCTGCGTCGTTCACATGGTGCTCGACCAGCTCGACGACAGGCGCCTCGCCCTGCGCATCGCGCTCCGGCACAACCGGGTGCTGATCGCGCGCGACCTGCTCGCCGAGATCTACGACACCGAATATGCGCTCAAGGTGCGGATCGACGGCATCGAGCATTGCGAATGGGGCATTCGGCTCCAGCAATTGATGGACGCGATCGCGGCGCTGGTGGCCGCCGAGGTGAGCCGCTTCCCCTCCAATGTCGGCCACATTCTCGGCTCGCGCCGGCTGCGCAGCCACGATACGCTCGGTGGAAAGCTGTCTTATCTGGCCTGGAAGGGACGCGATGCGATCGAGGACGGCGCGGCCGCGTTGCGCAAGCTGATCGGCCAAACCTGATCCCGCGCTAATGCGCGCGCGGCAGGCACAGGAAGCGATCGAGAAATCGCCCTGACAGCACGAACCTGAACCACCAATACATTATTCGCCGCGACGTCATTGCTGCGATCCTCCACAGCCCACCACCGGCTGCCCAGAGCAATAGCGCACGTGCAGCAATCCGCTTGTGATGTGCTTCACACGGGCGCCAGCGCGCGCCGACGCATTGTCGCAGAACCGTCACGAGCGAACCGGGAAAAATGCGCGCATCGCGCGCAATTGAGGCACGCCATTATTCAATTGGGCGAGGCGCGCGCGGCTTGGTCCAATTGCAGGACAGTGCGCGTGCATGCAGCCTTACTGCGCGTCGCGGAATCTCCAGTGATTGCCGCAACCCTGCGCCCGATGCGCGGGCAGACGTAAAAACTTCTCGAACAAGACGCAGACAATTTTAGACGTGATGGGTGCTTTAACGTTACCCAGATAATTCGACAATCGACTGAAGCCTTCCATATTTGAAACTGCTCACGTCGCTAACACACCGGCACGGAACGGGAGTGCTTGCGATGAACGACGAAATTGTAGAACTCGCCGAACGAAGGCCGAAGACCTTCGGACGGCGAAAGATGAAGCCGCGCGCCTGCGTCGCCGACGGCAAGCGCCATCTGCGCGCGTTTCTCGCGGAAGTTCTGGAGGATCTCGGCTTCGTCACCACCGAATGCGCCAGCGCCGAGGAGCTGCAGAGCGTGCTGACGAGCGGATTGCCCGACCTGATCCTGCTCGGCATCGCTGCCGACGGCATCGAGCCCGGAAAATTTCTGGAGACGCTGGTGCGCGAGGCCTTCGACGGAAAGGTTCTGACGGTGGGCGCCCGCGAGTCGATCATCGTCAGGGCGGTGCAGCAGGTCGGCGAGGAATACGGCCTCAAGATGCTGCCGCCGCTGACCACGCCCTTTGCCGCGGAGACGCTGCGCGACCGCGTCGCGATGCTGTTGCCGGAGGAGCCGGCGCCGAGCCCGGCCGTGCATGTCGGCGAGGCCCTGCACGCTGGCTGGCTCGAGCTCTGGTACCAGCCCAAGATCGACGCGCGCACGCTGATCCGCAATAGCGCAGAGGCGTTGGTGCGGATGCGGCATCCGACCTGGGGCGTGGTGCCGCCGGCCTATTTCATCCCCGAAGAGCACGACCCGAATCTGCGCGACCTCTCCGAATTCGTGATCGAGCGCGCCATGCAGGACTGGCACTATCTGCTGGAGCAGCAGAGCCCGGTCGATCTCGCGATCAATCTGCCGGCGTCGTATCTGAAGGAGCCGCAAGCCGTGGGCGATCTCTGCCGCCGCATGCCGACGCATCCGGCCTTCGGCGGGCTGACGATCGAGATCGACAGCGAGGAGGCGATCCGCGACCTCGATCTCCTGGTCGAGGTCGCCCGCGAACTGCGTCTGCACAATATCGGCCTGTCGATCGACAATCTCGGCGCCAACTGGCCGTCGCTGATGGACCTCGGAAAAATTCCGTTCATCAAGCTGAAGGCCGACCGGCACTTCGTCACCGGCAGCGGCACTGATCGCCTCAAGCGCACGGTGTGCCGCCACATCGTCGAGCTTTCACATGGCTACGGCGTGCACGCCGTCGCCGAGGGCGTCGAGAGCCGCGCCGACCTCGTCGCCGCCAACGAGCTCGGCTTCGACCTCGTGCAGGGTTTTCTGTTCGGCAAGCCGATGCCGCTGAAGAAGTTTGCGCGGAGCACGCTGACCCGGACGGTGATGGGGTGATATCGTTCGCGGGCGACGGATTAGGCTATCGCCGCGCAACCATCCGTCGTCGAGCGCATGGAGCTCGCCTCACCATTCGGGCTGCGTGCCTCGGCCTGCTCGACGTGAAGCGCGAATCCGGTCGCGCCGGAATGCTCGAGCCCCGCGCGGAGCTGCATGCTCGGAATCAGGTAATCGCCGCCATTCTGGCGTCGGTAAGGAATCGGCGATGTCGTCGCAAGCGTTCGCATCCTCTCGCGCAACCGTTCGGCAGTCGCCTGGAAACCCGCTTCGTCGAGTTTGTCGGCCTTGTAGACAACGAACGGCGGAAGCACGTCATATCCCGGATAATAGAGGATGCCGTGATTGATCGGGAACAGCAGGTCGTCGATCGGCCCGTTGATTCCGCGCGCCGCATAATGCTCCTCCCAGCCGCCGGCGGTCACGATCAACATCGCGCGTTTGCCCGCTAGTCTGCCTTCACCGTAACGGTCGCCCCAGCGCTTGTCGCTGTGCTCGCCGACGCCATACGCGAAACCGTAGGCGAACACGCGATCGACCCAGCCCTTGAGGATGGCCGGCATGCTGAACCACCACAGCGGGAATTGCAGGATCAGAACGTCCGCCCACAGCAGCTTCTCGATCTCGGCCTTGACGTCCGCGGTGAGCGTGCCCGACTCGAACGCCTGCTTGGAGGCGGCGGCCGGCGCCAGCCGCGCGTCCTGCGGCAGCAGCGGAAAGTCGGCGCGGCCGACCTCGGATGTCCAGCCATGGGCGTAAAGGTCTGACACCCGCACCTCGTGTCCCTCAGCCTCGAGTTCTCTGACGGCGACATCGCGGAGCGAGCCGTTGAGGGAGCGCGGTTCGGGATGAGCGAAGACGATCAACACTTTCATGATCAGCACCTTGGTTGACGATTGCGAGCAGCAGGTAGCGCCTCCGACTGCAATCCGGTAGTTGTCGCGGATGGATAGGATCCTGCCGAAATATGGATAGATCGGACGTTACGCTCGAACGCATGCGCAGCTTCGTGCGGGTCGCCGAGCGCGGAAGCCTGTCCGCGGTCGCGCGCGAGCTTGGTCTCGGCCAGTCGACAGTGACGCGGCATCTGCGGGAACTGGAGCAGGCCGTCGGCGTGCCGCTGCTCACGCGGACCACACGCAGCGTGACGATGACGGAGGAAGGACGCCGCTACTACGCCGACTGCGTGCAGATCCTGCGCCTGGTCGAACTCGCCGGCGACGAGGCGCGCAGCACACGCGGTGCGCCTGCCGGAACCGTGCGCGTCTCCTGCACCGCGGCCTTCGGCGTGCTCCACGTCAGTCGCTTGGTGTTCGCGTTCCAGGACCGCTATCCGGATGTGGCGGTGGATCTCAGCCTGACCGACGAGCGGATCGACCTTGTGCGGGAAGGTGTCGATATCGCGCTGCGTCTGGGGCCGCTCACCGACAGCTCGATGAAGCTCAGGCTGCTTGGTCAGTCGCGGCGGGTGCTTGTGGCCGCACCGGACTATCTGGCTTCGCGCGGCAGGCCCACGCGCCCGCAGGATCTCGCCAGCCACGATGGTGTCAGGATGTCGAACATCGCCGGCAGCGACGTGCTCGTGCTGCACGGGCGCCGCGGCGGCCGCCATGTGGTCCCGTTCGCAGGGCGGCTGCGGGTGGATCACGGGCTGGCCGCACGCGAGGCGCTCGCGGCCGGTCGTGGCATTGCGCCGGCCCATCTTTGGCTCGTCGACGACCTTCTTGCATCCGGCCAACTCGAGCGCGTGCTTCAAGACTACGCGCCGCCGTCCGTTCCGCTCAACATGCTGATCGTCCCGGAGCGGTCCGGCATCGCGCGGGTACGGCTGCTGGTCGATTTTCTCGCCGAGGGAATCGCGCGGCTGCCGGGGATTGAAAAGGCGCAACCGGGCAAGAACTAAGGCCAGACCAATCCGGCCTCAGGCAAACCGCCGCGCGAAGAAGACGCAGGCGACCACCAGCGCGGTCGCCACGATCATGCTCCAGGCGACCGGTTCGTGCAGAAGCCAGCCTGCAAGCGCGAGGCCGAAGAACGGCTGGAGCTGCTGCAACTGGCCGACGCGGGCGATGCCGCCGACCGCGAGCCCGCGATACCAGAAGATGAAGCCGACGAACATGCTGAAGACCGAGACGTAGGCGAGCCCGATCCAGGCGGGCACGCTGATGCCGCTCCATGCCGAGGGCCAGGTTAGAATCGCGACGGGCAGCATCAGCGGCAGCGACAGCAGCAGCGCCCAGGAGATCACCTGCCAGCCGCCGAGCCGGCGCGACAGCGCGGCGCCTTCGGCATAGCCGAGCCCGCACAGCACGATCGCCGCCACCATCAGCAGATCGCCGGTGAGCGATGCGGTGCCGTCGTTGGACAGCGCAAAGCCCGCGACGGTGGCGCTGCCGAGAATTGCGAACAGCCAGAACATCGGCTGCGGCCGCTCTCCGCCGCGCAGCACGCCGAAGATCGCGGTCGACAGCGGCAAGAGCCCGATGAAGACGATCGAATGCGCCGAGGTGATGTGCTGGAGCGCAAGCGCCGTCAGCAAGGGAAAACCGACCACGACGCCGATGGCGACGATCGCGAGCGAGACGAGATCCTTGCGCTGCGGCCGCGCCTGACGGAGCAGGCCGAGCACGGCCACACCGATCAGCGCCGCGATGACCGCGCGCACCGAGGTCAGGAACAGCGCAGAAAACCCGCCCACCGCCACCCGCGTCGCCGGCAGCGAGCCGCTGAAGATGATGACGCCAAGAAGCCCGTTGCCCCAGCCGCTGCCGGAAGATTGCATGTCTGTCTCGTGTGGTGGGTGGTGGTCCGATCTGGAGGTGCCAGCCGGGGTGGCGTGACGATTACCCTTAAGCCTTCCGAGGCCGGACAACAAAAACCGCGAAAACAACCCCATGCACAGTAGACGGGGGCTGCAATATCAATGACTTACGTGGGGGCGGAATTGGCTGACCCGTCAGGTACGCCGGACGATACCCCGTGCAAATCGAGGCGAGACACCATTAGACCCAGCTGCTCGCGGCAACCGCGTTTGAACGCATGATTGACTGTTAGCGGCGCGGAATGTCCGTGACGTCGCCGACCTCGGCGGAAAGTCTAGCGCAGCGGACCTCGACAATTCTGGACAACTCAACCAAAGTGAGTATTGCGAAAAGATTCGTCTTTTCGTAGGTGCAGCGCACCCAGGGGCTGGGGTCGCACCGGGAGGAATACCTGAAGGGGATAGGGTGTAAATGGGCGGCGGCAGCCAGAAGAAAGCATTGCGCTTCATCGATCTGTTTTGTGGTCTAGGTGGATTTCATCAAGCACTGGATTCTTTGGGACATCGTTGCGTCTTCGCCAGTGAGATCGACCCCGAACTAGCAGATCTATACTATAAGAATTTTGGACTAAGGCCTCATGGGGACATACGGTTCGTTGAACCTCAGGAAATCCCCGCCCACGATGTTTTGTGCGCCGGGTTTCCTTGTCAAAATTATTCCAAGGCTGGAGATCAGTTGGGTCTCGATTGTCCAAAGTGGGGCGATCTCGTCACTTACATCATAAAGATTCTAAATCATCATCAGCCCCGCATGCTGATCATGGAAAATGTTCCCAACTTGATGCGGCATGAGGATGGAGAAACCTGGAAAGAAATTCGCAGAAAGCTGATTAAGGCCGGCTATGACGTATCCGAATCGAAATTGTCGCCCGATATGTTCGGCGTGCCGCAGACACGCGAACGCGCCTTTATAGTTGGTCACCGAAAAGGGCTTGCGCATTTCGCTTGGCCAAAGGGCACCGCAAGTCCCAATCTTTCAATTCGTACCATTCTAGAAAAGAAGCCTGTGGAGGCTCGGTATCTCGAGCCACACTTCATCGAGTATTTGAAATGCTGGCAATCGCTCATCAACGCGCTACCGAAAGATGAGCCTCTCCCGACGTGGCCGATTTGGGCAATGGAGTTCGGCGCAAGTTATCCATACACAAGTAGAACTCCCCATTCGCGGAAGTATCGAAAGATGGGGGCATGCGCAGGTGCATTCGGCAGGTCACTATCGCGGCTCCCGAAGGACAAGTTGTTGGAGGCGCTTCCTCCGTATGCGCGGGAAAAGTCCAAGCACTTCCCTGAATGGAAAATTGAATTCATCCGCAAAAATCGGGAATTCTATCGGAAACACCAAGCGATCATCGACGCTTGGCTACCCCGAGTCCAAAACTTCCCTCCAAGTTTTCAAAAACTAGAATGGAACTGTAAGGACGGCTCCCGAAACATTTGGTCTTACGTAATACAATTTCGGGCATCTGGCATTCGAGTGAAATCACCGCGGCGCGCCCCATCGCTGGTAGCCATGTCTTCAAGCCAGGTCCCTGTTGTTGCTTGGGAGCGACGTTACCTGACTGTGAAGGAATGCAGTCACCTACAGAGCATGGGGCGACTAAAGCATCTACCCAATTCAAAAAGTGCCGCCTTTAAGGCGCTGGGGAACGCCGTCAACGTTACGGTCGTCAAGCAAATAGCTAAGTCGCTGTTCAAGGCAGACATTCAGATTGTTCAGCGCCCTATCCGGCAACGACGCTCAATGCGCTACGAGTTAGCCGATGCAGCCTGAAGCAGCGAGCGCAATTAATCGGGTCAGTATCCGGCCCGGCGTGAGCGTTCTGTCCGTGCTGCGGCATTTAAATTACAAACCTTGGTTTGCGCTAGCTGAGTTCGTTGACAACGCCGTTCAGAGTTTCGCTGACAATTCTGAGAGGCTCCTTTCGCATCACGGCGGGAATTGGAAGCTGAAAGTTTCCATTGAGGTGGACACCTCAACACCGGGCCGAATTGTCATTCGAGACAACGCCGCAGGTATTCCGAAAGATGCTTTCCCGCGAGCATTTCGCCCCGCTGTAGTTCCGCCGAACCGAACAGGGCTCTCTGAGTTCGGAATGGGGATGAAGAGCGCGGCTTGCTGGTTTGCTCCGCGCTGGCGAGTAAGAACGAAGGCTCTGGGGGAGGACGTGGAGCGTTCCGTCCAATTCGATATTGCCCACATCGTTCGGGACGACATCGAAGAACTTGATATCCAAGAACGTCCTGCCAAGGTCGACGATCACTATACCGAAGTTGTCCTTGATGAACTGCACCATGTTCCGGTCGGGCGTTCGCTTGGGAAGATAAAAGAGCATCTCACCGACATCTATCGGGTTCTGCTTCGTAGCGGCATTTTCTCGCTGCAGTTTGGCCCGGACCTTCTGTCGTATGATGAGCCTCCTGTTCTAGATGCTCCATTTTATAAAGATCCTCATGGACAATCCGTCCTTTGGCGCAAAGACATTAATTTCGACCTTGGCGGCGGGCTTTTTGTGAATGGCTTCGCTGCGCTCCGCGATCCCGGAAATTATTCGCGATCTGGCTTTGCCCTTTTCCGGCGTTTCCGTTTGATTGAAGGAAGCGCGGAGGACGGCTATCGACCTCCCTTACTTTTTGGGACCAGTGGGAGCAGCAGCTACGCTAGACTCAGACTGTTCGGTGAACTTCACCTTCATGGCTTCGACGTGAGCCATACCAAGGATGGCTTTCGTTGGGACGATAATGAAGAGCCATTTCTAGAATTGCTTAAAGAGCATTTAGACAGTGACGAACTCCCGCTGCTTCGCCAATGTGAGCACTATCGAGCCTTGGCGTCGAAGAAGGATCGGACGCGAGCTGCGACCAAGGCGCTAAGCCGAGTCGGTGACACCATCGTAGAATCGATGCCATCGGCGCTTCCAGAAATAGCTGACGCACCACCTTTTGAGACAAAGACGGAGTCGCTAGATCAGCAACCCGTTTTGGCAGCTCGAGAACTCCGGTTTGATTTCCGGGGGGTGCCTTGGCTTGTACGGATCGAACTCTCAGACGATCCTTCTGAGGGCGACTGGCTTTCAATTGCAGACCCGGGAATAACAAATGGTAGCGCAGATACCATCGAAATTCGGGTCTCGATGGCCCACCCTTTCATGGTCTTGTTTGCTCAGACCAGCGCTGACGATATTGAGCCGATTTTAAGAATAGCCGCGGGGATCGCAATTTCAGAAAAGTTAGCGCGGCGTTCGGGAGTGAAATCGGCCGGCACCGTGCGGCGAAATTTGAACGAACTTCTCAGAGAGGCTTTGTCGCAGCCATGAGCGCCAACAGTTCGCCGATTTCACCTTTGGCTAATCAGGTTCTGAAGCCCGGTGTCAAATGGCTTCCGTTTCAAAGAGAACAAGCCGCCGGTGTGCTGCGGAGAAGCGGAATCGATGAAAATGGTCAGCTTCTGTTGGTGCGTTCTGCTGCTGAGATTCTGGGCTCTGGAGTAGACCCGAAATTGGGTCCGAACAAAGCGACCGGTTTGGTGGTGGGATATGTTCAAAGTGGCAAGACGCTATCATTCACGACCGTAATCAGCCTTGCGCGCGACAACGGATTTCCGCTTGTTATTGTTGTTGCTGGAAATAAGAGCAACTTGCTGACTCAATCGCACGAACGACTCCGCAAAGACTTAGATGTCGAAGGAGGCGAAGGCCTCCCAGCTTGGATAATGGAGAAAAACCCGAAGTCTCAGGGTGGGCAGTACGAACAATTGCTTCGCCAGACCATCGCAAATTGGCGCGATGCGACGCGAGACGGGGATGAGAAGCCGACTCTGTTGCTTACGGTCTTGAAGCAAAACCAGCGCCTAAGTTCCCTTACAGCGCTCCTGCGTAGCTTGGACCTAAGAGATGTTCCGGCTCTGGTTATTGATGATGAAGCGGATCAAGCAAGTCTCAACACCAAGGTCAACCGGGGACAGGAAAGCCCAACGTACACTCGATTGCGTGAGTTGCGAGACGCCCTGCCGTGCCATACGTTTCTTCAGTATACCGCCACGCCCCAAGCTCCCCTTCTGATCAATATCGCGGACACACTCTCTCCGGACTTCGTTCACGTTCTTGAACCCGGAGTCGGATATGTCGGAGGCGAAGTTTTCTTTGCGAGAAACAGTCCGTACGTTGAAGTGATACCGATCAATGATATTCCCCCGACAAATGCTCTGCCAATAGATCCACCGGACAGCCTATTGACGGCTTTGCGACTCTTTTTTGTGGGCTTAGCTGCAAGCATCATTATCCACAGTGGCCGTCGTCGATCGATGTTGATCCATCCGGCACGCGAACGCCTAGTACATCAATCGAGCGCTCAATGGGCGAGTGCCGCGAAGGATAGTTGGATTGGTGCTCTCACCGCTCCGTCTAATGACCCAGATCGTCGGGAAGCGATCACGGATTTTAGAGACGCTTACAATGAGCTTTTGACAACAGAACCAAACCTTCCCGCTTTCGATGCCGTGATCGAGAAACTGCCACGAGCGTTACGCAACACAACCGTAATTGAGTTCAATACGCGCGGAAGCCCTAAGACGCCCGAAATCAACTGGAGGCACGCAGAGGGTTGGATTCTAGTTGGCGGACAAGCGGTGGATCGAGGCTTCACCGTCGATTCCCTTTCGGTAACTTATATGCCGAGGGGGGTTGGTGTCGGAAATGCAGATACAATTCAGCAGAGAGCTCGCTTCTTTGGCTACAAGAGAAGCTATCTAGGCTTGTGCCGCATTTTTATTGAGCAAGGATTGAAGACTGCGTTTGAGGACTACGTTGAGCACGAACAGACTATGCGTGCGGAGCTGAAGCGGATTGAAAGAATTGGTGAGAATCTACGTACTTGGCGGCGTCGACTTATTCTAGATCCCTCTCTTCATCCGTGCCGCAGATCGGTAGTGTCAGATCCTTACACTAGAACTCGGGCGGGCGGCGGATGGACCCAGCAACGCGGCGCACTGTTGACCGCATCAGCACGTCAAGGAAACGCCGAGACCATAGCGTCCCTCATGCGCGATTTACGATTCCTCGCCGATACGAGCTACCTTTCCAAGGAAACTGCACAACGGCATCAGATCGCTGAGAGCGTAGAGATGCAAAGGATCATAGACGCGCTTGTTGAGTATCGCTTCGAAGATCCACGTGACACTGCTGCATTCACCGGTCTACTAGTTACGATTGGTGAGGCATTTCGGCGCGATCCTACTTTGACGGCTGCGGTCTACAGGATGCGCCCCGAGGCTAGCGGTCGCCGCGATATCAACGCCGATGGCACAATCGAAAACTTTTTGCAGGGCCGGACAGATCGGCCGGGCGGCTATCCGGGCGATACGTTTTTTCAGAAGCCTGATCGACTTTCAGTTCAATTACATTCTTACGATCTCAGAATAGGCAAGAAAGTGGTCGCGACGGCGGCCCCACTTATTGTTTTTTACGTGCCTCCTAGCCTCGCCAGAGACTGGTTGATCCAGGTCCAAGCTGGGCAGTGATTGCTCAGTGTACCAATCATGAGAAATTGAGCCGATAATTAGCCGTGTGAATTGTCCATTGTTCGATGCGCGCTTTCATCGAATGTTCGACGGGGCTGACCGTTCGATTCCCGTTGGCCACGGGTTGTTCCGGGACTATCTCCTGGTGTGCGGGGGACGATCAAAGCGGGTGGCGCAAATCGTCGTCAATGCGCGTCTTGCAGGCCACGTATCAGCCAGGCCGAGCCTATAGCGGACGCTATACAATCCTAGGAAGATTGGCGGAGAGGGAGGGACTCTCGGACCAATTAAGCCCTATCCGCCCGATTACCTCGATGAAACAACGCGAGCCGGCGGATTACGGACTACACTGACGACTACAACGTGGACTACTGCAGCGACCAGCGACGCAGAATCGCGCCAATGTCTGCCGCGGTCAATGCCCCAGGGACCAGCCCGCCGCGCGATCTTGATTCAGAGTTGATGAGATGTTGTCGGCCGAGGCCATAAAGTAGTGCGTCGTCAGGACCCTCTACCTTGACAGTGGGGAGGGTCGAAATAAGCAGACTATGAGGAGCTGGCGCGGCAAGCGCAGCAAATGCTCGATGCCGAACAACCGAGCGAGCGGCGTCGCTTAGAGGCTGGCCCGGTGGCACAAGGACCCGGGAAACCGGGGTTATGATGGCCTACGGCCCCGGATGAATCAGGGCAGTTTCTAATTTCGGATAGGAACATCAAGCGCGACCGTGTCTTGACCGCCATGCCGCTGTACTACTTCGACACGCGCGACAACGACAGGTTCGTTCCTGACGAGATGGGGGGTCAAATCGCCAGCTTGGAAGAGGTAAAGCGTGCGGCGTCCGAGGCAATGGCAGACTTCGCCAAGGACGTGCTCCCGGGCTCGGTAGTTCGTATTCTTTCAACGAGGTGCGGGACGGCTCGGGACCTGTGCTTCGCGTGGTGCTCCGCTTTGAGATTGTGCCCGTCCCCGTCCATTGAGATGGCGTCAATGCACCGTCTCTGCAGACAAGCCTCGACTTCCGGTTATGGCCGAGCCGAAGGTCGCTTGAACGCGCGTTTTGCCCGTTGTCAGGGCAAACGGCGCTGCCGTCTGACTTGACACCTGCCGCCGCGTTTGACGCGCAGCGGACAATGCGCCCCGCTGAGTCCGGGTTGACGATCGGCTTTCAGGCTGCCTAGGCCGTGAACCCATAAATTGTACAAAAGCAGCATCGAACCTCCTCACTACAGGCACGGCGAAATGCTGATGGATCTTCGGGAAGAGCTGTAGGCCGTCGCGTGGAAGGCATTGGTTACTTCAACTGAAACAACTCTCTCAAGAAGGCTTTTACATCTTCGTGGGATTTGTCCGCCGCCGCTTCCTGGTAGAAGCCCCCTGTAAAACCCTTTTCGTAGCAGGAATCACTCGGCGTCAGCGGTTGCTTCGTCTCGGCGTTCAGAGTGGCGCCATTCTCACCTTCTTCGAAGCGACATCGTCTGATCGGATTGGGCGCTTGTTCGAATTTGACCGGGGTCCGGTACATTGGGGCGTCGAATTGGTGAAATGCGTCGGGGTATTCGAGTATGCGCGCGCTCTTGCCCGCTTTGGACAGCCGCTCTGCATATTCGCGGCATGGCGTTATGGGCGTGAGATCGTCCGCGGTTCCGTGCAACATGAGAATCGGCCCACTGACGTTCTCGTCGTCTTGGAAGTGTGTGCCGCATATCGCGTAAGCAGATATGTACCCGACGAAATGAAGGTCTGGGCTGCCGTACATTTTCTGAAATCGAGCCATGCTAGAATAAAGTGCGGCAGATGCCCCTTGAGAGAAGCCCATTACCGCGACGCGAGAGGTGTCAATCCTCGGGTCCTTTGCGGCAACATCTAGCGCGCGGTAAGCGTCAATAATCCGGGTCAGAAAGGAAATCTTGTTGGGATCACCCGGATAATTGACCAGCCCGCGACCGGCGTAACTGTCAACTGCGAACGTTGCGATGCCGATTTCATTAAGGACCCGCGGCCATTCCTCGTAGGGTGCGCCATCCGTGATGGGCCCACTCGCTGAATGCAGAAGTATAACGAGCGGCTGTTTCGTCGAGCCAGATTTCGCAAGCCGCAATTGCCCTGCAAGCGCGACGGGCGTTCCTTGTTTTCCTGTTAGAAAATCGGCGGCTGATGCTGTTTGTGATGGGATTGAATAGAACGCTTCACGCGCGATCTGCGCTTGAGCTTCTCCGAAGATCAGTGAAATAAATAACGCTCCGACCAGTGCGGAAACCACTCTCATGACGTCCCCCTAATCAACAATGCAAAATATCGATTGATGTTACCACGGTCATGCCGCGCTGAACAACTTCGTCAGCCTACGATGATGGTGTTTGCTGCATCGCACCGAGCACAGCGAGCGCCCCATCGGAGTGTGAAAAAGCGCTACGGGCTGCATCAGTTGGCTCTGCCACCCGACAACCTTCAACGTCCCCAAGTCGTAGCGGGCAACCCTGCAAGCAATCTGCTGGGCCTTCCAACATGCCCCGATTCTTTAAAAGCTGACAGATAGGCGTCTGAAGTTGGCTAGAGTCCCCTCCGGCTCAAGCGCGACAGACGTGAGTCGGTCAGAAGCCGGGCCATGTCCATTGTTGCGCCGAAAACGGAAGTAATTCAGACCGTTAAGAGGCACCGCCACGGTCCATCACGAGTTGATGGCGCGCCCGAGACCTGATTCAAGCTCCGAAACCGGAGCCGCGAATCATGCGCTACGAACTCAGCGATTATGAATGGACCGCCATCAAACCGATGCTGCGAACAAGCCGCGCGGTTGAACAGCAGCCTCATCTCGGCGCCTGCATGCAAGAAGAGCTCCTCGGAACAGTTCGCCGTATTGCGGGCAGGCAGCCGGGCCCTCATGCCCCTTCCTTTGAGCAGATGATCGTCTGCCTTCTCGAAATAGGCCTATCCTCTGCGGTTCCGCCATAAGCGGGTTGACCTAGAAATCCGTGCACCCATGCCTCCCATGCCGCCGCCACCCGCAGGCACGCCGCCGCCTGCGTTCCTCTTCGGCACCTCCGCCACCATAGCTTCAGTGGTGATCAAGAGAGCCGCTACCGAGGCCGCGTTCTGGATCGCCACGCGAACCACCTTCGTCGGGTCGATGATGCCCTTGGCGACCAAGTTGCCGTACTCACCTTCTTCAACAGCCGCGCGGGTCGCATGCATCGCGTCATCAACGCGATCCTTGCGCTCCTTCACCTCGACATCGGTCGCGCCGCCGACGCGGATCACCACGACGCTGCCAGCGAGCTTGGCAAGACGCTCCTGGAGCTTCTCACGGTCGTAGTCCGAGGTGGTTTCCTAGATCTGCGCCTTGATTTGCGGGTGAATGACCGTCGCGTGCTCAATGGCATCTTTTGGGTCCTCCGTTCGCGCCAGTCGATAGCGCTCGTGGGCACGCCAGAGCGCTGCCTGCATGTGGCCGACCGCGAGAGCGACATCTACAAGCTCTTTTGCCTGGCGCAGGATCTCGGCACGCGCTTTTTGGTGCGAGTACAGACCAATCGGTTGGCCGCCGCGCCCGCTTGTCAATCGGCGTTCGACTGGGCCCCCCTATCGGCATCCAAAAGGTCCATGCCGAAACACACTCGCCTGTCGCTGGTTCTGCAAGCTCGGCATCGAGGACGCTGTCCCGGATCATTCGGCGTTCTCGCGCGCCCGCAACGAGCGCTTCCGCGATGGCGATGTTCTCCGCCGCGTGTTCTACCGGATCGTCGAGACATGCAATGCCGCGGATTTGGTTGGCGGCGAAGGATTTGCAGTCGATGCGAGCCTGATTGCTTCCGACGCGAACAAGCAGCGCTCGATCGCAGGTCAGGACTGGCGCAGGGATCGCGATCCGGCCAGGTCTAGCCGCGCGGTGAAGGAGTATTTGGCAACCCTCGACGATCCGGCGTGGGGCGCCGCCAGTGATGTCGTCCCGAAGTTTGTCTCGCCATCCGATCCGGCAGCGCAGTGGACCGGCGCTCACAAGGGGCCGGCATTCTTCGCGTACTCCCGACAACTATCTCATCGACGTGAAGTTCGGCGTCATCGTTGATGTCGAGGCCTCCCACGCCATTCGCCAGGCCGAGGTCGGTGCAGCAAAAAACCATGATCGAACGGACCGAGGAGAGCTTCGGTCTCAAGCCAAAACGCTTTATCAGAGGTACCGCTTACGGTGCTGCTCCGATGCTGAACTGGCTGGTCGAGGAGAAGGGCACCGCGCCACATATCCTGTGTTCGATAAGTCGAAGCGGGATGACGGCACCTTCTCGCGGAGCGACTTTCGATATGACTCGGCCGGCGACGTCTATCACTGCCCAGTTGGTAAGCGGCTTGGGACAAGCGGCACCGTGCATGAAGGCAAGACGCTGCTGTATCGAGCAAGCAAGCGCGACTGCGATGTATGCCCGCTTAAACCGCAGTGCTGTCCAAAAGAACCGTCGCGCAAGATCCCGCGCGACATTCATGAATACGCCCGAGACGTTGCCCGGTCGATTGCCGACACCGACGACTTTGAGAAGTCACGGCGTGAGCGCAAGAAGATCGAGATGCGGTTCGCACATTTGAAGCGCATCCTGAAGCTCGGTCGGCTCCGACTGCGGGGACCAAAAGGCGCCCAGGACGAGTTTGTTCTTGCTGCCATCGCCCAGAACCTGCGGCGGCTCGCGTCGCTGGGCGCTCGTCCGCCACCTGCTCGGGCTCTGCGCACTGCGTAGCGTTCCAGTTGCGTAGAGAGCGTCAGGGCCGGCGGATCAAAGCCGGTTGTCCTTAGCGAAATCGCCGAACGATCCATCGCTCACAGACGACTTTTGCAACGAAATCGGCCCATAACTGACCTGCCGTGCCCATTCGCCCGAGGACCGCTTGTGACCCAACTGAGACATCGGGGTGCCGCCGTCCGTCTTGCAGGAATACCGCGAAAAGTGAATATTCGCGCTGGTCTGCGTGCCTTGGTGAAATAGCTAATTTGAGCGCTGCAATCAATGAGGTGTTTTGTGTTGAAGAGGTATTCACTCTTACTCGCGGCCTCAATACTGGGTTTGGCACTTGTGCTGTGGCGCTCCGCTGACGTGCACGCTGCCGAACTTAGGGTTCTGGCCGGTGGAGCAATGTCGGGCGCTTGGGCGGATATCAAACCGCAATTCGAGGAAGCCTCTGGTCATAAGCTTGAGATTTTCTTTGGAACAACTCCGAACCTCATAAAGGAGGCTACGTCGGGCCAGCCGTTCGATGTTGGCGTTGTACCCCTCGAAGTTATGCAAGACGCGTCCGCCCGATCTAAATTCGCGGCAAGTCCGACGACCGATATTGCCCACGTTGGCCTCGGCATTGCTGTTCGGTCTGGGGCTCCAAAGCCCGACATCGGCAACCCGGCCGCGCTCAAAGCAACGCTGCTCAAAGCTCGATCCATCGCCTCGATCCCGGAGAGCGCAACTGGCTATTCAATCGCAAAGGTATTTGATCGCCTTGAAATCGCCGAGCCTATGAAGGCCAAGATGAGGGCGCAGCCCAACCCGGCGCAGGTCGTCGCCGTTGTCGCCCAAGGTGAAGTGGAATTGGGCATATTCCTTATCAACGTTCTCACTGCACCCGGTTTGGACGTCGTCGGGCCATTTCCGGCCGAACTGCAGCAGAACGTGGCGTTCACGGCCGCGATTGGAACGGACACCAAAGAGACCGCCGCTGCCGAGGCCCTCATTGAATACCTTAAAGGTCCGGCTGCGGTTGCAATCATCAAATCGAAGGGCATGGATCCCGGCTGATCCTACGGACCACGCTGGCGAGACCTCGCCCGCGCACGAACTTCACCCGACTTCCGGTTTGGCCCAAATGCGATAGGCGGCGTCCCCTTTGGCTCATCGAAATCCGCCTTCCAGTTCTTTAGAAATGTGCCAATCTGCATACTTGGGGCTGGGGACCGACTGCATGAGCGATCTTCGCGACTGGTTAAGTGGGAACAATCTCGAGCAATACGCCGACGCGTTTGAGGCAAACGACATTGACCTGGATATTTTGGCCGAGCTCGACGACCATGATCTTGAGAAGCTAGGTCTGTCCCTGGGCAATCGCCGTCGGCTTTTGAGGGCGATCACGGCGGGCAACACCGGGGCGGTCCCAAATTCCGCCGCGAACAATGCTGCCTCACTCGATGCATCTTCTTCCGCCGCCTCGCTTTCGTCAGGCGCCAAATCGTCCGTCGCGGAGGAGCCCGGTTCTGCCAATGCCGAGCGGCGGCAGGTGACCGTAATGTTCGCCGATATGGTCGGCTCCACAGCGCTGTCGTTGAGGCTCGATCCGGAGTTGCTCGGCGGCCTGATCCGGCGATACCAGGACGCGGTGGCCGGCGCGATCGGGCGTTACGGTGGCTTCGTCGCCAAGTTCATGGGCGACGGAGTGCTGGCCTATTTTGGTTTTCCGCGTGCGTTCGAGGATGCGGCGGAACGCGCCATTCGTGCCGCAATCGGAATTCTGTCGGAAGTCGGCGCCATTGAAACGCCTGACGGCACGCGCGTACAGGCTCGGATCGGCATCGCCACCGGCCTCGTCGTGGTCGGCGAGATCATCGGCACCGGCATCGCGCAGGAGCGGACCATCGTCGGCGAAACCCCCAACCTTGCGGCGAGGCTGCAGGCATTGGCCGAGCCCGATTGCATCATCGTCAGCGAGTCGACGCAAAAATTGTTGCGCGGCCTTTTCGAGCTTACACACACTGGCGAGCACGAGCTGAAAGGCTTTGCCCGCCCAGTGCCGGCCTGGCGGGTTTGCGGCGAAGCCTCGGTCGAAAGCCGCTTTGCCGCGATCCGGACCGGGGGCCTGCCGCTGATCGGCCGGGCGCATGAAATGGGCTTGATGCGCGAACGCTGGCATCTGGCGCGGCAAGGCGATGGCCAGATCGTGACGATAATCGGCGAAGCCGGCATCGGCAAATCACGCACGATCGAGGCACTGCAGGAAGAGCTCGCAGGCGAAGCGCATGCCCGCATCAATCTGCAGTGCTCACCCTATCACAGCGATAGCTCGCTTCACCCCATGATCCAATATCTCAATCGCGCAGCCGGCTTTGCACCTGCCGATCCGGCGGATACGCGCGCCGAGAAACTTCGCGCTCTCCTTGAGGCACGACGCATCGCCGATCCGAATGCGCTGCCGCTGCTCGCCGAGCTACTGTCGATCCCGATGGCCGAGACGGCTCCCGCCGCCCAGTCGCCGGCCCAACGCAAGGCGTCTACACTTGCGCTGATCGTCAACATGATGGCGCAAATTGGCGGCAACGATCCGGTGCTGATCGTGCTGGAAGACGCGCACTGGATCGACGCCACCACACTCGAGATGATGACGCGGTTGACCGACAGCATTGGCGAGGCGCGGCTGCTTGCGGTGGTATCAGCGCGACCGGAATTCGAGCCGCCCTGGCAAGCAAGGCCCCACGCAACGCTGGTAGCGCTCGGGCGCCTCGGTCGGGCCGAATGCATACAGGTGGTCGCGGGCGTAGCCGCCGCGCACGGCCTGTCGGCCGATACGATCGCGGCAATCATCGCCAAGACCGATGGCGTACCTCTATTCGTTGAAGAACTGACCCGAACCGTCATGGAAGCGGCGGGCGAAGATTCAGCCGTGCCGGCAACATTGAAGGACTCGTTGATGGCCCGCCTCGACCGCCTCGGCGGTGCGCGCGAGGTGGCCCAGATTGCCGCGGTGATCGGTCGGCAATTCACGCTGGCTTTGCTGGAAGCGGCTGCCGGCAAAGACCCCGGGGAACTCGAACGCGCGCTGGCAAGGTTGGTAGCCGCAGGAATTGTGTTTCCCGACGAGCGGGGCCTCGAACGGAGCTTCATCTTCAAGCACGCGCTGGTGCGCGACTCCGCTTATGAGAGTCTGCTGCTGATGCGTCGTCGCGAGTGGCATGGGCGAGTGGCCGAGGCGCTGGAGCAACGGTTTGGCGACGTTACAGCCCGCGAACCGGAATTGCTGGCCCATCATTTCGGCGAAGCCGGGCTGCCCTCTCTCGCTTGCGACTACCGCATGCGCGCCGGCGATCAGGCCGTAAACCGGTCGGCCTATGTGGAAGCCATCGCGCATTTCACGATAGGCCTCAAGCTCGCCGAGGCTTTGCCGCCACAAGAGGGCTTGCGCCGGCGACTGCAGTTCTGGCTGAAGCTTGGTTCGGCGTTGGTCGTCGCGCATGGCATGCAGAGTGTTGAGGCCGAAAGGGCCTATACCAAAGCCAGCGAGATAGGCGAGCAACTCGGGGACGGCCCTGCGTCCTTCCAGGCTAAATGGGGTCTCTGGCTCAGCGCCAATCTGCGACGCAAGACAGCATTGGCGCGCGACCGCGCCAACGAACTGGTATCGCTCGCGCAAAAGTCCGGCGACCGCGAATTGCTGCTCGAAGCCTATCATTGCCAGCTTTCAACGGCCCATTTTCGTGGCGATGTCCGCGGCGCGCTGGAGGGCTGCCGGCATACCATCGCGATTTACGATATGACGCAGCACCGTCACCTTGCGCACGCGTTTGGTGGCCACGATCCCGGCGTCTGCGCGCATGCCCAGTGCGGCAATTCGTGGCAACTGTCGGGCGAAGAACAACAGGCAAGGCTGCACTTCACGCAGGCGATCGCTCTGGCCGAAATGCTCGATCATCCAAACAGTCTCGGCCACGGACTGCACAACATCGGTATTGGCCATCAGCTTGGAGGGGACCGCGGTGCCACTTACACGGCGGCGCATAGGGCCCTGGCGCTGGCCGAAAAGTTCAACCTGCCGCCATGGCGCGCCAGCAGCCTGATTCTGGTCGGATGGGCGACGGCGGCCGGCGCAGCCGTGACGGACGCCGTGCGGCTGATCGATACCGAGATCGCCAATGCCACGGCAGTCGGTCCGTTGCCGCAATACTATCTCGGTCTCGCGGCGGAAGTGCTGCTTGCCGCCGGCCGAGCTGTGGACGCGCTCGGCCATCTCGACCGGGCGATTGCCGGCATCGACGAAGCAGGCGTCGGCATCTATCTGCCTGAGATCTATCGTCTGCGCGGGGCGTGCTTGCTGGCTCTCGACCGTCGCAACAAGGCCGAAGCGCGATCATGCTACGCAACCGCCGCCGATATTGCCGAGCGCCAGGGTGCACTCATCTTCGAGCGTCGCGCGCAGGCTTCCTTGTCCGAGCTTGCGACATAGGGGTCTTTGGTTTGCAACTGTGGAACGACGCATGAGATGTCCGGTCTCGCTCCTAAGCCGAAGAGTGCCTGAGCCCCGTGATGTCCGCAGTCGTTGGTAAACCCGACGCCGAGCTGACCGTGGACCGACGGCGGTTTGTGTCAGCGGACATCGCTTCTGCTGCGTCCGAACTCGTTTTCCTTCGAGATTCTACACTGCGACTTGCCGGGAGCTCGCGAATCCGCTGGCATCTCTGATTGTCAGCGAACTTTGGGCTTTGAAGGAGCCAATGCGGAACCACGAGGTACCAAATCACTCCGAGTTCTTCGGGGCAAGGGAACGGACGTGGTGGCTTGGATGAGGCGCTGCAGGGATCAGAAGCTAACCACAGGATCAGGATCATGAAGAACGTTATGCTGTCTTGGACATTTTGGGCTCTGCTTTCTGCAGCATTCGCCGCCCTCACAGCAGTTTTTGCGAAGATCGGTATCGAGAATGTAAATTCTGATTTCGCGACGTTCATTCGGACAATCGTCATCTTGATGACTGCATCACTGATCGTCGTCGCCACTGGCAACTGGCAGCAACCTACTACTGTATCAGCCAAGACCTGGATTTTCTTGGTGCTGTCCGGACTAGCAACCGGGGCGTCCTGGATTTGCTATTTTCGCGCGCTGAAGATTGGAGACGCCGCCCGTGTCGCGCCTATCGACAAGCTTAGTGTCGTGTTCGTTGCGGTCTTTGCAGTACTCTTCCTTGGTGAAAAGCTATCGGTCCTCAATTGGCTGGGGATTATCCTGATAGCGACTGGAGCGGTACTCGTCGCATATAGTGGGTAGCCGAATGACTGCAGCTGACTCCGCCGCAGTGAGGCCGCTAAAAAACCTGGGCCGCAACAAACTCGCCCTCGCAGAGAGGATGACGGGCGGGTTCTTCGACGTCATCCCCGGCCTCAGTGTTTGCCATGGCCGTGACCATTGCCGTGACCGTTGCTGTCATTTCCTCCACTGTTGCCGTTGCCGTTGCCGTTATTGCCCTTGCCGTTCCCGGTTGCGCTCTTGCCGTCCTTGCCGTCCTTCCCATCATTGCCTTTCCCATTCCCCTTATTGTCCTCGGAGTTTCCTCTGGTAGAACCATCGCTAGACGCGCCTGCGGTCGTAACGGCTGCCGGCGTGCTCGGAGCTGACGTGCTCGTGCTTGCGACAGCCCCGCTGCTTGTCGTGCCTGCGGCCTGCCCAGCGCTATTGGATGTAGTCGAGCTGGTTTTGCCCTCATTCCAGACCGTTTCAATCCGGGATTGAGGCGCACCTCTCACCGTGCCGAGCGCTTCCCCTCCTCGCGCCAGCCCGTGCGTGGCCTTGTGGACGTTCAACTTGACCTCGCCGAGCGGATTCGAGATGCGCACGACGCCAGCCTTGGGCGCGGGACCGCTGGCCGCCTGTTGCGATTGCTTCAGTGCGCCGGCGGCCTTGGTGCCCTTGTCGGTCGGACCGAGCGCATGGATCGCGTGGGCGTTCGCTGCATTGCGCGGGGCCGACAGGCCTGATTTCGGCACCGGGATACGCTCGATCGTCGCGGCGCGCGGCTTGCCGTGCTCGATCGGATTGAACGTTCCGGAGCCGCTCAGAGAGAGGCCGGGCTTGCCATGCTCGAAGACGGTGGCGGCCTGCCCCGGCAGGATCTGGGCGATCTGCCCGGTCTTGAAGTCGGAGACCTCGACCTGGCCGCGAAGCACGCCCACCTTGGTGCTGCCCGCATTCACGGTGACGCTGAACTGGGTCCCCTTGACCACGGCGGCGAGATAGGGCGTCTCGACCTCGAAATGCTTGACGTTGCGCTTCTCGACCTCGAGCAGGATCGAACCTGCCTGCTGGATGATGGTGGTCGAGAGACCGTCCTTTTTCTCGGTCGGCAAGCCGACCACTGAGTTGGGAGAGATCAGGATCGTTTCCTCGCCGCGCACGAGCAGCACGCGCCCGTTGCGTCCGGTGCGAATGGTGTCGCCGGGCTTGAGTCCCTCCTGCTGGTTCAGCGACACCTGCTGCGCGCCGCTGGTGGCGACCCAGACCTCGCCCGTGGCCTTGCCGACCGACCAGACGCCGTCGTCTGCGGCGGTTGCGCCGGAGGCCGTTCCCAGGATCAGCGCAGCCGCGAAGGCGCACCGCATTCCAATTTTGCTCAGCATGGCGGTCCTCAGTCCACGATAGTCAGTCCTGAGGGGTATCCAAAATTACTCAACATAGACTTAGCGAGAAGCAGAGCAGAAACCATCCTGTTAACGATCCATTGACCATAAAAAGTTACGAAAAATCATGCCAATAACGCACTCTCACCAGCTCATGGGCAGTTCTCCGTCAAACTACGGGAAAGGGCTCATTGCGTGCCAATGGCATCTATTTGCCGCGCTGATGTTGATGACCCCAACTTTCACCGGAGTCTCGCAGGCACTCGCGCAGCAGGCGAACCAGCCAGGTTTCGATCCACGCCAACCCGAGAAATATTTTGAAAACCAAGCGGAGCAGGATTTGCTGCGCCGTCCAACACTCGCCGCCCCCAAGGTCGGCACGCCCAACACCGGCGGTGATACCAGGCCTCAGTTCGTGCTGCGCGGAATCGTCGTCACCGACGCTCACGCCATTTCCCCCGATCGCATCGCTACGGTCTACCAGCCTTATCTGGGGAAGAACGTCTCGCAGGCAGATCTCACCGCGATTGCCGGCGCGATCACCGATATCTACCGTCAATCTGGACTCCACCTAAGCCGCGCGATCGTGCCGCCGCAGGACATCGCCGACGGCCTGCTCCGGATCCAGGTAATCGAAGGCGCTATCGTGGAGGCTGAGCTGAAAGGCGACGGCGCCGAGCAGTTCGGCGTGAAACCGATGCTTGGGCCGGTTCTGGCCGAGCAACCGTCGCGCCTGGCAACGCTGGAACGCCAGCTCTTTCTCATCAACGGCAGACCTGGCGTCCGGATCACCGATACCGCACTAGAGGAAATCGGCGGTGCAACCGGCCGCTTCCGCCTCATCGTCTATTTGAAGACCTGGCACGTCTTCTCGTCGTTCGGTCTGGACAATCTCGGCTCATCATCAGTCGGTCCTTGGCAGACCTACGCGACCGGCGCGTTCAACTCCTATCTCACGCCCGGCGACACGCTGGCAGTCAACCTGTCGACGATTGCCAACGACCCCCGCCAGCTCGGCTTCGCACGGCTGTCCTACGATGCCCCAGTCGGCGTCGACGGCGTGCGTCTCGGCGGGTCCGTCCTGTACAGCGCGGTCAGACCGGGCGATGCGCGCCGCCTCGACAGCGACATCACCACGACCGAGGCGTTCGAGCTGCGTGGCAGCATCGTCCCATTGCAGTCGCAATCCTCCTCGCTGACCGTGACCGCGGCAACGGCCTTCAGCAACGTGTCCGAGCATGACCTTTACGGCCCCTGGTACAACGACCACATCAGGACGGCGAGCCTGACCGCCGACTACCGGCTCCAGGATCATTTCGGCGGCACCAATTTCGCGACGCTCACCTACCGCCAGGGGCTCGACATCTTCGGTGCCTCGCATTTCGGCGACGACCTGTTGTCGCGCGATGGCGCGTCATCGAACTTCTCCGTGCTGAACCTCTGGTTCACGCGCTACCAGACGCTCAACGACGTCTGGTCGCTCAAGCTTTCCGGTGCGAGCCAGACGGCGTCACGGCCGTTGTTCTCCTCGCAGCAATTCTATCTCGGCGGCGCGGCCTTTGGCAGGGGCTACGGCGCAGCCGAGATCAGCGGTGACAACGGTCTTGCCGGCTCGCTCGAACTGCGTTTCGACCAGAAGCTCAATTTCCGCTACTGGACCGGCTATCAGCTCTATGCCTTCGGTGACGCCGGCGCAGTCTGGAACTACGGTTACCGCCTGAGCGACGGCCTGTCGCTTACCTCCGCCGGAGCTGGCGTGAGGTTCTTCCTGCCGGAGGATTTTCAGGCCGATCTCGGCGTGGCGGTCCCCCTGAGCTACCCGGCGCCCGACAACGAGCGCCGCAGCCCGCGCTTCGTGTTTACCCTGTCAAGCGCGTTGCGGCTCTGCTCCGAACGCGGCAAGGGCGGCTGTCTGTAACAGCGCACGTTCAACCTTCACATCCTATGCCTCCTCCGCTTGCCCCTCACGGGGGCCGCTCCTGGCCCGTTCGAGACGTGCCCGTCCGGTCTGACCGCGTCCCGCTTATCGGGTTAGACCCGGATGTCATCGCCTCACGGCGCAAGCGGCGCAACTGACCCAAACCGGCCGCTCCAGCGGTCCACCGGGCTTGGCTTTTGCGCGGCAACTTTTCAGGTACTTGCAGCGTTTCGTTTGCTGGTGTGAAAAGGCCTTCAAGATTGCCCCCTCCACCGCTTGGTAGGTCAATAGCTTAGCTCGCCGATCGGCGTCGGGACCCCGCGCCGATTGACACCAGAAGCTGCCGATCCGAAGCGTCCCGCTCAGCCCAGGCTAACATTATGAAGTTAGGAACCTGACACTGTTCTTCAGCTTTGTTGTCGTTCGAAATGCCTCGGGACCTCGGGCAAGCCAAGCTATGGGATTTGTCAAAGACGCATAGCGCTGGCACGCTGAAAAGGTCCGTTGCCCGGTGCGTTCTTTCGCGATCGGTAGACAGCTAGGACGCCGCGGCACGTCTTCACGTCTAGCCGATAGAAATCGAGCATCAATCGCTCGAGGTCACCGGCCGTGATCTTGTAGCTTGGCGCCCCCAAGAACAGCAGCACCATCGTAGATGGCCATGAGAACTCCAGCGATTTGGCCAGGATCAAGATCGGCTCTCGATCTTTTTCGATCAGTGCTCGTTCCACGATGTCGATCGGCAGTTGGCAGAGCAAGGATAAGGCTACAGCCGTTTCGTTGAACTTGAGCGAGTGGGCAAATTCGAAGACCTTGTCCTCGGTCAGCTCGCCTCGCTCGTGCAGCTTTGCCACTGTCCGCTTGGCAGCGAAATAGTCTTTCGAGGCCGGACCGAATCTGGCGTGGATTGCGCCGGTGACGTCAACGACGACCTGATGGATCTGCGGCCCGATATCGGGACGCTCCCGTTCGAGCTTTTGCCGCACTTCTTCGGAGGCTTTGGCGATCAGCTGATGAAACAGGTGCCGCGGAATATCTTTTCGCAATCCGACAGATTCCGCGAGGATCGAATCCCCTTCCGAACGCCGCACCAGGTGTAAAAAGCCGGAACTCGAAAAATTCGCCCCGCTATTTGCTGCGACCGAGCTCACGACCTCGTTGGAACCACGGACGACGAGGACATCGGTGACCGATTCCGGGACCGACCTTCGCTTGGAGATCGCAAGCAGATGCTGCTGGCTCTTTGTCCTGGCACACGCGATCAGCGTCTCAGTATCGAGGCGCTCCGACTGCTTGAGGATCGGCCAGGCGACCTCGATGCAGTCATCGGAGGCGAACTTGCGGGCCAGCTGGTAGGGTGCATTGGTGCTGGAGGCGAGCTTTCCTGCCAATCGGGCACGAGCCGTCGTCTCAATCTCCTGGGCGAGGCGACCGATGATCTCGCCGAAGGTCCAGATCTGGTCCTCGGAGTAGGTACGGGCAATCAGCACATCGGTCGCATGCCATAACGCCCGAAGACAACTCTCGGGATTTCCTTTGGCAACGGCCTCTTCCAACTCGATCAATAAAGACGCGGTGTCAGCCATGACGTGCTCGCAGCTCGAAAAAGTCTAAAAAAGACAAGGAGCTTAAGTCAGCGAGACCATCACACCGTCTCCGGGTTGAACGACCGGTAAATCTCGCGCTTGTGCCTTAGCTCTGCGTTAAGGTCGGCCCAATCGAGCCGCTCAAATTTTACGCGCTTCAGGGCCCTGCGAAGGCAACGGCCAAAGCTGTTCGGCGACGAGACGACGATGCCGGTGCTCGATCCCGTCCGCGGGCGCGCCAAGACCGGTCAGCTCTGGGCCTATGCAGCGGACGACAGGCCATGGACGGTGCCGAACCGCCCGGGCGTCGCCTATCTCTATTCCCCTGATCGCAAAGCCGACCGACGAATCGCCCATCTCGCAGGCTTCAGCGGGCTCCTGCAGGTCGACGGCTATGCCGGCTATGGCAAGCTCGGCAAGCGCGACGACGTCGGCTTGCGTTCTGCTGATCACATATGCGGCGCAACTTCTACGAACTTGCCGCCCCCGGTCCCGCGCCTATTGCGAGCGAGTCGCTCAAGCATATCGCCGAGTTCTATGCCATCGAGAAGGACATCCGTTGAGGCGAGACCGGTCAGTGGCTAAGGCTCGCTCACGCGCTTAGCGCGGGCGAGAGTTTCAGACGGCATCTCCCCAAATGTCCTGGCGTATAGGCGCGAAAAGTCGCCCAGGTGCCAGAAGCCGTTGGCAAGTGCGGTGGCTTTCACGCTTGATTGTCCCGCGGAGAGCTGGTCGCGAACCGCTGATAGCTTTTTCAGGCGCAGGTAGCAGTGCAGGCTCACGCCGTTCACGGACTGTGACGCGACCTGCAAGGTTCGGATGGATGTTCCAATGCGCCGAGCCAAGTCGCTGCTGTAAAAATGAGAGCACGGCAGACGTTGAACTATCTCGTCCAGCTGTGCGACGATCTCTCGGTAGCGGTCAGAGGATGATCCAGAACTCGTCTCAGAGCGAGGTTCCAGCATGGTCGACCTTGCTAATCATAACGCGCCACGAAACTTGGCCAAACTACCAACTGATGTCAGAAAGAATTGCCGCCGCAGCGTTCGAATAGCGGCCGCCGTACAATTGCTCATCCACGAATGAAGCGCGAGGAGAGCAACAAGCGTGGCCATTGCAACTCTCATATCCGGAAGCATGAGGGACACCATTTAATGGCGGGTTAATCTACGAGAGTTTGTTATCCGCATTGCAGCGACCGTATCGTCGGGAATTTAAGAACCCGGCTTCGATACGCAACACCGTCCGGTCTACCTACCTCGCCACCGCGGCGTTGACCGCGACTTCCACGGAATCAGGACAGATCCAATTGACGTCGCGGGTACGCCTTCTATTGGGCAGATGAATTGCCTGCGCCACAAGGCTGCGCCGCAAATCGCCGCGGCGACTGGCGTTCAGCAGCATCGACCGTCTGGTATTTGTCCGCGCTCATCGGTAGAATTCAATTGTCGGAGACTGACATGCCTCATTGGGTCAAACTTGTTGTCACTCTGGTGTTGCTAACGACGATCGCCAACATTGGCATTCTCTCTTACCTCCTCGCTCATCAGCGACCTGTCGCCGCGTCGAGGGAATTGTTCGACCACCCTGGCTTTAAGAAGGCTGTAGAAAGCATCGCGCAGGCAAAGGGGTATTTGACCGAAGCAGAAGTCGAAAAGATCATTGAGCACTGTCGGGTCATGACTGGCAGCAAGATCAACTGCGACTGACCATATCCTTGTGCTCCATAAGTGGAGCCGAAGTTTCTGGTACTCATACTCAAGAATCCTAAAGCCGATTTGGATTTTTCCAAGCGCCGGGATTGGCGGCATTTGATTTTGAGCGGATTTCGCCAGGGACCGCCACCTTTGTGGCGGCCCTTTGAGATCAGGATCACTTGCGTGGCCGAAATCTCCGGCGTCCCCGCGACCAAACGAACCAACCGCAGGCGATCACAAGAGCCAACAGGATCACGGCATCAAACTGATGAAAGAGCCTGCGGAAGGTCGTGTCACTGTGCCACCGCTCCCCTACCAAATATCCAATGTAGGCAAGCGAAAAACACCAGGGCCACGAGCCGAGGAACGTATAAACCTGAAATTTCACCATTGGCATCCGCGCAAGCCCGGCCGGGAATGCGATGAAGGTTCGTATCACCGGCAATAGGCGGCTGACAAAGACTGCCATGCTGCCGTAGCGCGCGAAGAACTGTTCGGCCTTGGCGAGTTCGGCGGGGCGAAGTAGGACGTAAGCTCCCCAGCGTTCGATCGCCTTCCTGCCACCCTTGGCGGCAATAAGGTACGCCAAGGTCGAACCGAGATTACAGCCGATCGCTCCCATCGTCGCTGCGCCGAGCAGGCTGAACCGACCTGCGAAAACAAGATAGCCGGCAAACGGCATGATGATTTCAGATGGAAGAGGAACGCAGGCAGACTCGACTGCCATCAGAATGACCAGGCCGAAATAGCCCAAATCCGATATTGAACCGATAATCCAGTTCGCAACTGCCGCAAGAACTTGATCCAACATGTCGCTTAGCCACCACGCAACGCCTCAAGATCCGGCTTCTTCGAAAGGGTGAGCGTTCCGGCTATTGCAATCGAGCCGCAAAGGAGCGCCGTAGCCAGAGCGACCGTCACATATAACCACGGCACGGTGAGCGTCTCCGGTGGCGGATCAAACACGCCGGACAGGAGAGTGACGAGGGCGTACGCTATTCCGAAGCCGACCGCGATGCCCATCACCGCGCCTCCGACCACGATGATGAGCCCCTCACTCCAGAGAAACGCGCCGAGTTGTCTTGGCGTGGCGCCGAGCGCTGAGAGAATGGTGAAGCTGCGCCGACGCTCCGAGAGCCCCAGCGCCAGGACAAGGCCGGTCACGCCCGCGATCATCAACACTGCAAAGCCAAGCTCCAAGGCGGTCAAGCCACGCAGGTCGACCGCGGTCAGACTGGAGCTGATGAGCGCCTGTGTCTCACCGAGCGTCGTGACCTTGGTGCCGCCGCGTTTCACTGCCAGCTTGCGCGCGTCAGCCGCGACGGCTTCTGCGTCCCCCGACGTTCGCAACAGAACTACCTCACTGGCATCGGAGCCAGCCTGTTTTGCGATGTAGTCCGCGTTGGCTACCAGGAAGGAGTCCTTTGGTGCTGTCGGAAACTCGCGGACGACGCCAATGAACTTGAATGGAACAACGTGATATTGATTGTCGCTTGCGTTCTGAAGCCGCAGGTTCAGGCGGTCGCCGGGCTGCAGCTGGAAGTCGTCCACCGTTTCCTGCGAGACCAGAACACCATCCGGGGTCTCGGCTAACAACGCGAGAGACTTGCCGGCATCATGATTGGCAAAATAGGCGTTCGAAATCGTGGTCAGCTTGCCGATCATTGTGGGATTGATACCGAACATATCCTGCAGATCCGCTCCGACGTAGGCAAAGCGATGCATCATCGGCTCCGCTGCGGCCACGCCTGGAATTGCTCGCAGCTCCGTCAGAAGCTCGCTGGCGGGATGCGACGTGGTTCCCGTCAACGTGACATCGGCGCCGTTCGTGAGTTCAGCGTCCACGCGTGATTGTGCGTTGTACGTGCTGTTGAAGATGGCCGTTGCTGTCGCAAAGGCGAACGCAAGCGCGACCAGCGCAACGCCCCTCGCCATCCGGCGTTGTTGACGCGACAGCGAGGCCACGATGATCGGCCCGAGATTCGCCGACAGCGGCGTAAGCAGCACCGCGACCGCACCCTGGCCCCGTCCCAGCGCCCATCGGCTCAGGCGGAGCCATAACAGGCCGCCACCGATCCAGAAGCACAGCGGCGCCAGGAAAGCTTCGTAGTGCACCGAGGTCTGGGCGATGCCCTCGGGAGCCAGAACAATTTCATAACCGGTCCTTGCGACCATCCAGAATACGACGCCGCCGGCACCGAGAATGACAACGTCCAGATAAAGTCGCTGCCATAGCGAGGGCACCGGTCGATCCATCTCCGCGCGCGCAGCCGCGATCGACGTGCCCGTCGCGTCCATCCAGGCGGGAACGAGCGAGGCCGCAATGCCGAAGCCAAGCCCGACGGCAACGACAAGCACGAGCCAGGGCATAACCAGCCCGAGATTTTGCAACCGCCACCAGGTCAGGGCCACGACTACAGCGAGAAGCAGGCCGATCACGGTGCCGAGTCCCGCAACCGCAGCGGCCTCAATCGCGGCAAGACGCAACAGTTGCAGAAGCGACGCGCCGCGAAGCCGTAGCAGCGCCTGCTCCCGGCGGCGACGTTCCGAACCGGACGAGGCGACCGCGAGCGTAACCAGGAGCGCCAAAATGACTCCGGGAATGCCGAGGAAGAGGAACAGGACGCGCGCATAAAGCGAGTCGGCGCGCACCGCGTCGAGCCGCGCGGCAAGATTGTCGGCAAGCGCGGCGCTGCCTGCGACGCGTGCCTCGAAATTGTTGGCCGCGCGCTGCGCCTGCACGAAAGCGGCGCTCGGATCCGGCGGCAAGACGGCATGATCGAGGCGGACATGGATCTGTGTGCGGACTGTGTCCGGCCGCGCGGACGCTTGTTGTGCGAACACGGTCCGCCACTCCGACATCGGCATCAGAAGCACGTTGTCCGGCGGAGCCTGGGGCGCAATGTTCCTGGACACCCCGATTGCCTGGAACATGGAGTCGGCATTCGGCAGCGCCACCACACCGGCAATCCTGACGTCGACCGGGCTGCCGCCCACGAGACGGATCGTCACCGTGTCGCCGGGGGCGACGTGAAGATTGGCGGCCGTTTGCGCGGCAATCAGCACACCGTCCCATGAACCCAGGTTGAGCTCAAGCTGGCCGGGAAAGAGCTGACGATAATCCGTCTCCAGGCCGAGCACCTTGCCCGGTCCGGTCGTCTGCGTCGTCCCGCCTGTGATAGCGGAAAATCCTTCCGTGTCCGCATAGCCTGCGGACTGCAAGTTTTCATAGCGGGCGGCATTGCCGATCGCGTCGATCACCGTTGCCGCATCGGCCCCGGGGACGAGAAGAACCTGCCAGTCCGCGGGCAGGCTCGCCACGGCGCGTCGGGCCATGCTTTCGGAAGATGCGACGACAAATGCGCCCAGAGATCCCAACAGCGCGACAGGCAATGCGAGCCCGACAACAGCAGCAGCGAGGCGGCCAAAATGTGCGGCGAAAAAGCCCTTGAGCCAAAGCCGTATCATGTGCTTTCCGCCATCGCCGTTAGCTGGAGCCGACCGTGATCCATGAGCCATGTGGTCTTCATGCGCCTGGCCGCGGAGGGGTCGTGGGTGGCAACGAGAAGGGCGGCATCGCTCCCCTCGAGGGAGTTGAGCAATGCATCGACGGTTTGCCGGGCGATCGACTGATCCAGCTGGCCGGTCGGCTCGTCGGCCAGAATCAGCCGGGGCTTCAGAGCGATCGCCCGCGCGAGCGCGACGCGTTGCGCCTGCCCGCCCGACAGCTCGTCCGGGACCTTGTCGGTTATGTCTGCCAGCCCAAGCGACTCCAGCGCCGCCAGTGCCCGGGTCTGCGGCGAGGAGATGTTTCCGGCTATTCGCAGCGGGACCTCGATGTTTTCGACGACGTTCAACGTCGGGATCAGGCTCGGCGCCTGGAACACGATCCCGACAAATCCCGGCCGAAGCGCATCATGCGGGCCGAGCGCTGGCCATCTCAGCAGACCGCCGGTCGGCGTATCGAGCCCGGCGATCAGATGAAGCAATGTCGATTTGCCGCTTCCAGAGCGGCCGAGCAGGGCTATTCGGTCGCCGGCCCGGATCTCGAACGATGCCGGTTGCAGGGCGTAGATGTCGCTGCCGCCCTGGCTGAAGCGGCGCGTCACCTCCTTGCCCTCGACAAGGATGTCAGGCATCGCCGATTCTCCCGTCGCGAAGATGGATAATCCGATCGGCGCGCGCGGCAAGCGCCTGACTATGGGTTGCCACGAGGACGGCAACACCGGCCCGGCATTGCTCGTTTAGTATGTCGAGGATGGACCGTTCCGTGACGGCGTCGACCTCGCCGGTCGGCTCGTCCGCGAGAAGGATACGAGGAGCCGCAGCCAGGGCGACGGCAAGACCCGCCCGCGCCAACTCGCCTCCCGACAGCTGACCTGGCCGCGCCGCAGCGCGCTCCTCAAGCCCGACACCCGCCAACAGGTTCTTTGCCCGCTCGTCGTTGATTTTGCCAGCGATGAGCATCGCGAGCTTGATGTTGTCCGCAACTGAAAGCGAGGGAAACAGGTTCCTCGATTGCATCAGGATGCCGATGTTCGCGCCGCGGCGGCGTGCGCGCTCGGCTTCCGACCGGCGGGTCAGGCGCTCCCCGAGAAATTCGACATACCCCCCATCGGGTTCATCCAGACCCGACAGGCAGGCAAGCAGCGTCGACTTGCCGCTGCCGGACGGGCCCACCAGCGCGACCAGTTCGCCCTCGTTGAGCCGCAGGCTGACGCCACGAAGCGCGAGCGTTTCGGATTCGCGTGCGTGAAAGAACCGGTAGAGATCGAAAGCTTCCAGGGTGGCCATGTCATTGCCACCTGAAGCTCTTCGCCATCAGATCCCATTGATCGGCATTGTCCGCTCCCAAGGGCGCCGACATGGTCAACGTGACCAACTTGCCATTCTGCCAGAAAAAATAGCGGTCGTTCTCTTCGCGGATCGCCTTGTCGGTCACCGGGTTCGGCTCGGAATTCGAGCTATAGCTGACGACCACGGCCAGTCCGGAAGGGAGCTTGACGGATTTGACCCCTGTCACGCGAACCGCCCTGCCAGTCTTTTCAAGGTCGGCGACTTCCTGTTGTTTGGCGTTGACCACGCTTATGGCATCGGAACGTTGCGACACAGCCAGTGCAATCGTGTTGTACTTGTCCCTGAAGGTGACGCCGTCGGATGTCTCGCGGCGAGCCCATCCTTCCGGGACCTTGATGTTGAAGCCGAGCGGCGAGCGGTAGTCGATGAAGACCTGATTGTCCGGGATGTCGCCGGGCGGGTTCTTTTCCGCGGCGACCGGCTTTTCGGCGCTGCTTGCTTGCGCAAAGGCAGACGCGGGCGCGAATCCAACGAGGCTCGCCAGAGCGGCGGCGATAGCAACGGCGCTCATTCTGTTCATGGTTGACCTCCTGTTGCCCCCCTTGCGAATTGCGACCTTGAAGATGCCCAAAGCTCGTTAGTTGTCTTCCTATCATCCTACCTCGCCTCCTGGATTGAGCAGGATCATTTCAACGATGAGAATTAGCTGCGACTTAGGAGCACGCCCGTTCCGGAGACCGCTGGGCTTCTCTACGCGGCCGCGTCTTTACTGGGTAATGCATCCGGAACGCCGGCAATCGGCAGCCGTACCGTGACACGGAGCCCTGACCGGCCGGCGCCCGCGATGTTCTCCAGCGCGATTCCGCCACCCAGGCTGTCGACAATGCGCTTCACGATGGACAAGCCAAGACCGGTTCCTTCTCCCTCCGGGCGAGAGCCCCGGAAAAACGGGTCGAAGATTTGATCCATGTCGCCGGAAGCAATGCCGGGGCCGGTATCCTCAACCTGCAGGATCGCCACGTCGTCCTGTGGATAGATCCCGATATCGATCGTTCCGCCCCGGGGCGTGAAACGAAGCGCGTTATCGAGCAAATTGCGGACGATCGCCGCGAGCATCACCGGCTCGCTGCGCACCGTGAGAGGTTCGACAAGCGCGAAGCCGAGATCGATGCCGCGGTCAAGCGCCTCCGGCAGCAGATCGGCCACGACCTCTTTCGCCACACAGTCTAGCGCTGCAAGCGGCATTTCGGCAGGGTCGGAGGGGGTAGCCTCATGCCGCGCCAGCGCGAGCAATTGCTCAAGGAGATGCTTGGTGCGATGCATACCCTGCTTGAGCGCGGCGACGCGCTCCCGCGCGACCTCGGGGAGCGCGACCGAATCAAGATTTTCCGCCTGCAGGCTGAGCGCGGTGATCGGCGTCCGCAGCTCATGCGCTGCATCGGCAACGAAGCGCCGGTGCTGATCCATCAAGAGCCGCATACGCGCCAACAATCCGTTGATCGAGGTGATGAACGGATGCAGCTCGCTGGGCGTACGCTTTAGCGGCAGCGGAGTCATGTCATCGGCTCGCCTTGAATCGAGATCTCCGGCAAGCTGGACTATCGGGCGGAGCGAGTGCGCAATGACAAGCGCCGTGACCAGCATCAGGCAGGGAATCAGCGCGGCGATCGGAAGCAACGTACGAAACGCCACATCGCGCGCGGTTTCGTCTCGAACAGTGGTCGGCTGCGCCACGGCGAACCGGCTGCCGTCGGATCGCGTTCGCAGGAGCACCCGGACTGGTTGTTTCTTCCACGTCGCGACCTGCAGACCATCGGGCAGGTTGAAGAGCTGGCGATCCTCTGCCAAGCCTCGCGGCGTCTTTCCCAACTCGACGAGCCAGACCTCTGTGTCCTCCTCGACGCCGTGAAGAGGCTGGCCGCCGCTGAAACCGGCATTTTGGGCCAGGCTCGCAAGTTGGATCAGGATCGAGTCCTGCAGTTCGATGGCCTCGCCGAACGCCCAGCTATAGGCGAACATTCCGCCGATTGCACCGCTCACCAGTATGATTGCGGTCAGGCCGACGAACAGGCGCGCGCGCAGGGACCTGATCATGATGAGCGGTCCACCATCCAGCCGACTCCGCGCACGTTGCGGATCGCTGCGGCTCCGAGCTTCTTGCGGATGGTGTGGATGAGGTATTCAATGGCATTGCTCTCGACCTCTTCATTCCAACCGTAAATCTGCCGTTCGAGCTCGCTGCGCGACAGGACTCTGCCCGGCCGCGCAAGCAGCGCCTGCAGCAAAGCGAACTCGCGCGCGGTCAGCAGCGCGATCTGATCGACAAACGACGCCTGCCGCGTTGCCGGGTCAAGGTTAAGCTTGCCGTTGCTCAAGAGCGGCGGGGAGCCGCTGCCCTCGCGGCGGAGCACAGCGCGCATCCGCGCCAACAGTTCGCGAATTTCGAACGGTTTTACCAGGTAGTCGTCCGCGCCGAGATCGAGGCCGTCGATCCGGTCATCGACCGCGTCCCGAGCGGTTACGATGATCACGGGGAATCTCCGGCCCAATGTGCGCAGGCGCCGAAGCACCTCGCGGCCGTCCGCCTTCGGCAGCCCAAGATCGAGCAGGCCCAACTCGTAAGATTCATTCTCCGCCGCGTGGACCGCCGTCTCGCCGTCGGTGACCCAATCGACCGCATAGGCTGCATCCTTGAGCGCCTGCTCGATGGCCGTGCCGATCATTCTGTCGTCCTCGATCAACAGAACTCGCATCGTTCGTTTCCTCACTCGGGAGTCAAGAATCGGACATGCCTAATTCTTGTGCTTCAGACTTAGCGCAGACTTAGGCCGGGTCCGCCCGCAAGTTGACAAAAAAGTTAGCGTCGGCGCTGCAGGAAACTCCTCGCCCTAAGGCGCGCCTAAGTTGGCCGTGGCCAAACTTCCGACGTCGCTTGAGTGCAACTCGATTCCGGGAGAACCACATGTCCATGGCCGGGGAACTGCGCTTATCGCCGATGCTGAACAAGGTTCCGGAGATCGCGCTCATTTTCTGGACCATCAAAATCCTCTCAACCACGGTGGGCGAGACCGGCGCAGACTATCTCGCCGTGCATGTCGGTCTCGGGGCAACCCTGACCATGGCCTGCATGGCTGGTCTCCTGATCGCTGCGCTTGTCTTGCAGCTGCGCGCACGCCGCTATATTCCCTGGATCTATTGGCTCACGGTGGTTCTGGTCAGCATTGTCGGAACCCAAATTACAGATTTTATGAGCGACAAGCTCGAGATCAGCCTTTACGTGAGCACGGCGGTCTTCGCCTGTGCGCTCGCCGGAACCTTCGCGATCTGGTACGGCGTCGAGCACACGCTCTCGATCCGCACCATCGTGACCACCCGCCGCGAGCTCTTTTACTGGGCCGCCGTTCTCTTGACCTTTGCGCTCGGCACCGCGGGGGGCGACCTCGCTACTGAGGCGCTCGGGCTCGGTTTCCAGCTTGGCGTCCTCGCGTTCGGCGTGCTGATCGCGTTCATCGCCGTTTTCTACTCGCTCGGTGTCAACCCGGTCCTGACCTTCTGGCTTGCTTACATTCTGACGCGCCCACTCGGCGCGTCGCTCGGTGACTTGCTGTCGCAGTCGCGTCATTACGGCGGGTTCGGTCTCGGCACGATCCAGACCAGCCTGGCCTTCCTGACCGTGATCATCGCGCTGGTCGCCTGGGTGACCTTTGAGGGGGATCGCAGCAAAGGTGTCCATCCGGCGGAGTCATCTTGAGCTTTTACCCTAGAGCCTGCGTGGATGGTGCGCAGGGCAAGCCATGAGGAGATTGTTCATGAAAAGAGTTCTTCTGGCAGCAGTGGCCGGCCTGCTCACGTGGGCCATCGGCGAGCCTATTCCTCCAGGCGGCGCCGCTTCGTTCCTGCCGACGGCCGAAGCCGGCGTATCCTCCAAGCTCGGTGACCTGTCGCCGTTCCGCAGCGTCGTGGTCGATGTTTCCGCTCTGATAGACAAGGGCGACCTCGGCGGCGCCAAGAACCGGATCAGGGATCTTGAGGCACAATGGGACGATGCGGAAGCTGCGCTAAAGCCGCGCGCCGCCGCTGACTGGCACACGCTCGACAAGGCGATCGACCGTGCGCTCGAGGCGTTGCGGGCAGCGTCGCCCGATACGACCAAATGCAAGCAGACGATCGCTGACCTGCTGTCCGTCATGGATTCGGTCGGAAAAGACTGAGGACGACTGCGATGCTCTTTCGGCTGCGGCGCACAAGTGTTGCGGTGATGTTGCGGCAAGCGAGCCGCGATGCGATCTCCAGAACGCGATTTGCTGCTGTCGCAGAGCGGCAGAACTGCAGAAAACACAGTTCCTAGAGCGACCTTCTCGCGCGTCCGGCGTTGAGACTCAGCAAAAGACTGCCGCTCACAAGCCAAAAACAAAACCCGTAGACGTTTGCTGGAGGTACAATGCCAAACGAAGACAATTTCGTGAGCAAGATCCCCGAGGTGACGCTCGGCTTCTGGGTGATCAAGATCCTCGCCACGACGCTCGGCGAAACGGGCGGCGATACTGTGACAATGAGCTGGCTGCACGCTGACCAAAATGCCCATAACGGGGGTTATTTGATCGGCACTGGCATATTCCTTGCCGTGTTCGTTGCGGCGGTGATCGCTCAAATCTCGACGAAGAGGTTCAACGCCTGGATTTACTGGATCGCCATCGTGGCCTCCACGACGGTGGGCACCGCCATGGCTGACTTTTTCGATCGCTCGTTGGGCATCGGCTACACAGGAGGCTCGTTGATTTTGTTGGCCTGCGTCTTGTGCTCGCTCGGGGCTTGGTACCTCACTATCGGTTCGATAAACGTTCAGACGGTTGCAACGCCGAAAGTGGAAATCTTCTATTGGGTGACGATCACATTTTCGCAAACTCTGGGTACCGCGCTCGGAGACTGGACCGCGGACAGTACCGGATTGGGATATGACGGAGGCGCGCTTGTGTTCTGTGCGGGACTGATCGTGCTGGCAGCTCTGTACTATTGGACGACAATCTCGCACGTGTTCCTATTCTGGGCGGCTTTCATCTTGACGCGACCGCTCGGTGCGACGGTCGGCGACTTTCTGGACAAGCCGACGAGCCACGGCGGCTTGGCGCTCAGTCGTCCTCTCGCATCGGGGGTGATCCTCGCCGTCATCGTCATTCTCATTCTGGTCTTGCCACAGAGGCCCGGACGGCATCCCGGATCCGGCGTCGCAGCGCAGGTGCGGTGATCCTCAGATGGAGTAGGCGCATTTTGCTGAGGACGCTCGCATTCCACACCCCGATTAGATCGTTTGGCAGAGGATGTCGTTCAATGCGCGTTCTGTCGGGTTGGCTAGGTGCTACAGTGCTGGTCCTGCTGGCGCGGCCGGCGGTCGCGGGTCCTCCCTTCGTGTCCGACGATCCCGAACCGACCGAATATCATCACTTCGAGATATACACATTCAACAATGGGACGAATACGCGCGACGGCATAGATGGCGGGGCGGGCATAGATTTTAACTACGGTGCAGCGCCTGACCTTCAGCTCACAGCGACCTTGCCCGCGGGCTTCAGTCAATCTGCGGCCGGCGGCACGAATTTTGGGTTGAGCAACATAGAGCTTGCCGCAAAATACCGGTTTCTGCATCAAGACAACTTCGGTCTCGACGTCGCCGTGTTTCCTCGCGTTTTTCTCCCCAGCGGTTCGAACACGATCGGCGACAACCATGCCTCGTTGCTTCTTCCGGTTTGGGTGCAAAAGGATTGGAAGGGCGGATGGTCCGCCTTCGGGGGCGGTGGATGCGTGTTCGGCGCCCTTCGCAGAGCAGATTTCTGTTTGGCGGGTGGTGTTCTCACATATCAACTAATGCCCAAGCTTCAGATCGGTGCGGAGCTCTTTCATCAGACCGCCAACTCTACGGGCACGCCCGCGACAACCAGCCTCGGGGTGGGATGGCGCTATGATCTCAGCAGCAATTTCCATCTGCTCGGCTATGTCAGGCGAGGAGTCGAGAACACGGAGCAAACTGATCGCTATTCCTGGTACACATCCGTTCTGTTCACCTTCTGAAACTGATTAGCGTTCCCTGGGGCTGCGCGGACCCATCTCCGGCAGTGCGCATCAATGCATGTCGCTGCCAGAGTTGCCCGCCGGTGCAGGTTAATGGCAGTTGCCTCTGCGCATGCCGGCCGCAAATTCAGTGAAAGCTCCTAATTGGATTCCGACGGCCCGGCTTTTCTGGCTTGCGGCAGCCGATCATTTTCCATCGAGTCCGTCACAGGAATCGGGTCGATGGTGGTTTGCTTGGTTGGCCTGTGTCAGCCAACGGTCACTGAGTGCCACGGCGACGATGCGCGGCTTCAAGGCGCGTACAAATCACCACATCACCTCCAGATCTTTGGGTTCGGCTCTGGCGCACAGCAGGACTGTCCTGTAATGTAGATCTCGACCGGATACCCGCGGCCGGAGCCGCGCCGGGGCCGGTATGGAGGTCTCATGCGCCTCCTCGACATTGGCTTCGCCTTTGCGGTTGCTGGGGCCGTTTGGCTCCGCTGGCAATCGGATGGATCAGTAGACGTCAAGACGTCCTATTTTTGGACGATGGCTGACACTGTGATCTGCGAAACGCCATTCCAAATCCGAAAGGCAATCGTCGCAATGGCTCAGGACGACGGAGCCCGCATTCGTAGTCTCGCCTGTACCCGACCTGGGGCCGGCAAGAGAGTGCGCGTCGTTTCCATGCCTGCAACTACATACGGGCCCTGGGAAATTCAATTGATTTCGGAGAGAGGCACCGCCGCCACGATGTGGGGCTATGCCGATCAATTTGAAGCTGACCGAGATCAATAGTTACGACGAGCCGCCGATCGTTAGTCGCTCAATCTGTTACGTTCATCGCTGTCTTGGTGCCACTCCGTGAAGCCATGCCCAGCGGCGGGCTTCACCCTGCAACAGGGCACCAACGCGCCGCAATCGACACGCTGCACGCGATTCCGAGCAACGTATCCGGTCAGATTCAGTTGCTGGCGAGAAGGGCTATGCTAGGGCTACGGGGACGTCCGAAAATCTTCACAACAGCAGCCCTCCTCCCCAGGTCGCATTTGACCCATTGCGCCTGTGCGCCCCTCAAGTCGGTCGCTGGCCCGAGCCTATTTTGAACGCGATAGGCAGGTTCAGCCCATCGGCTGATTTGTAGACGCTGGCACAACGTTCGAACGCGGTTCGGATCAAGCCTTGAGTCGCCTGATCTTGCTTCCGGATGACAGCGCCGGTCAGAACGAGACTGCCCAACCCGCCTCGCCAAAGGGTCTCCGTATCGGGGACGAAGTAGGTTGCAGCGTGCTCTGTGACCTTCACCTCCGTGAGGCCAGCTCCGTCTAGCAACTGGAGGAATTCGCCCGAGTTGGAATAACGAAACACATTGTGGCCCTGTGGCACGTCCAGCGGAGCCGATACGCCGATCTCGGCAATCGCGTCACGGAAGATGCCTTGAATACGCTGGCGCGACGGATCACCCCACCAAGAAAACGCAATGCGTCCGCCGGGCGATAAGGTTCGTACGCACTCTGCGACAGCAAGTTCTGGCCGGGGAAAATGTCCAAGCCCGAAAGCGCAGACGACTGCGTCAAACGTATGATCGGGAAATGGGAGATGTTCTACGTCTGCCTCACGATATTCGATCGTGGGGTACAGTCGCTGCGCCAGCTCTATCATCCGCGGCGACAAGTCAACACCGACCGAGCGTGCGCCACGATTTGCGGCTTCGGCTGTAAGAGCACCCGGTCCGCTCGCGACATCCAGCAGACGTGTACCACGGTGCAAATGCACGTCGTCGAAAAGAGGATCGGTGGCTAGAGCAGTCACCGCCGCAAAAAATGCATGATAGCTCTTCGCCAAAGCATCATGACCTTGGCGTTCGAAGGCCCGCAGTCGTTCCGCCTCGCTGCTAGACAGTTCTGCTGGAGACAAAATCATCATCCCCTAGACGCAAGACCGCTCAACAATAACAGCTCTCCGGAAGCGGGCAAACATCCTAGATGTGAAAGGGCCTTCAAGATTGCCCCCTCCACCGCTTGGTAGGTCAATAGCTTAGCTCGCCGATCGGCGTCGGGACCCCGCGCCGATTGACACACGTTGGCTCATCTCAACGCCCCCCGTCCCATTCGCGAGCTACCGTGCGCTCTTTGGCTCTGAAATCCATACCGTTCTTAATCGCTTGAATAGTTTGGCGCACGCGTTGCGCAATATCTTGCCTGATTTGACGCGCACTGTCGATCAACCGCCAAGTGGCGATGGTGAGAGACGTATCGGCTGACATTTCGCGCGAAGCCTCCAACATCCGCCGTGCTGCGCGTGCAACTCGACCGACGTTGAGCGATCCTGCCTCGCATCGCATTTGAAGTTGGCCGTTCCGTGCGAATTCAATGCGATCGTCGGCGAAATCCACAACGTTCACCTTTTTTGCGTAAGATGTCGCTTCGTTGAAAAGCCGCTCACGAATTGCAGCCTCCCCTGGGACCATGCGCGGGTCGAGTTGGTGCTTCGCTACAGTAGCCTCAAGCCGATTGCGTTCGGCGACAACGTAAGCATCGATCTTATGTCGCGTAAGTCCGACATAAACCTCCCGTGCGTCCGTCGGCTTCGCCACGTACAGCACGGCGGCAGCGGACGTTCGGCCTTGCACTGAATACGCCGTGCCCGCATAGGCCAGCGAAATACGCGGTGGCCTAGGTGGACCTTCGGCGCGCTCGCGAGCTAGAGATCCCCATTCCGTTTCGATCATGCGCTCGTCGTCGAACCGAACGGCGACTTTCACGTCAGCATCGTCTCGCGCCAGGCGCTCGATTGTACCACGGGTTCCGTTGCGAATGCGGAATCGGGGAAGATTTTCACTGAACCGGATGAGGTCACCTTGGGCAAGCTCAATCGTGCCAATTTTCTTGTCACGGCCAACGGCGAGGAGAGATAAATCCTCACCTACTAGGCGCCCTTCAGAACGCAGGACAGCACGCGCCGCTCTATTGAGAGCTGCGGCATCAGAATTTCGGCGTGTAATGATTAAGACGTCATCGCCATGCGCCTGGCGATAATTATTCCACGTCTCAATGACGCGGGCCTGCGCCTTGGCGTCGCCCGATACAAGTTCGAGCTTTTCTTGCCGCGCGTAAGCCCGCAGACCCGCGTCGGAATCACCTCTGGCCATCACCATCGATGCTGCGCGCTGCCACTCCACCGTTTGTCGACGGACTTGCGATAAAACTGCACCGCGCGCAATCACGTCGGAGATCGCTTTCAGCGCGCTGCCTCCTGGCACGGCCTGGAGTTGGCGCCGATCCCCGAGACACACAACCTTAGCGTGCGAGTCATGAGCCACCCTTAAGACCGTCTCGAGATCCCGCACGCCGGCCAAGCCGGTCTCATCGACAACAATCAGTGTATTGGCATCAATCTCGGATCCGATTTTGCGCTCATGGTCGTATCGCCATTTAGCGATAGCGCATGCTTCAATACCGCAAGATTTTGATAGTTCGTCAGCAGCCACCCAGGTGGGCGTCAATCCCAAAATCTTGAGACCGGAGGGCTGGGCAGCTTCGACCAGCGCCTGCGTCATCACCGTTTTCCCAGTGCCGGCGGGTGCCTCGCATATAGTCACCCCATCGCGATTGGCGGCAAACCTGACAGCATCGGCTTGTTCCTGAGACAGATAGGGCGCGTTTGCGAGCGCCGCCTCAAGCGCGTCCTGTGGAAACCAGTCCTGCTCATTCAGGCGATCCGCGGATCGTAGCAGGCTTGCTGCGGCGGCAGCTATAGCTGGCGTGGTCCAGTATTCTGCTCGTTCTTCGCCCGTAAGCTTACGAACAATTCCACGCTCCTCGAACGACCGCAGCTCTGCCCAAACCTGGTCGATGCTGACCGCGCGAATGGCCGCCTCGATGAGTGCTCCATGCACCAACTCCTTGCGGGTGATCACACTCTGATGCCGGAAGAGCTTCGAGGCGGCAACCGCAACCGGACCCGCCCCCTCGATTTCTGGAAGATCAAGTTCACGTTCGACGGCCGCGTCGGCCTCTTGACCAGGCACGAAGTCGCGCACCGCCTCCCATGGATCGGTGCCAGTTTGCACGAGCTCTTCCTTCCAGCGAGCCTCCAGGATCTTACCCACCGGGACTTCATCTTTTGAACCGCGCGTTGCCAGCGCTGCCAATTCCTTTTGCGCGCCGGTCGCGTCCCGTCCGACAAGCTGCTCTATCTGGCGCGATCGCTTCGAGAACGTCTCAATTAGACTTTGTGGGATGCCGGCAATCTCGAATTGATTGCGTCCAGCTTCGCGTCTACGTCGCCTGGGCCTGCATCTCAGATAACAATCAGCGAGATGTGGGCCGAGGCGAGGCGGCCTGGCAAGTCCGCGCCCTCCCCCGGAGTTGCGTCGTTCCTCCACAGCCAAGCCCCTCTTCGGCGCGCAACCTTTCAGGAATGTGAATAAGCGCCGAACTTTGACGAGAGGGTCAAATCGCGCGCCGATTGACACACGGCTGGACGACGAAACATCGCGAGAGGAGCGCGCGGGTCGCCCCATCGCTATAGTCCGTGTCTCAGCACATGACGATTTGGGGGAGAGAGTGGGAATCTCTCCCCTTAGGCCGCGAACGCGCGAATTACGCCGAAAAACAAGGATTCTCGAAAGCCACGGCCGACGTTTGTGACCACCTGTGTGTACCACCTGCCTGGGCGGTGCGGGCCATCAATCTCGGTCTTTTTCGAGGCGGTTCGGGAATGCGATCCGCGCCGACCCTTCCGATATTTCCCTGGGCATTCAGCGGCCAATCGCCATCCGTGTTGATCCAGCTTATTGCCCGGGCTTGTCCGCGCTGACGCGCCACACGGCGTTGCCGGTGTCGTCGGCGACCAACAGCGCGCCGGTGCGGTCGAGAGCTACGCCCACGGGCCGGCCCCGCACCGTGTCGTTGTCGCTGCCAAGAAATCCGGTGACGACCGAGACCGGTTTACCCTCCGGCCGACCGTTCACCAGCGGTACGAAGATCACCTGATATCCGTTAACCGGGCTGCGGTCCCAACTGCCGTGTTCACCGACGAAAACGCCGTTACTGAATTTAGGGGAGAGCGTCTCGCCTTTGCTGAACGCCAGGCCGAGCGCGGCCACGTGTGAACTCAGGCCGTAGTCCGGCTTGACCGCCTTGGCCACTAGATCGGGTCGCTGCGGATGGACTCGAACATCGACGTGCTGGCCCCAATAGCTGTAAGGCCAGCCGTAAAAGGCACCCTCCTGAACCGCGGTGAGATAGTCTGGGACGAGGTCCGGGCCGATCTCGTCCCGCTCGTTCACGACCGCGAACAGCCGGCCCGTCTGGGGATCGACCGCCAGATTGGTCGGATTGCGCGTGCCCGACGCAAAGATGCGCTTCGCGCCGGTCAGGCGGTCGACCTGGTAAATCGCGGCCCGCCCCTCTTCGGCGTCGAGGCCGTTTTCGGTGATGTTGCTGTTGGAGCCGACGCCGACATAGAGCTTGGACCCATCGGGGCTGGCGACCATCGCTTTGGTCCAATGGTGGTCGATCGGTCCGGCCGGAAGGTCCGCGAGCTTCACACCGGGCTCGGTGATCTTGGTCTGCCCGAGCGCGTACTTGAACGCCATGATCGCGTCCGTGTTGGCGACGTAGAGGGTGCCGTCCACATACGTGACGCCATAGGGCGAGTGAAGGTGGTCGACGAGAACCGTTTGTTCCTCCGGCTTTCCGTCGCCGTTGGCATCGCGAAGCAGGGTGATGCGGTTGCCGCCCTTGCCGGCCGTTCCAGCCCTCGCCTTCACCTTGCCCTGGATGAAATCCTTGGGTCGGAAAGGCGTGGTGCCCGGACTGTTGCCCTCGACGACGAGGACATCGCCGTTCGGCAGCGGGTAGACGATGCGAGGATGCATCAGCCCCATCGCTATCGCCTGAACCTTCATCCCTGCGGGGACCGTTGGCGTCTCCCCTGGTTCCCAGCCCACCGCCTTTGGGACGCTCATGGGCGGCAAAAGATAGTTTTGCGGCTCCGGAAGGTAGGGATCAGCTCCGTATTGCCGCATGGGATCGCCGCCCTGGTCGCAGGCGGTTAGCGCGACTAACGCGCAGAGGGCCGGCACGGCTCGAAGCATTGCGTGGGTCACAGGCGGTCTCCGACGGCGGTGGTACGAACGGTGGTCACCTTCCAACCGCTGGCGGCGGCCATGAGGAGCAGGATCGTCACGATCGCGGAGATCGAAATTCCCTGCGGTACGACAGATGTCCAAGCATCGCGGCTGTGAACGAAAACATTGAGAAGCGACAGCAGGGCCGCCACTGCGACGAGAAGGAACGGCATCCAGTTGATCCGTCCGGCTCGGCTCGTGAGAAAATCGATGATTAGGGCGATCGTGGCGACGAGAGCGAGGACCAAGCCTGCAGCAATCAACCACGCCGACGAGTTGGCCCACTGCCAGTTCGATGTATTCCAGTACATGATATCGGTGGCCAACCCGGCGATCAGCAGGGTCGACCCCGCAGCGATGAAGAGGGGGTGCAGCAGTGATTTGTGACTGACTCCGGGCACCAATCTGGCCATGTGCTCTCTCCAATCAGATGTTGGTTTGGTCGGCAGGCACGTTGTTGGGCATGTCGGAGATACCTTCTGCAGTGGCGGGCAGGTTGAGTTCGGGCCCGACATTGTAGCTGGTCATCGAGAGCGACCCGAGGGAGTAGCCCCGGATGAGCGGCTGCGACCGGCCTTCCGCCGCGGCGATGCCTGCCGTGTAGAGCAGGGGGATGTAATGGTCGGGCGTCGGCACGGACCGCGCGAAATCGGGATGCTCGTTGAGCTTCAGGATCGCCGCGGGATCTTCCGCCATTTGCCGCATAACCGCTTCGTCGAAGCGATGCGCCCAGTCCGCGCCTTCGGTCGGCTTGTTCCACTCGACTAGCCGAAGGTTGTGCACGACGTTGCCGCTCGAAAGAACGAGAACGCCTTTGTCGCGGAGCGACGATAGGCGCGCGGACAAGGCGAGATGATACTCGAACGGCTTGAGCGCGTTGATCGAGAGCTGCACGACGGGAATGTTGGCGTTGGGATAGAGATGCGCCAGGACGCTCCACGTTCCGTGGTCCAGTCCCCATTGATCCTGGTCGAGGCCGACCCAGTCGGGCTTGACCGCTTCCACGACTTCGCCGGCTACCTCCGGCGAGCCGTCGGCCGGGTATTCGAAATCGAACAACGGCTTCGGGAAGCCGTAGAAGTCATGGATGGTGCGCGGCCTGGCCATCGCAGTCACCGCCGTCGCTCCGATGAACCAATGCGCCGACACGACGAGGATTGCCCTCGGCTTCGGCAGCTTTTCGCCGAGCGACCGCCAAGCACGCGTGAAGCCGTTGAGCTCGAGTGTGTTCATCGGGCTGCCGTGTCCGATGAAGAGTGCCGGCATGCGGCTCGTCTGTGCGTTCATGAGATCATTGCTCTCTTTCATGCGAAGCCCGACCGGTCGCCGATCACCGAGAAGTCGCTGAATTTGGTTGGGGTGCCGGGAGCTTGAGGAACAGTCTCCCGCACAGTAGTCCGACGATCGCGCCGATGACGACGTCGATCAAGCGCACGAGGCCAGCAGTCTCCGCTCCGAGCGTCAGAACCAGAAGGAGGGACACGCCGGCTCGAATTGGCACGACCGGACCCAATGCGAAACAGGCGGCGATCATCATCGACACAAAGACGCCGATTACCATCGCCACGGCCGGATAGGGAACGAACCGCACGAGTTCCCCGATAATGATTCCCGTTGCCACGCCGACGACGAGCCCCCATGCCTGCTCGCGGTGGCTCGCGATGCCCGGACCCAAGGCGACGACCGCAATCACGGACGCAAAGAGCGGTTGGGATGGCCGAATAGTTTTTCCGAGGCGACCCACGCCAAAGGCGCAGCGACGGTGGCGGCGGCGACCTCCCGCCATGTGTTCCGCAATCGATCGCATAGCACCCGTACTATGGGCATCGATGGCCTGCCGCTTCTCAATGCGCGTCATCGGATCCGACGATCCCGCCTTCGCCTTCCAAGCGAGCGATCTGTCTCGCGTCCTGTCGCGTGAACTTCAACCTGACGCCTGCACCGAGACCGTCGGCTTCGTCCATGACGATCACTCCGAAATGGTCCAGACCGCGTCGGACGGCTTTCGCGTCGCTCTCCGAATGAAGCCACGCGCTCCCGTTCGCTTCCATCCGCTGCAGGGCTTCTGAGGGAAGTCCTGCGGCGGTCGCAAAGTCGTCCAAACTGATGCCAGTCAGCGCGCGCGCTGCGGCAATTAGTCGACCAGTCATTTCGATCGCGTTGCTCATGAAAATCCTCTCGCAGCTACGGCCGCCTTACGGATCATCAGTGGTTCGACGCGATCCATTTCGCGAAGGATTGCATAAACCCTTCGAAAAACTTTCGCGTCCCGTCGTTGACCAGCTTGCCGCTCGCATCGAACAGCTTGTCCGCACCTCCAATATACGCCTCCGGCTGCGCCATCGCCGGAACGTTCAAGAAGACGAGCGACTGCCGCAGATGGTGGTTGGACCCGAAGCCTCCGATGCCGCCAGGCGATGCAGTGACGACCGCGCCCGGCTTGCCGTTCCATGCGCTTTTGCCGTAGGGGCGTGAGCCGACGTCGATCGCGTTCTTGAGGGCTGAGGGCACCGATCGATTGTGCTCCGGCGTCACGAAGAGGACCGCGTCGGCGGCTGCGATGCGCTGGCGGAACGACGTCCATTCGGTCGGCGGATTGTCGTCGCCATCCTGATTGTAGAGCGGGAGCTGGCCGATCTCCACGATGGACAGCTTCAGATCAGCGGGCGCAATCTCCATCAACGCGTGCGCCACTTTGCGGTTTATCGAGTCCTTCCGCAGGCTGCCCACGATCACGGCAACATCGCGTTTATCCATTCGACTTTCCTCCGTTGTTAACCCTTGCATTCGGCATTGGTCGCCTCCGGAATCGCGAGGAACGTGATGGTGGCCGGAGCAAACGAAATGGAGCCGGCCGCCGTCGCCTGCCCTCTCAATTCCGGTAGGGCATCGTTTGGTCCCAGCTTAAGGACCGCATCGTTCAGCTTGACGGTCCCGGACTGAACTGGATCGGCACTCAGGGTGTAGCGAAGGCTCTCAGTGGCGAGATCGATTGAACTCGAAGAGCTCCGGCTGTTATTGATCGCGAGCAGTGCCACCCCGCCTGGCTTACCGCGTAGGCACTGTGCATAGAGGTGAAGTCCTTCCCGGGAAGGCCCCGCATCCAGGACCGTCGTACCCATCAACCGCCGCCAGAGCAGGGCTCCCCAGTAGTTCGGCTTCGGTTCGTAGGTGCTTTCATCCAGAAGGCCGTAGTCGCTCGCTGCGAGGGTGTTGTGGATTACGACCTTGACGTCTTGCCGTGCGAGGCGTCCGAGTTGATCTAGATAGCGGAAGGTATCGAGGAACGTACCGGCCCAAGGATTTCCCCCGCATGCCGCGTCTGCCGTCTCCGTGTTCCAGAACGGCTTGCCGGGCATCGCTTTGTCGCGGACCGCGCGATAGTAGGCCAGTGTCTTGTCGGTTCGCCCGAGCCACTGTTCCGAAAGTGCATCGGCGGCGCTCGTTCCGGTCGCTGTGCAGCGCTCCGATGCCGCTCCGTAGTGGTGATAGGAGAACGCATCGGCATCGCCGGTAAACGCCGCGAGTTCACCGGCTTTCAAGACGGTCATCTCGCCGTAGCCGCCGCTCGCCACGGACCAGGGTGCATCGGCTTCCCCGACGGAACCGGGTCCAAGAAGTTTGACGCGAGGATATTCCTTACGCATGAATGCATCGAAGACTTTGAAGTCGCGGCCGAAGGCGGCCGCGTCATAGCCTTTCGGCGCGCCGCCCATCGAAGCCAGAGTGGGTTCGTTGAAATATTCCGCTGCGGCGATCGTTCCGCCGTGCGCCACCGTGAAGGCCAACCAGAGGCGCGCCTGGTCGGGGCGCCATACGCCGTCCGGTCCGCGCGCGCCCACGCTGTTCGGAAGGGAGGTCACGATTGGCGCATCGACCTCACGCGAGAACGCGATCGCTCCCAGCCACTGATCGCGCGTCAGCACGCCATTATAGCCCGCGGGCGCTGTCTTCGGCGGTGTCTTCGCGTCGGTGAAGTAGGTCGTGTTCGCCCAGGTGCCGCTGATGCGCACGTAGGCCGGACCGAGGTTTCGTGCGAGCGCGCGCAGGCACCGGTTGGTGAGATCGATTGGTGGGCGATACTGATAGAGGTCCGGACTCATGCCGGCTGGTGCGGCCGTGCCTGACGCTGCACCGGCGACGTGATCGCTCGCCGGCGCGGAGGTCTTCATGATGTCCTTGTAGGGTTTCCAGAAGCGACCGCCGGTCACCTCCAGCATCTCGACGTTGTAGGACTGGAAGCGTTCGTCGACAGTGGAGATTTGCGGGAGCTTCGAAGGTGTGATCGGATCGGCGCTCGCGTAACCGTCCGCAACGAGACCAAGGGCAACTATCGTCGCGGTCGCACAAGCCTTCGGTATCGCGTCGGCGCGTTTCCTGCACCTGATGATTTTCATCGCACGCACTTCGGGATGGAGCTCGCTTCGCGACGGTCGATGGCGCGTCTTGGAGCGATCATCTTCGGGCCTGCGGCGGCATGCCGGTACCCCCCTGATCAGGTGAGTTCTCGTACAAGCGGGTTCGGCGGCGATTATTGCTGCGAGGGGTCCGACCTGAGAATGCCGGCCATCACCGCTCGCAGGACGAGTTGTGCCCTGGAGTTGGCGCCGAGCTTGCACTTCGCCGCCTCCACGTGCGCGTGCACGGTATTCGGCGAGAGACCGAGGATCATGCCGATCTGCGGGTCGCTGCGGCCTATCGCGACCCACCTCAAGCATTCCGTCTCCCGCCGGGTCAGGGATGGCGGCGCCGCGTGCGGGGCAAGATGCATCTTGAGCCCGGCTTGCGCGTAGGCCTCGCACATTCCCTGCAGCAGAAAACGCTCATAATCGCCGAGATGGAGTAATCGACCCGTTCCCAGCATCACCAGGCCCATCTCGTCGTATTCCGCCCGGATCGGTGCGCAGAAGCCGTCGTAGAGGCCGTATCTACGGCTGTCCTTGAGGATAGGGGCGCCTAGGCGCGACGTGCCGGCTACCTCGTCGAGCGTGAAGGCGCCTGTCATGCGGCAGGCTGCCGAGACGACGGGATCGTCGATCCGGTAGTACTGCGCCTGATAGCGCTCCGCCCAATTCGGGACGGTCCCGCCGAACAGGAATTCGGCGGAGTGGAACTGGCCCTGGCCGAACACACGGATATAGCCCGCAGTGTGGAAGCCGAGGGTGGTGATCCGCTCGACGAAAATCCGGTCGATTTCCGAAAGGTCTTTCGCTGCGGCGAGAGCCCCCACCATTCCCTCGGCGGCGGACCTGAACGCATCGAATTCGCGAGAGGGGTAATGCTTCATCCACATTCTCCGGGGCGGCCCAGGCGGCTGAACTATACCTGCGACAGAATAGCGCACTTGCCCGGGCGCAGCGAGTCCCAATCGGGTGACGCTCGGACGGGTCAGCTTCAACGCCGATGGCCCTAGGTTCCATCTCCCTTCTATGAACCGGAAGGCATTGATGTTGCCCGTCGACCGGCGTCGTCAACGGACCCGTGGTCGCCACGATGTTCTTCCGGTCGGGGGCATATCGAGCACGTCCCACACCCGTCTCGACGGAATGCGATCCTCACGAGCCCCGAGTCTCCGAAGGGCGGCACTTCACTGAAGTATTTCGAACGCTCCATGCCGATAGACTCGCCCCCCCTTCATGACGAAGTCCACCTTCGCCGTGGCGGCAATATCCGCCAAGGGATCACCTGGCATCGCGACAATGTCCGCCTGCTTGCCAGGCGCGATCACGCCGAGGTCGTCGCGTTGCAACAGTTCGGCCGCGACGCTCGTACCCGCCTTCATCGCCCGGACGGCATCGATACCCGCGGCTACCATCGCCTGAAACTCCAGGACGCCTTCGCTGAAAGGAAACATTCCGCAATCCGTCCCGAAAGCGATCTTCGCCTTGCTTCGTGCGATGCGCTTCTGAGCCTTCTCGATCTCCGCGACGTCGCGGCGGAATTTCCAGACCGCGTGCTCTGGAAGCTTGCCCGCCTTCATGAGTGCCTTGTCCTCCCTCGTCATCTGCATCGTCGGAACGAGAAACGAGCCGGCCTTCTCCGCCATCGCGATGCCCTCGTCGTCGATCAGGTAACAGTGCTCCAAACTACGCGCGCCGGCGCGCAGGGCCTGCTTGCACCCCTCCGCCGCACCGGTATGGACCGCCAACGGTAGGCCAAGCTGCTGCGCGGTCTGCCCGAGGGTCAGCATCTCGTCCTCGAACCAGGTCACTCTGGCCGGATCGTCGCCCGCACTCATATAGCCGCCGGTGTTCATCGTCTTGATCCAGTTGCCGCCGAAGGCATGCTCCATTCGTACCAACTCGCGGATCTTGGCCGGAGAGTCCGCGACCCTGGACAGACCCATGTGGCATCGGCACGGAAACATGCCCTGCATGTCGCCGTGCCCGGCGGTCGCACTGATCATGTGAGGGGCAACGATCAGACGCGGCCCCCGAGCCATCCCGCTCTCGATGGCGTCGCGAAGATTCACGGTCGGCCATTCGGGATCCAGCGTGCCCATGTCTCGAAGCGTGGTAAAACCGAAACGCATGTACTGCTGCGCGTAGTACAGTCCGGCGAGGGCCTTCGCGGGGGAGCACTGCATCGTCTGCCTGGCGAGATTCAGGCCGTCGATACAGAGGTGGACGTGAGTGTCGATGAATCCCGGCGACACCGCACGCTCGCTCAGGTCGATGACTTCGGCGCTATTGGGACGGCCTACCGAGGTCGACACTTCGACGATGGTGCCGTCATTGATCAGGATTTCCGTCGGACCGCGCATCATGTCGCTCTGGCCGTCGAATAGCTTGCCGCACACCACGACTTTGCTTGTCATCTCCGGCCTCCTCGGCCCATTGGCTACGATTCAAACAAAGTTAGCCGCTGCGGCAGATTGGCCTTACCGACCTGATCAGGTCGGTTTCTGGACCCAGCCGGAAGGCCGATCCTCCCGTTCGGAGATGCCTTTGGAGGGCGACCATGCGAAGGGTATTGGTTTCGGCGGGAGCTGCGGGAATCGGCAAGGAAATCGCGGCGGCTTTTCTTTCGGCGGGCGATAGCGTGTACACGTGCGACATCAACCGTGCCGCGCTCGATGCGACGGCGCGCGAACTGCCGGGACTGAAGACCGGCGTATGCGACGTCGGCGATCGAAAGCAGATCGAAGCTATGATGAAGGACGCGGCATCGCAGCTCGGGGGCGGCGTCGACATCCTGGTCAACAATGCGGGCATCTCGGGCCCGACCGCTCCCGTTCAGGACGTCGATCCCGATCAGTGGGAAGCCGTCCTCAAAATCGATCTCACGGGGACGTTCCTCATCACCAAGGCCGCTATACCGCACCTCATCGAATCGGGCCATGGCGTCATCATCAACATGTCCTCGGCGGCGGGGCGCTTCGGCTACCCGAACCGCAGCCCCTATTCCACCGTGAAGTGGGGGCTGATCGGCTTCACGAAGACGCTTTCGATGGAGCTCGGCGCCCACAACATCCGGGCCAACGCGATCCTGCCCGGCGCCGTCGACGGTGACCGGATCCATAGGGTCTTCGAGGGACGGGCGAAGGCGAGCGGGAAGTCCATCCAGGAGATCAGGACCGAATCGATGTCCAATCAATCGCTGCCATATTTGGTCGATCCGAAGGATATCGCTGCGCTCGCCGTGTTTCTCGCTTCGGACGCCGCCAAGTCGATCTCGGGCCAGATCATGCCGATCGACGGCGACATGCAGAGAAACTGAACAGGCGCCGCACGGCGAGGAGAGCGATCATGACCGAGAAGAGTCTGCGCGACCGGCTCATAGGCGCCTGGAGCCTGATCTCCTACGAAGAACGGCCGGTCGACGGTTCGCCGTCCTTTTACCCCATGGGCACCAATCCAAAGGGAATTATCATGTACGCGCCCGACTGCTTCATGTCGGCGCAACTCTCCAAGCCGGACCGCAAGCCGTTCGCCTCCGGCGACTGGTTCGTCGCGACGGACGCCGAGTTCAAGGGCGAAGCCACCAGCTATATCGCCTACACCGGTCCGTTCCACGTCGATAAGGCGAAGCAGCATCTTACGCACTCGATGTTCATCTCCCTGTTCCCGAACTGGATCGGCCAGACCCAGGCGCGCAACGTCCGGATCGAGGGCGATCGCCTCTTCCTGGGCAGCGCCAGCCCGATCTCGTCGTCGGGCAAGACCGTCATGTCCTATCTGGAGTGGCGGCGAGCTGACGTGACCGCCATGGCGCCAGGCAAATAATCGGCCCCCTTCCAAGAGGAGTTTCGAGGCTGTGGGGCGTTCGACATGAAGATCCGGACGATCCTGCCGCCGAAAGGCCGCGACTATCGGCTCGACGTTCTGCGTGGTTTCGCGAACTGGGCGATCTATCTGGACCACATCCCGAACAACGCGGTCAATTGGCTCACGCAGCGCAACTACGGCTTCAGCGATGCCGCCGACCTGTTCGTCTTCATCTCCGGATACACCGCCTCGTTCGTCTACGCGCGGATGATGCTCGATCGCGGCTTCACGATAGCTGGCACTCGTCTGATCAGGCGCGCATGGCAGATCTACGTGGCGCACGTCATCCTTTTCGTGATGTACATCGCCGAGATCGAATATTTGGCGAAGCGCTATGCCGACCCCAATCTTGAGAACGAATTCAACGTCGCCGGATTCATGGCGAACCCGGCGGATACGCTCTACCAGGGGCTGATACTGGCGTTCAAACCCGTCAACATGGACGTGCTGCCGCTGTACATTCTGCTGATGGCCGTGTTTCCGCCCGTCCTCTGGACCATGCTTCGACTGCCGAACCTGACGCTCGCGGCGTCCTTCCTGCTGTATCTTGCGGCGCGGCATTTCGAGTGGAATCTCGCTGCCTATCCGACGGGATACTGGTACTTCAATCCCTTCTGCTGGCAGTTCCTCTTCATATTCGGCGGATGGTTCGCGCTCGGCGGATCGATCGAAGCGCGACCGTTGATCCGGTCGCGCGCCATGTTGTGGTTTGGGTTCGCCTACCTGCTGTTCGCCTTCGTCATGACTATGGCCGGAAGATTCCCGGAGATCGGTCTCGCGATGATGCCCACGTGGTTGTTCGATGCGTTCAATCCGAACGACAAGACCAATCTGGCGCCCTATCGCCTCCTGCACTTCATCGTCCTTGCCTTCTTCATCAACCGCTTCCTGCCGCGTGACTGGCCGCCGCTCCAACGGCCGCTGTTTCAGCCGCTTGTCAAATGCGGTCAGCAATCGCTCGAGGTATTCTGTACCGGCGTGTTCCTGGCCGTTGGGGCGCACGTGGTTCTCGTCGAAGTATCCGGCTCGATTTGGATGCAGATCGTTGTCAGCGTCGTCGGCGTCGCGCTGATGACGGCCGTCGCCTACTACCGCTCCTGGTCGAAGGCCGCGGACAAGAAGAAATCGCCGCCCTCGGCAATAGCAAGGACGAGCGGGTAAAAATCGAACTTGAAGACCAGCAAGCTACTGCCCCAACCGCGAAGGAGACGACCGTGAATACGACCAAGCAGACTTCCTCCGATCCGGCGCTGCGCAACCTCGGCGCCCTGCTTCCCGACCTGGCCGACCTCTACAAGGACGTCCATTCCCATCCTGAACTGTCGATGCAGGAAACGCGCACGGCGGGGATCGCGGCGAAGCGGCTCACGGCGGCGGGCTTTGAAGTGACGTCGGGCGTCGGCAAGACCGGCGTGGTGGGCCTGCTTCGCAACGGCGACGGTCCGACCGTCATGCTGCGAGCCGACATGGACGCGCTGCCGGTCCAGGAGGCGACGGGCCTGCCGTACGCCAGCAAGGTGACCGCCACTGACAGGGACGGCAACACTGTCCCCGTGTCGCACATGTGCGGTCACGACATGCACGTCACTTGGCTTGCGGGCGCGACGAAGCTGCTCGCGGAAGCGCGGAGTTCCTGGCGCGGTACGCTCATGGCCGTCTTCCAGCCGGCGGAAGAGACCGGCGAGGGCGCGCAGGCGATGATCGACGACGGCCTGTTCAAGCGCTTCCCTAAACCCGACGTGATCCTCGGACAACACGTGATGGTGGGGCCGGCCGGCACGGTCGCCGGGCGCGCCGGCGCGATCACCTCGGCCGCGGACAGCCTGCAGATCAAGCTGTTCGGGCGGGGAGCCCACGGCTCGATGCCGCAGGCCAGCATCGACCCGGTCGTCATGGCGGCCTCGACCGTGCTGCGTCTGCAGACGATCGTTTCGCGTGAGGTGGCCGCGACCGAGTCGGCCGTCCTGACCGTCGGCGTCCTCCAGGCCGGCACGAAGGAGAACGTCATCCCTGACGATGCCATCATCAAGCTCAACGTACGGACCTTCGATGCCGGAGTGCGCACACGCGTGCTGGCGGCGATCGAACGGATCGTCAACGCCGAAGCGGCCGCATCGGGTGCGCCCCGGAAGCCAGAGATCACGACGATCGACCACTATCCGCTTAACGTGAACAATCAGGAAGCCACCCAACGCGTGGTGGAGGCGTTCCGCGGACACTTCGGCGCCGCACGTGTCCGGCCTACCGGGCCCGCGCCCGCGAGCGAGGATTTCGGGTCTTTTGGTGGGGAGTGGCACGTTCCGTCGGTCTTCTGGTTCGTCGGAGGCACCGATCCGGACGTCTATGCGAAGGCGAGAGACGCGAACAAGCTCAACGAGCTCCCGGTGAACCATAGCCCGAAATTCGCGCCCGTACTCCATCCTACGCTGGAGACAGGAGTGGAATCCCTAGTCGTCGCGGCGCGAGCGTGGATGCCGGCGTAGGTCGGTTCTGGGCCGTGGGACGCGTCTTCGATCCATCGCGATAAGGAAGGTTGGAAAGTATGGAGAAGCTCTCGCTGGTGCTCGACCTGACGGGCACCTTCGTCTTCGCTCTGAGCGGCGCGCTGGCGGGCGTCAAACGACGTTTGGACATCTTCGGGGTCCTCGTCCTGTCCTTCGCGGCCGCGAACTCCGGAGGCATCACGCGCGATATCCTGATCGGGGCGGTCCCGCCCGCGGCGCTTGTCGACCTGCGGTATCTCGGCGTGTCGCTTTTTGCCGGCCTCGTCACGTTCTTCTTGTCGTCGCTCATAGTGCGGCTATCGACCGCGATCTTGGTGTTCGATGCCGCGGGATTGGCGTTCTTCGCTGTGGCAGGCTCTTCGAAGGCGCTCGCGCAAGGTCTTAATCCGGTCATGTCCGTGGTGCTCGGCATGGTGACCGGGATCGGCGGAGGTATGGTGCGGGACGTGCTGATGGCCGAAATACCGACCGTGCTGCGCGCCGAGCTCTATGCCGTCGCGGCGCTCGCCGCTGCAGCCGTCGTGGTGATCGGTCACCTGCTGCAGTTGCCGATCACGCCGGTCGTCGTCGTGGCATTGGTTCTTTGCTTCGGACTTCGCTTATTGGCGATCCGTTACAAATGGCAACTTCCCGTCGCGAAGTCGGAGATCGCGGAGGAGCCGCCAAATTTCCGGAAGTGACGTCGCATCGTCTTTGCCGAACAATCTGCGTTGAACCTCGTCGGCCAATCACTTTCATAGGTCGAAACGCAGCAGCGCGTCGGGCACGTCGTAGCCCCAAATTTGATACATTCGGGCGATGACGTCCGCCATCACTCCAAGTTCCGGCATCTTGTCGCCCAAGCGGTGGCTCATGATGATGGGAGACGTCGCAGGTTCGGCCAGTCGCTTATAACGCACGCCTTCGACCCGCGATTTCTGTACCGAGACCGGCACGATGCAGGCGCCTTCCTCGGCGGCGACGAGGCCGACCGCAATCTGAAGTTCGCGCGCTTCATGTGCAACCCGAGGTTCGAGCCCTCGATCATGGAAGAGGGCGATGACCTGGTCGGCGTAGCCCGGGCGGGGCGCGCGAGGGTAGAGAATGAGGCGCTCTTCGGCGAGTTGCTCAAGCGACACGGGACCGCTCTGCTTTTCCAAAGGGTGATCCATCGGCAGGGCGACCACCAGCTGCTCCTCGCGCAAGATGATGCGGCGAACCTCGTCATCATCGAAGCGCACGCGTCCAAATCCAATGTCGATCCGGCCCTCTTTGAGGGCGGCAATCTGCTCAAGAGTGACGAGCTCGACCAGATGGAGTTCGACCTCCGGTGCCGCGCGGCGGAACTCCCGGATGAGTTCGGGCAGGTGCCCGTAGAGTACCGAACCCACGAACCCAATGACGAACCGTCTCTTCTCGATCTTGAGCGTACGCTTCATCATCGTGCGCATCTCCTCGACACGCGCGAGCACCTGGATGGACTGTTCGTAGAAGAGCCGGCCCGGCTCGGTCAGCCGCAGCGGCCGCGACGAGCGGTCGATCAGCTCGGCACCGACCTCGGCTTCGAGATGCTGGATCTGCCGGCTCAGCGGCGGCTGGGCGATGTGCAGCCGGTCCGCGGCGCGCGAGAAATTGCGCTCGTTGGCGACGGTCACGAAATAGCGCAGCTGCCGGAGGTCCATGCCTAACTATACCCTGTAGGTATAGTATGTAAACCCAAACGATCTTTGCCGAACGCGCCGTCTGCCCGTACTTCTCAGGCAAGAACTGAGAAATCGAGGAAACGACGTGACACTGAAGCCCGCCCATATTGATACCTTTATCGTCGACGTCCCCACCATTCGGCCGCACGTCCTGGCGATGGCGACGATGCGTAGCCAGGCGGTGGTCCTGGTCCGGATCGATTGTCCGGACGGTGTCGTGGGGATCGGCGAGGGCACCACGATCGGTGGCCTCAGCTACGGTGATGAAAGCCCCGAAGGCATCAAGCTCGCCATCGACACCTACATCACGCCGGTCCTGAAGACCTGCGACGTCTCCCGCGTCGCCGAGACGATGGCGAAAATCGGCCGAAGTGTTGTCGGCAACCACATCGCCAAATGCGCGGTGGAGACGGCCTTGCTCGATGCTGCAGGCAAGCGGCTCGGCGTGCCCGTCTCGGAACTGATCGGCGGCGGCCGCGTCCGCGATCGCTTGGCCGTAGCCTGGACGCTCGCGAGCGGAAATACCGCGCGCGACATCGAGGAAGCCGAGGCGATGATCGAGGCGAGGCGGCACTCGATCTTCAAGCTGAAGATCGGCAAGCGCAGCGTGGCCGACGACGTGGCGCACGTGGCGGCGATCAAGAAGGCCGTCGGAAGCCGCGGCAGCGTCCGGGTGGACGTCAATCAGGGATGGGACGAGGCGCAGGCCGACGTCGGCATGAAGATGCTGGAGGACGCCGGCTGCGATCTGGTCGAGCAGCCGGTCGCACGCGACGCGCTCGCGGCTATGGCGCGTCTCTCCGCGCGCCACGGCATTCCGCTGATGGCAGACGAGGCGCTGCACGGTCCGCGGGATGCCTTCCGCGTCGCCGCAAGCGCGGCGGCCCGCGTGTTTGCGGTGAAAATCGCGCAGTCGGGTGGTCTCCATGCCGGGCGCGACGTCGCCGCCATTGCCGACGCTTCGGGCGTCGGCCTCTACGGCGGCACCATGCTCGAGGCCGGCGTCGGCACGGCGGCCTCGGCTCATCTCTTCGCCACCTTTCCGAAACTCGCATGGGGCACCGAACTCTTCGGCCCGCTGCTGCTTACGGAGGAGATCCTCGCCGAGCCCCTCGACTACGCGGATTTCACCCTGGGCGTCCCAACCGGACCCGGCCTCGGCATCGCGCTCGACGAGGACAAGATCGCTCGGTTCCGCCGCGACCGTACCGCGCCGACCTTGCACGTCGTCGCGAAGGGAGCTTGAGCCATGCTGACGATGGTCCAGATGAACGTGCGGATCCCGTTGGATTTCGACAAACAGGAAGCCGAGCGCCTCAAGGCGCGCGAGAAGGAGCGCTTCCAGGAACTGCAACGCGCCGGCAAGTGGCGGCACATCTGGCGCGTCGTTGGCTGCTACGCGAACGTCAGCATCTTCGATGTCGAAAGCAATTCCGAGCTCCACGATATCCTGACGAGCCTGCCGCTCTATCCCTTCATGGAGATGGAGGTGACGCCGCTCTGCCGGCACCCGTCCTCTCTGCATGAAGACGACCGCTAACGCTTCGAACCACGAACGTCCGCGCAGCGGACACAAAACCAAGGGAGAGACGACATGGATGCGAGCTTCGTGAAGACCCCGGAAGTCCAGGCCCTGCTCGACAAGGCTGCCGGCCTCAATCAACCGAACGGTGACGCCCGTCTGAAAGCGATCGTGCGCGACATCGTCGAGGCCGGCGCCGAGATCATCGCCCGCCACGACGTCAGCGAGGACGAATTTTGGGGCGCGGTGAATTTCCTGCAGAAGGGCGCGCCGGAATACGGCTTGCTGGTGCCGGGCACCGGACTGGAACATTTCCTCGATCTTTTCATGGACGCAAAGGACGCCGAGGCGGGACTGACTGGTGGCACGCCGCGCACGATCGAGGGACCGCTCTATGTGGCGGGCGCGCCGCTGCAGGAAGGTGATGTCAATCTGACCAAGGATGCTGACGAGACCGGCAGTCTGTACATGAGGGGTCGTGTTACAGGTCCCGACGGCGAACCGGTCAAGGATGCCGTCCTGCACGTCTGGCACGCCAACTCACAGGGCTGGTACTCGCATTTCGACCCGACGCGGGAGCAAACTCCCTTCAACAACCGCGCACGCATCAAGCTTGGTCCGGACGGCAGGTACGCGTTCCATTCCAAAATGCCGAACGGCTACTCCGTACCGCCGGGCGGCGCCACGGACACGCTGATGAAGGCGATCGGGCGCCACGGCCATCGTCCGGCACACGTCCATTTCTTCATCGAAGCGCCCGGTTATCGCAAACTGACCACGCAGATCAACTTCGGCGACGATCCGCATGCTGCCGACGACTTCGCCTTCGCCACCCGCGACGGCCTGCTGCCGGTGCCGCAGCGCCAGGGCGATAGTGCCTACATCAACTTCGACTTCCAGCTCCAACGTGCCTCCGACGGCGCCGACGAGCACTTCTCGTCCCGACCGCGCGCCGAGGCTGCGTAGACCTCGGCATACCGACGCAAAAAGGAAAGCATAGGAGAGGAACTATGACGACGGTACTGGAGCGCATTGACGGCGCGGTGGTCGAAGACAAGGAGCGCGGACTGTTCAGGTGCCGTCGCGACATCTTCACCGACGCAGAGATGTACGACCTCGAAATGCAGCACATCTTCGAGGGCAACTGGGTGTTTCTGGCGCACGAAAGCCAGATCCCCGACAACAACGACTACTTCAGTGCTTGGATCGGCCGCAAGCCGATCATGATCACCCGCGACAAGGCCGGCGAGCTCCACGCCATGATCAACGCTTGCGCTCACCGTGGAGCTATGCTGTGCCGGCGCAAGCACGGCAACAAGGGCAGCTTTACCTGTCCCTTCCATGGTTGGACCTTCAGCAATACGGGCAAACTGTTGAAGGTGAAGGACGGCAAGACTGGCGATTATCCGGCCTCGTTCAATACGCAGGGCTCGCACGACTTGGCGAGGGTGCCCAGGTTCGAGAGCTATCGGGGCTTTCTTTTCGGCAGCCTGAATGCGGACGTCCCGTCTCTCGAAGATCACCTCGGCGGCGCCAAGGCCGTGATCGACCAGATCGTCGATGGAGCTCCTGACGGCATCGAGGTGCTGCGCGGCAACTCCTCCTACGTCTACGACGGCAACTGGAAGCTCCAGATGGAGAACGGCGCCGATGGCTATCATGTGAGCTCGGTCCACTGGAACTACTCGGCGACGATGGGCCACCGCAATTACGAAAACGAGGGAACGAAGACGGTCGACGCCAACGGCTGGTCCAAGAGCGTGGGCGGTGTCTACAGCTTCGAGAACGGTCACATCCTGCTATGGACCAACCTGCTCAATCCCGAGGTCCGCCCGGTGTTCAATCACAGGGAGGCGCTCGAAGCCCGGCTTGGCAAGGACCGCGCCGGCTTCATCGTCGGGCAGACACGCAATCTCGGGATCTATCCGAACGTCTATCTGATGGACCAGTTCTCGACGCAGATCCGCGTCGTGCGGCCCATCAGCGTCGACAAGACCGAGGTCACGATCTACTGCTTCGCCCCGAAGGGCGAGGATGCCAAGGAGCGGGCAATCCGTATCCGTCAGTACGAAGATTTCTTCAACGTCTCCGGAATGGGCACGCCGGACGACCTTGAGGAGTTTCGCGCATGCCAGACGGCCTATATCGGCGCCGGCGATCTCTGGAACGATCTAAGCCGGGGCGCGGTGCACTGGATCGACGGTCCGGACGAGAACGCCAAGGCGATCGGCCTGAAGCCGCTCCTGAGCGGTGAGCGCAGCGAGGACGAAGGCCTATTCGTGCGCCAGCATGAATTCTGGGCGAAAGCGCTCCGCGAGGCGATCCTCCGGAGTGGCGGCGAGACGGCTCGGTTCGCCCCCACGCAGGGAGAAGCAGCATGACCATCGCAGCCACCGCCACTCTCTCGCCTTCGGTGAAGTTCGACCTCGAGCAGGTGAGGGCATTCCTCTATCGCGAAGCGCGCCTCCTGGACGATCGGCAGTGGGACGAATGGATCAAGCTCTATTCACCCGACGTCCACTTCTGGATGCCGTCCTGGGACGATGACGACCAATTGGTCGAGGACCCTCAGAAGGATATCTCGTTGATCTACTACCCCAACCGCGAAGGACTGGAAGACCGCGTCTTCCGGATCAAGACCGAGCGCTCTGGTGCGAGCACTCCGGAGCCGCGGACCAGTCACAACATCTCGAATATCGAGATTGTGGAGGAGCACGACGGGGAGCTGGATCTGCGCTTCAACTGGCACACGTTGAGCCACCGCTACAAGAAAACGGACAGCTTCTTCGGCACTGCCTTCTACACGCTCGATACGAAAGGCGACGAGCCGCGCATCGTGGCGAAAAAGGTCGTCCTGAAGAGCGACTACATCCACCAGGTGATCGACGTCTATCACATCTGACGCGCCGCGTCCGAATGACTGGAGAGGTGACATGACCTATCGCGTGGCACTCAATTTCGAGGACGGAGCCACCCGCTTCATCGAATGCAACGAGGGTGAGAAGGTCCTCGACGCGGCCTACCGCAACAAGATCAATCTGCCGATGGACTGCTCGGACGGTGTCTGCGGCACCTGCAAATGCCGCTGCGAGCAGGGCGAATATGATCTCGGCGACGAGTATCTCGAGGACGCGCTGAGCGAAGCGGAAGCCGAAGAGGGAATGGTTCTGACCTGCCAGATGGTGGCATCCTCGGATTGCGTCATAGCCGTTCCGGTGCCGTCCGGAGCCTGCAAGGTGAAGCCAGCCGAGCACGGCGGGGAGGTGAGCTCGGTCGAACTCGTCTCGGACAGCACCATCATCCTCAAGCTCAAGCTCGATAAACCCGACGCGCTCGGATTCCTGCCGGGCCAATACGTGAATCTCACGGTGCCGGGGACGAGCGAGCACCGCTCCTACTCCTTCAGTTCGAAGGTCGGAGCAACGGAAGCCAGCTTCCTCATCCGCAACGTACCGGGCGGTCTGATGAGCGGCTGGCTCGCCAAAGATGCCAAGACCGGCGCCCGGATGACGTTTGTCGGTCCGCAAGGAAGCTTCTTCCTGCGGGCGCTAGAGCGCCCGGTCGTCATGCTCGCCGGCGGCACGGGACTGGCGCCGATTCTGTCGATGCTGGAAGTCCTTGCGGATCGCGGCACCGATCAGCCGGTGCACCTGATCTACGGCGTCACAAACGACGGCGACCTGGTCGAGATCGAGAGGATAGAGGCACTTGCCAAGAAGCTTCCGACGCTGACCTGGGCGACCTGTGTCGCGAGCCAGGAGAGTTCGCATCCGTTGAAGGGCTACGTCACCGCACATCTCGCCGACGAGCATCTCAACGCCGGCGATTGCGACGTCTATCTGTGCGGTCCCCCGCCGATGGTCGAGGCGGTACGGGCCTTCTTCACGGAGAAGGGCGTCAAGCCTTCGCATTTCTTCTATGAGAAGTTTTCTGCAACCGAAGCGGTGGCGGCATGATCTTCGCTGACCGCTTTGCCGGAAAGAGACTGGTTGTGACAGGCGCCGCGCAAGGTATCGGGCGGGCCGTGGCGCTGCGCGCCGCAGCCGAGGGCGGCGATGTCCTGTTCGTCGATCGCGCGGATTTCGTGAACGACGTCGCGACGGAAGCAGGCGCTCGGGGACACGGTTTTGTTTGCGATCTCGAGACTTACGACGGGGCTTCGGGCGCGATGGCCGAGGCGGTGGGCCGCTTCGGCGGTATAGATATCCTCATCAATAACGTCGGCGGCGCGATCCGGATGCGGCCATACGACCGATTCGAGCCCGGGCAGATCGCGGCGGAGATCCAGCGTTCGCTGATGCCCACGCTGTGGTGTTGCCATGCCGTGCTGCCGCACTTCCTCAAGAGCGGCCGGGGCACGATCGTCAACGTGTCGTCGAATGCAACCCGTGGGATTCACCGCGTGCCCTATTCCGCGGCGAAGGGTGGGGTCAACGCCGTTACGCAGAGCTTGGCGATGGAATATGCCCCCCGCAATATCCGTGTAGTGGCGACAGCGCCTGGCGGTACCGAGGCCCCACCCCGCCGCATTCCCCGCAACGCTGAGGGCGACACCATCGAGGAGCAGGAGTGGATGGCCGAGACCGTCGAGCAGGTAAATTATTCCAGTTTCCTCAAGCGCTACGCCGCGATTGACGAACAAGTAGCGCCAATCTTGTTCCTCGCTTCGGACGAAGCGAGCTACATCACCGGTGACATTCTGCCTGTCGCCGGTGGCGACCTTGGGTAACGGATTCCCCTGTGCGCCCACATACGATCGCCGTACGGATTATAGACCGCGCCCGCAGTAGAGATTGTTTTTCTGCAACTCGGCATGACAAATAGGAGCGCACCGTGATCGTCTGCAGTTGCAATGTTCTTAGTGACAGCCAAGTGAAGTCAACGATTGCGAACGTAATGTCAATCGGCGCCGAACTCGGCCCGTTGAAGTAACGGCGGCAATTCCTTGCCGCAGCTGACCTAATCTGCGTTGAGGTGGGGTCCCGATCGGCGCCGATCGTGACCCCACCCCAACTTGGCTTTTTTAATTTTGTTCAGACGGATACTGCCGGTACTTCAAGCGACGTGACCCCGGCGCCGATTCACATCAATACGGATGAGCGTGTCGCCGGAATCCTGGTTCAGCTGCCTCTCCCGGCTCACATCAACGCGCAACGAATTCTCGAGGCGATCGAGCCTGCGAAGGACGTCGATGGATTCCATCCGAGCAATGTCGGGCGCCTCGCGACTGGCGTCCCAAGCCTCATCCCCTGCACCCCGCTTGGCTGCATGCTCATGCTGCGATCGGTGCGCCCGGATCTCGCCGGTCTCGATGCGGTGGTGATCGGACGATCGAACATTGTCGGCAAGCCGATGGCGCAGCTGCTCATGAGGGCGAGTTGCACGGTCACGGTTGCTCACTCGCGGACAAAGAACCTGCCCGACGTTTGCCGGCGGGCGGACATTGTCGTGGCTGCGGTTGGTCGGCCGCGGTTTGTGCGCGGCGATTGGATAAAGCCTGGCGCACTGATCGTCGATGTCGGCATCAATCGCATCACCACCGACGAGGGCAAGAGCAAGCTCGTCGGCGACGTCGCTTTCGACGAAGCCAGCAAAGTGGCAGGAGCCATCACGCCGGTGCCGGGCGGCGTCGGCCCGATGACCATCGCATGCCTCCTGCGCAACACGGTGGAGGCGACGGCCCGGTTACATGCGTTACCGAGACCCGCTTGGACGCTCGACGTATCCTAGCCCCCAAGCACCCCAGCGAAATCATCCAAATCGAGATCAAGACATTCGGAAGATTCGACAAGCCGGCCATCGCATCACCGGCAATCGCCAGAAGAGCGCAAGCCGTGGCGCCGGTCACGAGTTCGTCCACGTCGCAATCGACGATGCCTCGTGCCTCGCCTTCTCAGATTGTAAATCGCTTGGGGTCCCGACGCCAATTGGCGAACTAAGATATTGATCCAGCAAGCGGCGATGGGTCAACCTTGGACGCCCTGTTCACAACCGTGTTCCTCAAGCCACACCGTCGCGCTATCGCTTCGAGGCCAATGACGCGCGTTTGACTAGACTCCGCGCTGCCACACCGAACGTCAAGGAAGTGACGGTCCTGTGTCATTCCGTGGGGCGCTTCCTCACCTTCGAGACGTGGCGCGCGAGAGCGATAGCGGGCCGGATAGGGGCCAAAATCAAAAACGTCCTCTTCGTTGCGCCAGATGTCGACGCTGAAAGCTTCCGTTCGCAGTTGCACGACATGGGTTCGGGTAGGCCTCGCTTCGCACTGTTCGTGTCCCAGGACGATGCCGTATTGAAGCAATCCAAGTCGCTCCATGGAGGCGCAATCCGCCTCGGGGCATCGTTCCGGACCAAGAGCCTTATGCCACCGACTTTCGACGAGAGGGCGTCGAGCTATTCGATTTGACCCGGCTGCGCGGACGCGCTCATTCGCGAGCGCTCGACAACGTGACGTCGGTCGTGAGCATGATCCACGAACGGCTTGCCAATGAGCAGCAGATCAGCACTACCAGAGTGCCAGCGATCGTCCTAAGGCGGTAATCTGATTAACGGAGCTAGAGACCAGCTTCCGTCCTTGCGTCGCGCACTAGCTCCCCTGGTACACAGCGCGAGTCACAAAACTCGACGGCGTTTATTGGAATCCTTGTTATTCGGTGGCTCTGGCGGATTCGCTTGCCGGTCACGCGCAGAAAACCCGAGATCTCGTTCTGGCGGTAAGAGATTGACCTCGCAGCCACCTTCGGCTCGTGTCAACGTCCCTGATCCCAATCGCGAGGGACCATGCGCTCTTTGGCTCTCATATGTATGCGGTTCCTAATGGCTTGAAGAGTCTGGCTCAAGCGTTGCGCAACATCTTGTCTGATCTGGCGCGCACTGTCGATCAACCGCCAAACGGGGATGGTGAGAGACGTATCAACCGATATTTCGCGTGCGGCCTCCAATATCCGCCGTGCCGCCAGTGCAACTCGAGCAAGATTGAGCGATCCTGCCTCGCGTCGCATTTCAAGTTGGCCGGTCCGTGCGAATTCAATGCGATCCTCAGCAAAATCCACGACGTTCGCCTTCTCTGCGTAAGACGTCGCCTCGCTGAAAAGCCGCTCGCGAATTGCAATCTCCGTGGGAGCGTTGTGTGAATCAAGTTGGCGCTTCAGGACCTTAGCTTCGAGACGGTCGCGTTCGGCTATGACAAAGGCATCCATCTTATGCCGGGTAAGGCCCACATAGATCTCCCTCGCGTCAGTTGGTTTTGCTACATACAGCACGGCAGCAGCAGACGTGCGACCCTGGACAGAATACGCAGTACCTGCATAGGCCAGTGAAACGCGAGGCGGCAGAGGCGAACGTTCGCCGCGATCGCGAGTCAACAATGCCCATGGCGTCTCGATCAAACGGCCGTCCTCGAGCCGAACAGCCAATTTTACTTCAGTGTCATCGCGTTCTATGCGTTCGATCGTGCCACGAGACCCATTGCGGATGCCAAATTGTGCCAGATTTTCACTGAATCTAATCAGGTCGCCCTGGGCGAGTTCAATCGAGCCAATTTTCTTGTCGCGACCAACCGCAAGCACAGATAGATCTTCGCCCACCAGCCGGCCTTCCGAACGCAAGACTGCGCGCGCTGCTCTATTAAGGGCTGCGGCATCCGAATTCCGGCGTGTAATGATCAGGACGTCGTCCCCATGCACGTCGCGATAATTATCCCACGTCTCTATAACGCGGGCCTGCGCCTTGGCTTCGCCCGACACCAGTTCTAGCCTTTCATGCCGCGCGTAAGCCCGCAGACCCGCGTTGGAATCGCCTCTTGCCATCACCATTGAGGCCGCGCGCTGCCACTCAAGCGTTTGTCGACGCACTTGCGATAGAACCGCACCGCGCGCGATCACGTCGGAGATCGCTTTTAGCGCACTCCCTCCCGGCACTGCTTGGAGCTGGCGGCGATCCCCGAGACATACAACCTTTGCGTGCGTTTCATGCGCCACCTTTAAGATCGTTTCGAGATCCCGCACACCGGCCAAGCCGGTCTCATCGACAACAATGAGGGTATTGGTATCGATTGCGGAGCCGATTCCACGCTCATGATCGTATCGCCATTTGGCGATAGCGCGGGCTTCAATACCGCAAGATTTAGAAAGTTCGTCGGCAGCAACCCAGGTGGGTGCTAATCCCAGAATTTTGAGGCCGGAGCGCTGGGCCGCTTCGACTAGCGCCTGGGTCATCACTGTTTTACCGGTGCCGGCGGGCGCCTCGCAGATAGATACGCCATCACGATTGGCGGCGAACCTAATGGCATCTGCCTGTTCCCTGGACAGGTAAGGCGCATTGACGAGCGCTGTCGCAATTGCGTCGGGTTGAAACCAATCCTGCTCGTTCAGGCGATCCGCCGATCGTAATAGGCTGGCTTCGGCGGCGGCGATCGCTGGTGTCGTCCAGCACTCTGTCCTCTCCTTGCCCGCGAGCGACTGCAGAATTCCGTGCTCCTCATACGACCGCAACTCCGACCAAACCTTATCTATGCCGACTGTGCCGATGCCGGCCTCGATGAGTGCTCCGTGCAACAGCTCCTTGCGGGCAATCACGCTTTGGTGCCGAAAGAGCTTCGATGCGGCAAGTGCAACCGGACCGGTCCCTTCAATTTCTGGAGGATCAAGGTCGGGTTCGACGGCCGCATCGACCTCTCGACCAGGCACGAAGTCGCGCACCGCCTTCCATGGATCGGTGGCGGTTTGCGCGAGTTCATCTTCCCAGCGAGCCTCTAGGATCTCACCAACCGGGACTTCATCTTTTGACCCACGCGTTGCGAGCGCTGCCAGTTCCTTTTGCGCGCCGGTCGCGTCACGTCCGACAAGCTCCTCTATCTGACGCGATCGCTTCGAAAACGTTTCGATCACACCTTGTGGGATGCCGGCAATTTCGAATTGATAGCGCCCAGCTTCGCGCAGCGAAAATCCGATAGCTGCCAAGCGGTGGGCCAACGAGGCTCTGAACGCCGCGCCGAGGACGAGCTGGTACTCAAACAGTTTTTCGGGCTCAAAGGTGCGGAATTTTTCACCGGATCGAGCTACGTTCATCAAAACGGCGTGCGTGTGGATGTTGGGGTCACCCTCACGCGAGGTGTAGTGATCGAAGCGACCTACGATAACGTCGGCGGCGGGCTCGCGGAGATATCCGCCAGCACCCAACCGGACTTCAACGAGGCGTTCGTCCACCAAGAATTTGAGAGCATCCTCAACCGCAGCCCGGTGCAGCGCGTGCAGTGTTGCACGCTGCCGCTCGTCTGCCGCCATCCACAAAATGGATAGCGATTTCGGGGCAGAAAACGTGATGTCCCATCCGGCTCGATGCTTCGGTCCTGCACCGCGGACGAGTCGCTCCCCGGTACGCGGATCAATCCCCGCGCAAAGATCTCGAAAGCTCTCCTTGTCAATCGCAGCACCGTGCCGAACGATCGTTTCGCCCGTTGTCCACCAAACGCCACCACCGTCCCGAATGTAGTACTCGTCCCGGCTCCTCGGGCGCGCCTCGCGATTGGGATCGTTGACGTAGTACAAACCGGCGTCGCGGCCGGCGCCCAACGTATGGAGCGAGGCGGTCATACCTTCGGAGGCGAATACCGGCAGATGCTGGACACCTCGACGCCGCCGCCAGCGGAAGCCTCACCGACAAGGCTCGCCAGGTCCAAGAGCCCCTGATCGACCGAGTCCAGGCGATCAAGGAGCGCGACATACCGAAGAGCGATATCCAGGTGCTGCTCAACGCACTGCGCAATCAGTTCGGCCGGCGCGATTTTCGCGACGCGAGCGGCCTGTTCGAGCCGCTCGGAAAGCTTCGGCTCGATCTGCACCCTGTAGGTCTGCATGCGCTCTCCCAGCAATTCGCAATGATGGCAACTTGACCGCCGCCTTGGGCCGTCGCATGAGATGAGCCGTGCATCAACCCTCGATTCGCTGCCCGGTCCCAATGTGGTTAGTGGATGGCAACTTTAGTGCGTGTGGTGTGCAAATAAGAATAAATGGTACTTTGCTAGTCAAGGTGATGGTAACCGCTAGTACCGCTAGTCCTCGCTAGTGCGGCATGGTCGGCCTATGGTCCGGCCCCGATGCCTTTGGATCACAAAAAACTTCGCCAAGATGCGCAGCGCCTACAGGACGCGCGAACCGCATCGCCTCTCGGCCAGGAAACCACTGGTGCGACCAAGGTGATCAGGGAAGCCCTTCCCGCTATCCGCCAGCTTCGTGAAGATGGGGTGTCTTGGCCGGCGATAGCTGAAGCGCTCGCCGCACAAGGCGTCGTGCAAGGCAAAGACCGCATCCCGCTGACGGCCAAACGTCTGACGGCTCTCATCAGCCAAATTGAGGCCCGCGGGCGTAGGAAAGCCGCCAAGAAGGCCAATCGCGACAGAGGCGACACAGCTATGCGCCCAGCTGAGCCCTTCAAGCGCCTGACCCTTTCGCCCGACCTCGCAAGTTCTGCAGAGGCCTCCAATGTCCCGCTGCCGTCGACCGAGGACGACCTTAGGCGGGCCGCTTTCGAAAAACTTCAAACCGTATTGAAAAAGGAATGAATGAATGCCGCGGATTTTGTTGATCACCCAGGAGAAAGGTGGCGTTGGCAAGACGGTTTTTGCGCGAGCTCTTGCCGAGGCCGTCGAGGGCACCCCTGTGTTCGAGATTGATGCGAGCCGCCGCATGCATGAGCTTGGCGACCGCGTCAGCTTTTTCAAGATGAGAGCCACCCGAGAGGAAATCGAAAAGTCAGGCGGCAAGGCATCCAGAGCAGAGTTCGATGCCGTCATTGACGCGATCGCACAGACGAAGATGTCAACCATCGTTGACGTCGGCGCGAATACCTCGATGACATTCCTCACGATGTTGTCCGAAATCGCACCCACCCTATCGGATGAAGGTCTTGAGTTCGGCGCCTGCGTTGTCGTGACCAACGACCCGGGTGCGCTCGCAGAGGCCCCTAAGCTGCTGTCGTTGGCAAAACCCTGGACTAAGGCGAGGTTTCTGGTCGAGAACCGCCTACACGGCGCTGTCGATGCAGCATGGCTCAAGAAATCTGGCGATAGCGCCAAAGTTACGTCGTTTGACCATCAGTCCATGGAAGACGGCGCTGACGAGTACCTCCAGGCCGGCGGTCTCCTCATGATCGGTAAACTTGACCCGGCCAAATTGCGCGAGAAACACGGCATCGCATCGGCCGTACGAATCCGCAAGGACCTCGAGCGGTTTCGTCTCGAAGCCATGCAGGCTGTACGTCCGGCAGCAGAGTGGCTGGTCGGATGAATAAGCGCCTACGCCAGCGCTACCAGACGGCGAACGAGCGCGCGGAGGCGGCTGAGGCGGAAGTTCAGCGTGCCAGTGAAAGCCGCTTGGCTGAACTAATGGAGTTGCCGCCAGCACGCCGGTTGAACGCAATTGATGACCCGCTGCTGACGCGCGACGATCGACTGAAGCTACGAAACTCGATTGAGGCGAAGCTCAAGAATCGAAGTTCGCGCCGATCGATCAAATTGCCCAGCACATGGTCTCTTCGGAGAATGCGGGGACTACTCAGACATGCGCCAGCACTTGCGATCGCAATCGTCTTCATTTTTCCCGCAGGAGCGCTGACGTACACGGCTTGGAAAAACACCTACGAAGTCGTAGCGCTATCACGGCCGTTCGCGCCACTCTGGACACTTCCCAACGGAACACAGGAGCGAAAGGAGATGCCTGCCGGTGGCAACCTCGCCATCAAGCGTCTGACGGGCACATCCGCTATCGCGCGCCGTTGGATCGAGGGAGCAGGTTACGCGACCTATGAGACGACTGTACAGTGAAATTGGATGGCAACGATTAATTCCGCCCTATCGGCGCGACGGCATCAACGAGCCCGCCGAAGCGAGCATCGTTGTAAGCGAGCGTTCGGCGTAATTGGATCGGATCAGCCGTATGGGCCCTGCTGGTCAGGAACATCACTTGCCATTGCTGCAAGAATTTTGGCAGGTCGCTCTGCGGCACCAGACGAACCGCTTCGGCGGTCTGGGTTTCGCTAATCTGCCCAGTTTTGGGGTCCCGCGCTTTCGTGACTTTCACCCCTGTGTAGGTACCAATAGCTCTCGACCAATGTTCCGCTTCGTCAGGTTGGGCTGCTGGCAAGTTGAACAGGTTGACCACCTCCGCCGTACCAATAAAGGTCTCTGCGCCGGCGGGGCCGTAGGTTTCGATAAGTTGGTGCCGGGACTGCCAAAAGGTCCACAGTGAGATTCCATAGCCTGGCAATTCGCCCGCTCCCTTGAGAATCGCATCGAACCGGCCGAGCACGAAAGCCTCGTCAATGAAAACGATGATGCGTTCCGTGGGTTTCTCCTGACGGACTGTAGCGAAAAGATCGGCGAGCAGCCAACGGACATACGGCGCCAACGTCTCCTTCCGTTCATCGGCCGGTAGCACGATGAACAGGTCAACCTCTCCGCTTCTCAGGTCGGCCAGTTCGAACGTGTGGTTCTGAACCGCGGCCTGCATACGCTCATCACGCAACCACTGCGTTGCCAGCTCCGCCGTCGAAACGATACTTGCGCGGCTTTTCTCATCCATGGTCAGAATATTGCGCGCCGCCACGGAAATCTGATCCGTTCGATTTTCAAGCGCGGAGAGGAAGGCTGGTTGGTCCAGGAGCAGCTGTGCGGCGCCGACGGGGTCGGCCCGGTTGTTGCGGATGGTCGCGACGATCGAGGCCACGATAAGGTCGACGGCGCGCTCCTGGAAGTAGGAACTGTCCCTCACGTTGGGGTCGCCTGGCGGCAATAGGGCGCGTGCCATGCTCTGCAGATAGAGCACATCGTTCGGGTCTGTGCGGGACAAAGGATTCCATCGATCCGTGCCGTCCGCCAGACCTAGAGGATCGATGCAACGGACCGTCTTGCCGATCCCTGCTCGACGACGCCGCGTCGCGCGAAAAGCATCGCCTTTAGGATCAATAACAACGGCCGGACCGGCCCACGCACCGGCTTCCGGAAATACCAAGTTAGGAATGATGAACCCGTTTGTTTTACCGGTACGCGGCGGCGCAATTGTAAGCAGGTTACCTTCGACCCGGATGCGAATGGGCCGACCAGTATCGGGATCAATTCCCATCTCGAGACCGCGATCCAAACGAGCACGATCACCCTTCGAAGCCCATTGCGCGCTGCCGTACATGTTCGTGGGATCACGTAGCGGGACAACCTTGCCGCCGAGGATGATCAAGGAGCTCAGGAAAAGCGTGGCCATCCCAAGCGTCATGGCTTCGAAGGAGCCACCACCGACGAACGCAGCGGCTTGCCCGGAATACATCTCCCGGTACGTTCCGAATATGAGAGTGGCATTGGTGTAATGGACACCTGGCTCGGTCGACAGCTCGCGGAGCCATACGAAAGGCGTCAAAGGCACATTACCAGGCCAAGCCGCTGGATTCCAGCCATGTTGAACGATAAATGCGGCGGGATACCCGAACGCGAGCACTGCTAAGACCAGGACGATGGTGACACAAACGCGACCGAAACGAGAATGACTGTGCATGGGCTGGGTGATACCCGGTCAGGCGTTAACAATTGCTGGTCACATCTCTGCAAACGTATCTCGGCGTTACCGGCGCCTCTTCGGCTAACGGCCTTCGTAGCAGATCCTGGCAGCGACCAAACAGAATACGACGGTTCAAATTTGTCGCCTGGATTTAACCGGGCATTTGCGCATGCCAGGATAGGAAGTGCCCCCGACAAATCATTTCGTTGCTTTCGCGACGAATGGACGGAAGTCGCATTTAGCTAAGAGCGAAATTGGATGCCCATGATTCTATACCACCGTACGACCGTGGACTTTGGCTGCAGCATTGTCGCAACCGAGTTTAGGGTGAGCCGACACATGATTGCGCAAGATCAATGCGCCAATTTCACCGAGACAGAAAACGCTGCATTGCCTGAGGAGGTCGGCTGCTTATTGAGATTCGCTTGGCACGGTCCGATCGCAGAAGCCTTGCCGATCGAAGTCAAAAACAGGGAAGCGGGGGTGCTCTACCGAGACGGGTGGCGATCGGTAATCGTTCCCGAGGTGGAGCGCGGCCTAGAGTACCTGGACGCGACCCTCTTGTCAGGTCACGAGTACGAGCGCACGAACCTACAGCGCCTGTTACGCAAGGATCCCAGCCAACTCGCAAAAACCACGTTAGAGAAGTACAAAGGACGACACGTGCCCGTGCACTGGGATACTTGAATTAGCAATGGTTGGCGGGCGTCTGAGCAAGACCTCGGACCTCGCCGCATGCAAATTACTGAGCGTTTCCCTTCACCAGATCGCATTTGGCGGGGGCGATGCTCCGGTTGCCCATCACCCGGCACCGCTCTTGGCCACCAGCCAATCGGTTGCCTTCTGAGCCAAGGCGGCCGCGCTAAAAATCGCCCGCTTGTCCGATTTGAGTACAGTCAACCAGGTCGCAAGATAGGCGGCATGATCGGGTCTCGGTTCGGGAGCGATGCCGAGATCCGCACAGAGGAATGCCGCTCCGAGTTCGGCGACAAGTTCCTCGCGTGCATAGGCGTTGTCGCCAAAGCTCTTACCAATATCTCGATTGCACCGCCCGGGCGAGGATGTGTAGTGGATCAGTTCATGGAGCAAGGTCGCATAGTAAGCTTCTCCAGCGCTTGATGTGGGCGTGTCGACGAATTGTCTATAGAGCGGCATTTCGATGATGTCGCGCGACGGAATGAAGCAAGCACGATTGCCTTTGTGCACGATGGTAGCGCCGGTCGCGGCGATGAACTTATCCGCGCGGTCGATCCGCGTGGACGGAGCCTCTGCGCTCAGTGACGAATTCGCGGACAATGGCAGCTGCAGGCCATCGACCTGATCGGCGTTGAACACGGTGTAAGCTCGTAACAGAGGTATGCGTTCGATTGTCACTTCGCCGGCCGCAGGGTCGTCGTCGTTGCTACGTTCGATGGTCTTGGCGTACACAATCGTGGTGCCGCACTCGCCTTTGCGGACATGGCCGCCCAAAGATTGAGCTTGGCGATAGGTCATCCAAGTCGACGACGCGTAGCCGCGGCCGGCAGCCTCGGACCAGAGAATGAGAACATTGATGCCGCGGTAGGGCGTGCCGTCATGGCGAAGCGGACGGATTGCCGATTTTTTGGAGGACGTCGTCCAAGGCTTGATCCAGCTGCGCGTACCCTGCTCCAGGTCGCGGATGATAGCGTCAGTGACGCGTTGATAAATGTCGGGGCGTGTGGGGTTGTTCTTAGTGAAGGATCCGATGATTGCCATGGTCAGTTTTTCGTTTGCCTCCGAGCCCGCTTGATTGCGTCTCGATGACGGTCCTGACGACGACAGGCGATCGACACGCACCTTTATGCCGAAGCAGCGCGGAGGGCCGCTGAGAGCCGACTATTTTGACTTCCGCGGGGAAGCCGCAGCACAGCGAGGCGGGGAAAATAGTTAGGCGGCGCGGTTGCGTGGATACGATCGGGGCCTTGGCCCGGACCTTTCGGCGATACCGGTCATTATCTGAGACGTATCGCTGCGGGCACGGCCTCGCAGACGGGCGCGGGCCGGCGATCAGCGCCTTCGCAGATAACAACAACAAGAGCCAACGGCGGAGGGTACATGCTTCCCGGTAGGCCCAGAGCGGCCGCCTCCAAGAGATCCGGCCGGAGACGAGACGGCGCCCTCCCCTTATCCATAGGTGGCGCGTAAGAACTGGCTATCGGCACATGCGCCGGCAGAAAGTCAACGACCGCATCAGTGAACGAAGGATACGGCTGGCCGACATTTTCCTGAATACGGCCGCCAAGTTCTTGATCGATGCCAGCAACGCTTGTTCCGCATTCCACGACTGACCGTGCGCAACGTGAAGTCAGAACCTATTCAGTGCGATGAAATCTGCCAAGGCCAAGAACGTCGCGAGCGCCGCCGATCGGCTCCGGTGAGGTGTGGATGTGGACCGCGATCGATGCCGATTCCAAGCTGATCCTGACCTGGCTGGCTGGTGATCGTGACGCGAGCGCCGCCAGTGCGCTCATGGAAGATTTGAAGCTTCGCATCGCCAACCGCGGCCAGCTCACCACGGACGGTCACCGGGCTATTTGAATGCTACTAGTTCGACCCGCGGCGCCGACGGCATCGATTGCGGCTTGTCGGTGAAGACCACGGCAGCGACTCCCAGGCTCAGGAGCACTACAGCCGCGCTAAGCTAATTGGCATCGATAAGGATTTGATCCTTGGCTCGCTCGACATGGCGCACATTTCCGCGTCCTACGTGGAGCGCCAGAAGCTCGCCATGCGCAAAAGAAGGTCGAAAACCACTAGCACGCGCTCTCGCTCTGTTTCGTCTGGTACAATTTCACCAAGCAGCACAAGACGCTGCGCATGACGCCAGCAATGGCTGCCGACTTCGTTTCATCCCCGATGGTTATGAGCGATGTGGTAGCATTGATCGACGCTCGCGAATCGGCCCGGCGAAGCGCGGCCCTTATAAGAAAAGCGCGGCGGCCTAAGCCATGTTGAACATATCACGAAGCCGTAACGCCGCCTCCTCAGAGAAGACCTGAGCGATTATTTCGACGCCTCCGAAATCCTCGGATCCGCGCCGCTCGTACAGAAAGTATCCGCTTGGGTCTGGCACCTCTACCCCAGCCATCGCGATCTTCCGGTTGGTCAGAGGCGCAACACAAAGTGTGCGGTCGTTATCAAGGCCCACACTGAAATAAAAGTTTGCCATGACACTCACCTAGGAGCTTGATTTATGCCTGTTCAGAAGACTCACCGAATGGTTAACCAACCGAAAATTTCGGCCCGTTACCTTTCAGATTTTATGGCAGCCTCGGAGCGCACACGTCGCACGATCTTGAGAGGATGCAAATATCAGCCGATTGCCCGTCTCGTTCAGCACGATGAGGCCAAATCAACGATATCCAAGTTCCTTCGCGACGGAGAGGGCGACACCGCAATACTCACTGAAAAAGCAAGCGGTCTGCGAAACCGCATGGCCGATAGCGAGTTCGATCGAGACTTGCTTGATCATAATGCTGATTATATTGACCGTTTTGCGGAGGTCTTCCCGAATTTGGACTTGCCGAATGTCGAGTTTCACCCGCCGGGCAAGTCCCATCCTATCGAGCTGAACGGCGTCAAAGTCACCACCGAAATACAATTTCGGCTCCGTCGCTTGACCAAGACCAACAAAATCAGAGTGGGCGGCGCGGCATTCCGTTATGCCAAAGGGAAATCCCTTTCGTCCGAAGTCGCGAACTGGCAATCGGCCTTTATGCTGGGCTACCTGCACCACACAGCAACCGAGCCGGAGGCAGAACCCGAAGGCCAACTTTGCCTCACCATAGATGCCTCTGGCGGGATCTGCCATCGCGCCCCAACAGATGCCGTGAGCCGGTTTAACAATATGGATGCCGCCTGCGCGACCATTGCAGAGTGGTGGCCGAATATCGCTCCTCCTGATGGAGCGGTCTTCTGATCGTCAAATTTCAAACTGAGGGACGACCGAAAGTCGAAACCCTTTGAAGACTGAACGACAGCCGGCACGTTGTTTCGGCGCGTGGCCGGCCGCACGCACTCCCGCCATGCGTCCGGCTGGAAAAGCTCCACCGTTATATCCTGGTCTCGACACGTGCCAAAGCTTACCGCTCCCCATTTGAGGGCCGCTTGATGTGATGTCCGCGCTCCCGCGGCCGGCTCGGCAGGATCGTACTTCGACCCTCAGCAGAGGCGCAGCGAGCGCACGCCAAGAGCCGCCCTCACGCATCCCTTTGATATTACACGCGATTCTTTGATATCGCGACGAGTGCAATTTCCTACGCGCATTTTCGTGATTCTTCTGGACTCTAAAAGTCCTGTAATTTAGAGACAATAACATCTCTAAATTTGGCGCAATCACTGCACGAGGAAACCCAAAATGCTGGAAAAAACATCGCCCTCAAAGGAAGCCCCCGCGGTGAACGCGAAGCGACAAAAGTTCGTTGAACTGGCCGAAAGCCGCACCGTTAACGCGATCAAGGCGATCCGAGTGATCGGCAAATTGGGCAACAAAAACGCCTATCAATTTGACGAGTCTGATGTCACCAAAATTATCCGCGCCTTGAGCAAGGAAGTCGATGCCTTGAAGGCCCGGATGTCCACAACCGGCGGAAAAGAGTCGGTGGAGTTCAAATTGTGAGCTACGGTTCTCACTAATGGGGGGTTGTAGCATATGACGAACGGCCAGATTCGGGACCTTTGCCTCGCACTTCTTCACGCCGAGACCGAGGACGAAGCGATCACGGTGTTGAAGAACGCGGAGTATTGGGACAAGCCCGAGCTCTGGCGGAATTACGGGGACCTGGAGAATAACTGGGGCACCGGCGGCAACCAGCAAAGCCTCGCCGAGGCGGCGCTTGCCGAGAAAATCGTCAACTCCGTTGATGCGCGTCTCATCAACGAATGCTGGATGCGCGGCATAGATCCCAAGAGCAAGGATGCCCCGCAGAGCATTCCTGCCGCTGTCGCGGCCTTCTTTGAGGAGCCCGGCAAGAAGCAGACCAGCGGCCTCATCGAGAACTGGACCGACGAGCGCATTCGCAATGTGGCGCAGGGCATCACCCTCACGGCGACAGGAACGCGCCCCACGCTGAACCTCACGATCGCCGACGTTGGCGAAGGCCAAAGCCCTCGCCGCCTGCCGAGCACCATTTTGTCGCTCAGCCGGTCGAACAAGATGTACGTCAAGTTCGTCCAGGGGCAGTTCAATCAAGGCGGCGCTGGTGCGCTTCGCTTCTGCGGGCAACGGAACCTTCAGCTAGTCATCAGTCGCCGCAACCCGGCGCTGATCGGACCAGACCCGGAGGACGTCGACAAGCAGTGGGGGTTCACCATCGTGCGCCGCGAGCGTGCGTCGGAAGCTACCGACGGCCGTAAGAACTCGATCTTCACCTACCTGGCGCCGGTCGGCGTGGGAACGGCGCACGAGCCCCGCAATGGCGATGTTCTGGCGTTCTCGGCTGCTACGATGCCGATCTTCCCGAACGACGACGAGCCTTTCGGCCGCGAGGCCCCCTTCGGTACGGCCATCAAGCTCTACGAGTACCAGTACATCGGCGAGCGCTCGAACATCATCTTCGGCAAGCGGGTCATTCTGCGCCGTCTCGAGCTTTTGCTCCCCGAGGTTGCGCTCCCCGTCCGGCTGCACGAGTTCCGCAAGAACGCTGCCGGCAAGGTGCTGCCCAAGGGCAGCCGGGAGACCACGCTGGTCGGCTTGCGCCGTCGCCTGATCGATAACGAGAACGTTGAGACCGGCTTCCCGATCACCCTCAACTTCTCTCCTCGGGGCGAGAAGCTGATCGCGGACGTGTTCGTGTTCAAGCCGGAAGGCACGGAGCGCGACGACGAGGAAGAAGAGGGCAAGGACCGCAAGAAGCTTGGCGGCATCAAGTCATACCGCAAGCGTGAGGGCGTCGTGTTCGTCCGTAACGGACAGACGCAGGGCAGCTTGCCGCGCGACTATTTCAAGCGCGACACGTTGAAGCTGAAGCCGCTCGCCGAGGACATGCTGGTCTTCGTTGACTGCGACCAGATGAGCCCGGACGTTCGCGAGGATCTCTTCATGCCTTCACGCGATCGGCTCGCCGACATCGCGTTCAAGGCTGACTTGATCGATTCGCTCGATCAGGCGCTGAAGACTGACGAAGCGCTGAAGCAACTCCGCAATAAGCGGCAGCAGGAGCGCGTGTCCGAGCAATTGAAGGACGATCGCCCGCTCAACGACGTGCTGCAAAATCTAATCAAGAGCTCGCCCAACCTCACCCAGCTCTTGCAGCTCGGTCAGCGCATCTCTGCTCCGTTCAATACTGTGATGGTGTCCAGCCACCCCGAGGAGCCGTTCAAGGGCGAGATCTACCCGACGTTCTTCAAAATTAAGAACGTGGAATACGGCAAGCTGTTCAAGCGCATCGCGCCGATCAATCACCGCATGAAGTTCACGTTCGAGACCGACGCGCGCGACGACTACTTCCAGCGTCGTATCGAACGCGGCAATTTCTCTCTGGTGTACGTGGACAAGAAGGGCGACCAGCAGGACTGCTCATACGTCGGGCCGAACCTGAAGAGCGGCATCGCGACGGTGACGGCGAACCTGCCGGACGATGCCGAGATCGGCGATGTAATTAAGCTCATCGCTCGCACCGACGACCCGCACAGCACGTTCGAGAACGTCATTGAGGCGACCGTTAAGCCCGCGACCGAGACGCAATCAGGCGGTGGCGGCACGCGAAAGCCTCCGCAGAAGACCCCCGGCAACGACCGCGAGGCACCGCGGCAGCTCTCGACACCGGCCATCAAGCGCGTCTTTCGCGAGGAGTGGGAGGGGCAGAACCCTCCCTTCACCGAATGGACCGCAATGCGTGTTGACATTGCTGGCTACGAAAACGACGAGAACGAAAGCGAAATCTACGAGTTCAAGATCAACATGGACAACACGCCGCTCTTGAACGAGATCAAGCAGCGCAAGCTGGAGGACATGACGGCGCGGAATCAATTCTTGTACGCGAACGTCTTGGTCGGGTTGTCGATGCTGCTTCAGGACCGGCAGACGCCTAAGCCGAAGGATGCGGAAGGAACGCCGTCAATCGAATCCCGCATCGAAGAGACTACGCGCGCTTTGGCGCCGTTTATGCTCGCGCTGACTGGCCTCGGGCAGCAGGATTTGTCGGAAGGGGATGACCTCGATGGACTTGAAGCTGCGACGGGCTGACCGTCGCCTTCCGATGGAATAGCACGAGCTCTTGCGAACCAGGGGTTTCGCCACGCTGCATGCTGTACCAGCGGCGACCCGGTACGCTGCGCCAAAGCCTACCGTCGGCTTCCTCTTTTAGGACCGGCAGCATCATTTCCGTGAGGCCGCACGCTTCCATCGCTTCTAGATAGCGGGGAAGCTGTTTTCGAGCGTCAGAGAACGCGATCATCTGTACGACAACGGTATCTTTGTTTGCGATCGCTGCCACGGACGACATCGAGGCCTTGATGTTCGCAAAGTAGTTGTCGAGGCGCGGGTTCTTCCGATCCCCCATCGTGTAGTAGCTCGCGCCGGAACCGTCGAGCTTGTTAGCGATCATGAATGGCAGTGGTGTTTCCTTGCGCCCATCCACCTGCCAACGGTGGTATAGGACATGGACCCCGGGATATGGGGGTGACGTAACCACGAGCCGCGGCGCGCGCATGCCGCGAACATCGTCATCATGCTCAATGCCGGCGGTGCTCCGCCGAAGGACCGTCACGCCATGACGCCCGTTTGCTTTCACGGCTGCCCGCAGCTCGCGAGCGCCCTGCAGCATGTCTTTCGATGTTTCTGTAAGGACCCGGCGGAAGTCTTCGATAGTCGCCTGCTTGCTCCTACCGTCTAGCGCCCATTGCGCCGACCGCAACACGACGCATCGGCCGAATGACACTAGCCGCGGCGTACCCAGCTTCATCGCGCTCGCGATCGATTGCTCAATCGCTTTGCGCATGCGCCAGCGATCCGGATGATCCAGGTGCTTGTAATAGCCGAGTTCTTCATAGTCGGTCAGCGCTATCGAAGGCCGGTGGATGTCCACTGCGTTCGCCACGCGGTCGGACCACCATTCGAGCCGGTCAAGCTCGGCTTCCGAATAGATCCTGCACTTCACGGTCGAAACAAATTCCGCGAGTGTGCTGATATCGACGCCCATGCCTTCGCGCCCTGCGGCGAGCGCTTCGACGAGCGTCGTACCACCACCGACATGAGGATCGAGCACGAGATCGCCTGGACTCGTGAATGCCTGAATGGCTGCGCGGGCGAAAACGGGTGAGAAGCGAGCGGGGTATTTATAGAAGCCGTGGGTCAGGCCACGGACCGGCGCTGAAGAGCGCGCGGCCGCGATCAATGCGTCCTGCGCATCGTCCGGCAACTGCACGAGGCGATTGTTCCGCGATATATACATCGGTAACCATGAACACCAGACATGGTTAATGCCATCCTAACCGAACCCGTTGAACGGGTCGGAGTCGCAAGGGAAACACCTCGGTAGCGCTTTAGATTCCAGCCCCTGGATCTCATCCGTCACGGCTTGCCGACATGGCTGAGGGACAAATCTTGGTGTGATTGCTGGCTTCTGCCCGCGGATCGTCAAAAAGACCTCGCATTTGCATATGGTTGTTCACCGCCCTTGTTTTGGACGCCCCACAATCCGTTGCTTGGATGCCATCATTTCGAAATCGAGGCCCTCGAACATCGACCAATCGATTTCCTTCGGCAGATCGAAATGAGCCAACTCTTGGCACTGCTTACGACGCAGGGCAGACTGCTGGCCATAGTTGCCATGAACATCGTTTGCCTCATGGCCCATCTGCAGTCGTGTGGCTTCGTCATCGACTTCTTCCTCGATGAACATGTCCTTAGCGCCGTGCCGAAGGGAGTGCGCCACCTCAACGTTCATGCCGATGGCGCCGGCTTTCTTGAGAAGCCGGTTGACGCGCTTCGATGCTACGTCGCCGGGATCGGATGTGGACGCGAGTAGGCGGAAGATAAAGTCATCGCCCTGCTCGGCCGCCCAATCGACAAAACCGATGCGGCGGAAAAAGTCATGCAACACGAAAAAGCGCAGACTCGCCTCCGTCTTGAACCCGATCCGCTTGTACATACCTTTCTCTTTGTCGTAGACGATGCCGTTTACGCGCACGATGTCTACGCCGTGTTTACGGTCAAAATCGCTGCCTCGGATAAACGGAAGGATTCCTATCCGACGCGAAGAGAGAAGGCACAGGGGCCCCAACATCGCGTCGTCCAAATAGCCGCTGTCGACCCCCAGTCTGAAGACTTTGTCGACTTTTTCGTAGTCGAGGGCCTCGCGCTTTACTGAAGGTTTGGCGTTGTCCGGCCATCGCACCCTATAGCCTTCGAATGGGTTGCGAAGCCGATGCAATCCTACCGCACCGTTGATGATCGCTCGAACCGTCTGCACATATCCGTCTTGGATGGTTTTCAGCGCGAGCGGCTCGTAGCAGCTTTCCGCTTTATTCTTTGCGATCGCCGCAAGGATCCCCATCTGTCGCAGCTCTTCCGTATTTTCGCCCTCACGCGAAAGCTCAAGCGGGACATACTGAAGCTCGTTGACGAAATTCTGAAGATCAATTGGCAGGTAGCAATCGATCGGTCGATCTCCGACAAGCGCTTTGAATGTGGCCGCACGCATCCGGCCAGTGCTGATGGCGCTGTCGGATGCTCCCCCAGCCTTTCGAAGCTCGAAATATTGGTCTTCCAGTTCGCTAAACTTTGGCGCGGACGATGTTTCGACGTTTGGCGGAACGTGCGCCCGCGACTGTTCCGGCTTCGTCGGCCTGAAGTCGCGCGACCTTGCAGACCGGCTTGTCGACGTGGCCGAGCTCTGTTCCAGAAATGCAAGTTGACGATCGGCTACTTCGGTGAGCTTGCCGAGCACGTCTGAAAGCGGCTCACCGCCAGGTGCGATTCCAACGCCAGCGCGCCAACGATTCCAGACGTCTTGGCGCAACAGGCCGGCGCGGGCCACGACCGTCGGATTTCCCGCTTCACCTTTGCCGACCTCCTTTTCGATCAACACCGCATCTTGGATCGCGGCGATATCGCGCAGGGCGTCAGGCGAAAAATCCGGCCACGGAGGGGGCTTGGCGATCTTGGCCGCTGCGGTTTCGAGGAACGCGAGCATGTTCGTGAGGAATTCCTCAGGGCTATCGCCCCTCGGAAACCCGACGTCGCTGCTCGAAATCTCGGTCTCGGTGTGAGTATTCACCCCACCTCTCCATTGGCTGAAACCGGTTTGCGCCAGCGCGCCCAGCCAAGACGCCCGCCGCTGCGCCTCGCGATGCGGAAGCACCCCAAGTCGCACCCGAATAGGAGCGCATGACGGCAGGCCGGCTGCAAGGTTTGAGGGGGGGCGGATCTGGAAGAAATAGGTGGAAAGCCGACGCACCAAATAGGTCGGCGCCCGCCCCGGCCCTCTGGGCCAGCGCGCTAGGCGCTCGGATGCTCTGTCATGGCGGACTACTTCGTGGACTACATTGGGGGATACACGCTTCGACACTTGCACACTCTGGCAGGCCGGAGACGTTGTTTTCCGAGGTTTTGCGGATCCAAAAAGTGGCGGATAGGGCGAATTTAACTGGCGGAGAGGGAGGGATTCGAACCCCCGATAGGCTTGCACCTATGCCGCATTTCGAGTGCGGTGCATTCGACCACTCTGCCACCTCTCCTGAAGGCGCCAAGTAAGGAGCAGGGCCCCTGTGGTTCGGGCGTTAATAGGCGAGGATGGCGGGCCAGACAAGGCGCGAAAGGGGAAAATCCGCTGCCCGTTTCACCGCTTCCGCTCTGTTTCTCGCCGCGCAATCAATAACCGGCACCTTTTCCTGGGCTACCCCCCTCCCTGGCCCTCCCCCACAAGGGGGGAGGGAACGCACCTTTATCGGGGCACGAGGCCCGTCTCATTCATTATGCGCTGAAAAAGGGGTGGGACCGCCAGACGCGGTAAACACTGGCGGTCCCGTGCCGCTCATTGAAATACTGGCTGGGAAGGGCGGCTTCGCCGGCCAGGTGAGGCGACGGTTCCACCGTAGCGTGTAACCCGTGCACCGCAACGCAATCCGTTTCTTAACCTAACCAGACAAGGTTACTCCTTGTCATTCTTTGTCATTCTTTGCCTTTTTTCTTCCCGTTCTCCGTAGACTCCCGGTCTTTGCCATTATCTTTGCCGTTACCTTTGCCTTGGCCGTTGTCCTTGCGGCGATTGGTGAAGCGGGCATTGCCGAGGCCGGTGCCGATGGTGAGCACGCCCCAGCGATCGACGTCCTGCATGAACGGCACCTCGGAGAGGCCCTGAACCACGCCGTCATTGTGCATCAGGATCGCGGTATCATGCTCGCCGATGGAAGGGATGCCCTCGAGCAGGCTCGCCGGCAGGTTGAACTTGCTGCTCTCCCAATTGCCCGGCAGATTCTGCGCGCCTTTCTCGATCGAGCCGTCCGCGTTGATCACGCCGGGACAGGCAATGCCGATGAACGGCGCCAGCTTGTAGCCTTCCTTCTCGGCCTCGGTGATCAGCCCCTTCAGCATCTTGGTGAGCCGCTTCACCGCGCCTTCGCGCGTCGGCTCGTCGTCGGCATGGCGCCACAGCTCGGACTTCACGACCTTGGCTTTCGACAGGTCTTTTGCCTTTTTCCAGCTGGTCTCCACCAGGCCGCAGCGGATGTTGGTGCCGCCGATATCGACGGCGAGGATGCTGTCATGGGCCTCGAAGATCCAGGACGGCGCCAGATGCAGCGCGCCGATCAGGCCGGCTTCGTCGGGGTGATGGCGGATCGGCATCATGTCGATCTTGAAGTCCTCGGATTTGAGGATGATCTCCGCGCGCGCGATCGCGAGCTCGCCCAGCCGGGAATCGCGGAAACCGCCGCCGACCACGATGCGCTCGGTCTTGGCCCAGGCCTTGGACTTGAGGAAACGGCGGGTGACATAGGCGAGCTCCTGGGCAAAGTCCTCGATCGCGCTGTGCACCAGCGCGGAGGCCTCGGTGTCGTCGCCGACCAGGATGGCGTCCAGCGTCTTCTTGCTGATCTCATCCGACGGCTCCTTGCCGAAAGGGTCCTCGCCGGTCTTGCGCAGCGGCTTGCGCCAGCGATCGAGGATCTCGCGAAACGCGCCCTTGCTGGCGCGGTCGCCGAGAAACCCGTCCTCGTCCTTCATCTCGATGTTGAAGCTGTCGATGTCCACCGACGGCAACCGCTCCGCGCCGTGGGTGGCGATGCCCGTCGTCGTCTTGACCAGCTCGTCCGTTGCCATGGTAAGCCCCTTGCCCGTCTGACTGAATTCGCGGGGACAACGGCGGGGGAACCTGTTGGTTGCCGCGCGGGCCGAAATTCGCCTGCGGGGCCGGATCGGGCCCAAATGCTTCAAATCCGGCCCGTTTTCGCCGGCTTTTCCTTGACTCCGTGCTGTCAGCGGCTATAAATCCCGCAACCGGCGCGGGGCGTTTCTCGCGCCGCTTGTTTTTGCGTGGGTTTTCAAAGGGATAACTCCCGCCCGCACAAAACTCGCATAAACCCATAACGACTGACAAAAAGCCGGCCCCGACGATATGTCGCGAGGCCGGGAATGAACACGAAGGAAAACAACGATGTTCGCAGTCATCAAAACCGGCGGCCGGCAGTACCGCGTCGTTCCGGATGATGTCCTGGAAGTAGGCAAGATCGAAGGCGAAGTCGGCTCGATCGTGCAGCTCAATGAAGTTCTCCTGGTCGGCGGCGACACGCCGATCCTGGGTCTGCCCACGGTCGCAGGCGCCTCCGTCGCGGTCGAGGTGCTCGACCACAAGCGCGGTCCCAAGGTCATCGCTTTCAAGAAGCGCCGCCGCAAGAACTCGCGCCGCAAGCGCGGCTATCGCGACGAGATCACCGTGCTGCGCATCTCGGAGATCCTGACGGACGGCGCCAAGCCCACCAAGGGGCCGCGTCCGAAGCGGGAAAAGGTCGTCAAGGAAACGACCACCGAAGAGGCCGCCGCATAATTTGATCACGCGCCATCACGAATTGATGCGTGAGAAATTGTGAAATGATTCCGTCAAGGAATTGATCTAGACATACGTAGAATTTCGGAGACGAGCCATGGCTCACAAAAAAGCAGGCGGTTCATCGCGCAACGGTCGCGATTCCAAGGGCAAGCGCCTCGGTATCAAGGCGTTCGGCGGGGAAGTTGTGATTCCCGGCAACATCATTGCGCGTCAGCGCGGCACCACCTGGCATCCCGGCCTTAATGTCGGCATGGGCACGGACCACACCTTGTTCGCCAAGGTCGAGGGTCGCGTAACGTTCCAGGCCAAAGCCAACGGCCGCACCTTCATCTCGGTGCTCCCGCTCGCAGAGGCGGCTGAATAGACGGTGGATCAAATTTGGAGTCCGCCGGGTCCCAGACCGAACCGGCGGAGTCCTTGAGATCCTAGAGATCGAAGGCTCCAGGGGAGGCGGGAAACCGGCCTCCCCTTTCGTTTGCGTGCTCATTTTTCACTGAGTGACTTCGACGGAGCCGGACATGTTGCAGGACTTTTCGAGCGTGACCTTGCGGGAGGCGAGACCCAGCGTCGTCGCCACCGAGCGGCTGACCTTGCGGCGGCCGACCCTCGCCGACGTCAGGACCATCGCCCTCCTCGCCAACGACCGCCGTGTCGCCGAAAACACCAGGCGCCTCCCGCATCCCTATTTGCAGGACGACGCCGTCGCCTTCGTCCGCGCCACCGCCGCGCCCGGCGGCGAGACGGTGTTCCTGATCGAGCATGACAGCGGCCCCATCGGCATGGTCGGCATCGACCGCTCGACACCCGACAATGCGGAGCTCGGCTATTGGCTCGGCGTCGAGCATTGGGGCCGCGGCTTTGCCACCGAGGCCGCGCGCGGCGCAATCGACTTCTTCTTCGAGGAGTTCGAGGACGATCATCTCTATGCAGGCGCGCGCGTCACCAACCCGGCCTCGCGCAACGTCCTGGAGAAGTGCGGCTTCCAGTGGAGCGGCGTCCAGCTGCATCGCTTCCTGGCGCTGGGCTCGTCCACGCCCGTCGACTGCTTCCGCCTGTCACGCAGTGTGTGGGCGTCGCTGAAGAGCTGGAGCAGTGCGCGGAGGGTGAGGTAGGCGGAGGCGCCTCAATCACAATCGTCGTCCTGGCGGAAGCCAGGACCCATTACCCCAGGGTGAAGTCGTGGCGCGAACTATCAACCACGAATCTTCATCAAACTCCTCCCTGGGGTAATGGGTCCTGGATCTGCGCTCCGCTTGTCCAGGACGACGCCGATGACTGTGATTACGCCGGCGGATTCACATCCGCGTCCCCACGCCCGAGATCGCGCTCACGCAAGTAAATATAGAATCCGGCGCCGATGATGATGGCGGCGCCGACGATGGTGGCGATTTCGGGCACGTCGCCGAACACGACGAAGCCGAAGATCACCGCCCAGACGATCATCGAATATTGATAGGGCACGACGACGCTGGCCGGCGCGAGCTTGAGCGAGCGGTTGACGCAGAACAGCGCCGTGACCGAGACGCATCCCGCCAGCGCGAAGATCACGAGGCTGCCCGGTGTCGGCGGCACCCAGTGGAACGCCGACAGCACCGCACCCAGCAAGAACGTGCCGACGAATTGCGACGACGCCATCACGATATCGGGCGTCTTGCGCAGGCTGCGCGTGATCAGCATCAGCGTTGCGAAGGAAAGACTGCCGCCAAGCGCGATCAGCGCCGGCAGGCTCACCGTCTGTGCCGACGGCCGCAGCGCGATCAGCACGCCGCAGAAGCCGATCAGGATCGCCGTCCAGCGCCGCCAGCCGACCTTCTCGCCGAGAAAGATCGCCGACATCGCCGTGACGAAAATGGGCCCGGCGAGATAATAGGTAATGACGTCGGCGAGCGGCAGGTAGACCGTCGCAAGGAAGAAGGCCGCCACTTCCAGCGTCGACAGCACGACGCGAAAGAGCTGGAGGCCCGGCCGCTCCAGCTGCAGGAACTGGTGACGCTGCCGCCAGACCAGCGGCGACAGCAGCAGCAGCGCTGCGCAGGCGCGCAGGAGCAGCAGCTGCCCCACCGAATAAGTCCCGACCAGGAACTTGCCCATGGCGTCGCCGAACGAGAACATGAAGATCGACAGCACCATGAGTGCGATCCCGGCGAGGCGCGCCGAGCGTTCGTCATAGGCCGAGAGATTCTTGAAGAGGGGCATTGCTGTCGTTCGTGGAAACTCGTCATTGCGAGGAGCTCTTGCGACGAAGCAATCCAGACTGTTGCCACGGAGACAGTCTGGATTTGCTTCGCTTCGCTCGCAATGACGAGCGGAGAGAGCGTCGGAATGGCGACCGGAGTCGCTTGCGGTCGTTTTAATGACGTGAGCGCCCGCGACAAGCCCGCGCAAGCCGAATTGAACGGATTGCCGCACTCTTCGCGTCGCGGTAGCGATAGGCGACACCGAACGAAAGAGCCAGGAAAGAGCTTAGCCATGACCGACTTCGACCCGGCCCGGCATCGCATGATCCCCGCGCAACGCTGGTTTGAGGATTTCGTGGTCGGCGAACGCTTCGTGCTGCCGAGCCGCACGCAGACGACGGCCGTGTTCGCGGCGTTCCAGACCGCAAGCGGCGATACTCATCCGGTCCATTACGACGTGGAGTATTGCCGCAGCCGCGGCATGCCGCATCTGCTCGCCCACGGTTTCCAGACGCTGATCCACACCGCACCCGGCGCAGGCCTGTTTCCGTTCATGGTCGAGGACTCCCTGGTCGGCTTCCTCGAGCAATCGAGCCGGTTCCTCAAGCCGGTGTTCGCCGACGACACAATCTATCCCGCGCTCGAGGTCACCGAGCTGGTGCCGGGACGCTCGACCGGCGCGGTGACGCTCAAAAGCACCGTGTTCAACCAGCGCAAGGAGCTGGTGCTGGAGGGCACGCAGAAATTCCTGATCCGGCGCCGGCCGCTCTGACGTCATCCTGTGGTTAAGCAAGGCCACAAATCGCCGGGTTTCGGCCGATTTGCGGGTCTATCCGGGTTGCCGCGCGGGACCGGCTGGCCTACCTATGGCCCATGAAATTCCTAGACGAAGCAAAGGTCTATATCCGCTCCGGCGACGGCGGAAACGGCTGCGTGGCGTTCCGCCGCGAAAAATTCATTGAATTCGGTGGCCCCTCCGGCGGCAATGGCGGCCGCGGCGGCAATGTCATCATCGAGGTCGCCGACGGCCTGAACACGCTGATCGACTATCGCTACCAGCAGCACTTCAAGGCCCAGAAGGGCGAGAACGGCTCGGGCTCGGACCGCCACGGCGCCAACGGCAAGTCGATCGTGCTGAAGGTCCCCTTGGGCACGCAGATCTTCGATGAAGATCGCGAGACCATGATCCACGATTTCACGACTGTGGGCGAAAAATTCGTGCTGGCCGAAGGCGGCAATGGCGGCTTCGGCAACGCGCATTTCAAGACCTCGACCAACCGTGCGCCGCGCAATGCCAATCCCGGCCAGCCCGGCGAGGAGCGCTGGATCTGGCTGCGGCTGAAGCTGATCGCGGATGCCGGCCTCGTCGGCCTGCCCAATGCCGGCAAATCGACCTTCCTCGCCAAGGTCAGCGCGGCCAAGCCGAAGATCGCCGACTATCCCTTCACCACGCTGCATCCGCAGCTTGGCGTCGTGAATGCCGACGGCCGCGAGTTCGTGCTGGCTGATATCCCCGGCCTGATCGAGGGCGCGCATGAAGGCGTCGGTCTCGGCGACCGCTTCCTCGCCCATGTCGAGCGCTGCCGCGTGCTGCTGCATCTCATCGATGCGACCTGCGAGCACGCCGGCAAGGCCTATAAGACGGTACGAACCGAGCTGGACGCCTATGCCGGGCAGCTCACCGACAAGATCGAGATCGTCGCGCTGAACAAGATCGACGCGGTCGAGCCGGACGAGTTGAAGAAGCAGAAGGACCGGCTGAAGCGCGCCGCCAAAAAGACCCCGCTGCTGCTCTCCGCCGCCACCGGCGATGGCGTGCAGGAAGCGCTGCGCGCTCTGGCGGATGTGATCGGCGAGAGCCCGGTCTCGGCGAAAGCCAAGAGCGCGGCCGAAGCGGAGCCTTGGTCGGTTTGAACAATCCGGCTTGAAGACCCTCATGGTGAGGAGCGCGGAACGCGCGTCTCGAACCATGAAGGCCCGGCTCTCGCCCGTGGCCATCCTTCGAGACGCCCGCTTGTCGCGGGCTCCTCAGGATGAGGTTCGTTGCTTGTGACGCAGCGGAATCGGACCCCCTGCTTGTCTTCGCGCCCTCGATAGCGCAGCATCGGCCAATCAAGAAACGGCAGGGATGATTCATGGCGCGCGCGAAGAACGTTCTCTGGATCATGTGCGACCAGCTTCGCTATGACTATCTCGGCTGCACCGGCCATCCCACGCTGAAGACGCCGAACATCGACGCCATGGCGAAGCGCGGCGTGCTGTTCAGCAAGGCCTATGTGCAGTCGCCGATCTGCGGCCCCTCGCGGATGTCGTTCTACACCGGGCGCTACATGCGTTCGCACGGCTCGCACTGGAACGGCTGGCCGTTGCGCGTCGGCGAGCCCACCCTCGGCGATCACCTCAACAAGCTCGGCGTGCGCAACGTGCTGGTCGGCAAGACCCACATGGCGCCCGATCTCGAAGGCATGAAGGCGCTCGGCATCCCGCCGGAATCGATGATCGGCGTGCACGTCGCCGAATGCGGGTTCGAGCCTTATGAGCGCGACGACGGCCTGCATCCCACGGGGCGGCCGCGCCCGAAATACGACGAGTATCTGCGCCAGCAGGGCTTTGATGCGCCCAATCCCTGGGAACATTGGGCCAATTCAGGCGCGGCCGAGGACGGTTCGCTCCAGAACGGCTGGCTGCTCGTGCATGCCGACAAGGCCGCGCGCGTGCCGGACGAGCATTCCGAGACGCCCTACATGACGCGGCGCGCGATGGACTTCATCAGCGAGGCCGAGACCGACGGCAGGCCGTGGTGCCTGCATCTGTCCTACATCAAGCCGCACTGGCCCTACATCGCGCCCGAACCTTACGCCAGCATGTATTCGACATCGGACATGATCCCGGTGATCCGCTCCGAGCGCGAGCGCCAGAACCCGCATCCGGTGTTCGGCGCCTATATGGACATGCGCTACTCCCGCAACATGGCGCGCGACGATGCCCGCGAGAAGGTGATCCCGACCTATATGGGCCTGATCACCCAGATCGACGACCAGATGGGCGTGCTGATGAAATTCCTGGAGGAGCGCGATCTGCTGGACACCACCATGATCGTGTTCACCTCCGATCACGGCGACTATCTCGGCGATCACTGGATGGGCGAGAAGGACCTGTTCCACGAGCAGTCGGCGAAGATCCCGCTCATCATCATAGACCCTTCGAAGGAGGCGGATGCGACGCGCGGCACGCGCAACGATGCGCTGGTCGAAGCCATCGATCTCGCGCCGACCTTCGTGGATTATTTCGGCGGCAAGGTGCCGGGCCATATCCTCGAGGGACGCTCGCTGCTGCCGCTGATGCGCGGCGAGAGCCCGCCCGATTGGCGCAAGGTGGCGTTCTCCGAATACGACTATGTCATGCAGGACGTGCGGCTGAAGCTGAACCAGCCGATCGAACGCTGCCGCCTGTTCATGGTGTTCGACGGCCGCTGGAAATACATTCACGCCTCAGGCTTCCGCCCGATGCTGTATGACCTCGAAACCGATCCGGAAGAGTTTCTGGATCGCGGCGACGATCCTGAGTGCGCCGGCATCATCGCGCGACTACAGGCGGAATTGTTCGACTGGGCGCTACATCCCAACGACCACATCACAACACCGCGCGAGAAGATCGCGGCCTATGCCGACAACCAGCTCCAGGTGAAGGGCGGGATTTTGATCGGCATCTGGGACGAAGCGGAGCTGGCGTCGATCAAGGACGGCATCGCGCAACGCGCGAAGCTCTAAGACCTCATGGTGAGGAGGCGCGAAGCGCCGTCTCGAACCATGCAGGCCCCGCTGCGGCAGTCGGGCCTTTCATCCTTCGAGACGCGCGCAAGAGCGCGCTCCTCAGGATGAGGAGAGAGTGAAGCGCTCGGGTCAATTCTCGATCTTGTACCCCGTCGCCTTCACGATCGGCTGCCAGAACGCGGTGTTGGCTGCGAGCTCCTTGGTCAGACCTTCCGCGCTGCTGCCGACCGGAATGAGCCCGATCGCGGTGAGCTTTTCCTTCACCTCGGGCTTGGCGAGCGCGGCGCTTGCGGCCGCGCCGAGCTTGCTCGCGAATTCCGGCGAGCTGCCGGCGGGAAGCCACATGCCGTACCAGGCCTCCGCGACGAGATCGATGCCGCTCTCCTTCAAGGTCGGCACCTCCGAAGCAAAGGGCGAACGTTCCGCGCTCGCGACCGCGATGATCTTCACGCCCTTGGCGCGATGCTGCGGCAGCGCATCGGCCAAAGTGACGATGCCGAAGGAGATGTGACCGCCGATGATGTCGTTGAGGATGGGCGCGCTGCCGCGATAGGGCACGCGCGTCATGGGGATGCCGAGATCCTTCTCGAGCTTGGAGCCCATGAAATGCGGGATGGTGCCGTTGCTCGGCACGCCGAACGATGCCTTGTCCGGATGCGCCTTCAGCCAGGCGACGAATCCCCTGAAATCCGCGGCATCGATCGTCGGGCTGATCACGACGGCGAACTCAAACCGCGCCAGCAGCGAGACCGGGACGAAATCTCTTGCGGTGTCGAAGCTCGGGGTCGTCTCCACCATCGGCAGCAGGTACATCGTGGGCCCGGTGGTCACCAGCACCATACTGCCGTCGGGGCTGCCCCCTTTCACCGCCTTGATGCCGATCAGGCCGTCTCCGCCGGTGCGGTTCTCGACCACGATGGTCCGCTGCAGCCCCGGCGCCATCTCCTGTGCGATCAGCCGGCACAGCGTGTCGCCACCCGCTCCCGCCGCGAACGGGAAGATCATTTTTGTCAGCCCGGTCTGTGCTTGCGAACCGCCCACCTGCGCCAACAACGGCAACCCGAGGCATCCGGCGATGAAGTTGCGGCGATCCATTGGTTTCCTCTTTGAGCCCATTATGGTTGGCGACAGTTAGAGCCAGACGGGCGCTCCGGACAAGCGCCGTTTACCGGGCCTGCCGCCTTGCGCCGGCCATCGTCCTGCTGCAAAAGCAGGCCTTACCGGCGCCGCTCTCCAGCACATACACACACCACATACATAGATGGCCAGCCCCGAACTCAGTCAATTCCGCCGCATCGTCGTCAAGGTCGGCTCCGCGCTGCTGGTCGATTCCGACAAGGGCGAGGTGCGGGCGTCCTGGCTTGCCGCGCTCGCCGACGACATGGCCAAGCTGCATCGCGAGGGACGTGACGTGCTCGTCGTGTCCTCCGGCTCGATCGCGCTCGGCCGCAGCCGCCTGAAACTGCCGCGCGGCCCGCTGAAGCTGGAGGAGAGCCAGGCGGCCGCTGCCGTCGGTCAGATCGCGCTGGCGCGGATATGGTCGGAGGTGCTTGGCGCCCACGGCATCGGCGCCGGCCAGATCCTGGTGACGCTGCAGGACACCGAGGAGCGCCGCCGCTATCTCAACGCGCGCTCCACCATCGGCAAGCTCCTGGAGTGGCGCGCGATCCCCGTGATCAACGAGAACGACACGGTCGCCACCAACGAGATCCGCTACGGCGACAACGACCGCCTCGCCGCGCGCGTCGCCACCATGGCGAGCGCGGACCTGCTGGTGCTGTTGTCCGACATCGACGGGCTCTACGACGCCCCGCCGAAGAACAACCCGAACGCCAAGCTCATTCCCGTCGTCGACAGCATCTCCTCGGAGATCGAGGCCGTTGCAGGCGACGCCGAGTCCGAGCTCTCGCGCGGCGGCATGCGCACCAAGGTCGAAGCCGCAAAAATCGCGACCACCGGCGGCACGCATATGCTGATCGCCTCGGGCAAGATCGAGCATCCCCTTCAAGCGGTCGCCGATGGCGGCCGCTGCACCTGGTTCCTGACGCCGGCCAATCCCATTACGTCGCGAAAACGCTGGATCGCGGGCTCGCTGGAGCCGAAGGGCACGCTGACCATCGACGCCGGCGCGGTCGCGGCGCTGCGCGCCGGCGCCAGCCTGCTGCCGGCCGGCGTGATCAAGGTCGAGGGCCAGTTCGCCCGCGGCGACGCCGTGATCGTGCGCGGCCCCGACACCAGCGAAGTCGGCCGCGGCCTGATCGCCTACGACGTCGACGATGCCGAGCGGATCAAGGGCCGCTCCTCCCCGGATGTGATGGCGATTCTCGGGATCAGCGGGAGGTCCGAGATGATCCACCGCGATGATCTGGTGATGGGCGGGTAGCGGCCGCAGCGGTCCTTTTCCGAGGAAGTTGGTAGGCCAAAGACCTAGCCCGGTGCGGCCGGGGAGACCTGCCATACCCGTCCCGCCCTTCGCAAAAGCGGGATTTCCGTGCTAGGACACCGCCTTAGCAGAAGGTTGAACTCCCCATGGCCGCCCCCCTCAAAGCCGTCGACGGCAATGCCGATCTTCAGGCGCTGATGACCGATCTCGGTACCCGTGCCCGCGCTGCCGCGCGCGTGCTCGCGCTGGCGCCGCCGGAGCAGAAGAACCGGGCGCTCGAGGCCATGGAGCGGGCGATCCGCAACAATGCAGCTACGATCCTTGCTGCCAATGCCGAGGACGTCACCGAGGCCCGCGCCTCCGGCAACGCCACCTCGTCCTTCATCGACCGCCTGACGCTGACGCCGGCGCGGGTCGAGGGCATGGCCGAGGGCATCGGCATCGTGCGCGGCATTGCCGATCCGGTCGGCATCGTCACCGAGAGTTGGCAACGGCCGAATGGCATGACCATCGAGCGCGTGCGCGTGCCGCTCGGCGTCGTCGGCGTGATCTTTGAGAGCCGGCCAAACGTTGCGGCGGACGCCGGCGTGCTGTGCCTGAAGTCCGGCAATGCCGTGATCCTGCGCGGCGGCTCCGACAGTTTCCGCTCCTGCCGCGCGATCCACGAATGCCTGGTGCAGGGCCTGCGCGAAGCGGGCCTCCCCGAGGCCGCGATCACGCTGGTGCCGACCCGCGACCGTGCGGCGGTCGGCCAGATGCTGTCGGGGTTGAACGGCGCCGTCGACGTGATCGTGCCGCGCGGAGGCAAGAGCCTCGTCGCGCGCGTCGAGCAGGAAGCGCGCGTGCCGGTGTTCGCGCATCTCGAAGGCGTCAATCACGTCTACGTCGACGGCAGCGCCGACCTCGCCATGGCGAAATCGATCGTGCTCAACGCCAAGATGCGGCGCACCGGCGTCTGCGGCGCCGCCGAGACGCTGCTGGTTGATCGCGCTGCTGCCGGTAAAAACCTGAAGCCGCTGATCGAGATGCTGATCGAGGCCGGCTGCGAAGTGCGCGGCGACGACGCCGTGCAAAAGACCGATGCCCGCGTCAAACCCGCGAGCGCGGACGATTGGGACACTGAATATCTCGATGCGATCATCGCAGCGAAGGTGGTGGACGGCGTCGACGGCGCGATTGCGCATATCCAGAACCACGGCTCGCACCATACCGATGCGATCGTGAGCGCCGATGAGACCGCTGCGAAGAAATTCCTGAGCGAGGTCGATTCCGCGATCGTGCTGCACAACGTCTCGACGCAGTTCGCCGACGGCGGCGAGTTCGGCTTCGGCGCCGAGATCGGCATCGCCACCGGCAGATTCCATGCCCGCGGCCCGGTTGGCGCCGAGCAGCTGACGAGCTTCAAATATCGCGTTCACGGCACCGGGCAGACGCGGCCGTAGACGACGCAGGGCGCGGGGCATTGAGCAACAATTTCGTCGCGCCACGTTTCTTCGCGCAGGCCATACCAAGCCACACTTCGGGCATGCGCATCGGCCTGCTCGGCGGCTCGTTCAATCCGCCGCACCAGGCCCATCGCGCGATCAGCCAGTTCGCGCTGAAACGTCTCCAGCTCGATCGCGTGTGGTGGCTGGTGACGCCAGGCAATCCGCTGAAGGAGAACGGCGCGTTGCACGAGCTCGGCGAGCGCATGCAGGCGGCGCGCGACGTGGCCGACGACCCCAGGATCGAGGTGAGCTGTCTCGAATCCGTCATTCGCACGCGCTATACTATCGACACGATCAACACCTTGCGCCGCCGCCTCTCGGGCTTGCGCTTTGTCTGGATCATGGGCGCCGACAACCTCGCTCAATTCCATCGTTGGCAGCACTGGCGGCGCATCGCCGGTCAGGTGCCGATCGCGGTCATCGATCGCCCGCCGCAGAGCTTTCGTGCCCTCGCCTCTCCCGCCGCCCAGGCGCTCAGGCGCTACCGCTTGCCGGAGAATGAGGCGCCATTGCTTGCCGATCGGGCCGCCCCGGCCTGGGTATTCCTGACCGGTATGAAGCTGAATCTCTCGTCGACCGGCTTACGGAACCCGGACGGAAGCTGGAAAGGTACGAAGTGAGTCGGATTTGTGCGAACGCCATGCGGCCTTCGGCTCTCTGGCATATTGAAACCCTTAACCCCACATGATGTAGTGTAACCAGTGAGCGCCGGATTCGGCGTTCGCGATACAGTGAAAGGAATGGTCCCTGACCACATCTGTATTGTCCAAGACAGCATCACCCAAGACGGCTTCACCGAAGTCTGTTTTACCCAAGGTTGCCAAGCCGACGCGTAAAACATCGACCAAAGCTGCGGCCTTGAAGGCGCAACCCGACGCCGACAAGACGCTGAGCCTGATCCTCTCCCGCCTCGACGACATGAAGGCGGAAGAGACGGTTACCATCGACCTTCGCGGCAAATCGGCCTACTCCGACTACATGATCGTCACGACCGGCCGGGTGAACCGGCACGTCGGCGCGATCGCGGAGAACGTCGCCAAAGGCCTCAAGGAAAACGGCATCAAGAACATCCACGTCGAGGGCTTGCCCAATTGCGACTGGGTGCTGATCGATTCCGGCGATGTGATCGTGCACGTGTTCAGACCCGAGGTCCGCGAGTTCTACAGTCTCGAGAGATTGTACACGCAGGGCCCAGGGGCGGCGAAGGCGATCTGAGAGGCTGCTGGCCGATTTCGAATCGGCTGACGCGCATGCTAGCGTCGTGCGCGCGCATATCGCGCGCGGTCCAGAAAACGCGACCCTGAACATATTATGCGCATAGCCGTCATTGCGGTGGGCCGGCTGAAGCAGGGCCCCGAACGGGAGCTTGCCGACCGCTATTTCGAGCGGTTCGACGAGGCCGGCCGCAAGCTCGGATTCCGCGAGCTCGCCATCCACGAATTGCCCGAAAGCCGTGCGCGCGATACCGCGACGCGGATGGCCGAAGAGGCCGCGGCGATCTCGGCGCATATTCCCGAAAAATCGGTTCTGGTGGCGCTGGACGAGCGCGGCCAGAATCTGGATTCGACCGTATTCGCACGGCATCTCGGCCGCTGGCGCGACGAGGGTGCCGGTCACACTATCTTCATGATCGGAGGGGCGGACGGACTTTCGCCCGAATTGCGCCGTAAGGCCAAGCTCGCGATCGCGTTCGGCTCTGCGACCTGGCCGCATCAAATGGTCCGCGTCATGCTTCTGGAACAGCTTTATCGGGCCGCCACCATTCTGGCCGGCCACCCCTATCACCGCGCGTGATCCGCGCCACAACGAGCACCTTTGCCTAAAGCGATGCGAGCGCCTGTCCTCAACCTGCTGCTGATCGCCGGCATGACCGGCGCAAGTATTTTGGGCGCAAGCCTTGCGCAAGCTCAGACGCCTGCACCGCAGACTGCGGCCGTCGCGCCCGATGCGATCAAGCAGCGCGAGCAGGAGCTCGAAGCCGCGCGCGCCAGCAAGAAGAGCGCGGAGGAAGCGCAGGCCAAGCTCAAGGCCGAGATCACCTCGCTCGGCCAGGACCGCACCCAGCTCAATCAACAGTTGATCGACACCGCCGCCAATGTGCGCACCGTCGAGACCAAGATCGACGAAGCCGAAGCGCGGCTGCGATCGCTGAACGGCCGCGAGCAGGCGATGCGCAGCTCGCTCGATTCGCGCCGCGCCGACATCGTCGAGGTGCTGGCGGCCTTGCAGCGCGCCGGAAGGCGGACGCCGCCGGCGCTGTTGGTAAGGCCCGAGGATGCCCTGCAATCGCTGCGCACGGCGATGCTGCTCGGTGCCGTGGTGCCGGAATTGCGCGGGCGCGCCGAGAAGATCGCAAGCGAGCTCGGCGAGCTCGTGGCCTTGCGCAAGACCATCGCGACCGAGCGCGACCAGCTTGCCTCCGACCGCGACAAGGTCCGCAACGACCAGACCCGGCTCGCAGCTCTGGTCGACGAGCGGCAGCGCCAGCAGGCGTCGCGCGAAAAGGACCTCGACGCCGAGAATGCGCGCGCCGTCGCGCTCTCACGACAGGTCGGCGATCTCCAGGGGCTGATCGCCAAGATGGAGCAGGATCTGCAAAGTGCCGCCAAGGCGGCCGAGAAGGCGGCTGAGGCCGCCAAGCAGGCCGAGGCAAAGGCCGCTGCAAACGCGGCCGCCAGCGCCAAGACCGGCCCTGGCGCTTTCAAGGATCGTTCCCGGACCACCCCTGCGATGGCCTTCGCTGCGGCCAAGGGCCTGCTGCCTCTTCCGGTTAACGGTAACAAGATCAGGGATTTCGGCGGTTCGGACGGGCTCGGCGGGGTCCAGAAGGGCATTTCGCTGGCGACCCGGCCCGGCTCCCAGGTCACGACGCCGTGTGATGGCTGGGTAGTCTATGCCGGCCCCTTCCGCAGCTATGGACAACTCTTGATCCTCAATGCCGGGGGCGGGTATCATGTGCTGATCGCCGGGATGGAGCGCATTTCGGTCAACATCGGTCAGTTTGTGCTCACGGGGGAGCCTGTCGCGACCATGGGGTCGACTTCTCAAGTCGCCTCCATTCTCGCCACGAACGCGAGTCAACCTGTGCTCTATGTCGAGTTCCGCAAAGACGGCACTCCAATCGATCCAGGCCCATGGTGGGCCGCAAATGAAGGCGAGAAGGTTCGCGGATGATGCGCAAGACTTCAGTTATCCTCCTCAGCGCGGCCACCGGTGCGGCGCTGACGCTGTTCGTGACGCAACCGCGCGCAGTCTTCATGGGCTCCAGCGCGCGAGCCGCCACCGCGGACACCTATCGCCAGCTCAATTTGTTCGGCGACGTCTTCGAGCGCGTGCGCTCGGACTATGTCGAGAAGCCCGACGACACCAAGCTGATCGAATCCGCGATCAGCGGCATGCTCACCGGTCTCGATCCGCATTCGAGCTACATGGACGCCAAGAGCTTCCGCGACATGCAGGTGCAGACCCGCGGTGAGTTCGGCGGCCTCGGCATCGAAGTCACGATGGAAGACGGCCTGATCAAGGTGGTCTCGCCGATCGACGACACCCCGGCCTCGCGCGCCGGCGTCATGGCCAACGACATCATCACCAATCTCGACGACGAAGCGGTGCAGGGGCTGACCCTGAACCAGGCAGTCGAGAAGATGCGCGGCCCCGTCAACACCAAGATCAAGCTCAAGATCATCCGCAAGGGCCAGGACAATCCGATCGACGTCACGCTGGTGCGCGACAACATCCGCGTCCGTTCGGTGCGCGCCCGCATCGAGGCCGACGACATCGCCTATATCCGCATCACCACCTTCAACGAGCAGACCACCGAAGGCCTGAAGCGCGAGGTCGCCAACCTCTCGAATCAGATCGGCGACAAGCTGAAGGGCTACGTCATCGACCTCCGCAACAACCCGGGCGGGCTGCTCGAGGAAGCGGTCACCGTCTCCGACTCCTTCCTGGAGAAGGGCGAGATCGTCTCGACCCGCGGCCGTAATGCCGAGGAGACCCAGCGCCGTACCGCGCATACGGGCGACCTCACCAAGGGCAAGCCGGTCATTGTGCTGGTCAACGGCGGCTCGGCTTCGGCGTCGGAGATCGTCGCCGGCGCGCTGCAGGACCACAAGCGCGCGACCATCGTCGGCACGCGTTCGTTCGGCAAGGGCTCGGTGCAGACCATCATTCCGCTCGGCTCCGGCAACGGCGCGCTGCGTCTGACCACGGCGCGCTACTACACGCCGTCGGGCAAGTCGATCCAGGCCAAGGGCATCGTGCCCGACATCGAAGTGCTGCAGGACGTGCCGGACGAGCTGAAGTCGCGCACCGACACCAAGGGCGAAGCTTCGCTGCGCGGCCATCTCAAGAACGACGGCGACGAGAAGACCGGCTCGCAGTCCTACGTTCCGCCGGACGCCAAGGACGACAAGGCGCTCAAGCTCGCCGACGATTTGCTCCACGGCATCAAGAACAGCGCCTCCGCGGCGCCCACCCCGGGCGGCGACAAGGCCACGACCGACAAGCCCAAAGCGGCGAACTAAGTCGGCGCATCGCGATCTGACGAAAAGGGCGGCTCCCGGAGCCGCCCTTTTTGCTTGGAACTCCTGATATCCCCGGCCTATCCCGGCCTGCCGCCGCTTGACCTCGGCGTGGTATCGTCGTCTCGAGTGATTCGGGATCGCGCATGACTGAAACGGCCGATGATCTGAGCGCCCCGCTCGGACGGGACAAGCCGCGCCGGAAACGCCGGCTGCGGCTGCCGTTCACCGCCATGCAGCTGCTCGCAGTCCTGCTCGGCCTGTTCCTGGTCACCTTTGCCGGCTTCGCCATCTTCAACAAGGATCCGCTCGGCGGCGAGCCGATGACGCGGCTCGCGATCCGCGAGCCCAGTGCCGCAGACAAGACCGGCGACGACAAGCCGGCCGCCGCCAGCCACGGCCAGGACAGCAAGCAGGAAAGCAAGCAAGAGACCAGGGACGCACCGAAGCAGGCGGGCGAGCAGAAGACCGTCACCATGATCGACGGTTCCACCGGCACCCGCCACGACGTGGTGATCGGCGGCGATGCCGCCGGCAAAAGCGAGGCGGCCTCGGCCTCCGCACCGCCGCCCGTCATGGCCGGGATCGACCCAAAACTCCTTGAGAAATCGCGCTACGGCATGATCCCGGCGATGTCCGGGGATCTGAAGCCGTTCAACGTCTATGCGGCGGATGCCGATCGCTCCAAGGCCGCCAAGATGCCGGTGGTCGCGATCCTGATCGGCGGCCTCGGCGTCGGCGCCGCCAAGACCACCGATGCCATCATGCGGCTGCCACCGGCGGTGACGCTGGCCTTCACGCCTTATGGGTCCGATCCAGGAAAACTCGCCGAGCGCGCCCGCGCCCAGCGCCACGAGATCTTCCTCCAGATTCCGATGGAGCCCTACGACTTCCCAGACAACGATCCGGGACCGCAGACGCTGCTGACTTCGCTGAGCGCCGACCAGAACATGGACCGCCTGTACTGGCATCTGAGCCGGATGCAGGGCTATGCCGGCCTCACCAATTTCATGGGCGCCCGCTTCATCGCAACGGAGCCGGCGATGCAGCCGATCATTCGCGAGGCGGCCAGGCGCGGCCTCGGCTTCTTCGACGACGGCTCATCGCCCCGCAGCATCGCACCGCAGGCCGCCGGCAGCCTGGCGATGCCGTTCGGCAAGGGCGATATCGCGATCGACGCAGTGCCGACCCCGGCCGAGATCGACCGCGCCCTGACCAAGCTCGAAGCGGCGGCGCGCGAGCGCGGCGTGGCCGTAGGCACCGCCTCCGCCCTCCCGGTCTCGATCGAGCGCATTGGCGTCTGGACCAAGACATTGGGCGACCGAGGTATCCTTTTGGTGCCATTGACAACCGCGATGCTGAAATCAAAATCCAGCTAAATCAACGGATTGGTACGGCACAGGCCCGCGGGGCCTGCTTCAGCCTTACCGACGGCATGCGAGAGGTCTGGCGGAATGGCGCGTTACGAGGATCTGCCCTACCGGACCTGCGTCGGCGTGATGTTGCTCAACAAGGACGGACTGGTGTTCATCGGCCGCCGCGCCGGTGGCATCGAGCATGTCGACGACACCCATGTCTGGCAGATGCCGCAGGGCGGCGTCGATCCCGGCGAGGATAATTGGGAGGCCGCCAAGCGCGAGCTCTATGAGGAGACCAGCGTGCGCTCGGTCGAGCGGCTCGGCGAGGTTCCGGACTGGCTCACTTACGACATTCCGCGCACGGTTGCCGGGCGCGCCTGGAAGGGCCGCTACCGCGGCCAGCGCCAGAAATGGTTCGCGGTCCGCTTCACCGGCAAGGACAGCGAGATCAACGTCGAAAAGCCCGGCGGCGGCCACAAGGCCGAGTTCGTGAGCTGGCGCTGGGAACCGATGAAGAACCTGACCGGGCTGATCATCCCGTTCAAGCGTCCAGTCTACGAGCGGGTGGTGAAGGAATTTTCCGCGCTGGCGCGGGATTAGTTCAAGTCGCCATTCCAGCTTGATGCTAATGCATCGCCTGGAATGACGACGAGAGATCCACGCGTGACCCATGAAAAGCCTTACCGTCCCAATGTCGGAATCGCGCTGTTCAACGCCGATGGCCGCGTGCTGATCGGGCACCGCTTCAAGGGCGACGGACCCGAGATCATCCTGCCGGGCCTCGACTGGCAGATGCCGCAGGGCGGCGTCGACGAGGGCGAGGATTTGCGCGATGCCGCGCTGCGCGAGCTCTGGGAAGAGACCAGCGTCAAGAGCGCAACCTATCTCGGCGAGACCGACTGGCTGACTTACGAATTTCCGCCCTATGACGGGCCGCAGACGCATCGGCTGGCGAAATTCCGCGGTCAGCGCCAGAAATGGTTCGCGCTGCGCTTCACCGGCAAGGATGACGAGATCGATCCGCTGACGCCGCGCAACGGGCAGCCCGCCGAGTTCGACGCCTGGCGCTGGGAGCGGCTCGACCGCGTCCCCGATGTCGTGGTGCCGTTCCGCCGCCACGTCTACAGCGCAGTGGCGCAGCAGTTTGCGCCCTTCGCCAACTAAAAACGCGAAAACAACCCCATGCACAGTAGAACGGGGTTGAAATCATTAGAGAACTTTCGCCGGAAATTTGCGCGAGCCTAATTGATCGGTCCCACCGTGAACGGGCCGATCGCGATGACGTGGCAGTCGCTGTCGCGCTTGGCGCAGTCGGCGAGCGCGGAATTGACGGCGGTCTGCTCGTCCGCGGCCTTGAGGCCGAGGCCCGGCCGGCCCGCGGTGCCGACCGCGACGGCGTTCCAGCCCATGCCGTCGGCGAGCTTGCGCACGACCTCGTCGCGCGCATCTGCGACGATCGAGGCGTTGGACGCCGCGTGGAAGAAGCCGGTGATCCTCAGCAGGGTCGGGATCGGCACGACGAAATTCTCGTCGACCGCAACGACCAGGCAAGCGACGCCGGCGATCGCGCCGCACGATTCCAGCGAACGCCGCGCGGCATCGTCGGCGGATGATGCGCCCATCACCATGAAATATTGACCGCCCGGGCCGAGCGCGACCGCGCGGGATTTTGCAGCGGGCACGAACATGTTCTCGAGGCGGACTTTCGCGGGATCGCGCACCATCGGAAAGTCTTTGGAGGCAAAGGCACGCTCGGTCATGGCATCATGCCGGACGAATGGCTGCGGCGGCATCGGCGGCTTGCCGTGCGTGTAGACAATGTTGTTGCCAACCGCATAGAGCTCGCAGCGCCGCGGCGACTGCGCGGCATCGGCGCGCTTCTGACACTGATCGAGTGCGGCGTTGCGCGCGGCTTCCTCGTTCGGCTGATTCAACGACGCGCCGGTGAACCCGCCGACATTGAGCGCGAACGCCTTGTAGTTGCCGGCAGCGGAATAGTCGCCAGCCAGGTAGTTGCGGATGCGCTCGTTGATGAAGGGGACGCTGTCGGCGGGAAACTTGCCGGCCATCGGTGAAGCCGATGGTGCCGGCATGGGCATCGGCGCTTTCGCTGCCATGGTGGCTGACGGGCTTGGCGCTGCTGCCGCAGCCGCGCTGGGCATCGGACTTGATGCAGAGCTTGGCGCAATCGCTGCAACCGCCGGCGCCCTGGTGGTCTCGAGCTTGGTGAAATAGAGGAAGCCACCGACGCCGATGGCGACGACGGAGACGACACCGACCACCAGCGGCCACATCCAGTTCGGCGCGGCCGCAGCCTTCGCCACCTTCTTGATCTGCGGCGTCGCGTAGCTGCCGTCCCCGCGCCGCATCGCCACCATGTAGGCGTGCACTGGCGTCGGGATGTTCTTGACCTCCTGCGCGCCGATATCGGCGAACTGCACCGACAGCTTGTTGGCGACCTGCTCGTGCACGGCGCGGGAGACGCAGATGCCGCCGACCTCGGCGAGGCCCTCGAGCCGGGCGGCGATATTGACGCCGTCACCGAGCAGATCGCCATCGCGCTCGACCACGTCGCCGATGGTGATGCCGATGCGGAACGACATCTGCCGGCTTGGCGGATAGGCCATGTTGCGGGTTCGCAGGGATTCCTGAATGTCGATCGCGCAGCGCACCGCATCGACTGCGCTTGGAAATTCCGCGAGCACGGCGTCACCCGCAGTGTTGAAGATGCGTCCGCCCGCCTTGGCAATGAAATCGTCGACAACCTCGCGATAGGAGGCGAGACGCCGCAGCGTCTCCTCTTCGTCTTCCGCGACCAGTCGTGAATAGCCGGCAATATCGGCTGCGAAAATCGCTGCGATCTTGCGTTTCATTTTGCGGCCGGCCCCCGGAACAAAGTTCGCGAGTGCAGAATGGCGCGATCGGCGGCGCGGTGCAACAAAGTTTCAGCGCCCGCCACTTCCGTGACGAGCGCTGAACTTATTCAGGAATTTTCAGTTCGGGCCCCGGCGCGATGCACCGGGGCTTAGTGCATAGCCGTGCTGCTGAGCTGCTGCTGGATGCTCTTGAAGTGGTCGAGCCGCGCGATGGCTTGATCGAGCTCGTTGCCTTCGTGCTCCTTCAATCCCTCTTCCATCTCCGAGATAGTCGCGGCGAACTGGGCGCGATCGAGCTCGGCCAGCGAGGTCGCGACGTCGGCGAGTACCGTCAGGCCCTTGTCGGAAACTTCGGCGATACCGCCGAGCACGATGATCTTCTCGTGCTTGCCGCCGGTGGTCACGGTGAGAATGCCGGGCCGGATCGCGGCCACGACCGGAGCGTGTCCCGCCAGCACGCCGAAATCACCTTCGACGCCGGGGATATCGACCTGGTCGACCTCGCCCGAGAAGGCGAGCTTTTCCGGCGAGACGAGATCGAAGTGGAAGGTGGCCATTGGAAACCTGCGAATGGTGAGTAGCGAATTGCGAATGGAGCGGGAGCAGCGCGACTATTCGCTACTCCCTGCTCGCCCTTCGCAGCTTAGGCCGCCTCGGCCGCCAGCTTCTTGCCCTTCTCGATCGCCTCTTCGATGGTGCCGACCATGTAGAAGGCGGCTTCCGGCAGGTGATCGTACTTGCCTTCGCAGAGGCCGCGGAAGCCCTTGATGGTGTCCGCGAGGTCGACGAACTTGCCGGGCGAGCCGGTGAAGATTTCGGCGACGTGGAACGGCTGCGACAGGAAGCGCTCGATCTTGCGGGCGCGGGCCACCGTCAGCTTGTCCTCTTCCGAAAGCTCGTCCATGCCGAGAATGGCGATGATGTCCTGCAGCGACTTGTAGCGCTGCAGCACCTGCTGGACCTGACGCGCGGTGTCGTAATGCTCCTGGCCGACGACGAGCGGCGAGAGCATGCGCGAGGTCGAGTCGAGCGGATCCACCGCCGGATAGATGCCCTTTTCCGAGATCGCGCGGTTCAACACCGTGGTGGCGTCCAAATGCGCGAACGAGGTCGCGGGCGCCGGGTCGGTCAAATCGTCGGCCGGAACGTAAATGGCCTGCACCGAAGTGATCGAACCCTTCTGCGTGGTGGTGATGCGCTCCTGCAGCGCGCCCATGTCGGTGGCGAGCGTCGGCTGGTAACCCACGGCGCTCGGGATACGACCGAGCAGCGCCGACACTTCAGAACCGGCCTGGGTGAAGCGGAAGATGTTGTCGACGAAGAACAGCACGTCCTGACCCTGGTCGCGGAAGTGCTCGGCGACGGTCAGACCGGTGAGGCCGACGCGGGCGCGGGCGCCGGGCGGCTCGTTCATCTGGCCGAACACCAGCGCGCACTTCGACTTGACGCTCGGATCCGGATTGTGCGGATCGGCGTTGACCTTGGACTCGATGAACTCGTGATAGAGGTCGTTGCCCTCGCGGGTACGCTCACCGACGCCGGCGAACACGGAGTAACCACCGTGGGCCTTCGCGACGTTGTTGATCAGCTCCTGAATCAGCACGGTCTTGCCGACGCCGGCGCCGCCGAACAGGCCGATCTTGCCGCCCTTGGCGTAGGGCGCGAGCAAGTCGACGACCTTGATGCCTGTGACGAGAATTTCAGCTTCGGTCGACTGGTCGGTGTAGCTCGGCGCTTCCTGGTGGATGGCGCGCATGCCTTCGGACTGGATCGGGCCGGCTTCGTCGATCGGCTCGCCGATCACGTTCATGATGCGGCCGAGCGTGCCCGCGCCGACGGGAACCGAGATCGGCTGACCGGTGTCGGTCACTTCCTGGCCGCGGACCAGACCTTCGGTCACGTCCATCGCGATCGTGCGCACGGTGGACTCACCGAGATGCTGCGCAACTTCCAGCACGAGGCGGATGTTGCCGTTCCTGGTTTCCAACGAATTCAGAATGGCCGGCAGATGGCCTTCGAACTGAACGTCGACGACGGCGCCCATGACCTGGGTGACACGACCGACCTGGGTAGCTGCTGTAGCCATGAAGCTCTCCTTCGAAATTCTTTACTTGAACGACCGTCGTTTGGTTCGTGCGTCAGACCGCCTCGGCGCCGGAGATGATCTCGATCAGCTCCTTGGTGATCTGGGCTTGACGGGTTCGGTTGTAGATCTGGGTTTGCTTGCGGATCATTTCGCCCGCGTTGCGGGTGGCGTTGTCCATCGAGCTCATCTGCGCGCCGTAGAACGAGGCGTTGTTTTCCAGCAGCGCGCGGAAAATCTGCACCGCGATATTCCGCGGCAACAGGCCGGAGAGGAGTTCGTCTTCCTCCGGCTCGTAGTCGTAGGACGTCGACGGCGCGTTCGCCGCCTTTTCTTCCACGGTCAACGGAATGATCTGCTGCGCGGTCGGGACCTGGGCGATCACCGACTTGAACTGCGCGTAGAACAGCGTGCAGACGTCGAATTCGCCGTTGTCGAAGCGGGCCAGGACCTTCTTGGCGATGTCCTCGGCGTTGAGGAAGCCGAGCTGACGAACGCCGCGCAGGTCGAGGTGCTCGATGATCTGCTTGTCGTACAGGCGGCGGAGCTGCTCGTAGCCCTTGCGACCGACGCAGAAGAATTTGACTTCCTTGCCCTGCGCGATCAGCGCCTGGGCGCGCTCGCGCGCGAGACGCACGATCGAGGAGTTGAAGGCGCCGGACAGACCACGCTCGCCGGTGCAGACCAGCAGCAGGTGAACCTGATCCTTGCCGGTGCCGCCCAGCAGCACCGGAGCGCCGGGCGAACCGGCGGCAGCGCTGGCGATGTTGGAGATCACCGCGCTCATCTTGTCGGCATAGGGCCGCGCCGCCTCGGCCGCCTGCTGGGCGCGGCGCAACCGGGACGCCGCGACCATCTGCATGGCCTTGGTGATCTTCTGCGTCGCCTTGGTGGAGGCGATGCGGACGCGCATGTCTTTAAGTGACGCCATTCTTCGTTCACCCCGGCGGTTCGACCCCTTGGATCAAGCCGCTAGCCTATCCCAGTCGTCATGCCCGGGCGTGTCCCGGGCATCCACGTCTTCGTTTCTATGCAGTGAGGCACGGAAGGCCGGGACACGAAGCCCGGCCTTGCGACCGTTCTCTTATGCGAAGCTCTTGGCGAAACCTTCGACCACCGACTTCAGCTTGGCGGCACTGTCGTCGGAGAGATCGCGGCTATCGCGGATCGCGTTGAGGATATCGACGTTCTTGCCGCGCAGCAGCGACAACAGACCGTCCTCGAACGCGCGCACCTTGTTGACCGGAAGCGGATCGAGATAGCCGTTGGTGCCGGCCCAGATCACGCAGACCTGCTCTTCCATCTTCAGCGGCGCGAACTGCGGCTGCTTCAGGAGCTCGGTGAGACGCGAGCCGCGGTTGAGCAGGCGCTGGGTCGAGGCGTCGAGGTCGGAGCCGAACTGCGCGAACGCCGCCATTTCGCGGTACTGCGCCAGCTCGCCCTTGATCTTGCCGGCGACCTTCTTGGTGGCCTTGGTCTGCGCCGAGGAGCCGACGCGCGACACCGACAGACCGACGTTCACCGCGGGGCGGATGCCCTGGAAGAACAGGTCGGTTTCGAGGAAGATCTGGCCGTCGGTGATCGAGATGACGTTGGTCGGAATGTAGGCCGACACGTCGTTGGCCTGGGTTTCGATGACCGGCAGCGCCGTCAGCGAGCCCGAGCCCTGGTCCTTGTTCAGCTTCGCCGCGCGCTCGAGCAGGCGGGAATGCAGATAGAACACGTCGCCCGGATAGGCTTCGCGGCCCGGCGGGCGGCGCAGCAGGAGCGACATCTGGCGGTAGGCGACGGCCTGCTTGGACAAATCGTCATAGATGATGACGGCGTGCATGCCGTTGTCGCGGAAGTACTCGCCCATGGTGCAGCCGGTGAACGGCGCGATGTACTGCATCGGTGCCGGATCCGACGCGGTGGCGGCGACGATGATCGAATATTCGAGCGCGCCCTGCTCTTCCAGCACCTTCACGAACTGGGCAACGGTCGAGCGCTTCTGGCCGATCGCGACGTAGACGCAATACAGCTTGATGTTCTCGTCCGGCTGCGCGTTGAGCGGCTTCTGGTTGAGAATGGTGTCGAGCGCGATCGCGGTCTTGCCGGTCTGACGGTCGCCGATGATCAGCTCGCGCTGGCCGCGGCCGATCGGGATCAGGGCGTCGATCGCCTTGAGGCCGGTCGCCATCGGCTCGTTCACCGATTTGCGCGGAATGATGCCGGGCGCCTTGACGTCGACGCGCATGCGCTTGTCGGCCTGGATCGGGCCCTTGCCGTCGATGGGGTTGCCGAGCGCGTCGACGACGCGGCCGAGCAGGCCCTTGCCGACCGGCGCGTCCACGATGGCGCGGGTGCGCTTGACGGTCTGACCTTCCTTGATCTCGCGGTCGGCGCCGAAAATGACGATACCGACGTTGTCGGTTTCGAGGTTCAGCGCCATGCCGCGGGTGCCGTTCTCGAACTCGACCATTTCACCGGCCTGGACGTTATCCAGACCGTAAACGCGGGCGATACCGTCGCCGACGGACAGCACCTGTCCGACTTCGGAGACTTCAGCTTCCTGGCCGAAATTCTTGATCTGGTCCTTGAGGATCGCGGAAATTTCCGCGGCGCGGATGTCCATCAGCCTGCCTCTTTCATCGCGTGCTTGATCGAATTGAGTTTGGTGCGAAGCGAGCTATCGATCATCCGGCTGCCAAGCTTGACCACGAGGCCACCGATGATCGAGGGATCGATCTTCACGTTGAGCGCGACGTCCTTGCCGGTCACCGACTTCAGGGCAACCTTGAGGGCGTCGAGATTCTTGTCCGAGAGCGCCTCCGCCACGGTGACGTCGGCCGTCGCCTCGCCCTTGAACCTGGCGACCAGGGCGCGATAGGCGCGGATGACGTCAGCCACCGCGAACAGGCGGCGGTTGGCGGTCAGCACTTTCAGGAAATTGGCGGAGATGCCGGCGATGCCCGCCTTGTCCAAAACGGCCGAGAGGGCCCTGGACTGGGCATCGGCCGCGAACACAGGGCTGCGGACGAGGCGCTTCAGATCGGCGCTTTCGTTCAGCATGCCCTCGAATTTTTCGAGATCGGCTTTGACCTCGTCGACCACTTTCTGGTCGCGGGCCAGTTCAAACAAGGCCGTTGCATAACGGCCCGACACACCGGAAACGGACGTATCTTCTGCAGCCACAGACGTGCTCTTTTTGCTGTCAAACTCGCAAGGGAAAAACCGTCGCCACAAAGCGGCGCCTAGCGATCCAAGCCCTTGGAATTCAAGCGGGACTTCGATTTTCGACCCCGCACGGAAGTGCCGGGCTCGTTAAAATCGCGGCTTTGCTAACATAGCAGGCGCGCACGTGCAACATGACGCCAAATTAAAGGCATGACGTTCTGTCGCCAGTTCGTCGCACTCCACGACGACGCGACGACGACCTGCCATGCCGCGGAATTGCCACAGCCCCTAAGCCCACCCCCGAGCCGATGCCGGCCATTGGTTCCTGCCCTCAGCGCATAGCGGCCATGAACACGGATCGTTGAGGCGTGATTCCGGCGCACCCAGCTTCACTCGCCGAATACTTTCCGAATTCTAAATGCGGAAAGCGATGACTTCGTTTTACAGTATTCGCGAGTAATTTAGAGGTTAACGAATCGTTAAATTCCAATATTACGGAATGTCGGCTGAATATCTCCGCCGGTAACAAGATATTACACGGCGACACAGAACGGATTTACTGCCCAATTCACGCCTCATTAGGAATCGAAACGCGGTCCCGCTCGCAAACTTACGGGGGCTCCACTTGCCACATATGTGGCAATACTAGCTTAGGGACCAATATATGCTTTGTTTGAAGACGCTGGGCTCAGTGACCCGGCCGCGTACGGCGATCGCTTTTGTTGCCGCAACTCTTCTCATCGGGGGAACTGCCACCGAAGCTTCCGCCAAATCCCGGCATCACCATCGGTATTCCCACCATCATCACCGCAACCAGGCCCAGAACGATGCCAACACGTCCTCCGATTGGCGTAACGCCAATGCGTCGATGACGCCGTCGCAGGGCACCGGACGTGCCTTCTCCGGCATGGCTTCCTTTTACGGGAACGAGTCCGGCAGCAGGACTGCCTCGGGCCAGCGCTTCAACCAGAACGCCATGACCGCGGCGCACCGTTCGCTGCCGTTCGGCACCAAGCTGCGGGTCACCCATGGCGGCTCCAGCGTCATCGTCACCATCAACGACCGTGGCCCGTTCGTTCGCGGCCGTGTCCTCGACCTCTCCACGGGCGCTGCCCGCGCTATCGGCCTCACCGGCGCCGGCGTCGGCCGCGTCACCGCGGAAGTCGTCTCCTAAAGCGCGCGACGCGTGAAACAAGCCCGCCGTCTTGGGGGACGGCGGGCTTCGTCATTCCGGGGCGCGCGCAGCGCGAGCCCGGAATCCATCGAACAGCAGGGTCGGTGGATGAATGGATTCCGGGTTCGCGACTTCGTCGCGCCCCGGAATGACAGCGGCTACAAAAAGCTCTGCGGATCGACGTCGACCTCGAGCTTTTGATTGCCCTTCGGCTTCGGGCATACGGCAAGCCAGTTGCGCAGATAATCCGACAGGTCGAAGCCGCGCGCCGATTTCACCAGGATGCGGAAGCGGTAGCGACCCTTGATGACGGCGAGCGGGGCTTCCGCTGGGCCCAGCACCACCACCCGCTCGTCGCGCGGCGCGAGCGCAACGAGGTGGCGGCCGAAGCCTTCGGCGCTCGGCCGGTCGCCGGCGGAAATGATCAGGCTCGCGAGCCGCCCGAACGGCGGATACAGCGTGCGTTCGCGCAAATCGATCTCGCTGTCGTAGAACGCTTCACGGTCGCAGGCGATCAGCGCCTTCATCACGGGATGGTCGGGCTGGTGGGTCTGGAGATAGCCGACGCCGCGGCCCTGCTCGCGCCCGGCGCGGCCGATCACCTGGTTGAGCAATTGCCAGGTGCGCTCGGAGGCGCGCGGATCGCCATTGGACAGGCCGAGATCCGCATCGACCACGCCGACAAGATTGAGCCGCGGGAAATTGTGGCCCTTGGCGACGAGCTGGGTGCCGATGATGACGTCGACGCGGCCCTCCGCGATGTCATTCAGCTCGGAGCGCATCGTCTCGATCGAGGTGATGAGATCGCTCGACAGCACCATCGTGCGCGCCTCCGGGAACAGCGCGGCCGCCTCTTCCTGCAAGCGCTCGACGCCGGGCCCGACCGCGACCAGCGATTCCTCCGCCGCGCAATGCGGACAGGTTTGCGGGCGCGGCATCGAGAAACCGCAATGGTGACAGACGAGGCGCTGGCGGAAGCGGTGATCGACCAGCCAGGCGTCGCAGATGGTGCAGGCAAAGCGATGGCCGCAGGCGCGGCACAGCGTCAACGGCGCATAGCCGCGGCGATTGAGAAACAATAGCGCCTGCTCGCGCCGCTCGATCGCGGTCCTGATCTCGGACGCCAGCCGCGGCGAGATGAAGCGGCCGCGCGCCGGCGGCTCGCGGCGCATGTCGATGGCCTCGATATGCGGCATGTGCTGGCCGCCGAAGCGTGACGGCAGCGCGATGCGCTGATAGCGGTTCTTGCGCGCATTGACCTCGGACTCGACCGACGGCGTCGCCGATGCCAGCACGATCGGAACCTTCGCGATATGCGCGCGCACCACCGCCATGTCGCGGGCGTGATAATGCACGCCTTCGTCCTGCTTGTAGGCCTGGTCGTGCTCTTCATCGACCACGATGAGGCCGAGATTGGCGTAGGGCAGAAACAGCGCCGAGCGCGCGCCGACCACGACCGGCGCGCTGCCCTCGGAGATCGCCGCCCAATTGCGTGCGCGGGTGCGCGGCGTCAGCTCGGAATGCCATTCCAAGGGACGCACGCCAAAACGCTGCGCGAAGCGATCGAGGAACTGGCCGGTGAGCGCGATCTCCGGCATCAGGATCAGCGACTGTTTTCCGCGGCGGATCGCCTCGGCCACGGCTTCGAAGTAAACCTCGGTCTTGCCCGAGCCGGTGACACCGTCGAGCAGCGCGACGTGAAAGCTGCCGTTGGCCGCGAGCGCGCGCATCGCATCAACTCCGGCGCGCTGGAGCGGCGAAAAATCCGGCCGGCTGAAATCCGGATCGGGCGGCGGCGGCGGTGGAGGCGGCGGCATCGGCTCGACCGTGAGCGTGCCTTCGTCGACGAGGCCGTCGATCACGCCGGCCGAAACGCCGGCCTCCTTGGCCGCCTCGGACTTGCCGTGCAGCAGCCGGTCCGACAGCACCTCGATCAGGCGCTGCCGCGCCGGCGTCAGTCGCCGCGGGAGATCGCCGGTCAGGCGCACGCCGGCGCGCACCCGCTCGGGGCCGAGGTTCTCGCCCATCCGCAGGCACATGCGCAGCACCATGCCGCGCGGGCTCAGCGTGTAATTGGCGATCCAGTCCACGACTGCACGCAGCTCGGGCTTCAGCGGCGGGATGTCGAGCTTTTCGCTGACCTCCTTGAGGCGGTTGTGCAGGCGCGGATCCGGATTGGCGTTTTCGGCCCAAACCACGGCGAGCACCTCGCGCGGGCCGAGCGGCACGCCAATAATGTCGCCCGCCTTCAGCTCCATCCCACGCGGCACCTTGTACGAATAGGTCTGGTCGAGCGCGACCGGCACCAGCACGTCGACCATGCGGGTCGCGTTGGCGGAGACGGCGTTGCTGCGCGACGTGTGGTCCATGGAGGGGAATCGGAACCCGGGGGCTTCAAGGCTAGCGCCCTGAGGCGGCCTTAGCGAACGATAAACGAGTGTGATGCGATATACTGAGTGGAATCACCACGTCCAGAGCGCATGAGCAAAGCGGCCGCCCCACAGATCGAGCTCGCCAGCGCCGATCCTGACATCGCGCAGGAGATGACGCGCTGGCTGTCGCATCTCGGCGCGGAGCGACGGCTGTCGCCGAAGACGCTCGAGGCCTATGGCCGCGATTTGCGGCAGTGCCTGAATTTCCTCTGCGGCCATTGGGGCGAGCGGGTGACGCTGAAGCGTTTCGCCGCGCTGGAAGCCACCGATATCAGGGCCTTCATGGCGATGCGCCGCGCCGATGATATTGCCGGGCGCTCGCTGATGCGCGCACTCGCGGGCCTGCGCTCGTTTGGCCGCTTCCTCGAACGCGAAGGCAAGGGCAAGGTCGGCGCACTCTCGGCGATCCGCGCGCCGAAAGTCGCAAAGAGCCTGCCAAAGCCGCTGCCGATGGCGTCGGCCAAACGTCTTGCGGACGCCGACGAGCGCGCCGGCGAGGATCGCGAGACCTGGATTTTGGCGCGCGATGCCGCGGTGATGGCACTCCTCTACGGCTCGGGCCTGCGCATCTCCGAAGCGCTGGGGCTGACGCGCCGCGAGGTGCCGCGTCCCGGTGAAGGCGACGTGCTGATCGTGACAGGCAAAGGCAACAAGACCCGCATGGTGCCGGTGCTCCAGAACGTGCTCGCGCTCGTGCAGGAGTATGTCGCGATGTGCCCGTATCCGCTGCCGGCCGAAGGCCCGATCTTCGTCGGCGCACGCGGCGGGCCGTTGAGCCCGCGCATCATCCAGCTCGCGATGGAGCGGCTGCGCGGCGCGCTCGGCCTGCCCGACAGCGCCACGCCGCACGCGCTCCGGCATTCCTTCGCCACGCATCTGTTGTCGCGCGGCGGCGATTTGCGCGCGATCCAGGAATTGCTCGGCCATGCCTCGCTCTCGACCACGCAGATCTATACCGGCATCGATGCCGAGCGGCTGCTGGAAGTCTATGCCAGCGCGCATCCGCGGCGCTGATGCTGACATGAAGCTGTCATAGCAAGCCTCGCGGCGCGCATGCCTCTTGCGCGGCGCCCGCGGTTCGGTCAATCGTGGGGAACCGAGCCAGGAGGAATTTATGAGCGCACATGAAAGCATGGAGCATGCCGAGCACGCCGAACACGCGTCCGGCTCGAACAAGAAGATCGCGCTCCTGATCGCGGTCCTGGCGCTGTTCCTGGCGATCTCCGAGACGCTCGGCAAGGGCGCCCAGACCGAATCGATCAGCAAGAACGTCGAGGCCTCCAACCTCTGGGCCTTCTTCCAGGCCAAGAGCATCCGCCGCACCGTGGTGCAGACCATGGCCGACCAGGGCAAGCTCATCCTCGGCGCGGCGAGCGACGAGGCCAACAAGGTGGCCGTGCAGAAGCAGATCGAGGACTGGCAGAAGACCGCGCAGCGCTACCGCTCCGAGCCCGAGACCGGCGAAGGCACCGAGCAGCTGGCCGAAAAGGCCAAGCACGCCGAGCATGAACGCGACGAGGCGACTGCGAAATATCATCACTTCGAGCTGGCGTCCGCCGCCTTCCAGATCGGCATCGTCCTGGCCTCGGCGACGATCATCACCGGCATGCTACCGCTCGCCTGGATCGCGGGCCTGCTGTCGCTTGCCGGACTTGGAATGACCGTGCTCGGCGCATGGTCGCCGCATCTGCTGCATCTGCATTGAGGCTCGTAACCCGCATGAGCGCAGCGACATGCGGGGAGCCACAATAAGGAATCCCGGATATCGCTTTGCTCATCCGGGCTACGCGACGCTCATTGCGTCGACGCTCAACGCGCTTCGTGCACGCTCTTGCGAAAACGCTGGATCAGGCGGAGGGTTCGTGAGGACCAGCCTTCGCCGTTGCCGGCGATCAGCTCCTTGATGCGCCGCTTGACCGGATCGACCAGCTCGGCGGCCTTGGCACGCAGCTTCAGCACCAGATCGTACAGCCGCTCGAACCAGTGCATCTCCATCAGCTTGTCGCGCGTCACATCGAACACGAAGGCGGTGACGCCGACCCCGAGCAGCTTTGCGAACACGATGGTGAAGACCGCGCTGGTCCAGTATTCGTGCGTGAGCAGCCACAGGCCGACCAGCTTGAGCGGAAACAGCGGGATGATGGGCACGGCGAACACGATCAGCGTCATCGCCGGCGACAGCGCATCGACGCGGTCCGACAGCCATTGCTTGAAGCGGGCGAGCGGGACGATTGCGACAACCCGCGCGACGATCGGTTCGAGATGGTCCCACAGCCAGGCTTCGATCAGGAAGATGATCGCAAGCAGGACCCAGACCGGTTGAAGCAGGCGGCGTAGCATGTGTTTCCCGCCCGATTCGGCGCTGGGCGCCACCTACATATGGATGGCCCGCTTGCCGACTGCAAGCGCGGCTTCCTTGATGGCCTCGGAGCGGGTCGGGTGCGCGTGGCAGGTGCGCGCGAGATCCTCCGCGCTGCCGCCAAACTCCATGAGAACGGCCGCCTCATGGATCATTTCGCCGGCCTCAATGCCGATAATGTGCACGCCGAGCACGCGATCGGTCTTCGCATCTGCGAGAATCTTCACAAAGCCGTCGGTGGTCTGGTTGACCTTGGAGCGGCCGTTGGCGGTAAAGGGAAACTTTCCGACCGTATAAGCCACGCCCGCCTGCTTCAGCTCCTCCTCGGTCTTGCCGACGGAGGATACTTCCGGCGTGGTATACACGACGCCTGGGATAACATCGTAGTTCACGTGGCCGGCCTGCCCCGCGATGATCTCGGCAACCGCGACGCCTTCATCCTCGGCCTTGTGCGCGAGCATCGGGCCCGCGACGACGTCGCCGATGGCATAGACGCCCTTCACGCTGGTGGCGAAGTGCGGATCGATCTGCACGCGGCCGCGATTGTCGAGCGCAACGCCGGCTTCCTTCAAGCCCAGCCCATCCGTGTACGGCACACGGCCGATACAGACGAGAACGACATCGGCTTCCAGCGTCTCGGCAGCGCCGCCGGCGGCGGGCTCGACCGTCGCCTTCAGCGCCTTGCCGGAGGTGTCCACGCCCGTGACCTTGGCACCCAGCTTGAACGCAAAGCCCTGCTTCTCCAGGATGCGCTGGAATTGCTTGGCGATCTCCCCGTCCATGCCGGGCAGGATGCGGTCGAGGAATTCGACGACGACGACTTCGGCGCCGAGACGCTTCCACACTGAGCCGAGCTCGAGGCCGATCACGCCGGCGCCGACGATCAAGAGCTTGCCGGGGACCTTGTCCAGCGACAGCGCGCCGGTCGACGACACGATGCGCGTCTCGTCGATCTCGATGCCCTTCAGACGCGCGATGTCCGAGCCGGTGGCGATCACGATGCTCTTGGTCTCGATCACTTGCGACTTGCCGTCGGCGGAGATCTCGACCTTGCCGGTGCCGAGAATCTTGCCGGCGCCCTTGAGCACGTCGATCTTGTTCTTCTTCATCAGGAACTCGACGCCCTTGACGTTGCCGTCGATGCCCTGCTGCTTGAAGTTCATCATCGCAGGCAAATCGAGCTTCGGCGCGGAAACGCTGACGCCCATCTTGGCGAAGGAGTGTCCGGCCTCCTCGAACATTTCGGAGGCGTGCAACAGCGCCTTCGACGGCATGCAGCCCACATTGAGGCAGGTGCCGCCGAGCGTCGCGTTCTTTTCCACCACGGCGACTTTCATGCCGAGCTGCGCTGCACGCACCGCGCAGACATAACCGCCCGGTCCGGTGCCGATGACGACGAGATCGTATGCCATGAGAGAAAGTCCCGTAAGTTTAGCGTTGAGGGATGTGTCAGCGTCCGCGCGGCGCGTCAGCGTCCGCCGGACACATCGAGAATGGCTGAGGTGACGTAGGAGGCCTCGTCCGACATCAGCCAGACGATGGCATTGGCGACTTCATCGGCAGTACCGACGCGCTTCATAGGCACCATATGGGCCAGACGATGGGCGCGGTCGGGCTCACCGCCGGCAGCGTGGATTTCGGTGTCGATCAGGCCGGGCCGGATGCCCGCGACACGAATGCCCTCGCCGGCAACCTCATGGCCGAGGCCGACGGTGAAGGAATCGATCGCGCCCTTGGACGCGGCATAGTCGACATAGGTGTTCGGCGCGCCGAGCTTGGCAGCAACCGACGACAGATTGACGATGACGCCGCCCTGGCCGCCGTGCCTGGTCGACATCCGCTTCACTGCTTCGCGCGCGCAGAGGATGGAGCCGGTGACGTTGACCGCCATCACGCGCTGGATGCGCTCGGCCGACATCTCGTCGACGCGCACGCCGCTGGTCCCGACAATGCCGCCATTGTTGACGAGCGCGCCGAGCGTGCCGAACGCGTCCGCGGCCTTGAACAGCGCCAGGATATCGCTTTCCTCGGCGACGTCGCATTTCACCGCGATGGCCTTGCCGTTGCTGGCCGCGATCTCGGCGACCACCTCGTCGGCGGCGGTCTTGTTGCTGGCATAGCCGACCACGACGCGAAAGCCGCGCGCGGCCGCCGCAATCGCGGTCGCCCGCCCGATGCCGCGGCTGCCGCCGGTGATGACAACGACTTTATCCGTCACGCGCGTCTCCATGGTTCGACACGCGCCGTCGCGTAAGGCGACGGCGCTCGCAGAGCATCAGCGATCAGAGATCGAGCACCAGGCGCGCCGGATCTTCCAGGCTCTCCTTGACGCGAACAAGGAAGGTCACGGCTTCCTTGCCGTCGATGACGCGGTGATCGTAGGACAGCGCCAGATACATCATCGGGCGGACCTCGATCTTGCCGCCGACGACCATCGGCCGCTCCTGGATCTTGTGCATGCCGAGAATGCCGGACTGCGGCGCGTTCAGGATCGGGGTCGACATCAGCGAGCCGTAGATGCCGCCGTTCGTGATGGTGAAGGTGCCGCCCTGCATCTCGTCGATCTTGAGCTGGCCGTCGCGGGCACGGCGGCCGAAATCGGCGATGCCCTTCTCGATCTCCGCGATCGACTTGTTGTCGCAGTCGCGCACCACGGGCACGACGAGGCCCTTGTCGGTGCCGACGGCGACGCCGATGTGGTAGTAGTTCTTGTAGATCAGGTCGGTGCCGTCGATCTCGGCGTTGACGGCCGGGATGTCCTTCAGCCCCTGCACGACGGCCTTGGTGAAGAAGCCCATGAAGCCGAGCTTCGAGCCGTGCTTCTTCTCGAACGCATCCTTGTAGTGCGCACGCAGCGCCATGACGTTGGTCATGTCGACCTCGTTGAAGGTCGTGAGCATGGCGGCGGTGTTCTGCACGTCCTTGAGGCGGCGCGCGATGGTCTGGCGCAGCCGGGTCATCTTGACGCGCTCTTCGCGGGCTGCGTCGTCGGCCGGCGAGGGTGCGCGAACCTGGACCGCTGCGGCCGGCTGGTTGACCGGGGTCGGCGCCGAGGCCGCACGCTCGATCGCGGCGAGCATGTCGCCCTTGGTGACCCGGCCGTCCTTGCCGGAGCCGGGAACGGTCGAGGCGTCGATGCCGGTCTCGGCCGAGAGCTTTCGCACGGAGGGCGCGAGCGGCGAGTCGGCCGGCGGTGCTTTCGACGCGGCCGGGGCGGCGGCTGGAGCCGCCGCGGCGGGAGCAGGCGCGGGCGCGGCAGCCGGCTTGGCGGGCGTCTTTGCGACGCCGGCCGTGCCCTCGGTGATCTGCCCGAGCAGCGCACCGACCGCAACGGTCGTGCCATCTGCGGCGATGATCTCGCTCAGCGTGCCCGCGGACGGCGCCGGGACTTCGATGGTGACCTTGTCGGTCTCGAGCTCCACCAAGGGCTCGTCGACGGCGACGGGATCGCCGGCCTTCTTGAACCAGCGGCCGATGGTGGCCTCGGTGACGGATTCGCCGAGGGTCGGCACACGAATTTCAGTCATGGTCTTTTCCTTAAGGAGATCGCCAATGCGGTCGGGAATTTTCAGGTGTCATCGGCCGGCGAAAAGCAGGCCATCCAGCAAGCCGAAACGTTCGCATTCACCACGGACGCCACGGTTTGCCGGATGCCCCGCTCCAGTGCGCCATGGCACACAAGGCGGGGCATGACGCAGCTCGAAAAAGTTCAGCTCAATGCTTCGTCCAGGAACGCCTTCAGCTGCGCCTGATGCTTCGACATCAGACCCGTGGCGGTCGCAGCGGAGGCGGCGCGACCGACATAACGCGGACGCCGGCTCGCACCGTTCACCTGGTTCAGCACCCATTCCAGATAGGGCTCGATGAAGTGCCAGGCACCCATGTTGCGGGGCTCTTCTTGGCACCACACGACTTCGGCCTTCTTGAAGCGCGACAGCTCGGCCACCAGCGCCTTCAGCGGCACCGGATAGAGCTGCTCGACGCGCATCAGGTAGATGTCGTCCATGCCACGCTTCTCGCGCTCCTCGTAGAGGTCGTAATAGACCTTGCCCGAGCAGAGCACGATGCGGCGGATCTTCTCGTCGGGCACGAGCTTGACCGCTTCGCCCGGCAGCATCTGGGCGTCGTCATACAGGATGCGGTGGAAGGTCGTTCCCTTCGCGAGCTCCTCGAGGCGCGACACGGCCCGCTTGTGACGCAGCAGCGACTTCGGCGTCATCACGATCAGCGGCTTGCGGATTTCGCGATGGAGCTGGCGGCGCAGCACGTGGAAGTAGTTCGCCGGAGTGGTCGGATAGACCACCTGCATGTTGTCTTCCGCGCACATCTGGAGATAACGCTCCAGACGCGCCGAGGAATGCTCCGGTCCCTGGCCCTCATAGCCGTGCGGCAGGAGGCAGACGAGGCCGGACATGCGCAGCCATTTGCGCTCACCCGAGGAGATGAACTGGTCGAACACGACCTGCGCGCCGTTGGCGAAGTCGCCGAACTGCGCTTCCCACAGGGTCAACGTGTTCGGCTCGGCGAGCGAATAGCCGTATTCGAAGCCGAGCACGGCTTCTTCCGACAGCAGCGAGTTGATGACCTCGTAATGGCCCTGCTCGTGACCGAGATGGTTGAACGGCGTGTAGCGGCTCTCGTCTTCCTGGTCGATCAGGACCGAGTGGCGCTGCGAGAAGGTGCCGCGCTCCGAATCCTGTCCGGACAGGCGGACATGGTGGTTCTCGTTGAGCAGCGTGCAGAACGCCAGCGCCTCGCCGGTCGCCCAGTCGATGCCCGTGCCGCCGTCGATCGCCTTGGCGCGGTTTTCGAGGAAACGCTGGATGGTGCGGTGGACGCGGAAACCGTCCGGCACCTTGGTAATCTTGCGACCGATGTCCTTCAGTGCGGCGATGTCGACGCCGGTAACGCCACGCCGCGCGTCTTCTTCCTGATCCGCGATCTTGAAGCCGGCCCATTTGCCGTCGAGCCAGTCGGCCTTGTTGGGCTTGTAGCCGGAGCCGGCTTCGAGCTCGGCATCGAGCCGCGCGCGCCAGTCGGCCTTGGCCTTCTCGACCTCGCCCTCGGTCAGCACGCCTTCGCTGATGAGGCGGCGGGCGTAGAGCTCGAGCGTCGACGGATGGGCCGCGATCTTCTTGTACATCACCGGCTGGGTGAAAGCCGGCTCGTCGCCCTCGTTATGGCCATGCCTGCGGTAACAGAACATGTCGATGACGACGGGCTTGTGGAATTTCTGCCGGAACTCGGTCGCGACCTTGGCCGCGAACACGACGGCTTCCGGATCGTCGCCGTTAACGTGGAAGATCGGCGCGTCGATCATCTTCGCCACATCCGACGGATACGGCGACGAACGGGAATAACGCGGATAAGTGGTGAAGCCGATCTGGTTGTTGACGATGAAGTGCACTGAGCCGCCGGTGCGGTAGCCCTTCAGGTCCGACAGGCCGAAGCATTCCGCGACCACGCCCTGGCCGGCAAACGCGGCGTCGCCATGCATCAGCAGCGGCATCACCGAGATGCGCATATCCGGCGGATCGCCGTGCTGATCCTGCTTGGCGCGGACTTTTCCGAGCACCACGGGATCGACGATCTCGAGATGCGAGGGGTTGGCGGTCAGCGACAGATGGATGCGGTTGCCGTCGAACTCGCGATCCGAGGACGCGCCGAGGTGATATTTGACGTCGCCCGAGCCTTCGACCGCATCAGGATTGGCCGAACCGCCCTTGAACTCGTGGAACAGCGCGCGGTGCGGCTTGCCCATCACCTGGGTCAGCACGTTGAGGCGGCCGCGATGCGGCATGCCCAGCACGACTTCTTTCACGCCGAGATTGCCGCCACGCTTGATGATCTGCTCGAGCGCGGGAATCAGCGATTCGGCACCGTCCAGGCCGAAGCGCTTGGTGCCGGTGAACTTGGTGTCGCAGAACTTCTCGAAGCCTTCGGCCTCGACCAGCTTCATCAGGATGGCGCGGCGGCCTTCGCGGGTGAAGGAGATTTCCTTGTCCGGCCCCTCGATCCGCTCCTGAATCCACGCCTTCTGCGCCGCGTTGGTGATGTGCATGAACTCGACACCGAGCGTCTGGCAATAGGTGCGCTCGCAGATCGCTGTGATTTCGCGCAAGCTGGCGTATTCGAGACCGAGCACATGGTCGAGGAAGATCTTGCGGTCGAAATCGGCTTCGCTGAAGCCGTAGGTCCGCGGATCGAGCTCTTCGCGATTGCGCTGGGCTTCGATGCCGAGCGGATCGAGCTTGGCGTGGAAGTGGCCGCGCATGCGATAGGACCGGATCAGCATCAGGGCCCGGACCGAGTCGCGGGTGGCCTGGAGCAGGTCGGCGGAGGAGAGGCCGCCGCTCTTGTCGCCACCCTTGGCCTGCGCCTTGGCGGCGATCTTGGCGCCGACCGTCTTCTCGACTTCCGCCCAATTGCCGTCGAGCGCGGAGGTCAGATCGTCCTGCGGGGTCAGCGGCCAGTTGGCGCGCTCCCAGGACGGGCCTTGGGCGTTCTTGCTGATGTCGCCCGGCTGGTCGTTGAGGCTCTTGAAGAAGTCCTGCCACTCGGCATCCACCGAGGACGGGTCCTTCTCGTAGCGGGCATAGATTTCGTCGATGTAGGTGGCGTTGGTGCCCTGCAAAAAGGAGGAGAGGGCAAAGGCTGCGTTCGCGTCTTGGCGAGACATACTTGAGTTCCTGGCGATTTCGGTTCGCGCATAACAAACGGCGCTGGCGCTGGGCTCCCCGGCAGAGGACCAGCGCGACAGGCACCATTTACCCTATTTGCTGCGAAACTTCGCCCGGAAAATTACGAAGGTGTGAATCAGGCTTTCAATTTTTCGGCAAGCGTGTGCCCGAGCCGAGCGGGAGACGGGGACACTGTAATTCCAGCCGATTTCATCGCGTCGGTCTTGGAACCGGCGTCCCCCTTGCCGCCGGAAATGATCGCGCCGGCGTGGCCCATGCGGCGGCCGGGAGGGGCTGTGACACCGGCGATGAAACCGACCATCGGCTTCTGGCGGCCGCGCTTGGCCTCGTCCTTGAGGAACTGGGCGGCGTCTTCCTCGGCGGAACCGCCGATCTCGCCGATCATGATGATCGACTCGGTCTTGGGGTCGCCGAGCAGCATTTCCAGCACGTCGATGAACTCGGTTCCCTTGACCGGATCGCCGCCGATGCCGACCGCGGTGGTCTGGCCGAGGCCTTCCTGGGTGGTCTGGAACACGGCTTCGTAGGTCAGGGTCCCCGAGCGGGAGACGATGCCGACGCTGCCGGTCTTGAAGATGTTGGCCGGCATGATGCCGATCTTGCACTCGCCGGCGGTCATGACGCCCGGGCAGTTCGGCCCGATCAGGCGCGACTTGGAGCCCGCCAGCGAACGCTTCACCCTGACCATGTCGATGACCGGGATACCTTCCGTGATGCAGACGATCAGCGGGATCTCGGCATCGATGGCCTCGCAAATCGCATCGGCCGCGCCCGGAGGCGGCACGTAGATCACGGACGCATCGGCGCCGGTCTTCTCACGCGCCTTGCGCACGGTGTCGAACACCGGCAGGCCCAGATGCGTCGCGCCGCCTTTGCCCGGCGAGGTGCCGCCGACCATCTTGGTGCCATAGGCAATCGCAGCCTCCGAGTGGAAGGTGCCGTTCTTGCCAGTAAAGCCCTGGCAGATGACCTTGGTGTTCTTGTCGATCAGGATGGACATGAGGTCTGCTTTCGCGAAACTAACGAGTGAGAGGTCAGTGGATGCGGCGGTAGACGCCGGTGAGCACGTCGGCCCAGCCTTCCGCGTCCGGCGAGAACTGGATCTTCAACGAATAGGAATCGTCGTCGATGATTTCATATACGTGGCGCGCATTGCCGCGGAGCGAGCCGCGCACCAGCGTCAGGGTCTTGCCGCCCCATCCGCCGGAGGCGGGCGAGGGCGGCGTGTAGCCGAGCGAATCGTACCAGAACAATTTGTAGGTCCGGTCTTCGCGGTCGAAGGTGAAGATGCCGTGGGTGGCGAAGCTCTGCTTGCCGTCGCGGGTCTGGACCGAGTCCTGGATCAGATAGAAGCCATTGAGATCCATGTGGGCCACGACGTGAGAGGTCGCCGTCCCGCCCTCCGTCCAGCGCGACGGAAAGACCACCTCTTCGCCATTCCATTCGCCGGCGAACGCGGCAAGACGCGCGTGCTCCGGCAGCGGGGATGATGCAGCGAGATGGTCCTGGGTCATGGCCTCAGCCTTCCTTGACGGCCTTCACGATCTTCTGCGCAGCGTCGTCGAGATTGTCGGCCGGCACCACGTTCAGGCCGGACTCACGGATGATCTTCTTGCCCAGCTCGACATTGGTGCCTTCGAGGCGAACCACCAGCGGCACGCTAAGGCCGACTTCACGAACCGCAGCCGTGACGCCCTCGGCGATCACGTCGCACTTCATGATGCCACCGAAGATGTTGACCAGGATGCCCTTCACGTTGGGATCCGCGGTGATGATCTTGAAGGCGGCCGCGACCTTCTCCTTGCTGGCGCTGCCGCCGACGTCGAGGAAGTTCGCCGGCGCCATGCCGTAGAGCTTGATGATGTCCATCGTCGCCATCGCGAGGCCGGCGCCGTTGACCATGCAGCCGATATTACCGTCGAGGGTGACGTAGTTGAGGTCGTGTTTCGACGCTTCGATTTCCTTGGCGTCTTCCTCGGTCTCGTCGCGCAGCGCGAGCACCTCGGGGTGACGGAACAGGGCGTTGTCGTCGAACGACACCTTCGCGTCGAGCACGCGGAGCTGGCCCTGCTTGGTCACGACCAGCGGGTTGATCTCCAGCATCGACATGTCCTTGGCGACGAACGCCGCGTAGAGCTGCGCGGTGAGCTTCTCGGCCTGCTTGGCGAGATCGCCGGAGAGTTTCAGCGCGTTCGCGACGGTGCGGCCGTGATGGCCCATGATGCCGGTCGCGGGATCGATCGAGAAGGTCACGATCTTCTCAGGCGTGTTGTGCGCGACGTCCTCGATGTTGACGCCGCCCTCGGTCGACACCACGAACGAGACGCGCGAGGTTTCGCGGTCGACCAGGATCGAGAGGTAGAATTCCTTGTCGATGTCGGAGCCGTCCTCGATGTAGAGGCGGTTGACCTGCTTGCCGGCGGGGCCGGTCTGGATCGTGACGAGCGTGGCGCCGAGCATCTGCTTGGCGAATTCGGAAACTTCCGCGGCCGACTTGGCGATGCGGACGCCGCCCTTGTCGCCGGCCGAGGCTTCCTTGAACTTGCCCTTGCCGCGGCCGCCGGCGTGGATCTGGCTCTTCACAACCCAGACCGGGCCCGGGAGTGCCTTTGCCGCCGCGTCCGCATCGGCCGCCTTCAGGACCGGAACGCCCTTGGAGATCGCGACGCCGAACTCGTTCAGCAGCGCTTTGGCCTGATATTCATGGATATTCATATGGTCGCTCCCTGAACCCGCGGGCGGTGACCTCGTAGGCCCACCTCAGTCTTGTGGCTGGCATACCATATACCACAGGAACTGCAACCCGGATTCTCTGACATCGATCTCTGGACTTGCGGACCAGGACCCGCCCCAACCTTAAACAAGGTTTGGCGGACCCCGGAAATGAAACCGCCGAAGACCGGTTTTCGATCTTCGGCGGAATGTTTCGACCTTAGCGGCCCAGAAGATCGGGTGCGATCTTCTTGCAGGCATCAACCAGACCCTGCACCGCGCCGACCGACTTGTCGAAGGCTTCGCGATCCTTGCCGACGAGCTCGATCTCGACGACGCGCTCAACGCCCTTGGAGCCGATCACGACGGGCACGCCGACATACATGTCCTTCACGCCGTATTCGCCGTTCAGGTAGGCGGCCGAGGCCAGCACGCGCTTCTTGTCACGCAGATAGCTCTCGGCCATCGCGATCGCGGAAGCCGCCGGCGCGTAGAAGGCCGAGCCGGTCTTGAGGAGGTTGACGATCTCGGCGCCGCCGTTGCGGGTACGGTCGACGATCTCGTCGAGGCGCGCCTGCGAGGTCCAGCCCATCTTGACGAGATCGGGCAGCGGGATGCCGGCGACGGTGGAGTATTTTACCAGCGGCACCATGGTGTCGCCATGGCCGCCCAGCACGAAGGCGGTGACGTCTTCGACCGAAACGTTGAACTCGTCGGCCAGGAAGTAGCGGAAGCGCGACGAATCCAGCACGCCGGCCATGCCGACGACCTTCTTGTGCGGCAGGCCGCTAGCCTTCTGCAGCGCCCAGACCATCGCGTCGAGCGGGTTGGTGATGCAGATGACGAAAGCGTCGGGGGCGTATTTCTTGATGCCGGCGCCGACCTGTTCCATGACCTTGAGGTTGATCGAGAGGAGGTCGTCGCGGCTCATGCCGGGCTTGCGCGGCACGCCGGCGGTGACGATGCAGACTTTTGCGTTGTCGAGCGCCTCGTAGGAGTTGGCGCCGGTGTAGTGCGCGTCAAAGCCGTCGACCGGCGAGGACTGCGCGATGTCGAGCGCCTTGCCCTGCGGCACGCCCTCGGCGATGTCGAACATCACCACGTCGCCCAGCTCTTTCAGGCCGATGAGATGAGCCAGCGTTCCGCCGATCTGACCGGAGCCAATCAAAGCAATCTTGTCGCGCGCCATGTGAACCTGTCCTTTAGACACGTAAGGAGGGGAAAACTGAGACGGGTGGTTATCCCTTTCGCCTCCCCCGTTCAAGTCACGGGTTGCCCAATTGTCGGGCTTGCCGGGATAGCAGCCAGAATACCCAGGCTGTCATTCCGGGATGCGCCAACAGGCGCAGGCCCGGAATCCATGAGGCGGTAGAGTCGGCGGCAGGATGGATTCCGGGCTCGCGACTTCGTCGCGCCCCGGAATGACGCCGGAGAAGATGGTGAAATAGGACTTAAGTCTCCACCAACCCCTTGGTCGAACCGCTGGCGGTGGAATCCTTGCGACCGTGGGGCAGTGCCAGATAGGATTCCGAGCTCATTTCGATCAGGCGCGAGGCGGTGCGCTTGAACTCGTTGGCCTCGTTGCCCTCATTGGCGAGATAGAGCGAGATCGGGTTGGCATCGGCCGAGGCCATCAGCTTCACGGCATTGTCATAGAGCGTGTCGATCAGTGTAATGAAACGCTTGGCGGCGTTGCGCTGGGAGAAATCCATCACTGGAATATGGTCGACCAGGATGGTGTGATAGTCGTGCGCCAGCCTGAGATAGTCGGATGCCCCGAGCGGCTTCTCGCAGAGATCGGCGAACGCGAAGCGCGCCACGCCGTGGGCCGAGCACGGCACGTGCAGGATGCGGCCCTTGATCGAAATATCGCGCGACTTGCATTTGGCGCTGCCTGACATCTTCGACCAGGCGCGGTCGAGCGCGGCGTCGGCCTCGGTGTCTGCCGGCGTCAACCACATCGGCACGCCCTGAAGCTTTTCCAGCCGGAAGTCGGTGCGCGCGTCGAGCCGCAGCACGTCCATGTGGTCGGTGATCTGTTTGATAAAGGGCAGGAATAGCGAACGGTTCAGACCGCCCTTGTAGAGGTCGTCAGGCGCGACGTTGGAGGTCGCAACCACCACGGTGCCGAGCTCCAGCAGCTTTGCGAACAGGCGGCCGAGGATCATCGCGTCCGCGATGTCGGTGACGTGGAATTCGTCGAAACAGAGCAGCCAGCTCTCCTCGAAGATCGCATGCGCCGTCAGCGCGATGACGTCGCCGTCGGCGATCTCGCCGCGGGCGATGCCCTGGCGAAAATCGTAGATGCGCTCGTGCACATCGGCCATGAATTCGTGGAAATGCGCGCGCCGCTTGTGCTCGACGGTCGAGTGCTGGAAGAACAGATCCATCAGCATGGTCTTGCCGCGGCCGACCTCGCCATGGACGTAGAGCCCATGCGGCGCCTCGTCCTTGTCGCTGCTGAACAGGCGGCTGAGCAGGCCCTGCTTGCGCTGCGGCTTGTAATCGGCGAGCCGCTGGTCGAGCGCCGCATAGGCGTCGGCGATTTCGGCCTGCGCAGCGTCGGGCTCGATCGCGCCGGACGCGATCTGGGCCTGATAGGCTTCGCGGAATGAGGAACTGGGGGTCGAGAGCATGCTCTTTACCGCCAGAGATGAGCGGAAATTGCAACTCCGTATTGGCGCAAGGGCTTATGCGCTCCGCCCACATCCACGTGGTCGGAGGCGAATAATTGAGATATCACAGGGCTAAAGCGGCTACTTTGAGGTTCCTGGCATGGCCCTTAGTATCGAGGACTCCGAGGTCGAACGGCTCGCGAGGCGTCTGGCGCAACTCACTGGCGAGACGGTTGCTCTTGCTACGAAGCGAGCTATCGAAGAGCGCCTCAGGCGCATCGACAATCAGTACTGCAAAACTGCTCTTTTGGAGGATATGGCCGCAATCCGTCGACGCTGGAGCGAGCTGCCTGTGGTAGCCGACCGGATGCCCGACGAAATAGTAGGATACGACGAACACGGATTGCCATTCTGACTTCAGTCGATGCTAGGCATCTACGCGCCATATGGGTCGGCGTCGCTCCGTCTTCTGCGAGCCAAGACTCACTCACACAACTCATAAGCGTCCTCGACCACATACGGGCCGCCGCCCGTCGATGCGCGGGACGAGAACAGCACGAAACGTTCGGCCGTGAACGCCTTGCTGGGAAAATAGCCGCGCAGCGAAAGATAATCGGCGACGTCACGGTCGGTGGCGTCGTGCAGCCGGGCCAGCGTGACATGCGGGATGAACTTGCGGCCTTCAGGGTCGAGGCCGATCCGCTGCATCAGGCGCTCGAGCTCGGCCTGCAATTCCATCAGCGGCTTGCTCGGCACGATGGTGGCGACCACCGCGCGCGGCTTGCGTCCGCCGAAACTCTGCAAACCCTGCACCTTCACCTCGAACGGCTTGCGGTCGACGCGAAACAACATCGAGGCGATTTCGTTGGCGGACATGCCATCGATATTGCCGATGAAGCGCAGGGTGACGTGATAATTTTCGGGATCGATCCAGCGGGCGCCGGGAAGGCCGCCCCGTAAATTGGAAAGCGACTGGCCAATCTCGGCCGGAATTTCCAGACCAGTGAACAAACGCGGCATCGTTTCGCACTCCCGATGCTTGGGCATGATCCCAGGGCAAGATCATATCCAAATTTTAGAGCCGGCGACGAATCACCGGTACCTCAATTCCTATCGCAGTTGTGTGACTCTGCGAAGCATCGCGCGCCTCACCCCGGTAAAACCCTGGGAATTACGGTTAGCGTTGCCTGCTTTTCAACGCCGCTGCTCAGCTATCGTGCCAATGAATGCCTCAACCGTGGGCAAGATATTCCTGACGATGATGTCGACGCCGGCCGCGGTCGGATGAATGCCGTCGGCCTGGTTGAGCTTGGCATCAGCCGCGACACCGTCGAGAAAAAACGGATAGAGCGGCACGCCGAATTTTTTCGCCAGATCCGGATAAATCGAATTGAAGCGCGCGGCATAGTCCGCGCCGTAATTCGGCGGCGCCAGCATACCGCACAGCATCACCGCGATCTTGCGCGCCTTGAGGCGCTGGACGATCTCGGTCAGCGCGGTGCGCGTCAAATCGGGATCGATGCCGCGCAGCGCATCGTTGGCGCCGAGCTCGATGATCACACCGTCGGTTCCGTTGGGGACCGACCAGTCGAGCCGGTCACGACCACCCGATGAGGTGTCGCCGGATACCCCGGCATTGGTCATGTCGACCTCTATGCTTTTGTTTTGCAAGGCTTTTTGAAGTTTTGTGGGGAACGCCTCCTGGGCCGGGAGGCCAAGGCCGGCGCTCAAGGAATCGCCGAGAACCACCAGCTTGATCGGCTTCGCAGCCTCGGCCCATGCCGGATTTGGCACCGTCATCAAAGCGAGCATCAACACGGCTATGTGCATGAACAATCCGTAACGCCTCTCGACCGCGCGTGCGGAGTTGCCATATGACCGGACCATGGATACTCGCATCTCTTCCTCGTCGCTTGCCGACAGCTCGGCGGACACCATCGCCATCTCCAACGTCAATCTGTCATTGGGTACGGGCGCGGCCCGCGTTCACATTCTCAAGGATATCAGCCTGCGCGTCGGCCGGAGCGAGACGATCGGCCTGATCGGCCCGTCAGGTTCGGGCAAATCCACGCTGCTGATGGTGATGGCGGGGCTGGAGCGTCCTGATAGCGGAGAGGTGGTGGTCAGCGGCACGCCTTTCAATGCCCTCGACGAGGACGCGCTGGCCCGCTTCCGCGGCCGCCAGGTCGGCATCGTCTTCCAGTCCTTCCATTTGATCCCGACCATGACCGCGCTGGAGAACGTCGCGGTGCCGCTCGAGCTTGCGGGCAATCCCGACGCCACAAAGCGCGCGGCGCAGGAGCTGCAATCGGTCGGGCTCGGCGACCGTCTGCATCATTATCCGACGCAGCTTTCCGGCGGCGAGCAGCAGCGCGTCGCGCTGGCCCGCGCGCTGGCACCCGATCCCGCGATCCTCGTTGCCGACGAGCCGACCGGCAATCTCGACGAAGCCACGGGACAACAGATCGTCGACCTGCTGTTCAGCAAGCATGCCGAGCGCGGCATGACGCTGGTGCTGGTCACGCACGATTCCTCGCTCGCGCATCGCTGCGATCGCGTGATCCGCCTGCGCTCCGGGCGCATCGACACGCAGTCGGCGCCGGCATGAGCATCGCTGCCGAACCGTTTGCGAAGCCCAATGGCGTTGCGCTGTCGCTGCGCTACGCGCTGCGCGAATTGCGCGGCGGCCTGCGCGGCTTCTACGTCTTCATTGCCTGTATCGCGCTCGGCGTGATGGCGATCGCCGGCGTCGGCTCCGTATCGGCGAGCCTGAGCGACGGCCTCGCCCGCGAGGGCCGTACGCTGCTCGGCGGCGACGTGTCCTTCGTCTTGTTCCAGCGCGAGGCGAAGCCGGAGGAAGTCGCCTTCCTGCGTTCGCGCGGCACCGTCTCGAGCGCCGCCACACTGCGCGGCATGGCGCGCTCGGCTGAGGGCAAGCTGGCGCTGGTCGAGATGAAGGCCGTCGACGACACCTATCCGATGCTGGGACAGCTGACGCTGGCGCCGCCGCTGCCGATGTCCGACCTGCTCGCAGAGCACGACGGCGCGTTCGGCGCGGCCGCCGATCCGACGCTGCTGGCGCGGCTGTCGCTGAAGACCGGCGATCGTGTCACCGTCGGGACTGCCACGTTCCAGATCCGCAGCGCCGTCGAAGCCGAGCCTGACAAGCTCGCCGGCGGCATCGGCTTCGGCCCGCGCTTCCTGATCAGCGAGGCGGGCCTGCGCGCCACGGGGCTGGTCCAGCCCGGCAGCCTGGTGCGCTGGGTCTACCGGGTGAAGCTGCCGGAGATCGCCAATAGCGAGCGCGCCACCGACGCCTTCATCGCGGACGCCCGCAACGCCGCGCCGCAGGCCGGCTGGGAGGTCCGCAGCCGCTCCAATGCGTCGCCGCAGCTCGAGCGCAACATCAACCGCTTCACGCAGTTCCTGACGCTGGTCGGCCTCGCCGCGCTGCTGGTCGGCGGCGTCGGCGTCGCCAATGCCGTCAAGGCCCATATCGACCACAAGCTCGAGGTGATCGCGGCCTTCAAGGCCGTCGGGGCCACCGGGCGCGACGTGTTCGGCATCTATCTCGCCCAGGTTCTCCTGCTCGCCGCGATCGGCTCGGTGATCGGCCTCGCGCTCGGCGCCGCCATGCCCTTCGCAATCGTCGGCCTGTTCGGCAAGCTGCTGCCGCTGCCGGTGGTGCCGGCGGTGCATGCCGACGAACTCGCGCTGTCGTTCGTCTATGGGCTGCTTACGGCGCTTGCATTCGGCCTGTGGCCACTCGGGCGGGTGCACGACGTGCCGGTGGCCGCGCTGTTCCGCGACACCATCAGCTCCGAATGGCACCGGCCGCGCTGGAGCTATCTCGTCTTCATGGCCGTCGTGATCGCGCTGCTCATCGCGGTCGTGATCGGGCTATCCTTCGACAAGCGCATCGCTGCGGTGTTCGTGGCCTCCTCCGTGGTCGTGTTCGCGCTGCTGCGCGGCATTGCCGCTCTGCTGATGACGATCGCACGGCGACTGCCGCGCACGCGGTGGCCGATGCTGCGGCTTGCGATTGCCAACATCCACCGGCCGGGCGCGCTGACGCCTTCGGTCGTGCTGTCGCTTGGCCTCGGGCTGGCCGTGCTCGTCACCATCACCCAGATCGACGGCAATCTGCGCCGGCAGTTCCTGGCAGCACTGCCCGAGCACGCACCGTCGTTCTTCTTCATCGACATTCCGAGCACGCAGGCCGAGCAGTTCGACTCATATCTGCGCCAGCTCGCCCCTGGCGCGAAGGTCGATGACGTGCCGATGCTGCGCGGGCGCATCGTCGGAGCCCGCGGCGTCCGCGCCGAGGAGCTCAAGCCCAGCACCGATTCCGAGTGGGTGCTGCAGAGCGACCGTGGCCTGACCTATACCGCCGAGCTGCCGAAGGGCTCCAAGGTGGTCGAGGGCGAGTGGTGGAGCGCCGATTATTCCGGCCCGCCGCTGGTTTCGATGGAGAAGAAGATCGCGGACGGACTCGGCCTCAAGCTCGGCGACGAGGTCGTGGTCAATATCCTCGGCCGCGACATCCCCGCGAAGATCAGCAATCTGCGCAGCATCGACTGGCAGGGCCTCGGCATCAATTTCGTCCTCGTGTTTTCGCCGAACGCGTTCAAGGGCGCGCCGCACACCCACATCGCGACGCTGACGGAAGCCGGCGGCGATGCGGCCGGCGACGGCAAGATCATCAGGGAGGTGGCTGACGCCTATCCGATGGTGACGAGCGTGCGCGTGCGCGAGGTGATGGAGACGGTCGGCTCGGTCGTGACCAACCTGGCGCTGGCGATCCGCGGCGCCAGCGCGGTGACCCTGATCTCGGCGATCCTGGTGTTGGGCGGCGCGCTCGCCGCCGGCCATCGCCACCGGGTCTACGATGCTGTAATCCTCAAGACCCTGGGCGCGACCCGGCTGCGGCTGCTCGGCGCCTATGCCCTCGAATACCTCCTGATTGGCCTCGCTACGGCGGTGTTCGGCGTTTTCGCCGGCAGCGTCGCGGCCTGGATGATCGTGACCCGGCTGATGACCCTCACTTTCGTCTGGCAGGGCGGCAGCGCCGCCGGCGTGGTCGCGGCTGCCTTGGTCGTCACGGTCGGCCTCGGGCTCGCCGGCACGCTGCTGGCGTTGAACAAAAAGCCCGCCACGGTGTTGCGGAATTTGTGACAAATGGTAGCGGGCGGCTGCGCGGGAGCGAAATCGCACGATTCCGGCGATTAACCACGTCCGCTCGTCTGGATTGCAGGGAAGGGCGACATTCAGCCGCGCGTGGACGGTTGCAGCGGATGTGTTAGTTTCCCACATATCGAGTGGGTTCGGAGCCCCGATTGTTAGCCAAAATTTAGTCGGCAGACATCGGTATCCGAGATAGAGTTTGACGAACCGGCGGCATGGCGACCCTCATGCCGGACCGGACCAACCAACGGGAATTCGACCATGTCGGACCTAGACCGCAATTACGCTTCTCCTTTCGGCAGGGCCGCCGGGCGTGTTGACGCCGCGACGGTCGATGCCGGCCTGCGCGCCTACATGCTGCGCATCTACAACTACATGAGCATTGGCCTCGCCATCACCGGCTTGGCCGCGCTCGGCGTCTACATGGCCGCCGTGACGGATGTTCCGACCCCGGAAGCCGTCCGCGTCGGCAAGCTGTTCCTGACGCCGTTCGGCTACGCGATGTTCGTCAGCCCGCTGAAGTGGCTGTTCATGCTCGCGCCGCTCGCCATGGTGTTCGTGATCTCGGCGGGCATCAACCGTCTCGCTCCCTCGACCGCCCAGATCCTGTTCTGGGTGTTCGCGGCGCTGATGGGCGTCTCGCTGTCCTCGATCTTCCTGGTGTTCACGCACACCTCGATCGTGCGGGTGTTCTTCATCACCGCGGCGACCTTCGGCGCGCTCAGCCTCTACGGCTACACCACCAAGCGTGACATGAGCGGAATGGGTTCGTTCCTGTTCATGGGCCTGATCGGCATCGTGATCGCGAGCCTGGTAAACCTGTTCCTGGCGAGCTCGGTGCTGCAGTTCGTGGTGTCGGTGGTCGGCGTGCTGGTGTTCGCGGGCCTCACCGCCTGGGATACCCAGCGGCTGAAGAACGACTACATCTACGGCTACGCCTCGGCCGGCGGTGACATCGCAGAGCGTGCGGCCATCACCGGCGCGCTGTCGCTGTACCTGAACTTCATCAACCTGTTCACGCTGCTCCTGCAGCTCCTCGGCCAGCGCGACTAAGCGCTGAGGCGAGAGGACGGACACGAACCCCGGCCGAAAGGCCGGGGTTTTTGTTTGGGTGGGCCGGACGTCGTCATCGCCCGCCTTGTGCGCAATTGCGCACTGGGGCGGGCGATCCAGTACGCCGCAGCGCCTCGATCCTAGCCGTGCTGTCTCGGAGTACTGGATGCCCCTCCTACGCGGGGCATGACAGCGCAGAAGATGGAGGCTGCTTCCCTCGCAATGACGCGTGGGGAGGCCATTCGCCTCTTCCAGCCGTCCCAGGAAGGCTCTAATCTTGCGGCATGTCCGCACCCGATATCAGGCCCACCATTGAGGCCGACCTTCCCGCCATCACCGCCATCTACCAGCAGGCTGTCCGCGAGGGCACCGCGACGTTCGAGCTGGAGCCGCCCGATCTCGCCGAGATGACGCGCCGCTACCGTACGCTGATCGACGGCGGCTACCCCTATTTCGTCGCCATCCTCGACGGGCGCGTCGCCGGCTACGCCTATGCCGGCGCCTACCGGCCGCGGCCGGCCTACCGCTTCACGGTCGAGAACTCGATCTATCTCGATCCGTCCTTCCACCGCCGCGGCATCGGAGCGCTCCTGCTGGAGCGGCTGATCGTCGAGTGCGAGGCGCGCGGTTTCCGCCAGATGATCGCCGTGATCGGCGATTCCGCCAATGCGGGTTCGATCGGCGTGCACAGCAAGGGCGGCTTCAAGATGATCGGCACGCATCCCAGCGTCGGGCTGAAGTTCGGCCGCTGGCTGGACACGGTGATGATGCAGCGGGATCTTGGTGAGGGCGCGAAGAGCGTGCCGGGGAAGTAAGGCCCGTAGCCCGGGTGAGCGAAGCGATACCCGGGAAGGCTGCAAGCAAAGACCCGGATGTCGCTACGCTCATCCGGGCTACTGGATCCCTGCTCACACCACCGCCAATTTGCGATCGATCACCAGGAGCACGCGCTCCAGCTCGTGGCCGCGGCGCAGGATCAAGCCCGTCGCCGAGATCACGCTGTACATGCCCTGCTTGCGCGCGAGGCGCGGATCCTTCTCGATACGATAGATCGGCACTTCCGAGGCGCGGCGAAAGACCGAGAACACGGCGCGATCCCTGAGGAAGTCGATGGCATAGTCGCGCCACTCGCCGTCGGCGACCATCCGGCCGTAGAGATTGAGAATACGGTGCAGCTCGAGCCGGTTGAACGTCACGCGGCTCAGCTGCGCATTCGAAGCGGCGGGGCGCGCCGCCGCGCGCTGTTCGCTCGGATCGGCATCCTCCGACAGACTCATAGGTCGCCTCCTGTCGCATCAGCATGACCGCGTCCGCGAAGACCGTCCCCGGAACCGCGGATCATGACAGTTGCATGATCGCGCCAACTGTTCCCCACCGCAAGGGGCCCCTGGAAGGACACTGGACCGGAGCAAACCGCCCACACGCAGCGGTGGAACTCTGTCGCGGCAAACCGTCACGGGATCGTTAGCAGGAATCATAGTGTCGCCGCTTTTCGGCCAAGCGACTGCCGCCCTGCATTGCGAAAAGACTTGTGTGCGTTGACCCGGTCCTTTCGGTTCCGGATTCCTCAGCCCCCAGCCCCCCGGGGCCGTCAGGATCGGGTCTGTTCGCACGACAAGGAGGGCCAACGCGAGTTGGTCCTTTTTTGTTTGGGTCGGTTTTGTCTGTGTCGGGATGTTTCTGCCTCGACGCATATCTCACCATCTCCGCACAAACTCTCTCCCCTCATCCTGAGGAGCCGCGAAGCGGCGTCTCGAAGGATCGAGGCCGAGCTGCCTCAGTAGGGCCTGCATGGTTCGAGACGGCGCTGACGCGCCTCCTCACCATGAGGATTGAGAGCGTGCTTGAGTCGGAAGATTCGAAGTGTGCGCGTCAGTGCAGCGACGTATACGCCGCGCCCAGCATCGGGCCCGGCTTCTCGCGGCTGCCGTCCTGAACATAGACCACGGCACCGTCGACGCCGTCGCGCGTGAGGTTCTCGATCGGCACCGTCCAGCTTTCCGGACGGCCGGTCCAGTCGCCGACCTTGAGCAGGTTGCGCACCACGTTGTGATAGATGACCTGCTGTCCGCGATTTTCGCCGCGGCTGATCGCGATCGGCACCGATTTCGCAATCGAGCAGATCCAGACCTCGCCGTGGGACACGGTCGGCTCGTTGCTCGCGGCCACCGAGACGTTGATCTGCTTGCCCGCGAGCGACATCGTCACCGGCACGCTCATCACGCCCGTGCCCGTGTCGGTTTTGCCGATCGCGCTTTCGATGCCGGTGCGGTCGCTGCCGACGACATGCGTGGAGCCGTTGACCACGACCTGCGGTGTGTAGACTTCGCGATCGCCGCGCATGCGCGAATAGGCACGCTGCCGTGCAGAGAAGCGCGAATCGGCCAATGTGTCCTTCCAGCCGAGATAGTCCCAATAGTCGATCGGCATGCTCAGCGCGATGATCGAGGGATCGCGGGCGAGGTCGCCGATGATCTTGTCGGCCGGCGGGCAGGAGGAGCAGCCCTGCGAGGTAAACAATTCGACAACGGCGCGGGGATCAGCCTCGGCAGGACGAATGACGGCGACGATTGCACAGAGACCAAGAGCTCCCGACCAGAGGGCGCCGGACCAGCGTGAAACCAGATGAGAAGCCGTCATTGTTGTCATGTCGAACGCCGTACACCATTGCTCGTGAGAGGGAAATCTTACCGCCGGATGGTCACCGTAGTCTTACGGGCCTCACACTTTCGTCCGCCAAAGTAACCGTCCAAAGCGTGGGGTTCTCCGCCGGGCGGGCCCATCTGAAGCCTGCCGCAAACGCGTGAAAGCGGCCTTGTGATAGGCCGCCTTCGTGTAACCTACTACTCACTTCGCAGTGAGCCACCGTTCACAAGTCCGCGCTTACGCCGCGAGCTTGCGCAGCACGTAGTGCAAGATGCCGCCGTTGCGGTAGTATTCCAGCTCGTCCAGCGTATCGATGCGGCAGAGCAGCGAAACGCGCTGCAGCGAACCGTCGCTGGAGACGATCTCCGCGGTCAGCTTCTGGCGCGGCTTGAGCTCGCCGACGAGGCCGCGCAGCGTGACCTTCTCGTCGCCCTTCAGACCGAGCGACGACCAGGAGGTGCCGTCCTCGAACGTCAGCGGCAGCACGCCCATGCCGACCAGGTTGGAGCGGTGGATGCGCTCGAAGCTCTGGCAGATCACGGCGCGCACGCCGAGCAGACGCGTGCCCTTCGCGGCCCAGTCGCGCGAGGAGCCGTTGCCGTATTCGGCGCCGGCGAACACCACCAGCGGCACCTGCTCCTGCTGGTACTTCATCGCGGCGTCGTAGATCGACATCTGCTCGCCGTCTGGCCAGTGTTTTGTCAGACCGCCCTCAGGGATATTTCCATCCGCGCCCTTGAGCATGAAGTTCTTGATGCGGATATTGGCGAAGGTGCCGCGCATCATGACTTCATGGTTGCCGCGCCGCGTGCCGTACTGGTTGAAGTCGGCCGGACGTACCTGGTGTTCGCTGAGATATTTGCCGGCGGGCGAGGTGAGCTTGATCGAACCGGCCGGCGAGATGTGGTCGGTGGTGATCTTGTCGCCGAACATGGCGAGGATGCGGGCCTCGACAATGTCGGTGACCGGCTCCGGCTCCTTCTTCATGCCTTCGAAATAGGGCGGGTTCTGCACATAGGTCGAGCTCATGTTCCAACGATAGGTCTCGCTCTCGACCGTCTTGATCTTGCGCCAGTTGGTGTCGCCCTTGAACACGTCGGCATACTTTTTCTTGAAGATCGCCGCGGTCACGAACTTCTTCATGAAGGCGTTGATCTCCTTCGTCGTCGGCCAGATGTCCTTCAGGTAGACCGGCTTGCCGTCCTTGCCTTCACCGAGCGGTTCGATGGCGAGGTTCTTGGTGACGGTGCCCGCGAGCGCGTGGGCGACCACGAGCGGCGGCGAGGCCAGATAGTTCGCCTGCACGTCCGGCGAGACGCGGCCTTCGAAGTTGCGGTTACCGGAGAGCACGGCAGCCGCGACGATGCCGTTGTCGTTGATCGACTTCGAGATCTCCTCGGGCAGCGGACCGGAATTGCCGATGCAGGTGGTGCAGCCGAAACCGACCAGGTTGAAGCCGACCTTGTCGAGATCGGCCTGGAGACCGGAATCGGCGAGATAGGCCGCCACCACCTGGCTGCCCGGGGCGAGCGAAGTCTTCACCCACGGCTTTGCCTTGAGGCCCTTCGCGGCGGCGTTGCGCGCCAGCAGACCGGCGCCGATCAGCACGCTCGGGTTCGAGGTGTTGGTGCAGGAGGTGATCGCGGCGATGACGACGTCGCCATGGCCGATGTCGAACTTCTTGCCCTCGACGGCAAAGCGCTTCGCCGGCTCCTCGGCCTTCTTGTATTCGGTGGCGAGCGCGAGCGAGAAGCCCTCGGCCACGGACGGCAGCGCAATGCGGCCTTCGGGGCGCTTCGGACCGGCCATCGACGGCACGACGTCACCGAGGTCGAGCGTCAGCGTCTCCGTGAACACCGGATCGGCCGACTTGGCGGTGCGGAACAGCCCTTGCGCCTTCGCATAGGCCTGCACCAGCGCGACGCGCGCCGAGGCGCGGCCGGAGGTCTTGAGATAATCGAGCGCGGCGGCGTCGACCGGGAAGAAGCCGCAGGTCGCGCCATATTCGGGCGCCATGTTGGCGATGGTCGCCTTGTCGGCGACCGAGAGATGGTCGAGGCCGGGGCCGAAGAACTCGACGAACTTGCCGACAACGCCGAGCTTGCGCAGCATCTGCGTCACCGTCAGCACGAGGTCGGTCGCGGTGACGCCTTCCTTCATCGCGCCCTTCAGCTTGAAGCCGACGACGTTGGGCAGCAGCATCGACAGCGGCTGGCCGAGCATGCAGGCTTCGGCCTCGATGCCGCCGACGCCCCAGCCGAGCACGGCGAGACCGTTGACCATGGTGGTGTGGGAATCGGTGCCGACCAGCGAGTCGGGATAGGCGACCTCGAAGGTGCCGGTCTTCTTGCCGACCGTCATCTTCTCCTTCTTGGTCCAGACCGTCTGGGAGAGATATTCGAGATTGACCTGGTGGCAGATGCCGGTGCCGGGCGGCACGACGGAGAAGTTCGAGAACGCCTTCTGGCCCCATTTCAGGAACTCGTAGCGTTCCTGGTTCTGCTTGTATTCCTCGGTGACGTTCTTGCCGAACGCCTTGTTGTCACCGAAGAAGTTCACGATCACGGAGTGGTCGATGACGAGGTCGACCGGCACCAGCGGATTGATCTTCTCGGCATCGCCGCCAAGCTTCTGCATCGCGTTGCGCATCGCGGCGAGATCGACCACGGCGGGGACGCCGGTGAAGTCCTGCATCAGCACGCGCGCCGGGCGGAAGGCGATCTCATGCTCCAGCGACTTCTTGCGCAGCCACTTCGACACCGCGACGATGTCTTCCTTCTTGACCGAGCGGCCGTCCTCGTTGCGGAGCAGGTTCTCGAGCAAGACCTTCATCGAATAGGGGAGTTTCGAAATTCCCTTCAGACCATTCTTCTCGGCCGTGGGCAGGCTGTAATAGACATAGGTCTTGGCGCCGACCTTGAGGGTCTTTTTGCATTTGAAGCTGTCGAGCGAGGTCATGTAGGAAATCCCAATTGTTAGTTATACCCGGCAGGGTATTTTAACACCGTCAGCGTAGGCAGGCTGAGTCGCTTGCAGGGGCAGGTTGAGTTGCTGCATCAAGTAGTTCCGGGCTTATAGAAGCTTTCTAACCGCGCCGCCACAGCCACAAACGTGCCGCGGCAATCCGCGAGCCAAAAATTCCCATACGCTACCCCAAGTTTTCCTGAGGCCTGACGTTGAGCGGGCTGGTACGAGGCGAGATGCAGCTTTCCGGACATGGGGTCACATGCGTGCGGGGCGGCCGCGAGGTGTTTGCCGGGCTCGATTTCGGGGCCGGCTCCGGCGAAGCCGTGGCGGTCGTCGGCCGCAACGGATCGGGCAAGACCTCGCTGCTGCGGCTGATCGCGGGCCTGCTCATTCCGGCGGGCGGCACGATCGCGCTGCACGGAGGTGACGCCGAGCTGACATTGCCGGAGCAATGCCATTATCTCGGTCATCGCGACGCCCTGAAGCCGGCCCTCAGCGTGGCGGAGAATCTGACGTTCTGGGCCGATTTCTTGGGCGGCGAGCGTTTCGACGCCGGCGAGAGCCTCGCCACCGTCGGGCTCGACCATGCCGCCGATCTGCCCGCCGCCTTCCTGTCCGCAGGCCAACGCCGCCGGCTCTCGCTGGCCCGCCTGCTGACCGTCCGCCGGCCGGTCTGGCTCTTGGACGAGCCGACCACGGCGCTGGATGTCGCGGGCCAGGACATGTTTTCCGGATTGATGCGCGAGCACTTGGCGCGCGGCGGCCTGATCGTCGCCGCCACCCACGCCCCCCTCGGGATCGATTCGCGGGAGCTGCGGATCGGGGGTGCGGTGTGATTCCGATGGACCCTCAGTTTTCCGAGCGGCGGGGTGCCGCTCTCTCCGTTCCCTCCCCCCTTGTGGGGGAGGGTCAGGGAGGGGGGTGCGGCGGGCGACACTTTCTCGGATCAAGCGCTGGAAAAACGGGCTATCTGTTGCTGGCCGCGCGCGAACGATCCGCATCTCTCCCGGGGCCACCCCTCTCCCCCGCCCTCCCCCACAAGGGGGGAGGGAGCGCAGTTTGCCCTGGGCACCAGCCGAGCTCTTATGGCCGTCTCGCCGTGGAAAGAGCCACCCCATGACCGCCCTGTCTGCCCTGATCCGCCGGGACATCCGGATTGCGCTCCGCGTCGGCGGCGGGGCGTTGATTGGCGTGCTGTTCTTCCTGACCGTGGTGGTGCTGATGCCGTTTGCGGTGGGGCCGGATCTGGCACTGCTGTCGCGGCTCGGGCCGGCGATCCTGTGGCTGGGGGCGCTGCTGGCGAGCCTGCTCACCCTGGACCGGCTGTTCATGGCCGACCACGAGGACGGCTCGCTCGACCTGATCACGATGAGCCGGACCCCGCTGGAACTCGCCTGCGCGGCAAAGGCGCTGGCGCATTGGCTGGCCGCCGGCCTGCCGCTGATCGTCGCAACCCCCGTGCTCGGCCTGCTGCTCAACCTCGACATGGTGGCGACCGGCGCGGTGGCGCTGACGCTGCTCGCCGGCACCCCGGCGCTGACGTTCACCGGCATGATCGGCGCGGCGCTGGCGGTGACGCTGCATCGTGGCGGCTTGCTGATGGCGGTTCTGGTGCTGCCGCTGTCGATACCGGTGTTGATTTTCGGCGTCGCGGCCTCGCAGGCGGCGATCGTCGGACCCATGACGTTCGGCGCGCCGTTCTCGATCCTGTGCGCGCTGTCGCTGGTCAGCCTCGTGATCGGCCCGTTCGCGGCTGCGGCGAGCCTGAAGCATGGGCTGGATTGAGATGGGCTGGACTGACCTTGACCCCGATCAACTTTCGCTGCGGACTTTCGTGCTGATTGCGTGAGCGCTTACCTGTGATTATCAGGATACCATGACGCTGATCGACCTCGCCAACCCCACACGGTTCCTCGCGCTGACGGCGCGGCTGCTGCCGTGGCTTGCGGCTGCGACAATCATCCTGCTCGCGATCGGGCTCTATCAGTCCGCCACCGCGCCCGACGATTATCAGCAGGGCGCGACGGTGAAGATCATGTTCATCCACGTGCCCAATGCCTGGCTGTCGATGTTCGTGTGGGGCGTGATGAGCATCGCCTCGCTGGGCACGCTGGTGTGGCGGCATCCGCTGGCCGACGTCGCCGCCAAGGCGGCTGCTCCGATCGGTGCCAGCTTCACCTTCCTTGCGCTGCTGACGGGCTCGCTGTGGGGCCGGCCGATGTGGGGCACCTATTGGGAATGGGACGCGCGGCTGACCTCGGTGCTGATCCTGTTCCTGATGTATCTCGGCCTGATGGCGCTGTGGCGCGCGGTCGACGATCCCTCCCGCGCGGCGCGCGCCGCCGCCGTGCTGACGCTGGTCGGCGCGCTCAACCTGCCGATCATCAAGTTCTCGGTCGACTGGTGGAACACGCTGCACCAGCCGGCGTCAGTGATGCGGATGGGCGGCTCGTCGCTCGACAGATCGTTTTTGATTCCGTTGCTGGTGATGGCGATCGCGTTCACCCTGCTGTTCGTCACGCTGCATCTGGCTGCGATGCGCAACGAGATTTTGCGCCGGCGCGTGCGGTCCCTGCAGATGATGCAGGCGAGCCGTGTGGCCTTTTCAGAAGTCGGCACCGGCTCGCGCGAGGGCAGCACGTCAAAAGAAGTCGGGGCTGCATGATCATGTCGCTCGGTCCCTACGCGCCCTTCATCGTGACATCCTATGCCGCGGCCGCCCTCGTGGTCGTGATCCTGATCGGCTGGATCGTGCTCGATTATCGCAGCCAGACACAGCGCCTGCGCGAGCTCGAGCGCAGCGGCGTGACCCGCCGCTCCGGCCGTAGCGCGACGGATCGGCCATGAGAGATCGAGAATGAGCGAGCAATCATGAGCGAGCAATCGACGTCCGCTCCGCCACAGCGCCGCACCTTTCTGATGGTGCTGCCGCTGATCGCCTTCATCGGCCTGGCGCTGTTGTTCTGGTTCCGGCTCGGCAGTGGCGATCCCTCGCGAATCCCTTCCGCGCTGATCGGACGCCCCGCGCCGCAAACCATGCTGCCGCCGCTCGAGGGATTGCAGGCTGACAACGCGCAGATCCCCGGCCTCGATCCCGCCGCGTTCAAGGGCAAGGTCAGCCTCGTCAATGTCTGGGCGTCCTGGTGCGTGCCGTGCCACGACGAGGCGCCGCTCCTGACCGAACTGGCAAAAGACAAGCGCTTCCAGCTCGTCGGCATCAACTACAAGGATGCCGCCGACAATGCGCGGCGCTTCCTGGGGCGCTATGGCAACCCGTTCGGCCGCGTCGGCGTCGATGCCAACGGCCGCGCCTCGATCGAATGGGGCGTCTATGGCGTGCCGGAGACGTTTGTCGTCGGTCGCGAAGGCACCATCGTCTACAAGCTGGTGGGACCGATCACGCCGGAGAATTTGCGGACGGTGTTGTTGCCGCAGATGGAAAAGGCGTTGAGATAGCCGCCGTCATTGCGAGGAGCCCTTGCGACGAAGCAATCCAGGCTGTCGCCGCGGAGGGATTCTGGATTGCTTCGCTTCGCTCGCAATGACGAGTTGAGAGAGCTCAGCCCTTCCTCACATCCCCCGCCTCGGCCTCGCTCGCTTCCAGCGACGCCGGCTCGAGGTGATAACGCTTGGTCAGCGGCATCTGGGCGATGGCGAAGACCATGGTGATCGGCGTGACGCCGAACACCTTGAAGTTGACCCAGAAGTCGGTGCTCTGGGTGCGCCAGACGATCTCGTTCAGCACCGCCATGCCGGCGAAGAACAGCGCCCAGCGCAGCGTCAGGATGCGCCAGCCCTGCGGCGTCAGATTGAACATCTGGTCGAACATCACGGCGATGAAGGAGCGGCCGAACAACAGGCCGCCGCCGAGGATCGCGGCAAACAGGGCGTAGATGATGGTTGGCTTGAGCTTGATGAAGGTCTCGTCGTGCAGCACCAGGGTCAGCGTGCCGAACACCAGCACGATCACGCCTGTCACGATCGCCATGATCGGGATGTGGCGCGTCACGACATAGGAGGCGATCATCGCCGCGACGATCGCGACCATGAAGGCGCCGGTCGCGGCGAACAGATTGAACTTCGCGTTGACGAAGAAGAACACGAGCAGCGGGCCGAGCTCGGTCGCGAGCTTGAACAGCGGATGCGGCTGGGTCTTGTCCATTCTTCAGCTTTCGATTCCGGCAATGGCGCGGGCGAAATCGCGCGCGGTGAACGGCGCGAGATCGTCGACACCTTCGCCGACGCCGATGAAATGCACCGGCAGTTTGAATTTTTCCGCGAGCGCCACCAGGATGCCGCCGCGGGCGGTGCCGTCGAGCTTGGTCATCACGAGGCCGGTGACGCCGGCGGTGCGATGGAAGGCCTCGACCTGCGACAGCGCGTTCTGGCCGACGGTGGCGTCCAGCACAAGCAGCACCGCATGCGGCGCAGTCGCGTCCACCTTGCGGATGACGCGCACGACCTTTTCGAGCTCGTTCATCAGCTCGGCCTTGTTCTGAAGCCGCCCGGCGGTGTCGATCAGGAGCACGTCGGTGGCCTGCTCCTTCGCCGCCGTCAGCGCGTTGAAGGCGAGGCTCGCCGAATCCGAGCCTTGTGCGCCCGATATGACGGGGGTCCTGGTGCGTTCGCCCCAGACCTTGAGCTGCTCGATCGCTGCGGCGCGAAACGTGTCGCCGGCCGCCAGCATCACCTTGCGGCCTTCGGACGCGAATTTTTGCGAGAGTTTCCCGATGGTCGTGGTCTTGCCGGAGCCGTTGACGCCGACCACGAGGATGACGAAGGGCTTCTTGCCGGCGTCGATCTCGAGCGGCTTCGCCACCGCCGTCAGCACCTTTTCGACCTCGGTCGCGACGACGTCCTTGACCTCGTCCGCCGAGATCGCCTTGTCGTAGCGCCCGGTGCCGACCGCATCCGCGATCCGCACCGCGACCGAGGTGCCGAGGTCGGCGCGCAGCAGCACGTCCTCGATGTCGTCGAGCATGGCGCGGTCGAGCTTGCGCTTGGTGACGAGGTCGGCGACCGCGGTCCCGAGCGAGGACGAGGTGCGCTTCAGCCCGTCGGACAGGCGGCGCCACCAGCTCAGCTTGGGGGTCTCGGGGGTGGTATCGTTCATGGTGGCGGTGTGTTAGCCGTTCCGGCTCGCAAACGAAAGTCTTGACCGAAAGTCCTGCAATTGCTCGATGTTCCCGAATTGACCGCCGAGGAAATCTTAGGCCGCGTGCTCCATCGCGACGGATTGATGCTGGTCATCGACAAGCCGGCCGGCCTGCCGGTGCATCGCGGACCCAAGGGCGGGGCCAATCTGGAAACCTCCTTCGACGCGCTTCGTTTCGGCCTGCCGCGGCCGCCGGTGCTGGCCCACCGGCTGGACAAGGACACCTCCGGTTGCCTCGTGCTCGGCCGCCATCGCAAGGCGACGGCGTCGCTCGGCCTGCTGTTCAAGCATGGCAAGATCGGCAAGACCTACTGGACCATCGTGGAGGGCGGCCCCACTGAGGACGAAGGCACCATCGACATGCCCCTCGGCCGGCTCAATGCCGAGCGCGGCTGGTGGCAGAAGCCCGATCCCGAGGGCCAGAAGGCCATCACCAACTGGAAGGTAATGGGCCGGGGCGACGGCCTGACCTGGCTCGCCATGGAACCGGTGACCGGACGGACCCATCAATTGCGGGTGCATTCGTCGGCGACCGGCTGGCCGATCTTCGGCGATAACATTTACGGCAACGGCCCGCGCTTCGGCGAGCCGAAGCTACACCTGCATTCCCGCGAGATCGTGGTGCCGATCTCTCGGAACAAGGAGCCGGTCCGCGTGGTGGCGCCGGCCCCACCCCACATGCACGAGCGGCTCCGGGCCTGCGGGTGGAACGGAGAATAATCCCGTCAGTCCCTCATGGTGAGGAGGCCGCGTAGCGGCCGTATCGAACCATGAAAGGCCCGCATCTCGCCCGTGGCCATCCTTCGAGACGCCCGCTTTGCGGGCTTCTCAGGATGAGGGTCATCGCTCCTTGGTTTACGAAACGTTCAGTGCTCGTCGCTAATGATAGCGGTTGCTTAGAACAAGCTTCCGTCAATCTGCTCAGGACGAGCTGCGCGTCATGTCCACGGCCGAATTATCGATCATCGACGAGGTCGAGTCCGCGCTTCGGACTGGCTCGGCGGAAAAGGGCCTGGCAACAGCCCGCCGCGTCACCGACCTGTTCCTGTCCTCCGCCGGCAGTTTCGATGACGCGCAGATCGCCCTGTTCGACGACGTGCTCGATCGCCTGATCGGCACCATCGAGCTCCGCGCCATCGCCGACATGGGCGCACGCGTTGCGCTCGCCGAGATCAGCGCGCAACTCGCCCCGATCGCGCAGGCGCCGCCATCGGTCATTCGCCGCCTCGCCAACAATGACGAAATCCGCATCGCCGGTCCCGTGCTGCAGGAATCCGCGCGCCTCGACGATGGCGCGCTGGTGCAGATCGCATCATCCAAGGGCGAGCCGCATCTGCTCGCGGTCGCCGGACGTTGGTGGCTGAAGGAGATCGTCACCGATGCATTGCTGGCGCGGCGCTATCCCAGCGTCAGCCGGCGGCTCGCCGCCAATCCCGGCGCGCGCGTGTCCGGAAACGGATTTGCTGTCATCGTCGGACAAGCCGAGGCCGATCCCGAGCTCGCGGTCAGCGTCGGCGTCCGCGTCGATCTGCCGTCAGACCTGCGCCGTCAATTGCTGCGCTCGGCGAGCGATGCCGTGCGGACCCGTCTGTTGTCGCGCGCGCCGCCGCATCTGTTCGAGGAGATCCAGACCGCGATCGCCGCCGTCACCGTCGGTGTCGAGCGCGAGATGTCGGGGGTCCGCGATTTCGAAGGTGCCAAGCGCGCCGTCGCGGGCCTCAAGGCGGCCGGCCAGCTCAGCGAAGCGACGCTGCTCGGCTTCGCCACGCAGCGGCGCTACGAAGAGGCGGTGGCCGCATTGGCCGCATTGTCGGGATCGACCGTCGAAGTGATTCGCCCGCTGATGCAAAGCCTGCGCGAGGACGGCCTGCTGGTGCCATGCAAGGCGGCGCAGCTCACCTGGGAAACCACCGCCGCCGTGCTCGAAAGCCGCTTTGCGAGCGGCGCGATGAAGCCCGCCGATATCGCAAGGGCTCAAAGCAACTACGCGCGCATGACCCCGGAGAATGCGCGGCGGACGCTGCGGTTCTGGCAGGTGCGGGCGTTGTAGGCGCGTTAGAGACGCTGCGCGCCAAATATTCCGCCGTCGTCCTGGCGGAAGCCAGGACCCATAACCACCGAATTCAGTTTGGCGAAGACTGCTAGTTGGCCGTCGCGTGCGACAACTTCTCCCTGGGGTAATGGGGCCTGGCTTTCGCCAGGACGACGGCGGAGCAAGTTCAGCGTCTCGAGAGCTACACCGTCAGCCGCGCGCCATCACGACCGGCGATCCGCAGCGGCACGATGCTGCCGATACGCTCGCCCGCAATCGCCACCGGCAGATAATGCTCCGTGCGTCCCTGACCGTCGCTCTCGATCAGCACCTCACGCGTGGCGCCGATCTCGGCTTGCAGCCGGTGGCGCAATGCCACTTCGCCCGCCGCACGCAGCCGCTTCGCACGCTCCTTGACTGCGCCGCCCGCAACCTGTGGCATCCGCGCGGCCGGTGTGCCGGGACGCGGCGAATAGGGGAAGACGTGGAGGAAGGTCAGGCCGCATTCCTCGACCAGATCGAGCGAGCGCGAGAACATCTCCTCGGTCTCGGTCGGAAAGCCCGCAATGATGTCGGCACCCAGCGCGATATCCGGGCGCAGGCGACGGACCTGATCGCAGAACGCGATGGCGTCGCCGCGCGTATGTCGCCGCTTCATGCGCTTCAAGATCATGTCGTCGCCGGACTGCAGCGACAGGTGCAGATGCGGCATCAGCCGCGAATCCTCGGCGATGGCATCCAACAGATCGCTGTCCGCCTCGATCGAATCGATCGAGGAGATGCGCAGGCGCCTCAGCTCCGGCACATGCCGCAAGATCTGCTTCGTCAGCATGCCGAGTTGCGGCGTGCCCGGCAGGTCAGTGCCGTAACTGGTGAGATCGACGCCGGTCAGAACGATCTCGGCATGGCCGCGCGCGACCAATGCCCGGACCTGATCGACCACCGCGCCCATCGGCACAGAGCGCGAATTGCCGCGCCCGAACGGAATGATGCAAAAGGTGCAGCGATGGTCGCAGCCGTTTTGCACCTGCACGAACACGCGCGGCAGCCCGCTCGCAAAGCCGTCGATGAGATGCGGCGCCATCTCTTTCACCGCCATGATGTCGCTGACGGCGATTTTTTCGCTGGCACCGAGATCGAACGCCGCACGCGCCTCGCGCCATGCGGACGATCGCATCTTGTCGTCATTGCCGACGACGCGGTCGACTTCGGCCATCCCGGCAAACATGCCGCTTTGCGTCTGCGCCGCGCAACCGGTGACGACGATGCGTGCTCCCGGCCGCTCGCGCTTCAATTTGCGGATCGACTGCCTCGCCTGCGCCACCGCCTCGTTGGTGACGGCGCAGCTGTTGATGACGATGGTGTCGGAGAGCCCCGCGCCCTCGGCCTCGCGGCGGATCACCTCGGCCTCGAAAGCATTGAGGCGGCAGCCGAAGGTGACGACGTCGACGGTCATTAGCCGACCGGCGCGAACAGCGCCGGATCGAAACTGCCTTCATATTCGAAGGTCGCCGTGCCCGTCATCAGCACGTGATCGTCGCGCTCGCGCCATTCGATCCCGAGCTTGCCGCCGGGCAGCGTGATCTCGACATTGCGCTCGGCGCGCTTCAGCCGCGCCGCCGCAACCGCCGTGGCACATGCCGCCGAGCCGCAGGCCCTGGTCAGGCCGGCGCCGCGCTCCCAGGTGCGGATCGTGATGTGCTGGGGATCGACGATATGGGCTAGCGTGATGTTGGCGCGCTCCGGGAAGATCGGATGGTTCTCCAGCAGCGGACCGAAACGCTCGAGATCGTAGGCGTTGACGTCATCGACCCAGAAGATCGCATGCGGATTGCCCATGCTGACCACCGAGGGCGAATGCAGGATCGGATTGTCGATCGGGCCGATCTGCAGCTCGATGTAGCGGGTGTCGCGGAATTCCTGGTCGAGCGGAATGTCCTGCCAGCCGAACTTCGGCGCGCCCATGTCCACCGTATAAAGATCCGGCGCCGGACCCTGCCAGGCGTTGAGCAGGCCCGCGGCCGTCTCGAACGTTGCATTGGTCTGGCCGGTCTTCTCGAAGATGCGGCGCACCACGCAGCGCATGCCGTTGCCGCAGGCGCCTGCCTCGGAGCCGTCACTGTTGTAGATGCTGATGAAAGCTTCGGTGCCGTCGAAGCGCGGCTTCTGCAGCACCATGAGCTGATCAAAGGGCACGCCGCCTCGCGCCGATGCCACCGCGCGGGCATCGTCCGGGGTGACCTTTGAGGTGGAATCGCGCATGTCGACAACGACGATCTCGTTGCCGATGCCGTTCATCTTGGCAAATGCGTGGTTGGCCAGCGCGCTCATGAAAATTCCCGAATTTCGCCTGCCTTATATGGCGATCCTTGGCCCTCTTGGCCAGTGATTTGCCGCCGAGAGCCAGGACGCTGCCATGACGCATCTGTCATGGGACGAATTCGGCGCTCGCGTGTTAGAACGGCGCAATTCGCGCGATCCGGGACATGCGGCCGGGTTAAGGCTTCGGGGATGTAAGGCCTTGGCGGATAAGCTATTGGGGAGAATAAAAATGTTCAGGTTTCGTCGTCTCGCTTTGGCCGCGCTGATCCCGGCAGCAGCCTTGTCGTTTGGTCTGTCGGCCACGCTGGCCCAGACGCCGAGCCCGGCGCCGGCCGCATCAGCGAGCCCATCGCCGGCCCCGTCAGCTTCGCCCTCCCCGGCCGCGAGCGCTGCACCCGTGGCCACGCCGGCGGCCAGCGCCTCGCCGAGCCCTTCAATGTCGCCTGCAACGTCGTCCTCGCCCGCAGCCAGCGCCTCACCGAGCCCCGCCGCCCCGCCGCCCGCTGCGGCCGCGACGCCGGCTCCCGTGCAGACGGCTGATCCCTTTGGCCAGGAGGCGACGCTCGAGTCCAGGAAGGTCGTGATGGTCAAAGGCACCGCCAATTGGGACTCGGCCTTCGACACGCTGATCGACGCCTTCAAGGCGCTGAACACGCTGCTGGACAAGCAGGGTATCAAACCCGCCGGCAATTCGATGATCGTCTACACCTCGACCGACGATACCGGATTCACCTTCCTTGCCGAGATCCCGGTCGAGCAGGACCCGAAGAACCTGCCGAAGGACATGAGCATCGGCAAATCGCCGGAGGGCAAGGCGCTGAAATTCGTCCATCGCGGCTCCTACGACAACATGGACAACACCTACGAGGCGATCACCAATCACCTCGACGACAAGAAGCTGGAAGCCAAGGACACTTTCATCGAGGAGTACCTCACCGATCCCCTGAAGACGGCCGAGGACAAGCTCGTGATCAATGTTTTCGTGCCGCTGAAATGAGACCGATGAAAAAGCCAGCCATCCTTTTGACGTCCCTTGTTACGTCCTTTGCCGCCGCGCTGCTGGTAATGCCCGCGCTCGCCGACGATTTTCCGTCCGCGATTTCGGTGAGCGGCGAAGCCACGATCTCCGCCGCGCCTGATCTGGCGCAGATCGACGCCGGCGTCGCCAACGACGCCAAGTCTGCGAAGGAAGCCTCCGACGCCAACAACGCCGCGATGGGCAAGGTGCTGCTGGCGCTGAAGGGCGCAGGCATTGACGAGAAGGATTACCAGACCTCGCGGCTGTCGCTGCAGCCGCAATACGGCCAGAACAAATCCACCGGCGCCTCGCCCGTAGTCGGCTTCCGCGCCTCAAACCGCGTCACCGTGAAGATCCGCGACGTGACCAAGGTCGCCGCCATCATCGACACACTGGTCGGCGCCGGCGCCAACGATATCGGCAACATCTCTTTCGAGGTGACGCAGGCCTCAAGACTGCTCGACGATGCCCGCGAGAAGGCTGTCGCAGACGCCCGCCGCAAAGCGGAGATCTACGCCAAGGCCACTGGCGTCACGCTCGGCGCGCCGCTGAGTGTGTCCGAAGGCGGCGCTCCGATGCCGCTGTTCAAGGGACGCATGGCCGCAGCGCCGATGGCCGCAGGCGGCGCGGCCGTTGCGCCCGGCGAGGAAACGCTGGCGGTGACGGTGAATGTGAGCTGGGCGATCAAGCAGGGGCAGTGAGGCCGCAAGAGGCACGCTGCGGCGCCAATTTCAGGCGTCGTCCTGGCGAAAGCCAGGACCCATTACCCCAGGGCGTGGTTATAGCGCGAAGCAGCTAACCCCGACCGTTCGTCAAACTACTCCCTGTGGTAATGGGTCCTGGATCAGCGCTCGCTCCGCTCGCTTGTCCAGGACGACGGGTTGTTTGCTTGATGGAGTCAGATCTCCACCACCTGCCCGGGCTTCATCGCCACGAACCGCTCCTGCGGAACCTTCGCGGCGTCGAGCGCCTCGACCAAGGCCTTCGCCGGCGCATCGATTGCTTCATCGGTCAGCTGAAACGTGCCGTGGTGATGCCCGAGTGCTTTCTGCGCGCCGCAATCCGCCAGCGCCTTCACCGCGTCTTCCGGGTTCATGTGCTGGTCGCGCATGAACCAACGCGGCTCGTAGGCGCCGATCGGGAGGATCGCCAGGCGTAACGGCCCATGCTTGTCGGCGACGCGGCGGAAATGCCCGCCATCGCCATAGCCGGAATCGCAGACGACGTAGATTTTCCCCGCAGGCGTCTCCAGCACGAAACTCGCCCACAGCGCCTTGTTGCGATCGAACATGCCGCGCGCCGACCAGTGCCGGGTCGGCACCAGCGTCACGGCGATGCCGCCGCCGAGCTCGACGCGATCGTGCCAGTCGAACGCTTCCACCTTGATCGTCGCATCGGTGCTGCGCATCGTGACGTCGTTGCCGAGCGGGGTCACCACACGCGGGGCGAAATTCTTGGCGAGCCGCGACAACGTCGCCATGTCGAGATGATCGTAATGGCCGTGCGAGACCAGCACGGCATCGATTTTCGGCAGCTTGTCGAAGGCAATGCCGGGATCGTTGTGCCGCTTCGGCCCGGCAAAGCTGACGGGCGAGACCCGCGAGGACCAGACCGGATCGACGAGAATGTTGAGGCCGCCGGTCTGGATCAGCCAGCTGGCGTGGCCGACGAAGGAGAGCCGCACCTTGTCGCCCTCGACGCGCGCCGGCGGGGTATCGGCATGGGGGCTCGGCGCCCAATCCGGCCAGGTCGCGCGCTGCCGCTTGCCGCCGAACTGCCAGCGCAGGACCTCACGAAGCGATCGTGGCGGCGCGCCGTCCGGATCGAAGAAGGTCAGTCCGTCGAAATGGTCGGAGACCGGGCCGTCATAGGTTTTCATGCGGGACATCCAAAGGGAGGGCACACCGACCAATGCGCTGGCCCCGGCGAGCAGTCCGAAAAGGCGGCGGCGGGTGATCGGCACGGATCTGGCTTCAGGGATGGTCGGAGCGGCAGGACATCACCGCTATATGGGCGGGGTCTGCGGAAAAGGGAACCCAATGCCGAAAATGTCATATTTTCAAGGCCTTGCCCTCCCGAAGGCGTCCCGGCGTCCTAACTTTCCTTGACTTTCGGGCGGGAGCGGCGTTTAACCCCGGCACTTTCTCGGAAAGGCTTTCTTTTCGACCCGCCCACTGGCCCCAGAGGCCAGAGGCCAACGCCCGACAGCGCTGTGCGCCCTCGGGCGTAAAGGTGTTTGGATTTTCTGCTCCCTTCTCCGCGCTTGCGGGGGAGGTGGAAAAGGGACAACGGCATTGTTCGACAATCTGTCGGAACGGCTTGGCGGCATTCTCGATCGTCTGACGGGGCGCGGTGCGCTGACCGAAAAGGACGTCGATGCCGCGATGCGCGAGGTGCGCCGCGCGCTGCTGGAAGCCGACGTTGCGTTAGAGGTGGTGCGCAGCTTCACCGAGCGGGTCCGCGAGCAGGCGATCGGCGCCACCGTCGTCAAGTCGGTGACGCCCGGCCAGATGGTGGTCAAGATCGTCCATGACGAGCTGATCAATACGCTCGGCGCCGAAAGCCAGACCATCGACATCAATTCCGTGCCGCCGGTGCCGATCATGATGGTCGGCCTGCAAGGCTCCGGCAAGACCACCACCACCGCAAAGCTCGCCCGTCGCATGGTCCAGCGCGACAAGCGCAAGGTGCTGATGGCCTCGCTCGACATCTACCGTCCCGCGGCGATGGAGCAGCTGGCCGTACTGGGCCGCGATCTCGACATTCCGACACTGCCGATCGTTGCCGGCCAGCAGCCGGCGCAGATTGCGAAGCGCGCGCTCGAGGCCGGCAAGCTCGGCGGCTACGACGTCGTGCTGCTCGACACCGCCGGCCGCACCACGCTCGACGAAGAGATGATGGCGGAAGCAGCAGCCATCAAAGCCGCCGCCAATCCGCATGAAGTGCTGCTGGTGGCGGACAGCCTCACCGGCCAGGACGCCGTCAACCTCGCCCGCGCCTTCGACGAGCGCGTCGGCCTCACCGGCATCGTGCTGACACGAGTCGATGGCGACGGCCGCGGCGGCGCCGCGTTGTCGATGCGCGCGGTGACCGGCAAGCCGATCAAGCTGCTCGGCACCGGTGAAAAGACCGACGCGCTGGAGGATTTCCATCCCGACCGTATCGCCGGCCGCATCCTCGGCATGGGCGACGTGGTGTCGCTGGTCGAACGCGCTGCGGCCAATATCGACGCGGAAAAGGCTGCGCGCACCGCCGAGCGGATGCGCAAGGGTCAGTTCGACCTCAACGACATGCGCGAGCAGCTGTCGCAGATGGCGAACATGGGCGGCATCAGCGGGCTGATGGGCATGATGCCCGGCATCGCCAAGATGAAGAACCAGATCGCAGCCGCCGGCATCGACGACAAGATCTTGAAGCGTCAGGTCGCGGTGATCGATTCCATGACGCGCGAAGAGCGCCGTCATCCCGATCTGCTCAAGGCCAGCCGCAAGAAGCGCATCGCCGCAGGTTCCGGCCAGAGCGTCGAGCAGGTCAACAAGCTGCTCAAGATGCACCGGAACATGGCCGACATGATGAAGGCCATGGGTTCCGGCAAGCGCGGTCCGCTCGCCGGCATCGCGCAGGCCATGGGGTTTGGCGGCGGCATGAAGCCGCCTTCGCCGGAAGAGATGAAGGCGCTGCAGGAGAAGATGCAGGGTGGCGGCGGACAGGGTCTGCCCAGCCTGCCGAAGGATTTGCCGCCCGGGCTGCGCCAGGGTCTGCCGAACGTTCCGGGTCTCACCGGGCTGAGCGGCAAGCCGATGCTGCCGGGCCTCGGCGGTTTCCCGGGCAAGAAGAAATGAGGAATTCGTCGCGGGAGATCGCAACGGTCTCGCGCAACGCGGAATACCAATCAACCTAACAAAACGTACTTTGAAGGAGAACTTAGATGTCCGTCGTTATCCGTCTCGCTCGTGCAGGCACCAAGAAGCGCCCCGTCTATCACGTCGTCGTCGCCGATTCGCGCTTTCCCCGCGACGGTCGCTTCATCGAGCGTCTCGGCTATTTCAACCCGCTGCTGCCGAAGGACAACGAGACCCGTCTGAAGCTCGACATGGACAAGGTGAAGGCCTGGCTCGCCAAGGGCGCGCAGCCGTCGGACCGCGTGTCCCGCTTCCTCGACGCCGCCGGCGTCAAGAAGCGCGAAGTGCGCAACAATCCCGAGAAGGCCGTGCCGCGCAAGGAGCGCAAGGCGCAGGCCGAAGCCGCCGCGAAGGGTTAAGGCCAGATCATGCCGGCGCTGGTCTGCGTCGCGCGGATCGGCGCCGCGCATGGTGTGCGCGGCGCGGTCAAACTGTGGACCTTTACCGAGGATCCATTTGCCGTGCGGAGCTACGGCCTGCTCTCGTCCAAGGATGGCAAGCGCCAGTTCGAGGTCGCAACGGCGCGCGCGGCCAAGGATCATCTGGTTGCGACGTTCAAGGGCGTCACGACCCGCGATGAGGCCGAGCGCCTCAACGGCATCGAGCTCTACGTCGCGCGCGAAAAGCTGCCCGCGACCGACGAGGGCGAATATTACCACACAGATCTGATCGGGCTCGCCGCCGTCACCACGGCCGGCGATGCGCTCGGCCGCGTGCTCGCGATCCACAATTTCGGCGCCGGTGACATCATCGAGATCGCTCCGCCCACGGGGACCACGATGCTGCTGCCGTTCACGGACGCGGTGGTGCCGGAGGTCGATCTCACAGGCGGCCGCGTCGTGATCGCGCTGCCGCAGGAGATCGAGGCAGAGGACACGGACGAGGATTCCTCCCCGGGTCGTCCCGGCCTAGTGCGCAACTTGCGCACGGGGGGCCGGGACCCATAACCACAGGCCAGAATTTTTAGCTAAACTGATCGCTCCAGCCGTCGCCAAACGAAGTGCGGTGGTTATGGGTTCCGGATCTGCGCTCCGCTTGTCCGGGACGACAATAACTGAGATCCGATGACCACCTCCTCACCCTGGCGCGCGACGGTGCTGACGCTGTTTCCGGAGATGTTTCCGGGGCCGCTCGGCGTGAGCCTGGCCGGCCGGGCGCTGGCTGGCGGGCTCTGGGAGCTGGAGGCACGGGACATCCGGGCCTCGGCCACCGACCGCCACCGCAGCGTCGATGATACCCCGGCCGGCGGCGGACCGGGCATGGTGCTTCGGGCCGATGTTTTGGCGGCGGCCATCGATGCCGCCGGGATCGGCCCGGACCGGCCGAAACTGCTGATGAGTCCGAGGGGTCGGCCATTGACCCAGGCCCGGGTCACGGAGCTGGCCAAGGGTCCGGGTCCCCTGATCGTCTGCGGGCGGTTCGAGGGGGTGGACCAGCGCGTGATCGACGGGCGAGGCCTGGAGGAGGTCTCGATCGGGGATTACGTCCTCTCCGGCGGTGAAATCGCGGCCCTGGCCCTGATCGACGCCTGTGTTCGGCTGCTGCCGGGCGTGATGGGCAAGGAAGCCTCGGGAACCGAGGAAAGCTTCTCCGACGGCCTGCTCGAATACCCCCAATACACCCGGCCGCAGCTGTTCGAGGGGGCACCGATCCCTGATATCCTGACCTCCGGTGACCATGCCAAGGTCGCCAGCTGGCGGCGGGCGGAATCCGAGGCCCTGACGGCGGCCCGGCGACCGGATTTGTGGGCCCGGATCCCGAGCAAAGTCCCGAATCGGGCAGGACGCCAAAAAACGCCAAAAAACAAGACAGACGGGTGACAAACGCTCCGGCTTGCCTTATAGCAGCGGCCACATCCGCAATGGCTGGATAAACGAATTTCGCGCAGCCCCCGTTTTCCAAGGCTGGGCGCGCCGATGGAGATTTACCCATGAACCTGATCCAACAGCTCGAAAAAGAGCAATTCGACAAGCTCTCCGCCAACAAGGAGATCCCGGAGTTCGGCCCCGGCGATACCGTGATCGTCAACGTGAAGGTCGTCGAAGGCGACCGCACCCGCGTGCAGGCCTATGAAGGCGTTTGCATCGGCCGTTCCGGCGGCGGTCTCAACGAGAGCTTCACCGTGCGCAAGATTTCGTACGGCGAAGGCGTGGAGCGCGTGTTCCCGGTGATGTCGCCGATGATCGACTCGATCAAGGTGGTGCGCCGCGGCAAGGTGCGTCGCGCCAAGCTCTATTATCTCCGCAACCTTCGCGGCAAGTCGGCCCGCATCGTCGAGAAGAAGCAGGACCGCCCGGCTGCTGCCGTCAACGAGTAAGCTCCGCTTACAGACGAGTTTAGAAAGCGCGGGGCCAAACCCCGCGCTTTTTTGTTGCGTCAGCCGTGCGCGTCAAAGCCCTCGCGATTCCAGTTCGGCCTGCTATATATTCTTGGAATGTTTCCAGATTTGACCAGCCTCTCGCCCGTCAAGCGCGTCGTCATCGACGATCGCTCGCGGCTGCCCGGCCGGTTCTTCGGACGCTTCGCGACCTCGGCAACGTCAGAGCTTACGCGCGCAGCCTAAAAGCTGCGCTGACGATTTCGTTGCCCCGCGCGCCAGCCGCGCAACCCGCTCTACACAACATTCCTGGAGCTGACGCTCATGTCCAAGCCGACCACATTGTACGACAAGATCTGGAACGACCATCTGGTGCACGAAGCCGAGGACGGCACCTGCCTGCTCTATATCGATCGCCATCTGGTGCACGAGGTCACTTCACCGCAAGCGTTCGAAGGCCTGCGCGCCACCGGCCGCAAGGTCCACGCGCCCGAGAAGACGCTGGCCGTCGTCGATCACAACGTGCCGACCACCGACCGCACCAAGCCGAACCCCGACCCTGAAAGCATCGAGCAGATCAAGGCACTGGCCGACAACGCCAGGGAGTTCGGCATCGAATATTACGACGAGTTCGACAAGCGTCAGGGCGTCGTCCACGTCATCGGCCCCGAGCAGGGCTTCACGCTGCCCGGCACCACCATCGTCTGCGGAGACAGCCACACCTCGACGCACGGTGCGTTCGGCGCGCTCGCGCACGGCATCGGCACGTCGGAAGTCGAACACGTGCTGGCGACGCAGACGCTGATCCAGAAGAAGGCGAAGAACATGCGCGTCACCGTCGACGGCAAATTGCCGGATGGTGTGACGGGCAAGGACATCATCCTGGCGATCATCGGCGAGATCGGCACCGCAGGCGGCACCGGCTACGTGCTCGAATACGCCGGCGACGCGATCCGCGCGCTCAGCATGGAAGGCCGCATGACGGTCTGCAACATGTCGATCGAAGGTGGCGCGCGCGCCGGCCTGGTCGCGCCGGATCAGAAGGCGTTCGACTTCCTGCGCGGCCGTCCGAAGGCGCCGAAGGGCGCGGATTGGGACGCCGCGATGCGTTACTGGGAGAAGTTGCGCTCCGACGAGGGCGCGCATTTCGACCACGAGCTGCGGCTCGATGCAGCGAAGCTGCCGCCGATCGTGACCTGGGGCACTTCGCCTGAGGACGTCATCTCGGTCACCGGCAGCGTGCCCGATCCCGACAAGATCGCGGACGAGGCCAAGCGCCTGTCGAAGCACCGCGCGCTGAAATATATGGGCCTGACCGCGGGGACGAAGATCACCGACATCAAGCTCGACCGCATCTTCATCGGCTCCTGCACCAACGGCCGGATCGAGGATCTGCGCGCCGCCGCCAAGATCGCGGAAGGCAAGCAGGTCGCAGGCGGCGTCAACGCCATGGTCGTGCCGGGCTCCGGCCTCGTGAAGGAGCAGGCCGAGGCTGAAGGTCTGGACAAGATCTTCATCAACGCCGGCTTCGAATGGCGCGAGCCCGGTTGCTCGATGTGCCTCGCGATGAACCCCGACAAGCTGGCTCCGGAAGAGCGCTGCGCCTCGACCTCGAACCGCAACTTCGAGGGCCGCCAGGGCTTCAAGGGCCGCACCCATCTGGTGTCGCCGGCGATGGCGGCGGCCGCGGCGATCGCGGGTCACTTCGTCGACATCAGGGAGTGGCGGTAAGCCGCTCGCTTTAATTTGAGCGATTGCGGCAAACCGCCGTTAATCGGTAGCGCCGACACTGTGTCCTCCCGAACATTTCGCGAGGACACGAGCTCATGGCCAGCAAGCCTGAATATGTCGATCTGATCAGCGCGGCGACGCCCCAGCATCGGCGGCGCGCGGCACCGCTGCGCATGGTCGCCAAGCCCGAGGTCGAGGAGACCTCGAAGCTCAGCCGCTGGCCGCCGGCGATGTTCAAGCAATGGAAGATCGAGAACCTGACGCGATGGACGTCGGCGTCGTGGAAACTGAAGGATTGGCTTTAAGCCACCGGATGAACAAAGGGCGCCGTCGAGGCGCCCTTTTCATTTCGATCGTGCTTACCAATAGCGGTACGGATGGTGCCAGCGATGCCAGCGGCAGACGCGGCGCGGGCCGTAATAGGTCCAGATGACCCGGCAGCGGCGCGGATGGCTGTAATAGGGATAGTAGCCGCCGTAATAGCGCCGATGAAAATGGCGATAGCCGTAATGCGGGCGATAGATGCCGTAGCGGTGGAATCCGCCTCCGCCATAGTGGCGAACTCCGCCGTAGCGATAGCCGCCGCCATGAAACGCGGGCGCGGCGCGGAAGCCACCAGCATGGAAACCACCGCCGCGGAAGCCACCGATATGTCCTCCGCCACCGTGGAAGCCGCCTCCACCGTGGAAACCGCCGCCGCCATGAAAGCCGCCGCCACCATGCCCACCGCCGCCACCGCCGCCGTGGCGAACCGGGATCACATCGTCACTTGCGGCCTTCGCCACAGGCAACGCCGTCGGATTGATTGGAGTCATCGCCTCAGCACGACGCGTCGTTCCGGCCGACAGCATCAGCGTCGCGGCGGCCGCAATGCCGAGCAAGCGCATCGGGCTTGCCCTGAGACCCAATATTCTCAGCATGGACTTCTCCCTGAATCTGGACAGCGGAGTTGCGACGCTCGCTCCCGGCGCGCGTCATCCCTGTTCATTGGCGGTCGCTCCCAAGATTAAATTAGGGACAGCGACGTGAATGCCTCATGAATGAACGACGGGCGCAGCATCGCGCCGCGAGGTCACCGCCACGGCCCGAAGCCGAGCACGAACGGTGCGGGCACGCCGTAGGGATAAGGGCGGTAGTAGACCGGCCGCGCGTAGTAATGCGGATCACGACGCGGGGCGTATCGCACGACGTCGGACCGCACATGTCGGCGCCCGTCGAACACCGCGCGCCCGGCCGACGCATCGGGCAGCTTCGTCACCCTGTGCGCAGCGGACGCGTGAGACAGGCCTGCGGCAAGCCCGACGCCAACCGCCAATGCGAACCATCTCGTCATGACGACCTCCGCCTCAGCGCGCGACGGGCACGGCGTTCGTATCAGCCCCGGCGCCAGTAGCAGCTCATATGCGGCACGATCACCGTGCCGCTGGGGCGAAATTCCTGCACATAGGTGGCGTTGCACTCGCGGACCGCATCGGGACCGGGATTGTAGCGGGGATAGACGCCATCAGGACTGTAATAGGGCGTGACGCGCAGGCGCGCCGGGGGCCGCTTGCGCGGCGGCGGCAGATCGTCTCGCGAGGCCGCCTGGGCCAGCCTGATCCCGGGCGCCGCGGTCTGGGCCTCCGCGCCAACGCAAAACTGCGAAAACAACCCCATGCACAGTAGCGTCAGCGCTGTTTTCGCTCGCATTTTTCCGCCCATCTGAACGTCCACTTCGAGGCCCTAGGCTCCCCGTTTTGACGGCGCCCGTCAACCTCGCCGCGCTTATAAAGCCGGATGCATCGCCGCGAAACCCACGCTATGAGAGGCCCATGTGGACGGAATTGAAAGCACCCTCGCTGGCCGAGATGGAAGCGATGGCGCATGAAGTGTTCGAACGCCTGCCGGCGGAGTTTCGTAGGCTGTGCGAGGGCGTGATCATCCGCGTCGACGACTTCCCCACCGAGGAAGTCCTGGACGAGATGGCATGCGAGAGCGAGTTCGACCTGCTCGGCCTGTTCCAGGGCGTCGGCCTGCCGCAGCAGAGTTTTGGCGACGTGGCGCGGCTGCCCAACATGGTGTGGCTCTACCGCCGGCCGATCCTGGATTACTGGGCCGAGCACGACGAAAGCCTCGGCCATATCGTTCGCCACGTCCTGATCCACGAGATCGGCCATCATTTCGGCCTGTCGGACGACGATATGGCCGCGATCGAGGCTCAAGAGCCCGGTTAGGCAGACGAGATCTGCCGAATTCGGCCTAGGATTTCCGCCCCGATCGCGATAAATACCGGTTCCCTAGACCACCCCGGGAAAGCGCAACCATGGACAAGTTCACCACGCTGGAAGGCGTCGCGGCGCCGCTGAAGATCATCAATGTCGATACCGACATGATCATTCCGAAGCAGTACCTCAAGACCATCAAGCGCACCGGCCTTGGCAAGGGGCTCTTCTCCGAGCAGCGCTACAAGGACGACGGCAGCGAGAATCCCGATTTCGTCCTCAACCAGCCCGCCTATCGCAATGCGAAGGTGCTGGTCGCCGGCGACAATTTCGGCTGCGGCTCGAGCCGCGAGCATGCGCCCTGGGCGCTGCTCGACTTCGGCATCCGCTGCGTGATCTCGACCTCGTTCGGCGACATCTTCTACAACAACTGCTTCAAAAACGGCATTCTGCCGATCCGCGTGGCCCAGGAAGACCTCGACAAGCTGTTCGACGACGCCGAGCGCGGCGCCAACGCGACGTTGACGATCGATCTGCCGAACCAGGAGATTCGCGGCCCCGACGGCGGCATGGTCAAGTTCGAGATCGACCCGTTCCGCAAGCACTGCCTGATCAACGGCCTCGACGACATCGGCCTGACGATGGAGAAGAAGGCCTCGATCGATACCTATGAGGAGAAGCTCAAGCGCGAACGCGCCTGGGCCTGATCTCAAGTTTTTGTTTGAGCCCCGGTGCTGACAGCGCCGGGGCTTTTTCTTTGCCAGCGTTGTCCTCTATAGCTTGCGCCCATGTTGCCTGACATCGTCACCTTCTGGCACGGCCCAATGGACGCCCTGCGCCAGACCTGTCTGCGCTCGCAGCTGGCTGCCGGCCACAAGGTCACGGTCTACAGTTTCGACACCATTCCCGGCCTGCCCGCAGGCATCGCGAATGCGGATGCCGAGGCGATCCTGCCGCATGCGTTCTCCGAACGATTGCGACCGCCGCAGCCGGACGGCAGCTGGCGCGACTGGACCACGCTTCAGTTCAGCGACTTCTTCCGCATGAAGCTGATGGCGAAGGGACTCGGCCTCTGGCTCGACGCCGACGTGCTGCTGCTGAGGCCCGTCGAGATCGATCCGGCAAAGCCCTACTTCGCGTGGGAGCGTCCGCGCCAGCTCGGCAATTCCGTGATTTACCTTCCGCCCCGGCACGGCATCGTTGCCGCCTTCGAAGAGCTGATGGAGCAGGAGGAGCTGACGCCGAACTGGCTGTCGCTGCGCCATCGCGTCACGTTTGCGATGCGCCGCCTGCGCGGCGGCTCGAACCGCCTCTCCGACATCCGCGTCGCGATCTTCGGGCCGGCGGCACTCACCGCGCTCGCGCGCCGCACCGGCGAGCTGCACTGCGCCTTGCCGAAGCAGTCGTTCTACGCCGTGCATGCCGAACCAAAACTGTTTTTCGATCCCTCGAGCTATCTCGGCCTCGTCACCGACCGCGAGATCATCGGCCTGCACATCTCGCCCAAGGGAAGGGGTGGTGAGAAGCCGATTCCGGGTAGTCTTTATGCATGGGCGACGGAGCGGTTCGGCTAACGCCTGATGGGATGAGACTCGCCCGGCGCCGCGACGGCGGTGCGTTCCCTCCCCCCTTGTGGGGGAGGGCTAGGGAGAGGGGTGGCCCAGGAAGAGGTGCTGGGTATTGGCGATGCATCTGGTGTCGATACTCGACCGAAAGAGTCCCCGTGTGGCGCCCCCCTCCCTGCCCCTCCCCCACAAGGGGGGAGGGAACGGAAAGAGCATCGCTGTTGCCTGAACTCGATTCGAGTTGGGCCGATGTGCTTTAGGGGCACGGGATCAGTTTCACCGGCACATCCAATTTGATCCAGCGCAACGCACACCTGCACCATTGTGCCTAATGTCGCTCCAATTCCGCCGTTCGAATGGAGCTTCGCATGAGCACCGCAACCAGGCCTTATCCCATTGTCCAGGACCTCATCGAGTCCTTTGCAAGCTGGCTGAAGCATCGCCGCGAGCTGAACGAGATCCGGCAGCTCGACCGCGCTGATTTCGATCGCATCGCGCAAGATCTGCGGATCGCGCCTGACGACCTCGAAGAGCTGGTCCGCCATGGCCGGCACTCCGCCGACGAGCTGCCGAAGATGCTCGAGCAGCTCGGCATCAGCGCCGAAGGGCTCGGCCGCGCGCATCCGCTGCTGCTGCGCGACATGGAGCGGGTGTGCGCGCTTTGCAGCCACAAGGGCCAGTGCGATCGCGAGCTGGCCGACGGTACCGCCGTGGAGAACTACCACGGCTTCTGCGCCAATGCCTCGACACTGGAGTCGCTCGACCGGGCGGGCGTCGCGCCGCGGTGACGCGCGCGCTTACACGATCCAGTCTGGCGCGTGAGGCAGCTCGTCGCTCTCAGCCGTATCGTGATTGATCCAGATTTCGGCATTCTCGGAGCGAAGCAGCTCGACCACCTTGGCCATGGATGCGACCGTTGCCTGCGGGTCGGCATTGAAGGACGGCACGCGCATGTGCCGGAGGTTCTCGCGATTGTGCGCGACGTCGCCGCTCAGCAGCACGGCGCCGCGCCTCGGTAGCCTCACCATCAGCGAGCAATGCCCGAGGGTGTGGCCTGGCGTGAAGATCATACGCACCGCGCCGTCGCCAAATACGTCGTGGTCACCATCGACGATCTGGTAAGGCCGCTCTTTCAGGGATCTGTAGTGCTGCAGCGAATAGCCGAACTCTTCGGGCTCCGGTCCGAACATGGCCTCGAATTCAGCCCGCTGAGCGATCCATCTTGCATTTTCGAACAGATCGACATTTCCGATATGATCAAAATGCGCGTGGGAAAGCAGGATCGTGCTGATGTCGCGGGGCCGCACCCCGATTTCGTCCAATTGGTCCGCGATGGGGCGACGCACGACGCCGCGTATGCCATGCGCGATAATGCGTCCTTCCGGATGCTTCGATAGCTCATCCTCGATTCCCGTATCCCAGATCAGCCATTCGCCACGATGACTGACGAGATAGGCATTGCAGCTCAGCGTCATGGGGACGCCGACATTGATGCCCGGAGAATAGATCGACCCGTCCGCGACCTGCGCAATGCCGCCGTCGAGGATGTAGATTCTGTCAACCGGCGCCATTGGGGAACTCATCAAGCCGCCGATTCAATCCGCCGCTTCGCCTCGCGCATATCGCGCCCAGGCGGCATGCCGAACAGCCGGGAATATTCTCGCGTGAACTGCGTGATGCTTTCGTAGCCGACCTGATGAGCCGCGGTCGCGATCTGCGCACCGTCGGCCAGGATCGCGCGGCGGGCTTCGATCAGGCGAAGCTGTTTCTGAAACTGTAGCGGGGTCAGCGAAGTGACGCTCCGGAAGTGCGCGTGAAATGCCGACGGGCTCATCGCGGCGGCTTTGGCCAACCGATCGACGCGCAACGGCTTGGCATAGCCGGCACGAATGAGCGCAACCGCGCGGCCGATCCGCTGGGCATGGCTATCGGCAATTCCGAGCGCCCTGATGGCCCCGCCGTGGCGGCCGGCCAGCAGCCAATAATGCAGCTCTCGCATCAAATGGCCGCGCAGGATCGGCAAGGCTGAGGGACGGTCGATCAGGCGCAGCAGCCGGAGCGCTGCGTCCGCGAGTTCCTGCTCTGTCGGTTCGACCCGCAGCGGCTGCGACGGAATGAACGGGAGCGACCCCATCTCGACCACCAGCCCCTCAATGATGGTGGGGTCGAGCTCGACGACGAGCGAAAGATAGGGCGTGGCCGCCGTCGCGCGCGTGATCTGGCTGACCGTCGGCACATCACTCGCAATCAACAAGGAAGCGCCGGCGCCGAAGTCGAAGGACGTCCGGCCGGTCGCCACACGTTTGGCGCCTTGCAAGACGAGTGCGACCAGAGGCCTGGAGATCGCGTACAGGAGCGCACTCGGCGCGGTCTCGCGGATGATCGAGACGCCGGCGAAGGGCGTGGAGGCGACGCCCCTGTCGTCGGCGTGAGGCGCGGAATAACGACTGGCGATCTGGAGAAGCGTTTCGGGCACGCGCCAATTTTAGGCCGAGCCCGGCGCACAGGCAATCGGCGCCGGCCGTTCAGGCAGAAAATCAGGAGTTTTGGGCAAGTCCGCCGTCGCCGCATCCCGGAGTGTTGGGCAAGACACTCCGAGGATCCGGCAACACCGGACGATCTATCGCGGGCAAACGGACATCACCGCAACGCTTCGAGGAATTTCCGATGCCCACCATTTCTCTCGTCACCGGGGCCAGTCGCGGCCTTGGCCGCAACACCGCCATCGCCATCGCACGTCACGGCGGCGATGTGATCGTGACCTATCGCAACGGGGTCGCCGCAGCACGCGAAGTCGTCGCCGAGATTGAATCGCTGGGGCGCAAGGCGATCGCGCTGGAGCTTGATGTCACCGCCGTGTCGAGCTTTCCCGCGTTCTTCACAAAAGTTCGATCCGCGTTGGCGGAGCATTGGCGCGCCGAGAGATTCGATCACCTCGTCAACAATGCCGGTCAGGGCGAGATGGCCGCGATCGCAGAGACGACGGAGCAACAATTCGACGCCCTGTTCGCCACGCACGTCAAAGGACCATTCTTCTTGACGCAGGCCTTGCTACCCTTGCTCGCCGACACGGGCCGGATCATCAACTTCTCCAGCGGGCTGACGCGCGTGTCGTTTCCGGGATTTTCCGCCTATGCGGCTGCGAAGGGCGCCATCGAGGTTCTGACCGTCTACATGGCCAAGGAATTTGGTGGACGCGGCATCACGGTCAACGTCGTCGCGCCGGGCGCAATCGAAACCGATTTTCTCGGCGGCGCGGTTCGGGACATGCCGGGTTTGAACAGCCAATTTGCGCAGATGACCGCACTGGGCCGCGTCGGTCTGCCCGACGATATCGGACCGATGGTCGCGAGCTTGCTCGGTCCCGACAATCGTTGGGTCACGGCGCAGCGGATCGAGGTGTCCGGCGGCCAGACGATCTGAGCGAGGCGCGATTGGGTTACGAAGCGGGCGCGTCCCCGGCGCGCCCGCTGTGGCCCGCAGCATCGCCTTTTGATTCCCGCACGGCTTCTGCGCTAATGCGTCGACACTGGAGTCGCACGATCGCGCGGATCACGCGCGTCGCTAAGAGGCGCGACAATCCTTATCATGGATTTTCTACAGACGTTTGTCGGGCCCTGAGCGACACGGCAGGACTTCCCTGATATGATTTGGCCACCATCAGGGCGCTTTGCGAAATGGCCAAGAAAAAATCAGCCGCTTCACTTAGATACGTGGTCAAATATGAGCTTGGCGGCTCTCCGCATTACGGCGCAATCCAGATCAAGGATGGCGATCGCCTAAACCTCGAAACACCGCACGGATCAAGGACTGCGACCTTGAATCCAAAATCCGATTTCCACTCGCTCGCCATGATCCTGCTTTTGGAGCTTGGTGCGAAGCTCGTTTCGATCGACACTCATTCGAGTTAGGTCCGACTACACTTTGCGCCTCGGATCTAACCCTTCGCCATCGCCGCAATCGCGTCCGCGATCTCGATCGTGCGCCGCGCCATGTCGGCATGCAGCCGCTCCACCATCGCGCCGTCGAGACGGATCGCGCCGCGCGAGACGTTCTCCGGCAATTCGAACGCGGCGATGATCTTTCGGGCGCGCGCGACGTCCTCTTCGGGCGGGGTGAAGATCGCGTTGCAGGCTTCGATCTGCGAGGGATGGATCAGCGTCTTGCCGTCGAAACCGAGATCGCGGCCTTGCGCGCATTCGGTGGCGAAACCGTCGGAGTTGGCGATGTCGCTGTAGGGGCCATCGAGGATTTCGAGGCCATGGGCGCGCGTCGCCAGGATGCAATGGGTGATCATCGGGATCATCGCGGCGCGGCCCGGCAGCATCTTGATGCGCGTCTCGCGCGAAATGTCGTTGGGGCCGAACACGAAGCCTGACAGGCGCCTCTTGGGATCGCGCCCCGCGGCCGCCAGTTCCTCCGCATGCAGCACGGCGCGCGCGGTCTCGATCATGGCCCACACCTTTACGGTCGGCGCCGCGCCGAGTTCGGCGAGACGACGGCCGATCGTGTCGAGGTCCTCGACGCTTGAAACCTTTGGAACCAGGATGCCGTCCGGCGAGGCCTTCGCCGCCATCGCGACGTCGTCGGCCCACCAGGGCGTGTCGAGGCCGTTGGTCCGGATCAGGACCTCGCGCTTGCCGAACCCTTTGGCCGCAATCGCGGTAGCGATGCCGTCGCGCGCCACCGCCTTGGCATCGGGCGCGACGGAATCTTCCAGATCAAGGATCAGGCCGTCGGCGGCGAGAATGCGCGCCTTTTCCAGCGCGCGGGGATTGGAGCCGGGCATGAACAGATGGCTGCGGCGCGGGCGGGTCATGCAAGCGTTCCTTCCGGTTTCCTCGTCTCACTTCCGACCGAAGCCGATAGCATCTGGCCTGCCTATTCGAAAGGCTTGTTCGTCCCAGCGGTATATGATTAGGCATAGGTCATGACCACATTCCCAGAGCATTTGCTGGAAGGCTACAAGGCCTTCGCCACCCAGCGGCTGCCGACCGAGCAGACCCGCTACCGCGAGCTGTCGGTGAAGGGGCAGTTCCCTGAAGTGATGGTGATCGGCTGCTGCGATAGCCGCGTCTCCCCCGAAGTGATCTTCGACGTCGGGCCGGGCGAACTCTTCGTGGTCCGCAACATCGCCAATCTGGTGCCGGTGTATCAGCCCGACGGCAACGCCCATGGCGTCTCGGCGGCGCTGGAATATGCGGTGACGGTGCTGAAGGTGAAGCACATCGTGGTGCTCGGGCACGCGCAATGCGGCGGCATCCGCGCCTTCGTCGACAAGATCGAGCCGCTCACGCCGGGCGACTTCATCGGCAAATGGATGCAGATGTTCATCAAGCCGGGCGAAGTGGTGGAGCAGCGCGACCACGAGACCATGGCGCAATTCGTCGAGCGCATCGAAAAGGCCGCGGTGTTCCGCAGCCTGGAAAACCTGATGACCTTCCCGTTCGTGCAGAAGGCGGTCGAGAGCGGCCAGATGCAGACCCACGGCGCCTATTTCGGCGTCGCGGAGGGATCGCTGTTCGTGCTGGACAAGGCGGCGAAGGAATTCAGGAACGCGCGCGAGGTGGCCTAGGTCCCCAGCTCTTGTAGGGTGGGCAAAGCGTAGCGTGCCCACCGCTTCTATCGCGATCGTGGAGAGATGGTGGGCACGGCGCTCCGCGCCTTTGCCCACCCTACGGCAGCGGAGCTACGCCGCCTTCTTCTTCGCACTGATCAGCTTGCGGTTGATCAGGACTTCCGCGATCTGGATCGCGTTGAGCGCGGCGCCCTTGCGTAGATTGTCCGACACGCACCACAGCACGAGGCCGTTCTCAACCGTCGCGTCCTCGCGGATGCGGCTGATATAGGTGGCGTCCTCGCCGGCGGCTTCATACGGCGTGGCGTAGCCGCCGGGCTCATGCTTGTCGATGACCAGGCAGCCCGGCGCCTTGCGCAGGATGTCGCGCGCTTCGTCCGCGCTGATCGGGTTCTCGAACTCGATGTTGACGGCCTCGGAATGGCCCACGAAGACAGGTACGCGCACGCAGGTCGCGGAGAGCTTGATCTTGGGATCAAGAATCTTCTTGGTCTCCGCCATCATCTTCCACTCTTCCTTGGTGTAGCCGTCCTCCATGAAGACGTCGATCTGGGGGATGACGTTGAAGGCGATGCGCGCGGGAAACTTCTTATTGACCAGCTCCTGGTTGGTGTAGACGGCCTTGGTCTGCGAGAACAGTTCGTCCATCGCGTCCTTGCCGGCGCCCGACACCGATTGATAGGTCGAGACCACGACGCGCTTGATCGTCGCCTTGTCGTGCAGTGGCTTGAGCGCGACCACGAGCTGCGCGGTCGAGCAGTTCGGATTGGCGATGATGTTCTTCTTCTTGAAGCCCGCGGTCGCGTCCGCATTCACTTCCGGCACGATCAACGGCACGTCCGGGTCCATGCGCCAGGCCGAGGAATTGTCGATTACGACCGTGCCGGCGGCGCCGATCTTCGGCGACCATTCCTTCGACACCTCGCCGCCGGCCGACATCAGGCAGATATCGACGTCGGAGAAATCGTAGTGCTCGAGCGCTTTGACCTTCAGCGTGCGGTCGCCGTAGGAGACCTCGACGCCCATGCTGCGGCGTGACGCCAGGGCCACCACCTCGTCCGCGGGGAATTTGCGCTCATCCAAAATGTTGAGCATTTCCCGTCCGACATTGCCGGTCGCGCCGACGACTGCGACTTTGTAACCCATCGTTCACTCTCCGACGAAAAAGCTCGTTCCTGAAGCTGAGGCTTAAACAGGAAGAGCAGCGCTTCTATGCGAGAACCGGCCTCAAGACAACGTTGGACCATGCCTTAGGGACGTGGATGCAGTCGCCTGAGGCCAGCACGGCCACAAACCCCACCCAGATCCATCTGGCGCTTGCGGCCTTCGCCGACGAGGTCGTCGGCACGCTGGCGCGCCTGTTCGCCTATGTGGGGGCTTTGGTGCTGTTTGCCATCCTCGGGCTTGCGGCACTCGGCCAGCTGCCAAACTTGCGCGACGATGATCCGGCGCTGAAGCCGAGTTGGAGCGTGGCCGACCGCTCGCCTCAGGGTTTCGCCCTTAACCGGCTGGATTCGTCAGAAAAAACAGCTTCTTACGCCATCTTAAGGCACCCCGAAGGCGGCCGCAGGGACGTGATGCGCTGGGCCAGCGAGGCGGACAAGCCCATAGCCGAACTCATGGCCGAGCTCGAGATCTACCGGGAAGGCGGCGAATTCGACGTGGCGCGCCCGGCAACTCTGGATCTGGCCGCCCGGATGGGACTGGGCACCGCGGCCCGGCTGGAGCAAGCCGGCCTGATCGACACGAAATTCGGCCCCGTCGCCCTATTCCAGCCGACCGGCACGACGGAGGGCGCGCGGGCCTGCCTCGGCTACCTCAAGCGCAGCGAGGAGCCGGCGCTCCAGATCTCCGGATTTTCCTGCCAGGGCGACAGCCTGCCCGCCCGGCGCGCGGCGATCGCCTGCACGCTCAATCGGCTGACGCTGCTGACCTCGGGCAACGAGCCGAAGCTGGCCGAATTGTTCGCCCATGCGGAGCTGAAGCGCCGCCCCTGCGCGCCGCCGGGCTCGTCGGACTGGCTGCTCGGCGCCGCCAATGCGCAATTGCGCGGCGCGCTCTGACCGGCATCAAGCTCAAGTGGCTGTATCCATGCAACTTTTGCCGGCGCGCACGATTATTCAGCGCTGGTGTGACCCAATAGACCTAGTTGCAGCCGCCCCGGCCGGGTTAGTATGAGGGTGAAATTGATTGGCGGCTTGCCGCCTGAAGGGGACGTGATGAGCTCGAATTTCTCTGCCGCGAACAAACTGGCGATGTGGCTTGCGGCCGGCGCCGTGATTGCCATGTCCTCAGCCTTCGCGACACCCGCCTCGGCCGACACCAAGAAGCAGCGCTATGACAGCGGCCGTCACTATTACGGCCCGAGCGGCCCCAATGCGAGCTATCAGCAGGGCCGCACCCGCATCTATGTGAGCAAGCGCTCCTGGCTCGACGGCGGCACCGAGGTCAATCCGGGCGACCGCAAATTCTCCGACTACGCCTTCCCGCCGGCGGTGGGCTATCCGACCTTCGCGCGCGAAAATCTCAACCGCCCGATCGATCGCCAGCCGCTGAGCACGCCGCAGGATGTTGGCGGCTATCCGCAGAATTTCCCGCTGTACTGAGGCGGACATATCGACCGAATCAAAATGGCCGGGCTCGCGCCCGGCCATTTTTGTTTTGATGAGACCTTGTAGGGTGGGCAAAGGCGCGAAGCGCCGTGCCCACCATCTCTCGGCAATGGCGATAAGAATGGTGGGCACGCTTCGCTTTGCCCACCCTACAAACACTGCGGTCGCCGTCAGGCGTGCAGCTTCTGCAATTCCTTCAGGATCGCTTCGCCCATCTGCGTGGTCGAGGCGGCGATGGTGCCTTCCGACTTGATGTCGGCGGTGCGCAGGCCGCTGGCCAGCACCGCGGCGATCGCGGCGTCGACCTTGTCGGCGAGCGCGCCCATGTCGAAGGAGTAGCGCAGCGCCATGCCGAAGGACGAGATCATCGCGATCGGATTGGCGAGGCCCTGGCCTGCGATATCAGGCGCCGAGCCGTGCACGGGCTCGTACAGCGCCTTGCGCTTCTTGCTCTTGACGTCGACCTCGCCGAGCGAGGCCGAGGGCAGCATGCCGAGCGATCCCGTCAGCATCGCAGCGATGTCGGACAGCATGTCGCCGAACAGATTGTCGGTGACGATGACGTCGAACTGCTTCGGCCATTTCACCAGCATCATGCCGCCGGAATCGGCGAGCTGGTGCTCGAGCGTGACGTCGGGATATTCGCGCTTGTGGACCTGGGTCATGACCTCGTTCCAGAGCACGCCCGACTTCATGACGTTGCGCTTCTCCATCGACGTCACCTTGTTCTTGCGCTTCTTCGCAAGCTCGAAGGCGACGCGGCCGATGCGCTCGATTTCATAGGTGTCGTAGACCTGGGTATCGATAGCGCGCTTCTGGCCGTTGCCGAGGTCGGTGATGGTCTTGGGCTCGCCGAAATAGACGCCGCCGGTGAGCTCGCGCACGATCATGATGTCGAGGCCCTCGACCGCCTCGCGCTTGAGGCTGGAGGCCTCCGCGAGCGCCGGGTAGCACACCGCGGGACGCAGGTTGGCGAACAGACCGAGATCCTTGCGCAGACGCAGCAGGCCGGCTTCGGGGCGCACCTCGTAGGGCACCGCGTCCCACTTGGGACCGCCGACCGCCCCGAAGATGATCGCGTCGGCGTCCTTGGCCTTGGCCATGTCGCCTTCCGAGATCGACACCTTGTGCGCGTCATAGGCCGAACCGCCGACGAGGCCGGTGTCGGTCTCGAACTTGGCGATCCCCGCCGAATTGAGCCAGTCGATCAGCCGCTTCACCTCGCCCATCACCTCGGGGCCGATACCGTCGCCGGGAAGTAGCAGCAGTTTGTGGGTCGCCATGGTCGTTTCCTCTGAGGTCGATTTCGGCCGGAGTGCTAGAGCGGCGATGCGTGCTTGGCAAGACACCATTGCCGCCTCGCGGCTGTGCAAGGCGGGCAGGGCCTGCCACACTGCGCATGCCGGAGTACCCCTTGCACGCACCTGACCGCCCTCCACCCGATGCCCACCCCGCGCGGTTGATCCTGACCCTATCGCTGGCCGCGACCGTTGGGCTGGGTATCGGCCGCTTCGCCTATTCGCTGGTGCTGCCCGACATGCGGGAGGACCTCGGCTGGTCCTACTCGGCGGCCGGTTTCATGAACACCATCAACGCCGTCGGCTATCTCGCGGGCGCGCTTGTGGCGTCCCGGCTGATCCAGCGCGTGGGCTGGTCGGCCGCGATCCGCGGCGGAACCCTGGCCTGCGTCGCCGCGCTCGCGACTTGCGCGCTGACCGGGAATTTCGTCGCGCTGAGCCTGGCGCGTCTCGTGCTGGGCGTTGGCGCCGCGGCCGGTTTCGTCGCCGGCGGCGCGTTGGCTGCTTCCATTGCGCAGTCGCGCCCGGAGCGGGCCAATTTCCTGCTCAGCCTGTTCTATGCCGGACCCGGCATCGGCATTCTCTCCTCGGGACTGATCGCCCCGTTCACGCTGCAATATTTCGGGCCGGGCTCGTGGTGGGTGGTGTGGTGGGCGATGACCCTTTTGTCCGTCGTCATGACCGTGCCGCTGTTCCTGGTCCGCATCGAGAGCAGCGTGCGTTTCTCGCAAGGCAGCCACGGCGCCTTCGCGATTTTTCCCGTGCTGATCTATCTCGCCGGCTACTTCCTGTTTGGCGCGGGCTACATCGCCTACATGACCTTCATGATCGCCTATGTGCGCGACGGCGGCGGCGGGGCCGCGGCGCAGGCCGCGTTCTGGAGCCTGATTGGGCTGAGCGCCTTCGTCACGCCGTGGGCCTGGCGCCGCGTGCTCGCGCTCGATCGCGGCGGGCTGGCCACCGCGATCATTCTCGGTACCAACGCGCTCGGCGCCGCCCTGCCGATGCTCGGGCATTCGCCGGCATGGCTCGCTGTGTCGGCCGTCGTGTTCGGCGTCGCCTTCTTCGCCGTGGTCGGCTCGACCACCGCCTTCGTGCGCTTCAACTATCCGCCCGAGGTATGGCCGACCGCGATCGCGGCGATGACGATCTCGTTCGGCGTCGGCCAGACGCTCGGCCCGATCGTGGTCGGCGCCATCACGGACGCGCTGGGGAGCTTGAGTTACGCGCTGAATGTCTCGGCGGCGCTGCTGGCGTTGGGCGCGGTGGCGGCGCTGTGCCAGCGGAAGGTGGGGCCGGCCAAAAAAACGGTGCCGTAGGGTGGGTTAGCCGAAGGCGTAACCCACCACTTCTGTCGTCGCGGAAGCCAAAGAGGTGGGTTACGCCGAGCAGATGCGCTTCGCGCATCTGCAGGGCTAACCCACCCTACGGCAGCGGCGCGCCTAGCTCCCACTAAACGAATTATATCCCTGGTCTTCCCAATAGCCGCCCTTGTAGTCGTTGGTGACTTCCATCGACACCACGTATTTCGGGTTCTTGAAGCCAAGCTTGGTCGGCACGCGGATCTTCATTGGAAACCCATACGCGCGCGGCAGGATATCGCCTGCGTATTTGAACGTCATCTGGGTCTGCGGATGCAGCGCGGTGCGCATGTCGAGCGGGGAATTATAGCCGTCCTTGTCGGCACACTGGAACCAGACGTATTTGGCGCGCGTGTCGGCGCCGATCAGCTTGAGGAAGTCGCGCATCGGCGTACCGGTCCAGCTGCCGATCGCGCTCCAGCCCTCGACGCAGATGTGACGGGTGATCTGCGTGACCTGCGGCAGCTTGTACAATTCCGGAAGCGCCCACGACTTCTTGTTGTCGACGAGACCGCGGACTTCGAGCTTCCAGTCGGCACCGTCGACATCAGGCGCGTCGTCGAGATCGTAATAGGCGTTGAACGGAAACGGTTTTGTGATCGCACTCTCGGGAAACGTCGGCGCCAGCGCGTCGGGATTGAAGATGAAGGCCTGCACGGCGTCGTTGAATTTCGAGACGGATTTCAGCATCTCCTCGGCGGAGGACGAGTCGATCACGTCGCAGCCGGTGAGCAGCGTCAGTGCGCCGAGGCTGGCGCCGCCCGCGATGAAGCGGCGGCGGCTGACCTCTGGCATCGTCTTGATGGAATCCTTGATCAGCAGCCGCTTGTCGACGCCGGGAATCAGGAATGAGCGCTTGGCCATGACTCTCTCTCCGCTCTAGCGGCCGATGATCATCGCGCGCAGGCTCTTCGGCACCAGCAGCGCGAGTAAAACGTGAATGACGAGGAACGCGCAGATCGCGGCCATGCAGAAGAAATGGATGTAGCGCGCGGTCGGATAGTCGCCGAACAGGGACACCAGCCAGTGCAGCTGCACCGGCTTCCACATTCCCAGCCCCGACAGCACGATGATCACGCCGACCAGGATGATACCGGCATAGAGCGTCCGCTGCACGTAATTGTAGACGGTGAGGTCGGCATGGCCGAGCTTGAAGGTCAGGGCAGCCCTGACATCGTGGAGCACGCCGGACGGCGTGATCGGCAGCAGTTTCTTGCGGAAACGGCCGGTGGCGAAGCCTGTGACGAGATAGGCAAGGCCGTTGATCATCAAGAGCCACATCGCCGCAAAGTGCCAGAGCAATCCGCCGCCGAGCCAGCCGCCGAGCGTGTAGTCGCGCGGAAAGCTGAAACCGAACAGCGGCGAGGCGTTGTAGATCTGCCAACCCGACAGGATCATCAGGATCATGGCGAGGGCGTTGATCCAGTGCATGACCCGGACCCAGGCCGGCTGGATCACTTTGGCCGGGGTGGCGCTGACCTGCTCGTCGGTGACAGTGAGGCTCGACATGATGGTTCCGTCCTGAACATCGTCTGACAGCAATTATACGCCGATGCGTCCGCTTTCGTTACGCCCTGCCCGGCATCGAATCGATACCAGCGGGCTATCATGGTCACAATAAAGCGAGCCGGGGACCCCCGGCTCGCCATTTCGTCGCATCCGGTTCGGAGATGAAGCCAGACCGCGCGGTGTCAGGTCGCCGGCATCAGCACGGTATCGACCACATGGATCACGCCGTTGGACTGGTTGACGTTGGAGATCGTCACCATCGAGGTGCCGCCCTTGGCGTCGACGATCCAGACCTTGCCGTCCATCTTCTTCACCGTCAGCTCCTCGCCTTCGGCGGTCTTCATCTTCTTGCCGTCGGTGAGGTCGGACGCCTCGAGCTTGCCGGGTACGACATGGTAGGTGAGGATCTTGGTCAGCGTCGCCTTGTTCTCGGGCTTGACCAGAGTGTCGACGGTACCGGCCGGCAGCTTGCCGAAGGCGGCGTTGGTCGGCGCGAACACCGTGAACGGGCCCTTGCCTTCCAGCGTCGGCACCAGGCCGGCCGCCTTCACCGCCGCCACCAGCGTGGTGTGGTCCTTCGAGTTGACGGCGTTCTGGACGATGTTCTTGGACGGGAACATCGCGGCGCCGCCGACCATGACGGTCTTTTCCTCGGCCCGGGCGGGCGCGACGACGGTCGCGGTGATGGCCAGCGCGCTGAAAGCTGCAGCGGCGAGATAGGCAATGCGCTTCGACATGGAGAGTCTCCCGATTGGATGATGACCGGCGATTGCCGGCGTTCGAGTTTGGGCAACAACGGTGGCTGCGACCTGTGAGCGTGAAGCAGCAGCGACGTCGTTGGCTCGAATTACGGGAGGGTTTGCGAAACGGTTTCGAACAAAACTTCTTTGTGATGCGTGAAACTAAGTGCGGGTGTGTTCGTGGGGGGCGTCATTGCGAGGAGCGAAGCGACGAAGCAATCCAGGCTGCCACCGCGGATGCACCGCTGGATTGCTTCGCTTCGCTCGCAATGACGAGCCTCGACGATCTACCTGCCGCTCAATCCCTGTTGTGCGGCGTCTGAATGAATCCGCGATTATGCGTCGGGCTGATCAGCAGTTCGTTGATGCACACTCGCGCCGGCATGCTCGCGATGAAGGCGATGGTGCGGCCGAGATCTTCGGATTGCAGCATCCTGGCCTGCTCCTCCTCGCTCGGCACCACCGGGCGCAGCTTCAGGATCGGCGTCGCCACCTCGCCCGGCATCAGGCAACAGGCGCGCAAGCCGTTGACGCATTCGTCCATGTTGAAGGAATGGGTCAGCGCCAGCACCGCATGCTTGGTCGTGGTGTAGGCCGGGCCCGGCATTTTCGAGACGTGGCGGCCGGCCCAGGACGAGACGTTGATGATGGAGCCGTCCTGTTGCTTGCGCATCGTCGGTAGCACCGCGCGCATGCAATAGAGCACGCCGTTGAGATTGACCTGGACCAGCTTATCCCAGCCCTCCAGTTCCATGTCCTTCCAGCTGCGCTTGGGGACATTGATGCCGGCATTGTTGACCAGCAGGTCGATGCGGCCGTGCTTCGCGACGATTTGATCGGCAGCCTTCTGGGCGGCGGCGGCGACCGACACGTCCAGCGCGATGGCCTCGGCGGCGCCGCCCGCCCCGGTGATCTTCGCGACTACGGTATCCAGGGCGTCCTTGCGCCGGCCCGAGACCACCACCGTCCAGCCGTCAGCCGCCAGCGCCTCGGCGCCGGCCTCCCCGATCCCACTGCCCCCGCCTGTCACCCAGGCCACGCGTTTCCCGTTTTTGGTCATGCAAACTGTCTCCGTTGCTTCATCGGGGCGGTTTTTGCTAATCCAGCCCTCGGTTTTGACCGGCCTTGTCTGACGAGCCTTGTGGTCAAGCCTTGCGGTCGAGGAAATCTTGCATGAACCAAGCAGCCAACGCCAATCTGTTTTCCCGCCTGTTCGATGGCCTCGACGATCCGAAGCGCCTCGCGATCGAGACTCACGACGGAGGACGCATCAGCTATGGCGATCTGATCGCCCGGGCCGGGCAAATGGCCAATGTGCTGGTCGCGCGCGGCGTCAAGCCCGGCGACCGCGTTGCGGTTCAGGTCGAGAAATCCGTGGCCAACATCGTGCTGTATCTGGCCACGGTGCGGACCGGCGCGGTCTACCTGCCGCTCAACACGGCCTATACGCTGAACGAGCTCGACTATTTCATCGGCGATGCCGAGCCCTCGCTGGTGGTCTGCGATCCCTCCAAGGCGGAGGGCCTCGCCCCCATCGCGGCCAAGGTGAAGGCGAAAATCGAGACACTCGGGCCTGACGGCAAGGGCTCGCTGACGGAAGCCGCCGACAAGGCGAGCAGCGAATTCACCACGGTGCCGCGCTCAAACGACGATCTCGCCGCGATCCTCTACACGTCCGGCACCACCGGCCGCTCCAAGGGCGCGATGTTGACCCACGACAATCTGGCGTCGAACTCGCTCTCGCTGGTCGGCTTCTGGCGCTTCACCGACAAGGACGTGCTGATCCACGCGCTGCCGATCTACCACACCCACGGCCTGTTCGTGGCGACCAACGTGACGCTGTTCGCGCGGGCGTCGATGATCTTCCTGCCGAAGCTCGACCCGGATCTGATCATCAAGCTGATGGCGCGCGCCACGGTGCTGATGGGCGTGCCGACGTTCTATACCCGGCTGCTCCAGAACGCCGCGCTATCGCGCGAAACCACACAACACATGCGGCTGTTCATCTCGGGCTCGGCGCCGCTGCTGGCCGAAACCCATCGCGAATGGTCGGCGCGCACCGGGCATGCCGTGCTCGAACGCTACGGCATGACCGAGACCAACATGAACACCTCGAATCCCTATGACGGCGAGCGCGTGCCCGGCGCAGTCGGCTTTCCGCTCCCCGGCGTCTCCGTACGCGTCACAGATCCTGAGACGGCCAAGGAACTGCCGCGTGACGAAATCGGCATGATCGAGGTCAAGGGCCCCAACGTGTTCAAGGGCTATTGGCGCATGCCGGAGAAGACCAAGGCGGAATTCCGCGACGACGGCTTCTTCATCACCGGCGACCTCGGCAAGATCGACGCCAAGGGCTACGTCCACATTCTCGGCCGCGGCAAGGATCTCGTCATCTCCGGCGGCTTCAACGTTTACCCCAAGGAAATCGAGAGCGAGATCGACGCCATGCCCGGCGTGATCGAATCTGCCGTGATCGGCGTGCCCCACGGCGATTTCGGCGAGGGCGTCACGGCGGTGCTGGTCTGCAACAAGGGCGCCGATGTGACCGAGGCCGCGGTGCTGAAGGCGCTCGACGGCCGGCTAGCGAAGTTCAAGATGCCCAAACGCGTCTTCGTCGTCGACGAGCTGCCGCGCAACACCATGGGCAAGGTGCAGAAAAACGTGCTGCGGGATATTTACAAGGATCTTTACGCGAAGAAATAGGGGCTGTTGTTCGCTGCACTCTCGTCGTCATTGCGAGGAGCCCTTGCGACGGAGCAATCCAGACTACCGCTGCGGAAAGATTCTGGATTGCTTCGCTACGCTCGCAATGACGGATTTTGCGGCGGCTACTGCCCGCCTATCAAGCTCATCACAAACCGGCTGCCGACAATAAACAGATAGCACCCGAACGCGACCTCCAGCGTCCGCTTCGACATCGCATGCGCCGCCTTCACACCGAGCGGTGCTGTCACAAGGCTCATCGGCATCACCAGCACGGCGCCGATCAGCGAGACGTAGCCGAGCGCGAACGGCACTTGCAGGGCTGCAACGCCGGGATAGCTAGCCGCCGCAGGCCAGCCGGCATAGATGTAGCCGAGCGCACCGGGGATCGAGATCAGCACCGCGAGCGCCGACGATGTCGCCACGGCCTGATGGATCGGACGGCCGTAGAACGTCATCAGCAGATTCGAAAACAATCCGCCGCCGATGCCCATCAAGGTCGACAAAATGCCGACGCAGAAGCCGTAGATTCGCATCAAGATGCCTTTCGGCAGATCATCGCCGAGTTTCCAGCTCTCGCGCGCGAAGATCAGCCGTACCGCGGCCGACCAGGCGACGGCGACGAACACGATCTTGAACAGCCGCTCCGGCGCGTAGCGCGCGACCACGCTGCCGGCGATGACGCCGATCAGGATCGGCAGCCACCAGACCCGAAGGATCGCAAGATCGACGGCGCCGCGCTTGTAATGCGCCTGGAACGAACGAATCGAGGTCGGAATGATGACGGCGAGCGAAGTGCCGATGCAGAGCGGCATGCGCACCTCCAGCGGCACACCGGCGATGCGGAAGCACTCGTAGAACACCGGCACCAGAATCGCGCCGCCGCCGATGCCGAACACGCCGGCCAAAAATCCGGAGAGCGCGCCGGTTGCGATCAGCAGCAGCGTGAGCTCGAGGATCTCCTTGATATCAAGTCCTGCAATCACCCCTGACCTGCCCCGGCGATGGCTCGCAACTTCTCCGATGCATCGCTCGGACAGCTGCCCGCAATGCTCTAGGCGATCTGATTTGTCGGGTCGACCGCCGCATCGGCGGTCTGGGGTGGGATGCAGGTTGCGCATATCCGCCCGTCTCGCGAAAAATCGGTGCGCTTTGCGGAAATTGAAAATTGCTCGCCGATCATCCCTGCCGGTCCGAACGTCATGAATGACTGGTTCGAACCCTGGTTGGCCTGCGGCGGCTTAGAGCCGTTCCAATAGTAATTTCAATGCGCCGCAGCTCTCCGACAAGGAATGAATTTTTGTTCTGTCTTTAGCCGGTGCGCCATGGCCCTGGTATACCAAGCGCCCGATTGGCCTTGTTACATCAAGGGCCTAGAGCTGAACCCAGGTTCGATTTATGGCGATTTGGTGATTGCGCAGGTGAAATCGACTCCGTAAATAGAGCCGACCTTTCGCGATCCCCGCGCGCCCCATGCTGGGCCGCAATAAAGCAATCGAAGCCCATGACCGCACGGATCGAACGACCGCTTTCGCCACACATGCAAGTCTACCGCTGGACGCTGACGATGGCACTTTCCATCGTCCATCGCGCCACCGGGATTGCCCTCTACGCCGGAACGCTGCTGCTGGCCTGGTGGCTGATTGCGACGGCCTCCGGCCCGGCCGCCTATAGCCACGTCCAGGCCTTCACCGGCAGCATCATCGGCCGGCTGATCGTGTTCGGATTCACCTGGGCGCTGATGCACCACATGCTCAGCGGCATCCGGCATTTCGTCTGGGACCTGGGCTACGGCTTCAAGGCCAATGAGCGCGAAGCGTTGACCTGGGGCGCGTTGATCGGCGGCATCGTGCTCACGGTCCTGGTCTGGATCATCGCCTACGCGATCGGAGGCGGCCGATGAGTTTCGACGAATCCCACGGCGCTCCGAAGGGCTCCTCCATGCGCACCCCGCTCGGCCGCGTGCGCAATCTGGGCGCGGCGCATTCGGGCACCTCCGATTTCTGGCGCCAGCGCATCACCGGCGTCGCCATGACGCTGCTGATGATCCCCGTGATCGTGATCGTGATGATGCTGCTCGGCCGCAACCAGGCCGGCGCCGCACAGATTCTCGGCTCGCTGCCGATCGCGGTGATCCTGCTGCTCTTCATCTTCGCCAGCGCCTGGCACATGAAGATCGGCATGCAGGTCGTGATCGAGGACTACATCCATAACGAGAAGCTGAAGCTCATCTCGATCATGCTCAACAACTTCTTCTCGTTCGCCGTGGCGCTCGCCTCGACCTACGCGATCCTGAAACTTTCCTCCGGAGTCTAACCCATGGCCACAGAGACCAATGGCAAGGGCAACGGCGCTCCCGCCACCAACGGCAAAGCCTATCCGATCGAAGACCATACCTATGATGTGGTCGTGGTCGGCGCCGGCGGCGCGGGCTTGCGCGCCGTGGTCGGCTGCAGCGAAGCCGGCCTCCGCACCGCCTGCATCACCAAAGTGTTTCCGACCCGCTCGCACACCGTCGCGGCGCAGGGCGGCATCTCGGCGTCCCTCGGCAACATGCACAAGGACGACTGGCGCTGGCACATGTACGACACCGTGAAGGGGTCGGACTGGCTGGGCGACCAGGACGCGATCGAATACATGGTGCGCAACGCGCCCGAGGCGGTCTACGAGCTCGAGCATTGGGGCGTGCCGTTCTCGCGCACCGAAGACGGCAAGATCTACCAGCGCCCGTTCGGCGGCATGACGCTGGACTACGGCAAGGGCCAGGCGCAGCGCACCTGCGCCGCCGCCGACCGCACCGGCCACGCCATGCTGCACACGATGTACGGCCAGTCGCTGCGCCACGCGGCCGAGTTCTTCATCGAGTTCTTTGCCATCGACCTGATCATGGACGACCAGGGCACCTGCCGCGGCGTCATCGCGCTCAAGCTCGACGACGGCACGCTGCACCGCTTCCGCGCCCAGTCCGTGATTCTGGCGACCGGCGGCTATGGCCGCGCCTATGCATCCTGCACCTCGGCGCACACCTGCACCGGCGATGGCGGCGGCATGGTGCTGCGCGCCGGCCTGCCGATGCAGGACATGGAGTTCGTGCAGTTCCACCCGACCGGCATCTACGGCTCGGGCTGTCTCGTCACCGAAGGCGCGCGTGGCGAAGGCGGCTATCTCGTCAACTCCGAGGGCGAGCGCTTCATGGAGCGCTATGCGCCCTCCGCCAAGGATCTGGCCTCGCGTGACGTCGTCTCGCGCGCGATGACCATCGAGATTCGCGAAGGCCGCGGCGTCGGCAAGAAGAAGGACCACATCTTCCTTCATCTCGACCATCTCGATCCCGCGGTGCTGGCCGAGCGCCTGCCGGGCATCTCGGAATCCGCAAAGATCTTCGCCAATGTCGACGTGACGCGCGAACCGATCCCGATCGTCCCAACCGTGCACTACAACATGGGCGGCATCCCGACGAACTATCACGGCGAAGTCCTGACCAAGAAGGACGGCGACGACAACGCCATCATCCCCGGCCTGATGGCGATCGGCGAGGCCGCCTGTGTGTCCGTGCACGGCGCCAACCGCCTCGGCTCCAACTCGCTGATCGACCTTGTCGTGTTCGGCCGCGCCGCGGCGCTGCGCCTCGCCGAGAAGCTCACGCCGAACGCCAGCCAGCCGGAGCTGCCGGCGAATTCGTCCGACCTGGCGCTCGGCCGGCTCGATCATTATCGCTATGCCTCCGGCGGCACGCCGACCGCGAAGCTGCGCGAAGGCATGCAGCACGTGATGCAGAACAATTGCGCGGTGTTCCGCACCGGCGACATCCTGAGCGAAGGCCAGAACCTGATCGAGAAGGTCCATAGCGGCATCACCGACATCGCCGTGTCCGACCGCTCGCTGGTGTGGAATTCCGACCTGATCGAGACGCTCGAATTCGACAATCTGATCGCGCAGGCGGTGGTGACGATGAACTCGGCCGCCAACCGCACTGAGAGCCGCGGCGCGCATGCCCGCGAGGACTTCTCCGAGCGCGACGACAAGAACTGGATGAAGCACACGCTGGCCTGGCTGGAAGATTCCGGCAAGGTCAAGATCGAGTACCGCCCGGTTCACGACTACACCATGACCAACGACGTCCAGTACATCCCGCCCAAGGCTCGCGTTTACTAAACGGCGCGCATGTACTGAGCGAACAGCGAAAGCTTTATCGAAATGGTTGAATTCGCACTTCCGAAGAACTCCAAGATCAGCGGCGGCAAGACGTGGCCGAAGCCCGCGGGCGCGACCGAGGTCCGTGAATTCCGCGTCTATCGCTGGAATCCGGACGACGGCAAGAATCCGAGCGTCGACACCTATTACGTCGACACCCATGATTGCGGGCCGATGGTGCTGGACGGTCTGATCTGGATCAAGAACAACATCGACCCGTCGCTGACCTTCCGCCGCTCGTGCCGCGAAGGCGTCTGCGGCTCCTGCGCGATGAACATCGACGGCCAGAACACGCTGGCCTGCACCCGCTCGATGCACGACGTGAAGGACGGCGCGGTGAAGATCAATCCGCTTCCGCACCAGCCTGTCGTGAAGGACCTCATCCCCGACCTCACGAATTTCTATGCGCAGTACGCTTCGGTCGAGCCGTGGCTGAAGACGACCTCGCCGACGCCGCAGAAGGAATGGAAGCAGAGCCACGAGGACCGCGAGAAGCTCGACGGCCTCTACGAGTGCATCCTCTGCGCCTGCTGCTCGACCTCGTGCCCGAGCTATTGGTGGAACAGCGAGCGCTATCTCGGTCCCGCCGCGCTGCTCCAGGCCAACCGCTGGGTGTCGGATTCGCGGGATGAAGCGACCGGCGAGCGGCTCGACAATCTCGAGGACCCGTTCCGCCTCTATCGCTGCCACACCATCATGAACTGCGCCAAGGCCTGCCCGAAGGGCCTCAACCCGGCGGAGGCCATCGCGGAGCTCAAGCTCAAGATGGTCGAGCGCCAGATCTAGGCGTCATTCATGCTGCGATCCCCGGCCGGAACGGCCGGGGCATTCTACGGCGGGCGCGTCTTCCAGTAGATTTCGCCTCCGCCCCTGCGCGGGCAAGCCGACGAGTTGCAACCTCTGGTTCCAGCTACAAGCCGCTTCCTTCCCGGCGCGAAATTCAAGTAAGCTCTCCGGCGTGGGACCGGAGCGACCGTGCAGGGCGCACAACGCAATTCGCTGAGATTGCTGCAGTGGATGATGGCTGCGTCCCTGGCGCTGCCGATTGCGCTGTTCGCGATCGCCGCCTCGATCTCCTACACCTCGACCAAAGAGATCGCCGACCGCGAGATCGAGCGCACCCTCGATGTCGCGCACGAGCACGCGCTCAAGGTGTTCGAGACCATCGACCGCAGCCTCGCCGAGATCAACGAGGTGGTGCGCGACATGCCCGACGAAATCATCCGCTCGCGCGAACCGGCCCTGCACCGCCGCCTGAAGCAACTGACCGATTCGCTGCCGCAGCTCAAATCGGCATGGATCTTCGATGCGGACGGAAAGTCGCTGGTCAACAGCCTGGCATCGCCGCCGCCGGCGCAGAGCTTTGCGGACCGTGATTACTTTGCCGCCCATGTCGACCAGAGCATCGGCAGCTACATCGGCGTTCCCCTGACGCCGCGCCAGCCCTATCAGGGCGCGCGCTTCTTCGGGGTCAGCCGCCGCCGCAGCTCCGACGACGGCAGCTTCATCGGCGTGATCCAGGCCTCCGTCCTGCCGGAATATTTCGAGAGCTTTTATGCCAGGATCGGCTCCGATCCCGGCAGCTTCCTCGCCATGGCACGTACCGACGGCGTGGTGCTGGCGCATCTTCCGCGGCTGGACCGCGACCTCAGGCCCGATCCTAACGGGCCGGTTGGCCGCAGCATCGCAGCTCACCCCGAGCATGGCCTCATCACCATCGCCTGGCCATCGGACGAGGTCGAGCGGCGCATCGGCTACCGACGCATCGCCGAATACCCGATCTATGTCAGCGCGGGGCTGGAGACCTCGGCAATCCGCGCGCGCTGGCTCGCCACCATGGGCCAGCATCTGGTGTTCGGTATTCCCGCCACCGCGCTGCTGTTTCTGCTGCTGGCGTTCGCGTTCCGGCGCACCCAGCATCTCCAGGCCGAGGCAGCCGCGCGGCGCGAAGCCGAGGAGGCGCTCAAGCACAGCCAGCGCCTGGAGGCGCTCGGCCAGCTCACCGGCGGCGTCGCGCACGATTTCAACAACCTCCTGACCGTGATTCGCGCCTCCGTCGACCTGCTGAGCCGGCCGCAGCTGAGCGAGGAGCGGCGCCAGCGCTACATCACCGCCATCGCGGACGCGGTCGGGCGCGCGGCCAAGCTGACCTCGCAGCTGCTCGCCTTTGCACGGCGCCAGACCTTGAAGCCGGAAGTGTTCGACGTCGGCGCGCGGCTGCAGTCGCTGCACGACATGCTCGCGACGCTGCTCGGACCCGCGATCGAAATTGCGATGCGGCTGCCGGCCGAGCCCTGTCTCGTCAATGCCGATGCGAGCCAGTTCGAGACGGCGTTGATCAACATGGCGACCAATGCGCGCGATGCCATGCACGGCAAGGGCAGGATCGTTTTCGAGGTCGAGGCCGCGGCGACCATTGCGGACACGCGGGCTCCCGTCTCGGTCAACGCTGACCTTTCAGGCAACCATGAGCTTTCCGGCAAACATGACCTTGCTGACAAACATGGCTTCGTCGGCATTGCCGTCAGCGACACCGGCATCGGCATTCCGGCTGCGAGGCTCGAGCGCATCTTCGAGCCGTTCTTCACCACCAAGCAGGTCGGCCACGGCACCGGTCTCGGCCTGTCGCAGGTGTTCGGCTTCGCCCGGCAGTCCGGCGGCGAGGTGACAGTCACCAGCGAAGTGGGCCACGGCAGCACCTTCTCGCTCTATCTGCCGCGCGTGGCGCCGCACCTGCTGCCGCAGCGGCAGGCACCGAACACGGCCCCGGCTGTGGCCGGTAGCGGCATGTCGGTGCTGCTGGTCGAGGACAATATCGAGCTCGCCAATTTCGCGGCCGACGGCCTCACCGAGCTCGGCTACAGCATCACGCTGATCGACAATGCAACTGATGCGCTCGCCGAGCTGGTCATGGAGCCCGATCGCTTCGATGTCGTTTTCTCCGACATCGTGATGCCCGGCATGACCGGGCTCGATCTCGCGCAGGCAGTCCGCGAGCGCGGCATCGGCGTGCCGGTCGTGCTGACCACCGGCTACAGCGAGGCGCTGTCCCAGGACGGCAAGGTCGATTTCGAGCTCGTGCAGAAGCCCTATGCGATCGATCAGCTATCGCGCGTGCTGCACCGGCTCGCGCGACGCCGGGTGCGCGACGGCGCCGCCGAATGATCCGACACTCGGAACCGAGTGGAACCTTTTGATTTAGCTTGCGTTATCCGGCCATGCAAAAGCCGGCCAGAAAGCGCGAATCGGGCAAGAAGCCGCCCATCGTCGAAATCGTCGGCGAGACCGGCGAGGAAGAGGCTCGGCCGCCGCCCGAGCTGGTCGAGCCCGACCCGGAGCAATCGCCCGAAGAGGCCGAGCAGGCCCGCAAGGACTACCTCCTCACCCGCTTCTGGATCAGCGCGCGCGGCTTCTGGGGCCGCAACGGCGACCGGCTGGCGTGGCCGTTTTCGATCGGCCTCGGCGTGCTGATCGTCCTGACGGTCGGCTTCCAATACGGCATCAATGTCTGGAATCGGGCGATCTTCGACGCGATCGAGAAGCGCGAGGCGTCCACCGTCTTCCATCTCACCGCGGTGTTCTTCCCGCTCGCGATCGGCAGCATCGTGCTCGGCGTGGCGCAAGTGTTCGCGCGCATGGGCATCCAGCGGCGCTGGCGGGCGTGGCTGACGGCCAGCGTGCTGACGCGCTGGCTCGGCAACGGCCGCTATTACCAGCTCAATCTCGTCAGCGGCGACCACAAGAATCCGGAATACCGGATCGCGGAGGATCTGCGCGTCGCGACCGATTCGCCGGTGGATTTCCTCGCCGGCGTGACGTCCGCGCTGCTGTCGGCCGCGACCTTCATCGTCGTGCTCTGGACCATCGGCGGCGCGCTCACCGTCACGCTTGCGGGATCGTCGGTGACCATTCCCGGCTTCCTGGTGATCGCCGCGATGCTTTATGCGGGAATCGCATCGGGCTCGATCCTGGTGATCGGCCGCCAATTCGTGCAGGTCTCCGAGGACAAGAACCAGGCCGAGGCCGATTTCCGCTACACGCTGACGCGCGTGCGCGAGAATGGCGAGAGCATCGCGCTGCTCGGCGGCGAGGAGGAAGAGCGCGACGGCATCGACCGCAACTTCACGAATGTACTGCGGCAATGGGCGCGACTGGCGGGCCAGCACATGCGCACCACGCTGGTGTCGCAGGGATCGAGTCTTGTTGCTCCCGTGGTCCCTCTCCTGCTCTGCGCGCCAAAATTCCTCGACGGCAGCATGACGTTGGGGCAGGTGATGCAGGCGGCTTCCGCCTTCACCATCGTGCAGAGCGCGTTCGGCTGGCTGGTCGACAATTATCCGCGGCTCGCCGACTGGAATGCCTGCGCTCGCCGCATCGCCTCGCTGATGATGTCGCTCGACGGCCTCGAGCGCGCCGAGCAGGGCGACGGAATCGGTCGCATCAAGCGTGGGGAGACCAGCAACGACGCCATGCTGGAGCTGAACGACCTCTCCGTCACGCTTGATGACGGTACCGCCGTGGTCGGCGAGACCGAGGTGGTGATCGAGGCTGGCGAGCGGCTCCTGGTGGCCGGCGAATCCGGCACCGGCAAGAGCACGCTGGTGCGCGCCATCGCCGGGCTCTGGCCATGGGGTGGCGGCAGCGTCAATTTCCATCCCGACCGGCGGCTGTTCATGCTGCCGCAGCGACCCTACGTGCCATCAGGCTCCTTGCGCCGCGCGGTCGCCTATCCCGGCGCGGAAGATGACTGGACCGTCGAGGAGATCGGCGAGGCCTTGCACAAGGTCGGTCTCGACCATCTCAAGGACAAGATCGAGGAAGAAGCACCGTGGGACCAGACGCTGTCTGGCGGCGAGAAGCAGCGTCTCGCTTTTGCGCGGCTGTTGCTGCACAGCCCTGATATCGTCGTGCTCGACGAGGCCACCTCGGCGCTCGACGAGAAGAGCCAGGACAAGATGATGAAGATGGTCACCGACGAGCTGCCGAAGGCCACCATCGTCAGCGTCGCGCATCGTGTCGAGCTGGAGGCCTTTCACAGCCGCAAGATCGTGCTGGAGCGCCGCAAGGGCGGTGCAAAACTCGTCAGCGATATCGACCTGATCCCGCGCAAGGGCAAGCGCAAGCTGCTCGGGCGATTCCTGGGCCAGCGCAAGGCGCCGAAAAAGGCGGCGTGAGGCTAGCAGCTGTAGCCCGGATGGAGCGCAGCGCAATCCGGGACAGTCCATCGAGAGGCGAAACCCGGATTGCGCTGCGCTCCATCCGGGCTACCGACCCCTCGTGAACGATTGGAGTCCCCGGCAAAACCGGCTATGCATGCGCCGCTTGCAACGAGGACTTTGACTTGGCGACCGACAATGCCCCTTCGTCCGCGCCGTTCGGCGCGTTTGCGCCGAATGCGGCGCAGGCCGCGATCATTCGCCTCGCGACACAGTCGCGGCTGAAGCGCGGAGCGTTCCGGCCGTGGCTTTCGCGATTGGTGAACCTGCTGCGCAGTGGTCCCGTCGACGTGCAATACCAGGGCGCATCGTTCCGCTTCTATCACCAGGGCAGCGCGACCGAGCGCGGCGCGCTGTTCAATCCCGATTACAATCTCGACGAGCTCGACTTCCTGCGCCAGCACACCCCGGACGGCGGCGTGTTCGTCGATGTCGGTGCCAATGTCGGCACCTTTGCGCTGGTGATGGCGCGACAGGTCGGGCCATCAGGCAAAGTGGTCGCCATCGAGCCGCATCCGATGACGTTTGGACGGCTCTCGTTCAACCAGGCCGCATCGAAAGCGACGCAGGTGCGCCTGGTGCAGGCGGCCGCCGGCGACAGCGACGGCGAGCTGATGATCGAGAGCGGCGGCGGCAATCTCGGCGCCACGCATGTCGTCACCGGCACGGCCAGCGCGGAGGCGATCAAAGTACCCTCGCTGCGGTTGACGCGCATTCTCGACGAGGCCGGCATCACCAAGGTGGACGCATTGAAGATTGACGTCGAGGGCTTCGAGGATCGCGTGCTGATCGGCTTCTTCCGCGACGCGCCGCAATCGCTATGGCCGCGCGCGGTGGTGATCGAGCATTTGTCACAAAAGGAATGGCGGGACGATTGTATCGCTGACATGGTCGCGCGCGGCTTTGTGGTTGCGCGCAAGACGCGGAGCAATACGTTCCTGTCGCGCTGACGACGAACGACGGAGGTTGCGATGATCGACCATATGGGCTTCCCGGTCTCCGACTATGAGCGCGCCAAGGCGTTCTACGCCAAGGCATTGGCGCCGCTCGGCTACAGCCTGATCATGGAGGTCACGCAGGAGCAGACCGGACACGATCCGGCCGCCGGCTTCGGCGCCGACGGCAAGCCGGATTTCTGGATCGGCGGCGAGGGCGCGCTGAACAAGCCGGTGCATGTCGCGATTCTGGCGAAAGACCGCGCCACGGTGGATGCGTTCTACAAGGCGGCGATCGCGGCGGGCGGGCGCGACAACGGGCCGCCCGGGATCCGGGCGCATTATCATCCAACCTATTACGGCGCCTTCGTGCTCGATCCCGACGGACACAACATCGAGGCGGTTTGCCACGCGCCGGAATAGATAAAGTTCCTTCTTGCGGCCGGAACCTCGTTCCGCGCCCGCCGTTGTCGTCCCTTGCAAGAAGGAGCACGACATGGCCAACGACAATGCTCGCGACGTCGATCGCGATTTGGATCGCGTGTGGGATCTGATGAAGTCGATCGGATTCGCGATGCTGGTGACGCGCGATGGCGACAAGCTCCGCGCGCGGCCGATGAGCGCCTATCTCGATCGCAACGCGGACACGATCTATTTCCTCACCGACGCGCGGCGTCACAAGGACGATGAGATCGCGCGCAATCCGTCCATCAACCTGTCGTTCGCGGATGCGGGCAGCCAAAAATACGTGTCGCTGACGGGCACTGCCGTGGTCTCCAATGACCGTGCGAAGATCAAGGAGCTGTTCGCGACGCCGGCCAAGGCGTGGTGGGACTCTGCGGAAGATCCCAACATTCGCGTGCTCAAGGTCACGCCTGACGATGCCGAGTTCTGGGATTCGCCCGGCACGGTGATCTCCTATGTGAAGATGGCGGCCGCGGCGGTGACGAACACGCGGCCCGATCTCGGCGACAACCGCAAGGTCTCGATGTAATGCCGATCGAGCCGCCCGAGATTCCGCCGTCGACGCCGGGCACGCCCACCGAGCCGCCGCCGGGGATTCCGCCGGGCAATCCGCAGCCTGAAATCGCGCCGCCGGTGCGCGAGCCCGGCGCGCCGACGCCACCCGACGAACTGCCGGGCCGCATGCCTGAAGAGATTCCATCGCGCGGGCCGAACGGACCGCTCACGCCGAATCCTGCGACGGATGCAAGTCCGCCGCGGGATCGCGCATGAGGCGAGGTATCACATCGGAGCCAATTGCAACCTGCGTCTGAATGCGCAATGAACGTCACTATAGTGAGGTGATTTGCGTGCAGAAATAAATCGCGCCGCGTCGGCTTCGTCCGCCACAATCCGGCCTAACGCGTAGCTGTTCATCCCAACACTTCGTCAAAGAACCTTCCGGGGAAGTTCACCATCATGACTAATCTTCGTTTCGTGCTGCTTGCCACCACGGCTCTGACCGCGATGCAGTTCGCAAGCTCCGCATCACATGCGCAAGGCGCGCCGCCGCTCGTGGTCGCGCAGGCGCAGCCACAAGAGACCGGCCCTGACGGAAAACCGAAGGAGCCGCCGAAGGGAGCGCCCGCGCGCCCGGCTACACCGCCGCCTGCGGCGCCCGCGCGCCCGACCGCACCGCCGCCCGCAGCTGCACCGCCCCATCCGCCCGCGCCGCCTCCGCCGGCGGCCGCTCCGCAGCGCCCAGCAGCACCGCCGCCGCCTCCGCCGCCACCTGCGGCTCGTCCGGCACCGCCGCCGCCCCCACCGCCGCCTGCCGCCCCGAAGCCGCCTGCGCCGCCCCCGGCTGCGGCTCCGCAACAGCATGCGCCGCCTCCTGCACCGCCCGCGGCACGCCCGGCTCCCACGCCTCCAGCGCCGCCGCCCGCCGCGGCTCCGCAGCAGCACGCACCCACGCCTCCGCCGCCTGCGGCTCACCCGACACCACCGCCGCCACCGGCAGCAACTCCTCAAGGCCATCCCGCGCCGGCGCCCACGGGGACACCGTCGCCTGCGCCCGCGCCGACGGTGCGACCGGGCGCGCCCGCTCCGGCCGCCACACCTGCACCGACAAGTACACCTTCACCGACCGCGACTCCTGCGCCGACCGCGACGCCGGCTCCGGGCAGTACGCCGCCGACTGGCCGTCCCGGTGCGCCAACCCCCGGCGGACGTGCGCCCTCGGCGGCGGGATCACCGACACCGGCTCCAGGCGCCACGCCCGCTCCAACGACGACACCGGCGCCAGGGGCCACCCCGACGCCGTCCGGCCGTCCGGGTCCCGCGCCGAGCGCAACGCCGGCACCGGGCGCAACGCCCGCGCCCGGAGCAACCCCTGCCCCGACAACGACGCCGGCCCCCGGTGGCGCCGTGACATCGCCCCCGGGACGCCAGGGTGGTGCACCCGCTGCTGGCGCGCCCGCTGCCGGAGCTCCGCCGACCCAGCCGCAGACAGCTGCCCCGTCCCGGCCGCCGGCTCCCCCCGCCGGCGCCGCAGCACCGAGCACCGTCCCGGGCTCGGCGGCTGCGACCCCGCCGCCCAACAGGGCGCAATACGCGACGCCCACGGTTGCGCCGGCCTTCCGCGCCGCGCCCACGACGACCACGCCCCTGCCGCCACCGCCGCGTCCGCCGCAGCGTGACCTGACACCGCTCGCGATCGGTGCAGGTGTGGTCGCCGGTGCCGTGATCGGCGCCACCATCGCCGACTACCGCAACCAGCGCCGCGAAAGCATCGAAGGCGGCCGCACCGTCTACACCGAGCCGGACCGCATCATCATCCGCGATCCGGGTGGGCAGACATACGTCCGCGGCAACGATCTCTATCGCTTCCGCTATGGCGCCCGCGACATCCGCACCGAGACTGTCGGCGCCGATACCCGCACCGTGGTGATCCGTCCCGACGGCAGCGAGATCGTTACTGTTGTCGGTCCGGACGGTCGGCTGCTGCGGCGAATCCGCAGGGACCCGGCCGGGCGCGAGCTCGTCATCATCGACAACAGCTACCGCGATCCGCAGTCGGTCGGCGGCTTCTATGTCGACGCTCCGCCGCCCGTCGTGAACATTCCCTACGATCGCTATATCGTCGATGCCGAGGAGGCGTCGCCGGACGTGATCTATCAGACGATGGTGGCGCCGCCGGTGCAGCGGATCAACCGTCGCTACACACTCGACGAGATCCGCTACAGCCCCAATGTTCGCATGCAAATGCCGAGCATCGACCTCAACACGATCAACTTCGAGACGGGATCGTGGACCATCCCACCGGACCAGGCGGCGAAGCTGCAGTCGATCGCCGACGGTCTTAACCGTGCGATCCAGGCCAACCCGCGCGTGGTGTTCTTGATCGAAGGTCACACCGACGCGGTCGGCAACGACGTCGACAATTTGTCATTGTCGGATCGTCGTGCGCAGGCCGCGGCCGAATTGCTGACCCAGCAATTCGGTGTGCCGTCCGAGAACCTGACGTCGCAGGGCTATGGCGAGCAGTACCTGAAGGAGCAGACGCAAGGACCGAGCGCGATCAACCGCCGCGTCACCGTCCGCAACATCACGCCGTTGCTCAACGGCGGCCAGGCTTCGCTGCCGCCGCCCCCGCCCGGCACCGCGCCGCCGCGGTAACGGCACGCACAAACGCAAATGGCCGGGAGCAATCCCGGCCATTTTTGTTTTGCTTGTAGGGTGGGTTAGCCGAAGGCGTAACCCGCCACTGTTCGTATCCGCAGAGACAGAAGAGGTGGGTTACGCTGCGCTAACCCACCCTACGCTTCAGCCCTTGTCGTTCTCCAGCCGGAAGATCTGCGAGCCTTCACTGCCCGACAGCAGGCCCGTGTCGCTGTAGAGCTTCAGCTTGGCGCGGGTATCGTTGATGTCGAGGTTGCGCATGGTGAGCTGACCGATGCGATCGGCCGGCGTGAACGCCGCGTCCTCGACCTTTTCCATGCTAAGCCGCTCCGGCGCATAGGTCAGGTTCGGGCTTTCCGTGTTGAGGATCGAGTAGTCGTTGCCGCGGCGCAGCTCCAGCGAGACCTCGCCGGTGACGGCGCGGGCGACCCAGCGCTGCGCGGTCTCGCGCAGCATCAGGGCCTGCGAATCGAACCAGCGGCCCTGATAGAGCAGACGTCCTAGGCGCATGCCGCTGATGCGGTACTGCTCGATGGTGTCTTCGTTGTGGATGCCGGTGACGAGGCGCTCATAGGCGATGTGCAGCAGCGCCATGCCGGGCGCTTCATAGATGCCGCGGCTCTTGGCCTCGATGATGCGGTTCTCGATCTGGTCGCTCATGCCGAGGCCGTGGCGGCCGCCGATCGCGTTGGCTTCGAGGAACAGCGCGACGGGATCAGAGAAGGTCTGGCCGTTCAGCGCGACCGGCTGGCCTTCCTCGAATCGCACCACGACCTTCTCGGCCTTGACGTTGCAGTCGTCACGCCAGAACGGCACGCCCATGATCGGGTTGACGATCTTGATGCCGCTGTCGAGGCTTTCGAGATCCTTGGCCTCGTGCGTCGCGCCGAGCAGATTGCTGTCGGTCGAATATGCCTTCTCGGCGCTCATCTTGTAGGCAAAGCCCTGCGCCGTCATGAACGCCGACATCTCGGCGCGGCCGCCGAGCTCGTCGATGAACTGCTGGTCGAGCCAGGGCTTGTAGATGCGCAGGCCCGGATTGGTCAGCAGGCCGTAGCGATAGAAGCGCTCGATGTCGTTGCCCTTGAAGGTCGAGCCGTCGCCCCAGATGTTGACGCCGTCCTCCTTCATCGCCGCGACCAGCATCGTGCCGGTGACGGCGCGCCCCAATGGCGTGGTGTTGAAATAGGTGATGCCGCCGGTGGAGATATGAAAGGCGCCGGACTGGATCGCGGCGATGCCTTCATGGACGAGCTGCGTGCGGCAATCGACCAGCAGCGCTTTCTCCGCGCCGAACTCCATCGCCTTGCGCGGAATCTCGTTGTAGTCGGCCTCATCGGGCTGGCCGAGATTGGCGGTATAGGCGTAGCAGCGCGCGCCCTTCTGCTTCATCCAGAGCAGCGCCGCTGACGTGTCGAGGCCGCCCGAAAAAGCGATGCCGACTTTCTCACCCTTGGGCAGGCTTTTCAGGATCGTGGTCATGGGGCTTCCAATCGGTCTCGAAGGGCGGATGTCGTTTCACGGGTTGACCGCGCGAATATCAAATTTCGCGGGGCTCGGCACCCCTTTAATGGCTCAAACTGACGGCTCGGGCCCCGTCTTGCGGCCGAACAGGCGCTGGCGCAGCCGGTAGGCAGGCATGTTCAGGCGGGTCAAGGCGGCATCGACGGCCTCGTCCGAAAACCGGGTCCGCGGCCAGCGGTAAATCAGCGCGTAGGCAAACCAGATCACGACGAAGGTGACGAGGCCGGCGATCGACACGTCGGTGAAGAAGTGGCCGCCAAATGCCATCCGCAGGCCGCTGGTCACGAGGCCGAACACCACGGCTCCGGCATAAGCGAGCGGGCGCCACGGCGGCGGTGCCAATGCGGCCGGCGCCAGCGTCCAGAACGCGGTCGCGCCCTCGCCCGAGAAGAACGAGCAGTTGCGCGCGCAACCGCCGCGTGGGTCCCACCACGGCACGAATTGCTGGTCGCCGGCAAACTGCGTCACCACCACCGGACGCGGCCGGCCCCAATAGGACTTGAAGGCGAAATTGGTGAGGATGCCGGCCGACATGATGATCGTGACCAGCAGGAAGACGATCGCGCGCCCCGAGACCATCAGCGGCCGGTCGGGCTTGAACATCTTGACCACAAGCGCGACCAGCGCAGGCAGCACGAACGCCCAGGCAACCCACATCGCGGCGTCCCGCGCAAAGCTGGCCCAGCCGTTCAGCTTGAGCGGAAATGTCTTGGTCTCAGGGTCGAAGAACAGCGCGGCGAGCTTGAGATCAAGCTCGGGATAAAGGCCGAAAACGACGCCGATCACGAGCCACAGCGCCAGGGCAATGAAGAGTCCGGTCCGGTTCATGGCGCGCGGTTTAGCCGAGTGGGAAGGGGATGAAAACCCTGGAATCCGTCATTCCGAGCGAAGCGAAGCAATCCAGAATCCATCCGCGGCGATAGTCTGGATTGCTTCGTCGCTTCGCTCCTCGCAATGACGGCACCTCAATCCGGCCTTGAATTCGAGGGCAGCGGCGGAGGCGGCTTACGCGGCAGCGGCGGATTGCGCCAGGCACCGGCATTGCGACCGGCGATCAGCCAGTAGACGACACCGGCGACGATGCCGGCGCCGGTCATGATCTCGAGATGGCGGCGCACGATGCCTTCGAACTGCAAGGTGTCGGAGTGAAAGGGAATGAGGCCGAGATAGCAGGCGAGGCCGACGAGGCCGCCGCCGACGGCATAGGTGAGAGCACTGCGGATGTAGAGCGCCTCGGTGATCGCGACGATCACCGCCGCCGGCACAAGCGCAAAGCCAGAGACGAAGATGAAACCGAACCCGAGCAGGATGTCGATCGTGCCCTGATCGACGGGACCGGCGCCGAGATCGGCGAACTCCGGAAACAACAGCGCGATGACGACGATCATGCCGCCGACGAAGCAGGCGGCGAGAAAGCCGATGAAGATGACGATGAGGCGGCCGATCAAGGACATGCAGAGGAAGCCAACGTTACCGTCATTGCGAGCGACGCGAAGCAATCCAGAATGCGTCTGCGGAGGCAGTCTGGATTGCCTCGTCGCTGCACTCCTCGCAATGACGGGGAAGCAACACAGTGCACCTACCAAGCTAGTCTGTCATCGCCATGGCGCGCAGCGTCTGGCGTTCCCTGGCGGAGAGTTTTTCGGTCTCCGACTTCAGCTGGCCGCAGGCGGCGAGAATGTCGCGGCCGCGCGGGGTGCGCACCGGCGAGGAATAGCCCGCGTTGAAGACGTATTCGGAGAACTTTTCGATCTGGTCCCAGTCCGAGCATTCATAGGCGGTGCCGGGCCAGGGGTTGAACGGGATCAGATTGATCTTGGCGTGAATGCCCTTGAGCATCTTCACCAGCAGCTTGGCGTCATCGAGCGAATCGTTGACGCCCTTGAGCATCACATATTCGAAGGTGATGCGACGCGCGTTCGAGGCGCCGGGATAGTCGCGACAGGCCTGCAGCAATTCCTTGATCGGATATTTGCGGTTGAGCGGCACCAGCTCGTTGCGCAGCTCGTCGCGCACCGCATGCAGCGAGATCGCGAGCATCACGCCGATCTCCTCGCCCGCGCGCACGATGTTCGGCACCACGCCCGAGGTCGACAGCGTGATGCGGCGGCGGGAGATGCCGATGCCTTCGTTGTCGCCGACGATGAGCAGCGCATCGCGCACCGCTTCGAAATTATAGAGCGGCTCGCCCATGCCCATCATCACGATGTTGGTGACGCGACGCGTACCGTCTTCGCGATCGGCCCAGTCGTTCAGACGATCGCGTGCGACCATCACCTGTCCCACGATCTCGCCGGCGGTGAGGTTGCGCACCAGGCGCTGCGTGCCGGTGTGGCAGAACGAGCAGTTCAGCGTGCAGCCGACCTGGGAGGACACACACAGCGTGCCGCGATCGGTTTCGGGGATGTAGACGCACTCGACTTCATGCGCCCGCTCGACATTGTCGCCGCTCGGCAGCCGCAGCAGCCATTTGCGGGTGCCGTCGTTGGAGATCTGCTCGGCCACGACTTCGGGCCGGTCGACGGTGAAATGTTGCGCGAGCTCGGCGCGAATGCCCTTCGAGACCGAGGTCATCTCTTCGAAGTTCTGGGCGCCACGGAAATACATCCAGTGCCACAGCTGCTGCACACGCATCTTGCGCTGCGCCGGTGCAACGCCGATCTCGCCGAGACGATCGGCAAGCTCGGTGCGCGACAGGCCGATCAGCGAGGGCCTCGCCGGCGGCACATAGGTTTCGAGCGGAGTCTTCTCCACCAGCGTTGCGTTGTGCGGCTCGGTCATCGGTTGCATTGAATGGCCTGATTAGGTGGTCGTTCCGGGATGGTCCGAAGGACCAGACCCGGAACCTCGAGATTCTCAGGTGCGCAATTGCGCACCATAGTTCGCGCTTCGCGCGCCCCGGAATGACGGGAGAAAGTCTAGTCCGCCCTATATAGCAACCGGAACCGCCGATTGCGACCTTATCGACCGCAGGCTTAACGCCTGCAATCCTGCGCGATCTTGTCGAGCGCCTGGGCGAGGCCCTTCAGCGAGAACGTGTCGGTGGTCTCGGTCCCCTTGGACGAGACGCCCTTGACCACGAGATCGGCGGATTTACGCATGGCCTCGACCATCCGCTCTTCCTCGGCCGCATTCTTGATCCAGAGACCGTCGCCCTGCGAGTACATGGCGAAAGCGGCGCCACCGACCTCGACCGACGATTCAGAGCCCGGCTTCAGTGCGTAGCCGATCATGACCGAGACTTCGTTGTTGACCTTCTCCGCCGGGCGGGTGGAGACGAAGGCATAGGCAGGATCGCGCGGCCGATTCGGCGGGTTGGTCTTCGACGACGACGGCTTGGCCAGCGCGAAGCAGACCTTTTTGCCGTTGGGCGCGGCCGAATAGGCGCCCCAGGTGCCGAACTGACCAATCAGGGTTGGCTCTGCGCCGCCCGCAACCGCCGCGTGCGGAGCCACCGGCTTGCTCTCGGGCTTTGCAGCCGTCTTTCCAGTCGTATTGGTCGCCGGCGCAGCCGATTTCGGCGCGGCCTCTTTCGGTGCAGTTTTGGGCGCGGGCTGCGCCGTCTGCGCCCGCGCGGAATCGACGATTCCACAGGCCGCCACGCCCGTCATCAAAGCTAAAATCAGCACCCGCCACATGCTGGAGTGGTTCCCTCAATATTGTGACTGGAAGATGGCCCGGTCGCGCATTGTCCCCGCGGCAGGGATAGCCGGGAAAGTCCAATTTGGGAAGGCAGTTAGCGAAGGTCGCGGCGACTAGGCCCGGGATCGCGCCGCGCGTTGCTCCGCCCATTGCGCATCGGTCCAGCGCAACAAATCCTCGGCGCCTGAGCTGCGCAAATGCGCGCCACCGTCGATCACCACCATCTCGCCGTTGATGTAGCCGGCACGGTCGGAGACCAGGAAGCTGGCGAGGTCGGCAAGCTCGCGGTGCTCGCCGGCGCGTCCCATCGGGTTGCGCGCGGCCCACCCTTCGTCGCGACCCTCGGGGCGGAGCTGACCCGAGGCGCCCGCGGTCGGGAACGGTCCCGGCGCGATCGCGACGGTGCGGATGCCCTTCGGGCCCCATTCCACGGCGAGACTTTTGGTCATCGCCAGCACGGCCGACTTCGCCATCGCCGACGGCACGGTGAAGGCGCGGCCGGTGATGGTCGAGGTCGAGAGGATCGAGAGCACGACGCCGCCATGCTTGCCGTCGATCCAGCGCTTGCCGGCGGCAAGCGTGCAATACATCGCACCATGCAGCGTCGGCGCGAGGATCGCATCCGCGGCGCGGAATGAGAGATGCTCGCTCTGCGCGATGAAAGTCGCAGCCGCGTTGTTGACGAGAATATCGAGCGGCGCCTCGCGCCAGATGGCGTCCATCATGCTCTCGACGGCGGTGCCATCGCGGATATCGCAGGCGATCGTCGCGACTTTGCCGCCGGTCTCTTCGCGCATCGCGCTCGCCGCCGCCTCGAGCCGATCGACCTTGCGGCCGCAGATCACGAGTTCAGCGCCGAGCGCGAGGAAGCGGCGCGCCATTGCAGCACCGAGACCCGAACCGCCACCGGTGACGAGGATGCGCTTGTCCTTGAGCAGGCCTGTTTCAAACATGGTTTGAATCCTCCCTTTCTGTCTTCCCGTCATTGCGAGCGCAGCGAAGCAATCCAGGCTATTTCCGCGGCACGGATTCTGGATTGCTTCGCTGCGCTCGCAATGACGAGAGGATAGGCCGTGCGGTCTAATAGACAAAGAAACCGGATTGTCGCCCGCACCTAAATCCGGCAGAAACGGGCAAACTATAAATCCACTCGAAACGCCCAGTACTTCACTTCTCAAGAAGGTGCCGCCATGAAAGCCATCCTCTGCTCGCAATATTGCCAGCCCGACGATCTCGTTCTGGCCGACGTGCCGGATCCGGTGGCCGGTCCCGGCGAAGCCGTGATCGCGATCAAGGCTGCGGCGCTGAACTTCTTCGATATCCTGATGATTCAGGGCAAGTACCAGATCAAGCCGCCGTTCCCGTTCTCGCCGGCCGCCGAAGTCGCGGGCGTGATCGAGAGCATCGGCCCCGGCGTAACCGATCTGAAGGTCGGCGATCGCGTCGTCGCCTCCTGCGGCCACAATGGCGCGCGCGAAAAGATCGCGCTGCCTGCGGCATCGATCGTGAAGATCCCCGACAATCTCGATTATGACCGCGCGGCCGGCATCATCATCATCTACGGCACCGCGCTGCATGCGCTGGAAGATCGCGCGAGCCCGAAGCCGGGCGAAACGCTCGCGGTGCTCGGCGCCGCCGGCGGCACCGGACTTGCCGCGTGCGAGCTCGGCAAGCTGATGGGCCTGAAGGTGATCGCCTGCGCGTCGTCGGACGAGAAGCTCGAATTCGCGAAGGCGCACGGTGCAGAACTCACGCTCAATTACGGCAAGGAAGATTTGAAGGAAGGCTTGCGAAAGCTCACCGGCGGCAAGGGCGTCGACATCATCTTCGATCCCGTGGGCGGCACCTATGCCGAGCAGGCGCTACGCTCGATTGCCTGGGAAGGCCGCTTCCTCGTGATCGGATTTGCTGCCGGCGACATTCCGAAGATGCCGCTGAACCTCGCGCTGCTGAAGGGCTGCGACATCCGCGGCGTGTTCTGGGGCGCGTGGACCCGACTTAACCCGGAAAAGAACCGCGCCAATCTCGAGAAGCTCGTGAAGTGGACAGCGGAGGGGAAGATCTCCTCGCATGTCGATCGCGTCTTCCCGCTGGCACAGACTGCGGATGCGCTGAAGGTGCTGGCGGGACGTCAGGCCATGGGCAAGGTGATCCTGCATCCGTGAGGCTATGCGGCGTGGCGTGTGTCGGTACGGCCGCTCGCCACGAGCTCAACTGTCATCGCCCGGCTTGACCGGGCGATCCAGTACTCCGAGACGTCAGTCATTGAATCGAGAAGCCGCGGCGTACTGGATTCCCGCCTTCGGGGAGAATGACAGCGAGCGCGGGACAGGCAGTGTCCGCGCCGCCGCCGGATCAATCCCCCTCAACCATTACCGACAAAATTGCGGGGCATTCCTTCGCCTCGCCCCAATCAAACCCAAATATCTCCCGATTCGCGCAAGCCGCCGACTTTTTTTGGGCTGATTCAGACGGCGATTTACCGGCTCCAGTTTGCGGGGCATTTCTGGACAACAACAAAAAGACTGAAGCCGGGATGCCCCAGCGTTGCGTTAGTAAGGGGGAGCATCACCATGGAGACGACGGCGTACCGCCCGTCCAGGGAATCGAGATCGGTCGATTCCGATCAAACTGCATCACATCCGGCCGTCGCGTCCTATATCCGTGCGCGCGCCGCGCGGGTCGATCTGTCACCGGAAGATCCAATTCCACTGTTCCTGTCCGATCCGCTCGGTGTGCCGGATTCAGCCGAATATACGGCGCGGGCGTTGAGTCCCCGGCTCAGATTTGTCCCGCCTGTTCTCGCGGCGGTTCTCGTCGCATCCACGCTGGCCGTTGCGGCCGCGCTGTTTCAGCCCAGTCTCCGCAATCTCTTCGCCGCCGACGCTGCCAGCCCGACGGGTGCCGAGCTGGACCAGGCCATGGCGTCGGCCGACGTGCCGGACAGGCATCAGACCGCGTACAAGGACCCGGCGCGCTTGGGCAACACGAGGCTGGCGAGCGCTGACGCGCAGGATCTCCCCGCAGCCTCAGCTCCGAGCCGCGAAGCGATTGCGACTGCCTATCAAACCGCGCTGCAAGCCCAGGCGCCCGGGCCAGTCGCCGCGCCGCCTGCGCCCCCACCGCCCGCCAAGACGCTCGATGCCGACACACTGGCTGGGCTGATGGCGCGCGCGAACGGTCTGTTGGCGGTCGGCGACATTGCCGCGGCGCGCCTGCTGCTCGAACGCGCCGCCAATGCACAGGATGCAACGGCTGCATTTCTGCTCGCGCAAACCTATGACCCGGCGGTGCTGGGCACGAGCGACGCGCGGCGCGTTGCTGCCGACGCGACCGCCGCGCGCGACTGGTACCAAAAGGCCGCAGGCCTTGGATCGGCGGAGGCGCGGCAACGCCTCGCCCAGCTTCAGAACTAGAACTCTTTAGGGGATATCATGCGTAACGCTTTGAGAATGGCGCTTGCCGCCATCATGACGATCTGTGCCTTCGCGGCACGCGCCGAGCAGACCGAATATGATCCGGCCAAGGTCTCTGACAGCCTGAAAGCCATCTTCCAGTTCGGTTCGAGCTCGACCAAGCAGTCGCTGAACGCCAACACCGTGACGTTGATCACCGGCACGATCGGCGGCACCTATGTGCAATTCGGCGCCGACCTCGCCTCCGTGCTCGACGACGGCAACAGGATTCGTGTGTTGCCAATCGTCGGCCGAGGCTCGGTGCAGAGCGTTGCCGACATCCTGTTCCTGCAAGGCGTCGATCTCGGAATCGTGCGCGCGGATACGCTCGACTATCTCGAGCGCAAAGGTTTTGCCAAGGACATCAAGAAGCAATTCACCTATGTGACGAAGCTCTACAACGAGGAGATGCAGGTGATCGCGCCAAAAGCGGTCGCGACACTCAAGGATCTGGAAGGCAAAACTGTTAGCGTCGATCTGCCGAACGGCGGCACCTTCGTCACCGCGCTCACCGTGTTCGAGCGGCTCGGGATCAAGGCGAAATTCGTTTATGTCGAGCAGCGCATCGCGATGGAGAAACTGAAGGCCGGCGAGATCGACGCCGTCATCGTGGTCGGCGGCAAACCGTACAAGTCCGTTTCGACCTTCGGCAATGACGGCCGCTTCCACCTTGCGACCGTGGATTATGCAAAGCCCCTCCAGAGCGACTATCTGCCGGCGACGCTGACCGCCAAGGACTATCCGAACCTAGTCAAGGAGGGCGAGAGCGTGGACACCATCGCGGTGCCGGCGGTGCTCGCGGCCTACAACTGGGCGCCCAACACCGAGCGCTACCGCAAGCTTGCATTGTATGTGGACGCGTTCTTCACGAAGTTCCCGACGCTGCAGAACCCGCCTTTCCATCCCAAGTGGAAGGAGGTCTCGCTCGCGGCGCCCCTGGCGGGCTGGAACAGATTGCCGGTGGCGCAGCAATGGCTCAACCGCCACGGCGTCGAACCGGTGACGCGGCAACGCTTCGAGGCGTTCCTGCAACAGAGCCCCTCGGCCGCAAAAGTGTCCGACGCGGACAAGGAAACGCTGTTCAAGCAATTCCAGGCGTGGGACGCGGAAAAGGCGCAGGCGCAGGCGGAAAAGAAGTAGCGAGCAGTCATCCACAGCTGTCATCGCCCGCGAAGGCGGGCGATGACAGCATTCCGAGACGGTTATGGTTCAATCGGAAGGCGGCCGCGGCGTACTGGATTCCCCGCCTTCGCGGGGAATGACAGCGGAGTATGCGGCGACAGCTACTGCGCGGCTTCCACGTCCACCTCATCCACCCCGCGCTTCAGCGCGGCGCGGGCGGCTTCGCGATGCTCGTTCGTGATGTGGCTGGCGACGATGCGGATCGCAGTGGCGAGCACGGCGGCGTCATCGGTGAAGCCGAGGATCGGCATCACGTCGGGGACGAAATCGAACGGCAGGATGAAATAAGCAATCGCCCCGAGCAGCGACGCCTGGACATGGCGCGGCGTCTGCCGGTCGAAGGCGCAGTAATAGGCGGCGAGCAGATCCTCCGCGAACGGCAGCTGCGCGGCGACACGCTTCAGCTTGCGCCAGAAGCGGCGCCGCACGCTCTCACGATCTTCCGCGAGCCGGTCGGCCGGCTCGAAACCGACGCTGTGTTCGGCAGCCATGTTCGGACAAACTCCCCGTTCCAGCCTGGGGCGGCAGATCGCCGCACCCGCTGCTGATCACAAGATGGGGACGGGGCCGGTCCCTGCAAGACGTCAGCCTGGTGTCAGCTGGCGATAGCGTTCATCGTCTTGGCGAGCGCGATGTCGAGCGCGGTGACGCCGCCGGCGTCATGGGTCGACAGCACCACCTCCACCGTCTTGTAGACATTGCGCCATTCGGGGTGGTGGTCCATCTTCTCGGCGACCAGCGCCGCGCGGGTCATGAAGCCGAACGCCTCGTTGAAATCCTTGAAGACAAAGGTTTTCCCGATCGCGTCGCGTCCCTGAACCTCGGTCCAATCAGATAGTCCATCCAGCGCCTGCCTGCGCGCCTCCGCCGAGAGCCGTTCTGCCATCATCGCCTCCGTCCTTCAGGGGAACTTTACCCTAACACCGCACTGACGCCCCGGGTTCATACGGGATTAGACCCCATCCGCTAACCATGACGGAGATGTAACCCCGCCGGACAAGAAATTTGCTACACTTGCGGGCGTAAATCGCCGGCCAAGATGAAACTGAGCCTCAAGCGACTGTTCGGGAGATCGATGACCGGGGGATTGGACCTGGCCGAAGCGCCCACCCCGCCCTCGCCGCGATCATCGGCGCGGAAGACGGCGCTCGTGACTCTCGCGCTGGTGCTCGCGATCGTTGGCGCGCTCGCCGGCGGCTACTATTTTGCCATGCGGCCGGTGACGCTGAAGATCGCGGTCGGCCCCGCCAATAGCGATGACGTCAAGGTCGTGCAGGCACTGACCCAGGCCTTCGCGCAGCACAAGAGTTCTGTGCGGCTGCGCCCGATCCAGACCGACGGCGCCACCGCCAGCGCCAATCTGCTCGCGGAAGGCAAGGCCGACCTCGCCATCGTGCGCGGCGACGTCGACGTACCGAAGAACGCGCAAGCGGTTGCGACCCTGCGCAAGAACGTCGTGGTGCTGTGGTCCGTGTCCGGCAAGGGCAAGAAGAAGGGTCCGAAGATCACCAAGATCGCGCAGCTCGCCGGACATCGGGTCGGCGTGGTCGGCCGCACCCAGGCCAACGTCAATTTGCTCAAGGTGATCCTGCAGCAATACGGCGTCGATCCCGCCAAGGTCGAGATCGTGCAATACCCGGCAAGCGAAGCCGTCGAGGCGATCAAGGCCCAGAGGGCTGATGCCTATCTCGCGGCCGGTCCCGTCAACAGCAAGATCACGTCCGAGGCGATCGCCGCTTCCACCAAGGATTTCGGCACGCCAACCTTTCTCGCGATCGATTCCGCGGATGCGATCGCGCAAAATCATCCGGTCTATGAAGCGGCCGAAATTCCCGCGGGCACTTACGGCGGCTCGCCCGATCGCCCCGACGACGAGGTCAAGACCATCAGCTTCTCGCACCACATCGTGGCGCGCAAAACTGTGTCCGAAACCACCATCGCGGCGTTCACGCGCCAGCTGTTCTCCGTGCGCCAGCAATTGGTGACGGAATTCCCGCTGGCGGCGAAGATCGAAACGCCCGACACCGACAAGGATGCGGTGATTCCCGTGCATCCCGGCGCCGCCGCTTTCGTCGACGGCGAGGAAAAGACCTTCCTCGACAGATACAGCGATTACATCTGGTGGACCCTGATGGCGCTCTCGGCCATGGGCTCGATCGGCGCCTGGTTTGCAGGCTATCTGAAGAAGGACGAGCGCGACAACAACAGCCATCTGCGCGAGCGGCTGCTCGACATGATCACCGCCGCTCGAAAGAGCGAAACGACCGAAGATCTCGATCAGATGCAGACCGAGGCCGACGAGATCCTGCGCGACACGCTGCGCTGCTACGACCACGGCGCGATCGAGGAAGGCGCGCTCACCGCCTTCAACATTGCGCTCGACCAGTTCCATGCGGCGGTTGCCGACCGCAAGGCGGTGCTGTTCAGCCTGCCACAGAACCTGCAGCGCACCGGCGCGCAATTCCGGGCCGCGGGCAACGCGTAAGCGCTTGCACCCGTTATCGCTGCGTCACATTGTCTCAATATAGCGTCGGGCTTCACCGTGGCGGCCGCCCTGGACGGCCGCCTCACGCGATATCGAGACTGTCCCATGAACATCAAATTCTCCCGCCGCAATTTCCTGACGACCAGTGCCGGCGCGCTCGGCGCGGTCGCAATGCCCCATCTCTCCCGCGCGGCCGACCGGCCGGCGGTGACCCATGGCGTGCAGTCGGGCGACGTCACCGTCGACGGCGGGGTGGTCTGGGCGCGTACCGACCGGCCCGCACAGATGCTGGTCGACGTGGCGACGACGGAGTCGTTCAGGGATGCCCGCGCACTGCCGCCGATCGCGGCGCTGCCCGAGAGCGACTTCACCGCAAAGATGCTGATCGAAAACCTGCCGGGCGGACAGGACATTTTCTATCGCGTCCGCTTCCGCGATCTTTCGCACACCGCGGTGGAGGGCGAGCCGGTGACCGGCCGCTTCCGCACCGCGCCCGCCGACCGCCGTGACGTCAGCTTCGTCTGGGGCGGCGACGTCGCAGGACAAGGCTGGGGCATCAACCCCGATGACGGCGGCATGTTCACCTTCTCGGCGATGCGCAAGCACCGTCCGGATTTCTTCCTGCACTCCGGTGACACCATCTATGCCGACGGCCCTATCCAGTCCGAGGTGAAGCTCGCCGACGGCAAGATTTGGAAGAACGTCACGATTCCCGAGAAGGCCAAGGTCGCCGAGACGCTGGACGAGTACCGCGCCGCGCACAAATACAATTTCACCGACGACAATCTTCGCGCCTTCAATGCCGAAGTGCCGATCTTCGTGCAGTGGGACGACCATGAGGTGACCAACAACTGGTCGCTGTCGAAGGAGCTGCCCGCGACCTACAAAGAGCGCGACATCGCGCTGCTTGCGGCCCGCGCAGGCCGTGCCTTCCACGAGATGTATCCGATGCGCGAAAGCATCGTCGAGCCCGGCCGGGTCTATCGGCAGATCTCCTATGGTCCCCATCTCGACGTGTTCGTGCTCGACGAGCGTAGCTATCGCGGCCCGAATGGCCCCAACCTCGAAACCGCTTACGACCCGGCCAGCTATTTCCTCGGCCCGGACCAGACCGCCTGGCTCAAGCGCGGCCTGTTGAATTCGCGCGCGACCTGGAAAGTGATCGCCTCCGACATGCCGCTCAGCCTCGTCGTGTCGGACACGCCGAAGGGTGGATCGGAAGCCATTGCGCAGGGCGACGGCCCGGTGCGCGGCCGCGAGTTCGAGATCGCCGACATCCTGCGCTTCATCAAGATGGCGCCGGTCAGCAACACCGTGTGGCTGACGGCGGACGTGCATTACGCTGCCGCGCATTATTACGATCCCAACAAGGCGCAATTCCAGGATTTCGAGCCGTTCTGGGAGTTCGTGTCGGGCCCGCTTCACGCGGGCACGTTCGGTCCGAACGCACTCGACAATACGTTTGGACCGGAGGTGCGTTTCGTCAAGGCGCCGGGGAAAGACAACCAGAACCTGCCGCCGTCCGCCGGCATGCAGTTCTTCGGTCACGTCAAGATCGATGGCGCTTCAGGACAGATGACGGTGACCTTGCGCGACCGCGCCGACGTCGCGCTATGGTCGACCACGCTCGATCCGAAGCAGGCCTGACGCCGTATCGCTAGTCCGCCGCGCGGACCTGGAGCGCCGCCTCCAGCGCGTCGCTCGAACACGGCTTCTGCAGACGCGGCTGGCCGGCGAATTCCGGCGGGATGCGCGCGTCGGCGCCATAGCCGGTGACGAAGACGAACGGAATTTTCAGCGCCGCGAGCCGTTCGGCCACCGCAAAGCTGTTCTCGCGACTCAATCCGACGTCGAGCAAGGCGAATCCGGGGACGCGCGCCGCGATCGCGGCCAGCGCCTGCGCCACTGAACCTACCGTGCGCACGCTCTTCACGCCAAATCCGAGCAGGCGATCCTCGAAGTCGATCGCGATGATCGGATCGTCCTCGACGATGAGAACATCGGCAGGACAATTTGAACTATCGGAAACGGCGGGTGCCATCATCGTAACTTGGAGCATGAGGTTTCTCTGACTGGGATCCCGGTCACGACGCCTGCACCCAGCGCGGAGGGTTCCCGGAACGAAACCCACCACATTACAGTTATTAGGTCTGTCCACTTGTGCACACAGGACCTCGACGGAACTCGCTAAGGTGGAGGCGGATGGGAGTTTGAGATGGACGCGCGGACCAGCAACGCCACCGAGATCGACAGCCGGCCGACCAACAATCTGCTGCGGCGCTTGAGCCCGGCCGACTTCGCCCTGCTTGCGCCACATGTCATGCTCGAAAGCGCCGCGGCGAATGAATTGCTCTACAACCCCGGCGATGACGTCCAGGTCGTCCACTTTCCCTGCGGACCATCGCTTGCGACCTTCCTCGTTCCCAATGAGGACGGCCGCGATGTCGAGACCATCCTGGTCGGCCGCGAAGGCGCGGTGGGCGGCATCGTCAGCGAAGGATTTTTACCGGCCTACACCCGGATCTGCGTGAAATTCGGCGGGCCGTTTGCGCGCATTCACGTCGGCAAGCTGGAGGCCGCCAAGCAGCGCTCGCCCTCATTGCGTCATGTCTTCGCTCGCTACGCCGACTGCATGCTGGCGCAGATTTTCCAGTCCACCGCCTGCAACGCCATTCACTCGATCGAGCAGCGCACCGCCAAATGGATGCTGGCGGCGATGGAGCGGACCGGCGACGAGAGCAGTGTGCCTCTGACCCACGAGCAGCTCGCGACACTGCTCGGCGTCGGCCGCAGCTATGCCAGCCGGGTGCTTCAGTCGTTCAAGGCGGAAGGCGTGCTCGACACGCGACGCGGATCGATCCTGGTCCGCAACCGCGAGGGCCTGCGCCTGCGCGCCTGCATGTGCAACGAGGCCGTGAAGTTGCACTTCGAAGAGGTGCTGCGCGGGGTCTATCCGACCGAAGAGCGGCAAGCCGGCTAGCCACCTGCCTCGCTCCTCTTCGGGGATAAGAAGCGGCCGCACTATCCCGCCGGGCGGGAACCTGGGCTAATGTCCCCCCGCATGAGCGGGGCTTTCCTTCACACTCTCTTCGACATCGCAGCATGGCTGGCTGCGGCCGTGGCGCTGTACTGGCTGTCGCGACAGGGCTTGCTGTTTCCGGCGCAATCCTTCGAGCGGTCCTACCTCGCCGCTTTGGTGTTCGGTGCGGGCCTCGGCGCCTATCTGTTCGGCTCCGCCAATCTGTGGCTGTCGGGCCAGAGCGGCATTGCGCGCTCGGTCGAGGGCGCGCTCGCCGGGGGCATCGCGGCGATCGAGCTCTACAAATGGTCCGAAGGGATCACGGTGCGAACCGGCGCCCGTTTTGCGCTGCCGCTGGCCCTCGGCATCGCGATCGGCCGGCTCGGCTGCTATTTCGCGGGCCTTGAGGATTTCACCTACGGCACGCCGGCGGCATGGCCCTGGGGCCATGATTTCGGCGACGGCATCCTTCGGCATCCCGTGCAGCTGTACGAAAGCGCCGCGATGGGCGTATTCGCGCTGCTCTACGTGGTGGCGGTCTTGAACCGGAGCGCGTTTGTGATCACCAATGGTTTCTACCTCGTCCTCGTCTACTATGGCGCACAGCGCTTCCTGTGGGAATTCCTCAAGCCCTACGGCACGCTGATCGGCCCCTTCACGCTGTTTCACGTGCTGTCGCTGTCCATCCTGCTCTACGCTGTCGTCATGCTGGCGAGGGCGCCCAAAGCGAGACCCATGCATGAACGCGCCGTTGCGTAAGTCGCGCCCCTATATCTTCTGGGGTCAGACCCAATCTCTCTGCGAGACCTGCCTGAAGCTGGTGCCGGCCAAGATCCAGATCCTCGACAACGAGGTCTGGTACGAGAAGCGCTGCAAGGAGCATGGCGTCCAGTCCACGCTGGTCTCGACGGACGCAGCCTATTGGCGCCTGTGCAAGGATTTCATCAAGCCCGGCGACCGGCCGCTCGCCTTTCAACGGCATACCGAATTCGGCTGCCCCTATGATTGCGGCCTGTGCCCCGACCACGAGCAGCATTCCTGCCTGGCCCTGATCGAGATCACCGAGCATTGCAATCTGACCTGCCCGGTGTGCTTTGCCGATTCCTCGCCGGCGCGGACCAGCTTCACGCCGCTGGCCAAGATCGAGCGAATGCTCGACGCGCTGGTCGCGAGCGAGGGCGAGCCTGATTTGGTGCAGATCTCCGGCGGCGAGCCGACGCTGCATCCGGACTTCTTCGCGATCCTCGATGCGGTGCGCGCCCGCCCGATCCGCCATGTCATGATCAACACCAACGGCCTGCGTATCGCCCGCGAAAAAGATTTCGTGGCGCGGCTCGCCGAGAACAAGCGAGGGCTCGAGGTCTATCTCCAGTTCGACTCGCTTGAACGCGACGCGCTGATCAATCTGCGCGGCGCGGATTTGCGCAAGATCCGTCAGCAGGCGCTGGAGAATCTCGAGCATTACGGCGTATCGACCACGCTGGTGGCGACCATCAAGCGCGGCGTCAACGATGCCGAGATCGGCGACATCGTTCGCCATGCGCTGACCTGGAAGTGCGTGCGCGGCGTCACGCTGCAGCCGGTGCAGGATGCCGGCCGCAACGAGAATTTCGACAAGAACACCGATCGCATCATGCTGTCGGAGATTCGCAAACGCGTGGTCGAAACCGGCGTGTTCGGCGACAAGGACATGATCCCGCTGCCCTGCAACCCCGAAAGCATCTCGATCGGGTACGGCCTGCGCAACGGCGACAAAGTGCTGCCGCTGACCTCGCTGATCCCGCAGGAGCAACTCGTCGCATTGTTGCCCAATACGATCAGCCCGGAGAAGCATCCGGCGCTGAGGGAGAAATTCATCGATCTGTTTTCGCTGTCCTCGGGACCGCTGAACACGAGCGAGCGCGTCTGCGAATTGTTGTGCTGCCTGCCGAGCTTCGAGGTCCCGCAGGGAATCACGTACGAGAACGTATTCCGCGTCACCATCGTGCAGTTTCTCGACCGCTTCAATTTCTGCGTCGGCAACGTCAAGCGCAGCTGCATCCATTTCGTCACCGAGAACGGCGCGATCATCCCGTTCGACACCTACAATTTGTTCTACCGGAACGGAAAGATCGACGGCATCCGCGCCGAGCTGGCGGCGCAGTCAATCGAAGGAGTCCTGCAGGCATGAGCATCAGCGACACGCCGACGCCAGCCCCTCCGGGACCGCCTCCTGCCCCGACGAACAAGCGCAGCGGCTGTCTGACCGCGCTCATGGCGATCTTCGGGATCATCCTGCTGCTGCCTGGTGCCTGTGCACTCCTGTTCGGCGGAATATCCATATCCGACAGAGGCCGGATCGATTCCGACGTCGCGCCCCTGGTCTTCCTGGGCCTGGTTGTGGGGCTCGGCGGGGTCGCCCTGATCTGGGCCGCCATCAAGGGCCGGCGCGGCTGAGCCCGGCTTTTCGCCTAACCCCCGGGAATCCCCGGATAAAATTCAATCAACCAACGGCCAAAGAACACATTGTTTTTTGGCCGTTTTTGCCTATATTGCGCCGCAACGCGTAGGGTGCCCGGTCGATATGCCGGGCTTTCCCTTTTGGGCGGAAAGCGCCCCGTTTCCAGTCTTCAAGCGTTGTTTCGAGAAGAGGTCCCGGTCTGACCGGCGAGATCGCGCTTAACCCATTGTCCGACCGCAAAGAAGCTCACTCATGAACCTTCGCAACATCGCCATCATCGCCCACGTCGACCACGGCAAGACGACTCTGGTCGACCGCCTCCTCCAGCAATCCGGCACCTATCGCGAGAACCAGAAGGTGACCGAGCGCGCCATGGACTCCAACGATCTGGAGCGCGAGCGCGGCATCACCATCCTGGCCAAGGCGGCCTCGGTGCAGTGGAAGGACACCCGCATCAACATCGTCGACACCCCCGGCCACGCCGATTTCGGCGGCGAGGTCGAGCGCATTCTCAACATGGTGGACGGCGCGCTGGTGCTGGTCGACGCCGCCGAGGGCCCGCTGCCGCAGACCAAATTCGTGGTCTCCAAGGCGCTCAAGGTCGGTTTGAAGCCGATCGTCGTGATCAACAAGGTTGACCGTCCCGACGCGCGGGCGACCGAAGTCATCAACGAGGTGTTCGACCTGTTCGCGGCGCTCGACGCCAGCGAGGAGCAGCTCGACTTCCCGATCCTCTACGGGTCGGCCAAGCAAGGCTGGATGGCCGAGAGCCCGGATGGGTCGCACGAAGCCGGCATGCAGCCGCTGTTCGACCTGATCGTGCGCCATGTCGCGCCGCCGACCGTCGAGGAAGGCCCGTTCCGCATGATCGGCACCATTCTGGAAGCTAACCCCTATCTCGGCCGCATCATCACCGGCCGTATCTCTTCCGGTTCGATCAAGCCGAACCAGGCCGTGAAGGTGCTGGGCGCCGACGGCAAGACCATCGAGACCGGCCGCATCACCAAGATCCTCGCCTTCCGCGGCATCGAGCGCACCCCTCTCGACGAAGCCGACGCAGGCGACATCGTCGCCATCGCCGGCCTGACCAAGGGCACCGTCGCCGATACCTTCTGCGATCCGTCGGTCGACACCCCGCTGGTGGCGCAGCCGATCGATCCTCCGACCGTGTCGATGTCCTTCATCGTCAACAACTCGCCGCTCGCCGGCACCGAAGGCGACAAGGTGACCAGCCGCATGATCCGCGACCGCCTGCTGCGCGAGTCCGAAGGCAACGTCGCGCTGCGGGTCGTCGAAGCCTCGGACAAGGACGCGATGGAAGTTTCGGGCCGCGGCGAATTGCAGCTCGCGATCCTGATCGAGACCATGCGCCGCGAAGGCTTCGAGCTTTCGGTGTCGCGTCCGCGCGTCGTGCTGCAGAAGGACGAGACCACCGGCGCCACGCTGGAGCCCATTGAGGAAGTCGTCATCGACGTCGACGAGGAGCATTCCGGCGTCGTCGTGCAGAAGATGAGCGAGCGCAAGTCCGAGCTGATCGAGATGAAGCCGTCCGGCGGCAACCGTTTGCGCCTGGTGTTCTACGCGCCGACGCGCGGCCTGATCGGCTACCAGGGCGAACTGCTCACCGATACCCGCGGCACCGCGATCATGAACCGTTTGTTCCATGGCTACGCGCCGTACAAGGGCGAGATCCAGGGCCGCCGCAATGGCGTGCTGATCTCCAACGACCAGGGCGAAGCGGTGGCTTACGCCATGTTCAAGCTGGAAGATCGCGGCCCGATGATGATCGAGCCGGGCTGGAAGGTCTACAAGGGCATGATCGTCGGCGAGCATACCCGCGACAACGACCTCGAGATCAACGTGCTCAAGGGCAAGCAGCTCACCAACATCCGAACCACGTCGAAGGATGAAGCGGTGCGCCTGACCCCGCCGATCCGCATGACCCTGGAAAAGGCGCTGGCCTATATCGAGGACGACGAGTTGGTCGAGATCACGCCGAAGTCGATCCGCCTGCGTAAGCGGCACCTCGACCCGAACGAGCGCAAGCGCGCGGAAAAATCCAAGGAAGCGGTGGCTTAAGCTACCGCCCTCGTGCCCCGGACGCAGCGCAGCACGCAGTGATGCGCTGCTGAGCCGGGGCCCAGTTACTCTCACAACCTCCACATCACCTTGGGTCCCGGCTCTGCGGAGCGGCGTTACACGCCGCACCGCGTCCGGGACACGTGAGCTGTGTGTCCGCCCGGCTTCAGCACTCTTTGCGAACGTGCTAGAGCCCGCCCATGAGCTCCCTTCCCTCCTCCGTTGACGTCGCGATCATCGGTGCGGGCGCCGCCGGCCTCGGCGCGGCGCATGCGCTGGCAGGATCCGGCCTCTCGACAATCGTGCTGGAGGCGCGCGACCGGCTCGGCGGGCGGGCCTGGACGGTGCAGGCCTCGCCCGAAGTCACCTTCGACGTCGGCTGCGGCTGGCTGCATTCGGCGGACAACAACTCCTTTGTCGCGATTGCGAAACAGCTCGGTTTCGAGGTCAACAAGGACCTGCCGCCCTGGCGCGAGCGCGCCTATGGCAACGCGTTTCCGCAGAGCCAGCGCGACGAGTTCATGCGCGCGATGGACGCATTCTACGAGCGGCTCTGGCAGGCCGCGCAGAAAGGCAAGGACGAGCCGGCCAGCCTGAGCCTGGAGCCTGGCAATCGCTGGAATCCCATGATCGACGCGATCTCGACTTATATCAACGGCTGCGAACTGAAGGACATGTCCACACTGGACTGGGACGCCTATGAGGACAGCGACCTCAACTGGCGGGTCCGCCGCGGCTATGGTGCTCTGATCGCGGCCTATGGCGCGCCCTGCCCGGTGGCGCTGAACTGCAACGTCACGCTGATCGATCATTCCGGCCAGCGCATCCGCATCGAGACATCGCAGGGCACGCTGATCGCGGGCAAGGTGATCGTCACCGTGCCGACCAATCTGATCGCCGACGAAGCCATCCGCTTCTTCCCTGCCTTGCGCGCCAAGGTCGACGCCGCAGCCGGCCTGCCGCTCGGTGTCGACGACAAGGTGACGCTTGCGCTCGACGATGCCGAGGCCTTCCCGAAGGAAGGCAATTTGCGCGGCGCCACAATGCGCACCGACATGGGCACCTATCATATCCGCCCATTCGGCCAGCCCTGCATCGAAGGCTTTTTCGGCGGCAGCTTTGCACGCGGACTGGAAGACGCCGGCGAAGGCGCGATTGCCGCGCAGGGCATCGACGAGATCGCAGGCCTTCTCGGCAACGATATCAGGCGAAAGCTGAAGCCGCTCTACGAGTCGCGCTGGGCCCACGACCCCTTCGCGAGAGGCTCCTACTCGCACGCGCTGCCGGGCCACGCCGGTGACCGCGCCGTGCTGGCGGCACCTGTGGATGGGCGGCTGTTCTTTGCAGGAGAAGCGACGTCGCCGAATTTTTTCTCGACGGCGCACGGGGCAAGGGACAGCGGCGAACGGGCGGCACAGGAAGCGCTGGGGGTCCTGGGCAAACCGTAGCCACACACGCTGTCATTGCGAGCGCGGCGAAGCAATCAGAATCTTTCCGCAGCCGGAGTCTGGATTGCTTCGCTACGCTCGCGATGACGAATTACTCAATCACCCGTGCTCGCAAATCGGCATCAGGCACGAAGCACGCGTCGTACTTGCCAAAGATGCGGTAGCGGTTGCGCGCAATGAGGCTGTAGACCGGGTCGCGCAACGCTTTCGACACGGCGAACAACGCGCGCACCCAACCCCAGCCGGGGAGCTGCGACAGCACCGTCAGCGCGGCGTCCGACTTCATGAACACCTCGCCGCCGTGAACCACGGCGTTGGTGTCGGCATCAGCGGGATCGATGCCGAACGTGCGCGCGAGCCGGGCGCCATAGTCAGACTGGATCGGCGTGAAGCGAAATCGCTTCGCCGTGTCACGTTTGGCGACGAAGCGGACCCAGCGCGAGCAGAAAATGCAGACCCCATCGAACAGGATGACGTCATCGTCAGGCCATTTGGGCATCAGCGATTATCCAATATCAGGAAATGCAGCGTCATGGCTTTTTGCCAGCCGCCGGCTTCAGAGCGCGATCGAGTTCGGCACTCGCGGATTTGACGCCGGCCTCGCTCTCGATCATCCAGTGCCCTTCGCTGCCCACGCCCGGCAGCGCACGGAACTCGACCTTGCCGCCGCTGCGCCGAAACGCGTCGACCAACGCAAGCGAAAATGACGGTGCAAAGTAGCTGTCATTGGCGGCAACGAGCCACGTGACGGGGATGCGCGCGGCCTTGCCCAATTCCGCCGCCGCCGCGAGAAGCGTATGCGGCGCGCAGATCCGGTTCGGCTCGTCATTGGCATGGCCACCGCGGCCCGGCGCAAGGACGATGATGGCGGAGATCGTCTTCGGATCGGCATTCGCGAGCGCCAGAGCGCCCCAGCCACCGGCGGAATGGCCGATCACGATCGCGGCGTCCTTGCGGATAAAATCCTGCTTTCGCAAATCCTCCAGCGCGAGCGCGATTTCGTCGGCCGTTAAACGGCCCGAGCGCACATAGTCCGCCTCGTCGCAGCCACCCTGGTCCTCGATATAGCGCCCGCCCGTTGTGCCATGGCCGAGCCGTTCCGGCACCAGCACGGCGAAGCGGCGCGCGATGAGGAATGCCGTGAGTGCGCGGTATTCCGGCTGGGGCATTTGCGCGCGTCGCAAGGCATTTTGCGTCGATGCGTGCGCGATCACCGCAAGCCGGAACGGGCCGGCACCCGGCGGGCGAAACAGCAGGGCATGAGCGGCGATGTCGGTATCCGGCGATGGCACGCGCCATTGCTGCCGGCGAAACGGATCGCCCTCCGCTCCGGACGAACCAAAAGTGACCTGAGCGCACACAGGCGACGCAGTCAGCAAGGCCAACAAAGGCAGAAGCACGAAGATATTGAGGAGCCGCATGAATTGCCGGAGGCGAGAACTGCGACGGTCACACTAGTAGGAACGAATCAATATCGGCAGACTTTCTGCGTTGCCATTGCCGTCCATTCGTTGCCGCAAAGCGGTTTTGCACCGGCGCAGAGCACCCCGGTGCCATTCGAATCGGCGTCTTGTCTTTTTTCGGTACAACATGGTTCAAATACTGATGCAGAAAGTCCACACGTTAACCGATAATTAACGATAGGTCTTGCCGCCGGCGCGGCGACTTGGTTTGATCACGTCCATGAGCACAACCCTGATCGAGGTCCGGCCGGCCAAAGCCGCAGATGCAACTGCGGTGGCGTCCACCCATGACGAAGCCTGGCGCTCCGCCTATCAGGGCATCATTCCCGGCGCCGAACTGGAGAAGCTGATCAACCGCCGCGGTCCGCAATGGTGGGACAGTGCGATCCGCAAGGGCAGCCGCGTCAGCGTGCTGGTGTTCGGCGACAAGATCGCAGGCTACGCCAATTACGGCCGCAACCGCGCCCGCAGCCTGCATTTCGACGGCGAGGTCTACGAGCTCTATCTGCGTCCCGAATTCCAGGGCCTGGGCTTTGGCCGCCGGCTGTTCACCGCGGCCCGCCGCGACCTGATGCAGAGCGGCCTGAAGAGCATGGTGGTGTGGGCGCTCTCGGACAACGATCCGGCCACCGAGTTCTACCGTGCCCTGGGCGGCCGCATGGTGGCGCGCTCCTCGGAGCGTTTCGGGCCGAAGTCGCTCGACAAGGTTGCCTTCGCTTGGACCAATTGAGCTGCTGAAGTCCGCTCGGCAGCGTTTCCCTTCCGTCGATACCGTTGCCGTTTGAGCCGGTGATCGCTGGATTCATTATTTCACAAAAACGCGATGGATCAGCGGGCCAAGCCCGCGTATGACAGCGCCAAAATCGCTGCCGGGTGCGATTTAACCTTGGCAACAACGGAGCCTTGAATGCGTATCGATGCGGTCTCGATCGGGAAAAACGTACCCCACGACGTCAACGTCATCATCGAAGTCCCCGTGGGCGGCGAACCGATCAAATACGAGATGGACAAGGAAGCCGGCACGCTGGTGGTCGATCGTTTCCTCTACACCCCGATGCGTTACCCCGGTAACTACGGCTTCATCCCGCACACGCTGTCCGATGACGGCGATCCCTGCGACGTCCTCATCATCAACACCCGCGCCATCATCCCCGGCGCGGTCATGAGCGTGCGTCCGGTCGGCGTGCTGTTCATGGAAGACGAGGCCGGCGGCGACGAGAAGATTTTGGCGGTGCCCTCGTCCAAGCTCACCCAGCGCTATGACAAGGTGAAGTCGTATTCCGACCTGCCGGATATCACGCTCCAGCAGATCCAGCACTTCTTCGAACACTACAAGGATCTCGAACCCGGCAAGTGGGTGAAGATCCTGCGCTGGGGCGGCCCGGAGGATGCGCACAAGCTGATCCTCGAAGGCATCGATCGCGAGAAGAAGAAGAACGGGTAAAGCTACCGCGTCGAGCGATGGTGTGCTCCCTCGCCCCGCAAGTGGCGAGGTGAACTACACCGCCGGCTTCGGCAGCCCTGCGATCGCGCAGGCCGCGCGCAACGTGTTCACGAGCAGGCACGCGACCGTCATCTGACCGACGCCGCCCGGCACCGGCGTGATGGCGCCAGCCACGGCGAGCGCTTCCTGATAGGCAACATCGCCAACGAGACGCGTTTTGCCGTCGTCCTTCGGGATCCGGTTGATGCCGACGTCGATCACGGTCGCCCCCGGCTTCAGCCAGTCGCCGCGCACCATCTCTGACTTTCCGACCGCGGCGTAGACGAGGTCTGCGCGCCTCACGAGCCCGGGCAGGTCACGCGAGCGCGAATGCGCGATGGTCACCGTGGCGTTCTCGTTCAGCAACAGCTGCACCAGCGGGCGGCCGACGAGGTTGGAGCGGCCGATGACGATGGCGTTCATGCCTTCGAGCGAGGCATGCACGCTCTTGGTCAAAATGATGCAGCCGAGCGGCGTGCAGGGCGACAGCGCCTCGAAGCCGCCTGCGAGGCGGCCGGCATTGTTCGGATGCAGCCCATCGACATCCTTAGCGGGATCAATGGCATTGACGACGGCCTCGGTGTTGAGGCCCTTGGGCAGCGGCAATTGCACCAGAATACCGTGCACGGCGGGATCGCGGTTAAGTTTTGCGACGAGCGCCAGGAGATCTGCTTGCGAGACGTCGGCCGGCAGCTTGTGCTCGAACGAGGCCATACCGGCGGCCTGGGTCTGGGTGTGTTTCGAGCGCACATAGACCTCGCTGGCCGGGTCGCTTCCGACCAGAACGACCGCAAGGCCCGGTACCAGATTGTGCTCGCGCTTGACGCGTGCGACCTCGTCGGCGACGCGGGCGCGAAGTTCCGCGGCGATGACTTTTCCGTCGATGATCTTGGCGGTCATGTCAGTTCCCTCAGTCCGTCGATTTGGCTGATGCGAGCAGGCGCAGCGCTTCGCCGAGCCGCGCCGGATCGCCGTCGACCGCGATCTGCTTCAGCCGCGAGGTCGCTCCCGACAGGAGTTTGACGCTGGCCTTCGGCACGCCCAGCGATTTCGCCAGCAGCACCAGAACGGCCTTATTGGCCTCGCCGCCATCCGCGATAGCGCGCACACGCACCTTGAGCACGCTGCGGCCATCGGAGAGCTGCTCGATCCCGTCGATATCGTCGCGGCCGCCGCGCGGCGTCACCCGCAGCGCGATGCTGATACCTGCGGCCCCGTAACGCCAAGGTTCCTTGATGACAAGGTTCTTTGGCAACCCAGGGCGCTCCAGCCTGCTTAGATCACGTTCGGGTAGATGTAATACAGGATCACCCGCTCGATGAACATGATGAGCAGGATCAGGATGATCGGCGAGATGTCGAGGCCGCCGAGGCTGGGCAGGAAATTGCGAATCGGCGCCAGGACCGGCTCCGTGATCCGGTACAGGAACTCCGCCACTGCCGACACGAACTGGTTGCGGGTGTTCACGACGTTGAAGGCGATCAGCCAGGACAGGATCGCGGACGCGATCAGCAGCCAGACGTAGAGGTCGAGCACGATGATGACGATGTCGAGAACGGCACGCATGGCTTTTAAAAACTCTGGCTTCGGTCGGGATTGACGTCTTTTGCTAGATATCGGTTCCCCCCGGTCCAAACAAGGGAAGTCGGTGCCGGGATGGCTAAAACCGGGTTACAGCCGTCCTTGACTTGACCTTGGCGGGGACTTAAATGGCGCCCGGTTGTCGGCCGCATTGACCAGAGCGGCCTACAAAAGGGGCCATAGCTCAGCTGGGAGAGCGCGTCGTTCGCAATGACGAGGTCGGCGGTTCGATCCCGCCTGGCTCCACCAGCCTTCGCTCGCTTCGCGAGCTACGGCTCGGCAAGCCCGGACAGTCCCTCGTAGCGAAACGAGCGAAGGCTGCCGCGGCGTAGCCCGCAGGGCGAAGACGGACTGCCGACGAATCCCTCCTACTTCCCCGTAAACCTCGGCGGCCGCTTCTCCATGAAGCTCGCGACTCCCTCCCGGAAATCGCTGCCGTTCAGCGCTACCATCATGTCCCGATTGGCTTCGATCGTCGCCTCCGCCAGCGTCTGGAACGGCACCTCGTAGAGCTGCCGCTTGATCACGGCCATCGCGCTCGGCGAGACGAAATCGGCGAGGTCGCGCGCATAGGCGTAAGTCTCCTCGCGCAGCTTCTCGGGCGAGCAGAGCCGGTTCACCAGCCCGATCCGCAGCGCCTCGTCACTCGAAACACGGCGTGCCGAGAGCAACAGATCCATCGCATTGGCGTGGCCGACGATTCGCGGCAGCATCCAGCTGATGCCGTGCTCGGCGATCAGGCCGCGCCGCGCGAAGGCGGTGGTGAACACGGTGTTGTCGGCGGCAAAGCGCAGGTCGCAATAGAGCGCGTGGACGAGGCCGATGCCGGCGGTTGCGCCGTTGAGCATGGCGATGACAGGCTTTCCGATCGACGGGTAGAAGCCATAGCGCGTCTGCCAGTCGGGCCGCCGGTTCATGTCGAAGGGCGGCAGGTTCGACGCGCGCCTGACATCATCGGGGTCGAGCCCCTTCAATGCGTCCATGTCGGCACCGGCGCAGAAGGCGCGGCCCGCGCCGGTGATGACGATGACGCGAACGTTGTCATCGGCGCTCGATGCTTCCATCGCATGGCGCACGTCGCGCTCCATGATGGGCGTCCACGCATTCATGCGGTCGGGACGGTTGAGCGTGATGGTCGCGACCTTGTCGCTGACCTCATAGAGAATGTGTTCGTAGCCCATGGCGCTCTCCCTTTGTTTGCCGGCGCAGTTTCGCGCGCGCACGTTGACAACGAGCCTACCATACAAGGGGATGAGAAGAGCTTGTGCTAAGGCGCGATCACTCGGCCGCTTGCGCCAGCAACGGCCGGCGCGTCAGCCAGCCGTCGACGAAATGATCGAGCCAAGCGCGTTCCGCGGCATCGTAGATCGCACGGTCCGCGAAATGATGATGCCGCTGTCGCGCGCCGGGCGCGCTGAGACCGTCATAGCCCCGGGTGGTCCAGCGATGCATCATCGCGTAGGTCACGTCGGGATGGAACTGCACGCCGAAAGCGTTGCCGGTGCGGAATGCCTGCACCGGAAAATCATCGCCTTCGGCAAGCAGTTCAGCGCCAACCGGCAACTCGAAGCCTTCGCGATGCCAATGATAGACCCGCGCCGGCCAATTCGGGCAGAGCCCGTGTCCCGCTGCTGTCGGGCGAATCGGATAGTAGCCGATCTGGGTCAGCGCGTCGGCATGCGGCGCGACGCGGGCCCCCAACTGCTTCGCCAGCATCTGCGCGCCGAGGCAGATGCCGAGGAACGGCCGCTGTTCGCGGAGCGGAATTTCGATCCAGTCGATCTCGCGGCGGATATAGTCGTCGGGATCGTTCGCGCTCATGGGACCGCCGAAGACCACAGCGCCGGCATGCTGGTCGAGGGTCTGGGGCAGCGGATCGCCGAACCGGGGACGGCGGATGTCGAGACGATGGCCGAGCGCGCGCAGCGCATTGCCGACGCGGCCGGGCGTCGAGGATTCCTGATGCAGGATGATCAGAACCGGCAACCGGGTTTCGGAGGCGGCGACATTCGGCGTCCTTCTGGGGAAGGGCACCGCTTCTGCGCCACCAAACCTGTTCGTCCGGAACGACATGGTCTCTGCGAGTGCTATCGGTTCAGACCGCCAGCATAACTAAGCGATCGTTAATTTCGTGTGAGTTTGCGCACACACCCACCCGATAGAAAGCAAGCTCCGGGCCACGACCGACCGAGAGCTCGCTTTAGTGTCTTTGCCTCTGAAACCAGCTGGTGGCAGACAGAATGAAGCCGCGCGGGAAGAAGCGCAGCGCGAATGGCACGACCTTGATGCCCAGACCGGGGAGCACTGCCCGCTTGTTGGCCATCAGGCCGCGATAGGCCTGCCGTGCGACCTCGGCGGCAGGAACATTGAGAAGGGCCGTATCATGTCCGGACCCAACGCGGGCACGGGCCTGGAATTCGGTGGGCACCGGGCCCGGGCAAAGGACGGTGACGCGAACGCCGCGCGGTGCAAGCTCCGCCCGCAAGGCCTCGGTGAAGGAAATGACATAAGCCTTGGACGCGTAATAGACGGCCATGCCGGGGCCGGGCAGAAAGCCGGCGACCGACCCGACGTTGAGAAGACCGCCCTTGTTCCTGATCAGCTGATCGGCAAAGCGCAGCGACAGATCCGTCAGAGCCCGGACATTGACATCCACGATGCCGACCTGCTCGACGCGGTCGCGCTCGATTGCGTCACCGAATACGCCAAAGCCGGCATTGTTGACGAGATTGTCGAGCTCGACACCTTCGGCAGCGAGTGCGGCGGCGATCTTCTCGCCGGCATCCGCGTCCTGGAGATCGCAGGCGATCACGATCGGCTTTTTGCCGCCGTTGGCGGCGAGCTCGTTCGCGAGCGCCTCGAGCCGGTCCGCGCGTCGCGCCGTCAGCGCAAGACGGTGTCCGTTCGCGGCGAACACACGCGCCAGCTCCGTGCCGATGCCCGCCGAGGCACCGGTGATCAACGTTACCCGCTCAGTCACGATCGAGATCTCTTGAATTGAAGTTTTTGGCCCCGGAATGCTGGAACGAGAGCATAGGCCGAGCGCGACAGGCAAGCGGCGCCGCCGCATAGCCACTTGAGCGGGAAACGGGGGAAGCAGGCAAACCACGGATTTACAGGAGAAATCCGGAACCCGGACAGCCCGAGGCTACATTAAAGTTTCGTCATGTGACCTGCACAACCGTCAATTGGCGGTGTTGGCACGGATCACCCACCGACCGCGTCGTCCTTGACCTGGCCGCCGGCACGATCTGCGACCGCGTGCTTCAGGTCGATCCGGTCGCGTTGCGAAATCCCGAGCAGGTCGGAAGCGCGCCAGACCACATTATCCTCGAACTCGGTAACCTGGCCGTCGGCGTAGACCAGCTCCCACATCATCTGGACGACGCGCTTGCGGCCCTCTTCGTCGAGCGAGCGCATCATGATGCTGGTGAAGTGATAGAGGTCGACCGCCTCGCCCTCGACCTCCGTCGCATCCGCGATCAGGCGATCCGCGGTGCCGCGATCGAGCCCGAAGTGGCTTTCGATCAAACTGTGCAACTTGCGCTGCTCGGCAGCAGTCGGCTGGCCGTCCAGCGAGATCACGTGAACGAGCAGCGCGGTCGCCGCCAGCCGGTAATCACTGTCACCGAATGCGCGGTCCTGGGCATGGGGAGCAACAATGTCGGCGATGAATTGGCGCAGGCCGTCGAGCATAAGGTCCTACCGAAATCGATGAAGCCGCGGAGCGCGACTGCTACCAGCATTATATGAGCAGGAAACCCAACCGGCGCAACGTGCGTCAGTTCCGCGCGCCGCATTACGTTTCGGCAATCTGGGAGCGTTGGTTTCTGGAGGGCGGCTAAATCGTCTCTCCGACGTCGTCCTGGCGAAGGGCCAGGACCCATTACCCCAGGGCGTAGTTTGGCGAAGACTGGTTGTGGTCCGGTACGCCGACCATCCGCAATCGATAGATTCCGCGGTATGGGTCCTGGCCTTCGCCAGGACGATGTGGGGGGCAACACCTCACGGTATCTCGTACACCACCATCTTGTCGGCGATGCCGCGCAGGGCGGCCTGCTTCTGGATCGGCCTGATTTCGCGCTGCTTGAGGACTTCGGCGACTGCCGGTGCATCGAGCACCGGGCCGGTGATGTGGATCTCCTGCGCGGTCGAGAGGCTCTGCACGCGGGCGGCGATGTTGACGGTCTGGCCGAAATAATCCTGCCGCTCGTTCAGCATCACCGCGAGGCACGGACCCTCGTGGATGCCGATCTTGACGATGAGATCGGCGGTGCCGCGCTTTTTGTTGAGCTCGTCCATCGCCGCGCGCATCCGCAAACCCGCCGCGATCGCATGCTCGGGACGGACGAAGGTCGCCATCACGGCGTCGCCAATGGTCTTCACCACCGCGCCTTTCTCCGACGAGATGATCTCGAGCAGTGCATGGAAATGCGCGCGCACGAGGTCGAAGGCGGCGAGATCGCCGACGCGCTCATAGAGTGCGGTCGATCCCTTCAGATCGGTGAACAGGAAGGTCAGCGAGGTGATCTGGAGCCGCTGGTCGAGACTGAGATTGTCCGCCTTGAACACGTCGCGAAACGTCTGGTTCGACAGCATCCGCTTGGCGGTCAGGAACGGCTTGCGCTTGCCGATGAGGTGATGGAGTGCCTCGGCCGCGATGAAGACCGACGGCAGCACGCGTACGCCGGCCTGGTTCTCCAGCGACAGCCGCAGCGGGCCCGGCCGCATGGTCGTGGTTCCCGTCGGCGCCTGCACCCTGTTGTACATGATGGCGAGCTGCTGACGGTCCTTGGTCGGCTCGCCCTGCACGTCGATGAAATGGGCCGCGTGAGTCACCGGTTCGAAGATGATGATGAAATCGTTCGGCAGTTGCAGCGACATGGTCGCCTTCTCGCCGGCCGGCAGCTCCATCGTATCCAGCGTCACCTCGTTGGCGAGCGTCGCGAACGATTCCTTGTTGAAGTCGACGCCGGAACTCCAGAACACCTGCTTGAAGTACTCCCACACCGGAAGCGTATCAGGATCATGCGCCGCAATGCGCCGGACACGTGAATTGACGGTGAAGGAGACTTCGACCTGATCATCGACGGAGGCCTTGTAGCCGCAGGCGCACAGCGCACAATGATAATCATCGGGCTTGAGCGCCTTCAGGGTCGAGTGCGCACCCAACACGCCGCCGCAGCCCGGGCACAGCACATTCCAACCCAGATCGAACAGGCCGAGCCGCGCCGAATGCAGGAATGCCGAGATCGCGTGCTCTTCATCGAGACCGTGCTGCTTCGCGAAATCGAGGGCATTGACGCGGTTGAGCTCGTGATCTTCGCCGTCCTCGATGAGGCGCGCGATCGCGTCGACCACTTTCGCATCGGCGGTCTGCTTCAGAACGGAAAACTGGGCCTGGATATCGCTCATGGCGCAACTCTATCTGGTGTGGATCACGCCGTCCGCCAGGCGAACGCCTGTCACCGACGCGTGATGCGGAACAGCGGCGAACGGTCCGGCTGGGTCGTGACGACGCCGAGCGGAATGACAGGGCTGGTATCGGCAAGCTCGACACGGAACGCACCGATCAGCCGGGCCAGCGCCAGCACGGATTCGGCTTGCGCGAATGGTGCGCCGACGCAGACGCGCGGACCCGCGCCAAAGGGCAGATAGGCAAACCGATCGGGTGCTTCCGTCGACATGAAGCGTTTTGGAATGAACGCGTTCGGCTGATCCCACAGCTTCTCGTGCCGGTGCAGCAGCCACGGCGCGATCATGATGATGTCGCCCTTGCCGATGGCGACGCCGGCCGCGTTGTCCTTCTCGCGCGCGGCCCGGGCGATCAGGAAGGCCGGCGGATAAAGCCGCATGGTCTCCTCGATCGCGGCGCGGGTGAACTTCTGGCGATCGATGTCGGCCATGCTGTCGAGATGTTCGCCTCGCGTCTCGGAGGCGATCTCCTCCTGCGTATCGGGATCGAGCGCGAGCAGATAGAGCGCCCAGAATAGCGCGGTCGCCGTGGTCTCGTGACCCGCGAGGATCATGGTTGCGACTTCGTCGACGAGTTGCTCGTCCGAAAAGCCTTTGCCGGTTTCGGGGTCCCGCGCCTCGTCCATGAGATCGAACAGATCGCGCGGCGGCGCACCGTCCTTCTTGCCCATCTCCCGCCGCTCGGCGATCAGTATCGCGACGAATTCAGTCCAGCGCTTGCGGAAACGGGCGCGGGCAAAATCCATCGGGCTCGGCCAGGACAGCGGCAGCACCATGTCGAGCAAGTACGGCCGTCCGAGCCGGGCTCCATACTCCATGACGAAGTTGCGCAAGGTCGGACCATGCCGGTCCATGCCGAACGAGAACATGGTGCGTCCGGCGATCTCCAACGTCATACGCTGCATGATCTCGCGCAGATCGACCGGCTCGCTCGTCCGTCCGTCGAGCTTCGCGATGGTCTCGTCGAGCACCGCCGTCATGTGCGGAACGAGATTTGCCGTCGCACGCGGCGTGAACGCCGGCGCGAGAGTGCGGCGCTGAAACGTCCACGAATGGCCCTCCGCAATCAGAAGACCGTCGCCGAGCACGGGACGAAGCATGCGGATGCCCGCCGGGGTACGCGAATAATTCTCGTAATTGCTGAGCAGGACATGCCGGATCGCATCCGGCTGGTTCAGGATGAAACTGTTGCGGAAGAAGAAGCGGCCCTCGATGACGTCTTCCTCGTAGGCGCGCTGGCCCCAGGTCGCGATCATGTTCCGCTTGATCACGGCTAGCCGGCCGAGGAACGACATGTCGTCGGGCGCACGCGGCGGGGTCGGAGGGACGATGGGCCGACGCACGCTGGCGATGTTCATGGCTCGCTCCCGCAGAGGTGACGCAGGCAATTAGCTAGTAAGTCAGCTCGGCAATCGCAATCCTGTTCTCGGAGGCAGGCCAGGCGCGTGCCACAATTCGTTCTTCGCCAAATTGGGCCACGATGTTACGCCCCACCTCGCCGGCCGGAAGGCGCAGTGTTGCTGTCGAATCTGTGGGCACACCCGATTTGACGTCCGCCGGCTCCTTGCCGTCGAGCAGCACCACATCCCGCGGCAGGCCGAAATAGCCGCGCGGACGCGACATGATCACCACAGCCCCGGCGTCCTTGTCCGCGGGCCCGAGCGGACGCGCGGCGCGCAGATGCACGACGTCCGACGAGCGCGGGAAGGGTGAGCGGTAGATATGCGTCGTCGGCGCATCCGGCGATGCGACGACGAATTCGAGCGACCAGGAAGGCTCGACCTGCGCCGGTCCCCAGCGGCCGTCGGCACCGGTCTTCGCACTGTGGACGGCGTTGCCCTTGCGCTCACCGGTTTCAGGATCGACCCGAAACACGTCGACGGTTGCGCCGGCCACCGGCCGGTTGGTCGACACGCCGCCGGGCGCGCCGGTAACAAGCCCACTCAGCTTCACGCTCTGCTCCGGGACAATCGCGATTCGCGCGGGCTCGCGGGCGGCGATGAATTTGTAGATCTCGCGGAAGGCCCGGGGGTGGAACGCCACCTCGCGATGATCGAGCGCGCCGAGCACGAGGTTGGCCGCCCCCTTCAACTCCGGACCTTCGACGTTGACGCCGGTCGGCGTGCCGGGCTTGCCGATGAAACGGCCATCGGCCTGCGCGTATTTGTCCATGCCGTCGCTGCGCAAGGTGAGGAAGGCAACACCCGGTGTCACCTCGCTCTCGCCCTCGTTCAAGCCGCGCAGGAACGCGCCGCGGCCGTTGAACTCGCTGTTGAGCTGGTCGTCGGTCGCGAACACGCCGTGATTGGGCGTGCCGCACAGCACGGCATGGCTGACACCGCCGGGGCCGCCGTTCTTGATGACGTTGCGGATGGCATAGCCGCCGCGCGAGCTGCCGACCAGCGCCACGCGGGACCCACCCGTGCGACGCTTCAAATCGGCTATGGCGGCGGCGAGCTCGCGGCGCTGGTCCTCGGTCGAGGAGCGACCCGCCTGCTCGACCTTGTCGTCACTTCGTGCATTGGGATCGGTGAAATTGATCGCCATCATGCGGTCGCGCGCGATGCCGTTGGATTCCATCCGCCACAAGGTCGTCATCCAGAGCGCGTCGTATTCGCCATTGCCGTGGACGAACAGGATCGGCGGCACCTCGCTCGGCGCAGCGGGCGCGGGTTGAGCCAACGCGCCCGTCCGCAAGCTCGCAATTGCGAAGGGCAAGCTGCCGGCCCCTAGCATGATCATTCGTCGTGACAGCTTCATCTGTTCCTCCGCCGCAAAACCATCTCTGTGCACCGCTTATACCGGCCTAACCACTGGACAGCGAAGGACTTTCGCAGGCATCACTGAACTTGCCGGAATCGCCCAAAGACCACTCCAAGACGACTTCAAGACTACTTCTGCCAGCCCATCTGGAAGGGGATATGACCGAGCAGACGAACCGCCAGAAAATTGCGACCGACGGCATCATGGCGCCGCTGCGGTACACCGTGTTCCGGCGCATCTGGCTCGCCAGCCTCCTCTCCAATCTCGGCCTACTGATCCAGGGCGTGGGCGCCGCCTGGGCGATGACGCAGATGGCGGCCTCGGCGGACAAGGTGGCGCTGGTGCAGACCGCTTTGATGCTGCCGATCATGCTGATCTCGATGCCGGCCGGCGCCATCGCCGACATGTATGATCGCCGCGTCGTCACCCTGATCGCGCTCATGATCGCGCTGACTGGCGCGACCGCGCTCACGGTCCTGGCCTGGTTCAACTACATTTCTCCGGAAACGCTGCTCGCGTTCTGCTTCGTGGTCGGCAGCGGCAACGCGCTGTTCGGCCCGGCCTGGCAATCCTCGGTCAGCGAGCAGGTGCCGCCCGATGCCCTGCCGTCGGCCGTCGCGCTGAACGGCATCAGCTACAACATCGCGCGCAGCTTCGGTCCGGCGGTCGGCGGTGTCATCGTCGCCGCGCTCGGTGCGGTGGCGGCGTTTGCGTGTAACGCGATCCTCTATTTGCCGTTGCTGGTGGTGCTGCTGCTCTGGCGGCGCAACACCGAGCCCTCGCGGCTGCCGCGGGAGAAGCTCAACCGCGCCATGGTGTCGGGCTTCCGCTACATCACCAATTCGCCGCCGATCAAGATCGTGCTGTTGCGCACGCTGGTGATGGGCCTGATCGGCGGCGCCATCATGGCGCTGATGCCGCTGGTCGCGCGCGATCTGCTGCATGGCGGCGCGCAGACCTACGGTATCATGCTCGGCGCCTTCGGGATGGGGGCCGTGGTCGGTGCGCTCAACATCCACGAGTTACGCAAGCGCATGAGCGGCGAAGCCGCGATCCGCGCCTGCACCATTTCGATGGCGTTTGCGATGGCTGCGCTCGCCGTGAGCACCGAGCCGGTGCTGACCGCGGCTGCCCTGGTGCTCGCCGGCGCGGTCTGGATGGCCGCCGTCGCACTGTTTAATATCGGCGTGCAGCTCTCGGCGCCGCGCTGGGTCGCCGGCCGCTCGCTCGCGGCGTTCCAGGCCTCGATTTCGGGCGGCATCGCGGTCGGCGCCTGGGGCTGGGGCCATCTCACCGACTATGCCGGCGTCGAGGTCGCGCTGCTGACGGCTGCCGGCCTGATGCTGATCTCGCCGGTGCTGGGGATCTGGCTCACGATGCCGCGCGTCGGCGCCCGTAACGAAGACGCCGATTTGCTAGCGGATCCGGAAGTCAAACTGTCGCTCACGGCACGCAGCGGGCCGCTGGTGGTCGAGATCGAATACCGCGTCGCCCAAGACAACGCCCGCGCCTTTCACAACGTGATGCAGGACGTGCAGCTCTCTCGTCAGCGCAACGGTGCTTACGGCTGGTCGATCGCGCGCGACATCGCCGATCCCGAATTGTGGACCGAGCGTTACCACTGTCCGACCTGGCTCGACTATCTACGCCAGCGCAACCGCTCGACCCAGTCCGAACGCGCTCTGCATCAGGAGGCGATCGATTTCCACATCGGCCCCGATCCGGTGCGGATCCGCCGCATGCTCGAGCGTCCGTTCGGCTCGGTGCGCTGGAAAGAGGAGACGCCGGACCAGGCGGCAAGTGAGGTGCTGCCCGTGGTCGCCACTGCGGCGGGAAGCAGCACGTAGGGTTTCGCGAGTCCGTAGCGACGTCTTACTGCCCGTGATCCGTCAGCACCTTCTCGCAGCCTTTGGTGAGCCGCGTACGGTTTTGCTTGAGGCAGGCGAGCACAGCCTGATCGCCATTGTTCATCACCGGGCGGCAGAAGCGCGTCACATCGCGCGCACAGGCGTCGTGACCGGGCTGCTGCGCGGACGCAGCCGATGCAAACAGGATCAATGGAATGATGAAAAGAAATCTGGTCATCGCGTAATGCCTCTTACCCGGAAGATGTGCGGGCGAAGCTAGAGCGACGATCCCGAAGCCGCAACGGCTTTATTGGCAGGCGGGCTTGCGCTGCCGCGTGGCCCCGGCTTGACGCCGGGGCACATCGCGAGGGGAGCTAACCGACGCAACGACGCTATCGTTGCTGTTACTGAGCGTCCTGGGCGTCAGCGACCTTGCGTGACGCGCCGCCCTTGGCGAGGTCCTTGTCCATCACCGCACGGCAACCGGCGCTCAGATCCGAACGATGCTTCATCATGCACGCCGTGATCTTCGGGATGTTCGGGATTTCCGACGAGCACAGGCGGAAAGCGTCGCCGGTGCACTGCTGCTGGGCTTCGGACGAGAAGGCGAAGCTGGAGCCGGTCGAGGCGATCGAGAGGATGGCGGCAAAGCCCAGAGCCAGGCTGGTGTCGCGGATCTTGCTACTCAAGGACTTGGTGTTCAGAGACTTGGTGTTCAGCGAGTTGGTCATTTGAAGCTCCCATTGGCACCGCTGGAAGCGGGCCCGTTGTTGATGGGATCGACCATGCTCCAGCAAAACAGTTTCCACTGTGATGACGGTCACGGGAGGCCCACCCTCTGTGACTATGGTCACGTTGGCGCACCTCGCTGAAATTCCTTCATATCCGCTGTCGTGTTGGTGTCACGTTAACTGTTCCTTCGCATTAATGGCTCGTCGAGCGGGAAATTCCGCCGGTTTGGTTGCGTAATTGGAAAGAATGGCGATGCGTAATGCGTTGGGCCTGATGCTGGCCAGTGTAGTTGCGGCGGTCGTGATTGCCGCCGGCGGTTGGTTTTATTATTCCTCGCGCGCCGACCAGGCCGCTCCCAAGACGATTGCCGCCCGTGCCGCCGATCAATTGCCGGCACAGGCGAAGCTCGCCGCCAAGGACGACGTCACGACCACGGCGGCGATTGCGGCCAAACCGGCGGCAGCCGCCCCGGCCGCCGCACCCGCGCCGATGCCGGTTCAGCAGAAATCGACCTGCGCCAATCCCAACGCGCTCGGCGTCTCCCGCGTGGTCGAGATCGACACCACCGGCGGTCCGGGCTTCGGCTTCGATCATTTCAAGCAGTTCGACTTCCTCACCGACAAGGAGGTCGTGCTGACGTTCGACGACGGTCCCTGGCCGGTCAACACGCCCGCCGTGCTGAAGGCGCTCGCGGATGAATGCACCAAGGGCCTGTTCTTCTCGGTCGGCAAGCATGCGACCTACCATCCGGAAATCCTTCGCCAGGTGCTGGCGCAGGGCCACACGGTCGGCACTCACACCTGGTCGCACGTCAACCTGAACGGCAAGAAGATGACCGAGCAGATGGCCAAGGACGAGGTCGAGAAGGGTGTTAGCGCCGTGAAATACGCGCTCGGCACCAACCCGGCACCGTTCTTCCGCTTCCCGCAGCTGCAGCACAATCCGGCGATCGTGAGCTATTTCGGCACCCGAAACGTCGCGATGTTCTCGACCGACATCGACTCCTTCGACTTCAGGAAGGGCGCCACGCCGGAGAAGATCATCGAGACCGTGATGACCAGGCTCGACAAGCTCGGCAAGGGCATCATCCTGATGCACGACTTCCAGAAGCATACCGGCGAAGCCATGCCTGCACTGCTCGCGCGGCTCAAGGCCGGCGGCTACAAGGTCGTGCAGATGAAGGCCAAGACGACGCTCGAGTCGCTGCCAGAATATGACGAGGCATTGCTGAAGGACCTGAAGGTGCCGACCTCGAGCGCACGTCCGATCGGGAGCGTGGTGCAGACGGTTTCGCAGTAGCGCGTCCAGTCCGATCCAAATCTCTTGCGTCATGGCCGGGCTTGTCCCGGCCATATGCTTTTTGAGAGCAGGCACCTTACCAGTAGATGCCGTGGCGATGCAGCTCGCTGATGATGCGGCCTTCGGTCCAGCTGCGCTTGTGCTTCGACTTGTCCGCCTTGGCCGTCGTCTTCGCGGCGGGTTGGGTCGTCGTCGCGAGCGCTGAGGTCGTCGCGGTCGTCGGTGTGGGAGTCGCCGCAGGCGCAGTGAGCGAAACCGCCGGCGGGCGATCGAGATATTTCGGAGCTTCGGCGGCTGGCGCTGCTTCGCTCACCTGCGTCGGCGCGGCAGCGAGCGTCGGCGCCGTTTGCTGAACCGAAGCCGGCTCGCTCACCGCGGACAGCGACAGGCTGCGCGGGCCTCCGGCCTGGGCAGAGGCAGAGACCAGCACCATAGCGGCCACCAGAATGATCTTGCGCATATGAAATCTCCCCGTGTTTGGCGTGAGCTGGACACTAGGGGAGCCAATCGCGAGTTTATGTGATCACGATCACTCAGACTGCCGTGCGATACTGAATCCTCCGACGGTGAGGCAATGGCCGCGCTCTACCGGATTCATCTGCACCAGCGCGCTCATGGTGACCAAATGCGCCGGTCACAACGCCTGGCTTGGGGAGATCAAATGAGCTGGGGCGCTGGTGCCGCAAGAGGGATTCGAACCCCCGACCCCGTCATTACGAATGACGTGCTCTACCAACTGAGCTATTGCGGCGAACCCTGCCGGGGCCCGCGCGAGGCCGGTCCCGATACGCGCGCTCGTGATATCGGGCGGGGCCCGAATTGGCAAGGTGGAGCCGGCTCCCAAATGCCGCTCAGCCGCCCCAGCGAGACCAGAATCCGCGCCAGCCGCCGGCCTGGGCCTTTGCTTGGTCCCTGGGCGTGCCGATTTGTTCCGTAAATTCATCGCTCGGGCCCTCGTCGTCGATCCCGGGATCATCCGGGGCGCGGACGATCGGGATGACGGCGGGAATAGGTGCTTGCGTGGGCTTGCCAAGGTCGGCGCGGGTCCGGAACACCGGCGTCGCGGCTACCGGCGATGATTCGGCGATCTCAGGGGCCGGTTTGACCGGCTCGGCTGGCGCGGCCGGCTCTCCCTTTGCCGCTTCGTTGGCAGTTTCCTCGGTGGTTTCCTTGGCGTCCTCCTTGGCTTCAAGAGGCGGCGAATTGTCCTGCGCAGCAGGCACCGGATCCGGCGCCATGACAGCCGGTTCCGCCGGGCTTTCGCTCGGGGCCGCCGTCACCCGCTTCGGCGGCGGAGCCGCCAGCATGGCTTCCTCGAAGGCTGAGGATTCGATCATCGCGCCCCTGTTGGAAGGAAGACTGGCGACCGGCGTTTGCCACTGGAACGCGTCGAGGCGACCGGTGACCGGGGAAACCGGACGCCAGCGATCGCTGACATAACCGTCCGCGGTCCAGGCTGGATCATGGCGGGCGCGCACCGCGCGCAAAGTCCAGGCGCGGGCCCGGCCGCCGTCACCATGCTCGGTGCGCTCGATCTCCGCCATCAGCAGCGCCACGCGCTGGGTCGGATCGTTGACGTAAGGCGCCAGCACCGCGCGCGCACGGGCGAACTCGGACGCATCGATCGCGGCGCGCGCGATCGCCAGCTGGCCCTCGACATAACCAGTCTTGTCGGCAGGAATTTTGGCGGCGAGCGTCTCGACCCGCTGCAAGCGCTGCCGCGCGGAATCGCCGAGCTTCACATGCGCATAGGCATCCGCAAGATCAGGATGCGGATTGGCGAGCCAGGCAGTTTCCACCAGCTTCATGGCGCGGCGCACCTGATGCGCCTCGCTCTCGAATTTTGCAGCGAGCACCGCGGCCGGAACCAGGGTCGGCGCGAGCTTGACCGCCTGCATCACGCTCTCGCGCGCGACGTCGCGGTCCATCGTTTCCAATTCCAGCGCGCGGGCGGCGAGCAGCACGCCGCGCTGGCGGCGATAGGCCTGCTTGTCGATCAGGCCCGCGGACAGATTCGAATCGAGGATCGCGAGCGCGCCGCTCCAGTCGCCGCGCGCGCAGCGGAAGCCGAGCACCGCATGCGAGGCCCAGGTCGAGGACGGCGACAGCTTGATCGCTTCCTCGGCAATCATCACGGCGCCGACCGCATCGTCGGCGCGCTGCGCCTCGATGAACAGGCCGCGCAGACCGAGCAGGCGCGTGTCCTCGCGCTCGGCCATGGCACGGAAGACGCGCTGGGCTTCGTCGCGATTGCCCTCGAGTTGCGCGGATTGCGCGTGCAGGAGAAGCGCGAGCGGATCGTTTGCGGCCAGCCGCCGCGCGGTATCGGCGTGGCGACGAGCAAGCGCGGTGTCGCCATGGCCGATCGCAAGCAGGCCGTGGGTGATGGCGTGGCGGCCACGCGCATGACGCTTTTCGTGACGACGGCGGCGCAGACGCCCCGGAGCGCGCCAGGCCATCGTCAGCAGGCTCCAGACCAGCACGACTGCCGCGGCAAAGAGGCCAAGCAAGAACACAAATCTGGGAAGCGTCGTTGTGGCGCGGAAGGCGCCTGCGGTCAGGACGAGGTCGCCAGGCTGATCGGCGACCCAGGCCGCGCCGGCCGCCGCCAGCGCGATCAGGACGAGGAAGAGGACGATGCGAAGCATGACGATCCCTATACGCGCTGATTGTTGCGCGAACCTTTATTGACCAGGCTTGACGAGATCCGCCATGGCGGCGTCGGCGAATTTGCGTGAGGCGGCGAGCGCCGCGTCACGGGCATCGGCCTTGTCGAGCCAGGCTTGCGCCGGTGCACGATCGGCCTCGGGCAGCGTCTTCAACTCGCGCCGTGCCTCGACGAAATCGTTGCGCAACGCAGCCGCCGTCACCCGCGCGACGATGGCGCCGCGATCGTTGCCGACCCCGTCGGTACGCTCGATGCGGACGAGTTTTGACGCCCCTGCCTGAAGGCGCTCGACGATGCCGGTGCCGCTGGCCGGAGCTTCCGCCGGCGGCGACAATTTTGGCACGATGTTGAGGAGCTCGCGACTCAATGCGACCGGCGTCGGAATGCCTGACGATGCAAAGGTGTCGAGCGGCTTCAGCATATCTGGCTTTGCTGCCAGCGACCGCGCGGCGGCGAGCTGCGACTCGAAGGCATCGCCGTGGCGAACGGCGACGTCGAGCAGGGCCGCCGCCACCACATGGCGCAGCGGCTTGTCGTCCATCGTTTTCGCGTCGGCGATCTTCTCGCTTTGCTGTGCGAGTTCCGCACGTTCGGTCTTGCTGGCACGTTCGAGCTGAGCGAGGCGGTCGTTGAGAGCGGCAAGATCGGGCGCGGCAGCGCGCGGCGCCGATGTCGCGTCGTTCAGGGCGCTCGCAGTCTTGTCGGATTGTGCGCGCAGATTGGCAATCTCGCTGCGCAGGCTCGTTGCGGATTTCTCCAGCGCATCGATCCGCGCCACCATGGCCGGATCGGCGGCAGGCTTGCCCGCCTTGGCTTCGACCGCGGCAATGCGTCCGCTTAGCGCGTCGACGGCTGCGCCCGTCACTTGCGGAGCAGCCGGCGGTGCCTGCACCGCGGGCCAGCCCAGTATCCAGCCGACCGCGATCACAATTGCGGCTGCGACAGCGCCGGAGAACGGCGCGATAACCCAAGGCGAAATCGACGGCGATACCGATGCGGACGCAACGGAAGACTCCTCCGCGGCAGGTTCGGGCTGCGGCTCGGCATTAGCTTCTTCGGACTTGGCTTCTTCAGACTTGTCCTCTTCGGACTTGGCCAGCTCATGCGCGGCCTGTTGGGTCGCTGCCTCAGGCTCGCCCGCCACCTCCTGCGGCTGGGTCGAGACTTCCGTCGCCTCGAGGTCGATGGTGGGCGGGATGCGCTTGGCGCGGCCGGACTCGGGAGCCAATCCTGCGTCTTCAGGCTTGTCGTCGGCCATCGTGACGGTTCCTCACACTTACCTGCCCTGAACGAACGGACCCGATTGCGTCGGATTCGGCCCGACCTCTTACGCCAAACGGGTGCGCAAAGCACGCTCCAAGGTGTCAAATAAGGCATTTTCGTCCGGCGTCGCCGCCACCAGAACCTGCGAGGCACCGGCCTCGCGCAGCACGCCGGCGACGGCCTCGGACAGGCAGCATTGCGGGATCGCCAGAGCCGAGATTTCGACGCCTTCGCCCCGCGCGGCCTCCAGGAAAGCCCGCGCACTGCGCCGGGAGTAGTGCAGCACCGCCCTGATCCCATGGGCGGCAAAGCCCTCACAGACATCGCGCGGCAACAGCTTGACCGGCGCCATGCGATAGGTCGTGTGCGTGACGACGTTGAAGCCTTCGGCGCTCAGCTCGCCTCCGAGGTCGCGCGACAGATCCGCGCCCGCGAGATAGAGCAACGTGCCCTTTTTCTTCAGCCGCTTGTCGCGCGCGCTCTGCATCACCTTGTCGCGCAGGGCAGTACCGTCGCCGCCGGCGACGATCACCTCGGCAAAGCCGGCATCGCGCGCGGCGGCGGCCGTGTGCTCGCCGACGGCAAACAGCGGCAGCTCCAGGAGACCAAGGTCCTGCAATTGCGGCGCGACGGCACGGATCGCATTGGCCGACGTGACGATGACGGCGCTGTAGCTCGTTTCACTCTCGGCATGGAAGGCGACCGGTTCGAACTTGAGCACCGGCGCGAGCAGCACCACATGACCCCGTGCACGCAGATTTTCCGACGTCGCCTCATTGTCGGGATGCGGCCGTGTGACAAGAATGGACATCGCTTGTGTTCCCGAACCACGTGGCGGTGGCGCTTTCACGAGGAACGGCCGCGCGTGACGATTGCGTTGGCCGACCCCGGAATGCTACCGGACGTACCAGAACTCTGCTTTGCGGATGAGCGCAAGGGGGGGTGAGAAGGGCGCAAATTGGATAACAATTCGCCAATGCTGGTACTGGGCATCGAAACCACCTGCGACGAGACCGCCGCGGCGGTGATCGAGCGTGCGCCTGACGGCGCAGGCAAGATCCTGTCGAATATCGTGTGGTCGCAGGTCGAGGAGCATGCCCGTTTCGGCGGCGTGGTACCGGAGATCGCGGCCCGCGCCCATGTCGACCTGCTCGACGGCATCATCGACCGCGCCATGCACGAGGCCGGCATCGACTTCGCCCAGCTCGACGGTGTCGCGGCCGCCGCGGGCCCAGGACTGATCGGTGGTGTCATCGTCGGGCTCACCACCGCGAAGGCGATCGCGATGGTGCACGCCACGCCGCTGGTCGCGGTGAACCATCTGGAGGCGCATGCGCTGACGCCGCGCCTGACCGACGCACTCGAATTTCCCTATTGCCTGTTTCTCGCCTCGGGCGGCCATACCCAGATCGTCGCCGTCACCGGCGTCGGCCAGTATGTGCGGCTCGGCACCACCGTCGACGATGCGATCGGCGAGGCCTTCGACAAGGTCGCGAAGATGCTGGGACTGCCCTATCCGGGCGGACCGCAGGTCGAGCGCGCGGCGAAGAGCGGCGATCCCGCGCGATTTGCGTTTCCGCGGCCGTTGCAGGGACGCCCCGACGCCAACTTCTCGCTATCGGGATTGAAGACGGCGGTGCGCAACGAAGCAAGCCGGTTGGCCGAGATCACACCGCAGGACGTCAACGATCTCTGCGCGAGCTTCCAGGCTGCCGTGCTCGATTCCACCGCCGACCGGTTGAGCGTAGGTCTCAAACTTTTCCGCGAGCAGTTCGGCGCACCGCGCGCGCTTGTGGCGGCCGGCGGCGTCGCCGCCAATCAGGCGATCCGCGACGCGCTGCATGACGTTGCGAGGAAAGCCGGAACACAATTGATCATGCCGCCGCCGGCGCTCTGCACCGACAATGGTGCAATGATCGCTTGGGCCGGCGCCGAACGTCTCGCACTCGGCATGACCGACACGATGGAAGCACAGCCTCGCGCGCGCTGGCTGCTCGATGCGAACGCGACGGCACCGGCCGGATACGGCAAGACGCGCGCGGGATTCTAGCAATGACAGCGTTCCAATCGATTGCGGTGATTGGAGCCGGCGCCTGGGGCACGGCGCTGGCGATGGTGGCGGCTCGGGCCGGACGGAACGTGACGCTGTGGGCGCGCAATCCCGAGCACGCGACGCGAATCGCATTGAGCCGCGACAATCCGCGGCTGCCGGGCGTGCGGCTTGCTCCGGATATCGTCGTGACGAGCGATCTGGCCCTCGCCGCGCAGGCGGACATGCTGCTGATCGCGGTGCCCGCGCAGCATCTGCGCGGTGCTGTCAACATGCTCGCCTTGCACCTGGAAAAGCCGGTGCCGATCATTGCCTGCGCCAAGGGCATCGAGCACGGCACCCATAAATTCATGACCGACGTGATCGCCGAGGCCGCGTCCCACGCGCAGCCGGCGATCCTGTCGGGCCCGAGCTTTGCCGACGATGTCGCGCGTGGTCTGCCGACCGCGGTCACGCTGGCGGCGAGGGACGAAGCGCTGGCCAACAGCCTGGTGCAGGCGCTGGGCTCGACGACCTTCCGGCCCTATCACTCCACCGATGTCCGCGGCGTCGAGATCGGCGGCGCCGCCAAGAACGTGCTGGCGATCGCGGTCGGCATCGCGGTCGGGCGCAAGCTCGGCGCTTCCGCCCAGGCCGCCCTCACCACCCGCGCCTTTGCCGAGCTGACACGCCTCGGCCGCGCGCTCGGCGCACGCAGCGAAACACTCACGGGCTTGTCTGGCCTCGGCGATCTGATCCTGACCTGCTCGAGCCCACAATCGCGCAATTTCGCGCTCGGCCTGGCGCTTGGCCGCGGCGATCAGCCGCCCGCCGGCAAGCTTGCCGAAGGCGAATTCACCGCGCCGGTCCTGATCGAGCTCGCGGCTTCGCAAAACATCGAAATGCCAGTATCGGAAGCCGTCGCATCGATCCTGACCGGCAGAAGCACGATCGACGCCGCGATCTCGGGGCTCATGACGCGACCTTTCAAGGCAGAGGAATGAACATGGCGTACTGGCTGGTGAAATCCGAACCATCGGTGTGGTCCTGGGACCAGCAGGTGGCGAAGGGCGCCAAGGGCGAGGCCTGGACCGGCGTGCGCAATTACACCGCGCGCCAGAACCTCGTCGCAATGAAAAAGGGCGACAAGGCGTTCTTCTATCATTCCAACGAGGGCAAGGAGATCGTCGGCATCGCGGAGATCGTCAAGGAAGCCTACCCCGATCCGACCGACAAGACCGAGAAATTCGTCTGCGTCGACATCAAGGCCGACAAGCCGTTGAAGATTCCGGTGACGATGGCGGCGATCAAGGCCGAGAAGAAGCTCGCCGACATGGCGCTGGTGAAATATTCGCGCCTCTCGGTGCAGCCGGTGACGGCCGAGGAATGGAAGCTCGTCTGCAAGATGGGTGGGATGTAGGCTTAGGCACTGTAGCCCGGATGAGCGAAGCGATATCCGGGACTACTGCTGCGATCCCGCATGTCGCTACGCTCATGCGGGCTACGATATCGGAGTTCGCGTCTCCGGCAGCGCAAACACCTCGCATGGCGCGGCAATGCCGCGCAGCGAATGTGATCCGAGCGCGATCAGAGGCATGTCCGTCTCGGCGGCGAGCGCGCCCGACGCCAGCACGGTTCTGCCGAGCGGCTTGCACAATCCTTCGAGCCGGCTGGCGAGATTGACGGCGGGGCCGATCGCCGTGAAATCGAGCCGGTTGGCGGCGCCGATATTACCCCACAGCATTTCGCCGAGATGCAGCGCCGCCCCGAACGCGAGTGGCGGCACACCTTGGGCACGGCGCTCCGCGTTGAGATACGCCATCCCGGCTTCGGCTGCGCTCGCGGCACGCAGAGCTGCATCGCACGCTTGGCGCGGTGACGCCCCGACCACCGGAAAGATCGCGAGCACGCCGTCGCCGATGAATTTCAGCACCTCGCCGCCGAAGGCGTGAACCGCGCCGGCGATGCGATCGAACCATGCATCGAGCGCCGCGATGACGTCGGGAGGCGGATTGGTTTCCGACAGGAGCGTGAAGTTGCGCAGATCGGCATAGAGCAGCGCGGCCTGTATAGTCTCGCCGAGATCGCGCCGCAGGGGTGCCGCCAGCACCCGCTCCGCGCTGCGCTTGCCGAGATAAGCATCCAACGTCGCGCGCAACGTGGCACGCGCGGCAAGCACCGCAAGGGGCGTCGCGGCGAAACGCGCGGCCTGGCGCAATTGCTCGGTCTCGTCTGCGGTGAACGGACGCGGCCCGATCCAGCCGAGCAACGGCCCGTCAGGCCGTCCGACCAAATGTTCGTGCACCTCACCGTCCGCGATGTCGCGCAGCCAGCGGCGGCCGGCATCGTTGGGCGGGTCGGGCGCGAGGCCGCCTGGTGCGAAGCCGAGCGCTTCGATCACCCGGCCGTTCTCCGCGCGCCACAACCAGGTCCGCTTCGCGATCAGCGGATGCGGCACCTCGAGCGTCAGGCTGCCTGCCGCAAGCGGCACGCCGTCGGCGACCAGATGTGCGCCGAGGTCCGCGAGCAGGCGGTCGGCCCCGGCGCTATCGGCGGCGGCGTCGACAAGCCAGGCGAGCGTCGGAGAGAGGTGCATGGCCCGATCATGACGATGCCAGGCCGTCTTTGTCACGGGCAATCCTTGACGGGCCGCTCGCGCGCCGCCATGTCCCAGTGTCAGCCCAGGGATGATCGCGGATGACCGAACCGTTCATAGTGCGACGCGAGACCCAGATTGCCGCCCCACGTGCCACCGTTTTCGCTTACCTGACCGACCCCGAGAAGATTTTGAGCTGGATGGGTTCCGACGCGACCACGGAGCCGCATCCCGGCGGGCTATATCTGCTCAAAGGCATCGGCCCTCGCGGTGGCGTCGCCCGCGGCGCGTTCCGCGAAGTCGTGCCGGTGCATCGTCTTGCCTACACGTTCGGATGGGAGGGCGGCCAGGAAGTGCCGCCCGGCTCGAGCCTGATCGAGATCGACCTGATCGAACGCGACGGCGGCACATTGCTGTGCATGACCCATAGCGGGCTGCCGACCGAGGAACAGGCTGCCGCCCACGCGACGGGATGGGCGCATTATCTGGGACGGCTCACGGCGGCAGCCGCGGGCGGCGATCCCGGTCCCGACAACGGCGTTTCCAACAAGGCGTAACGACGCCGAGGTCAGACCGCCGCGGTCGCCACCACCTGCTGTAAAAGCTGCTCGCGCCTGGCCTGCGAGCGCTGGCCCTTCATGGTCGCGGCGAAGCGTTCGAGGATGCCGTCTTCGAACGCGGTGACGATGGTGTCGTGAACATAGCTCTTGCGGCAGATCGCCGGCGTGTTGGAGAGCTGATCGGCGGCGCCGCGGATTGCCTCCAGCACCTGCTTCTTGCGGCCACGCTGGCTGGTCGCCGGCGTGATCCGCGACAGCGATTCCACCACAACCGCAGAGGCCATCAGCGTGCGGAAATCCTTCAGCGAGATCTTGATGCCGGCGATCTCGCGCAGAAACGCGTTCACCTGTGTGGTGCTGACCGCACGCACGATGCCGTAGGGATCGCGATACTGGAACATGCGCTTGCCGGGAACGCCCTGCAAAATGCCGATGGCGCGCACGAGCTTGGCGGCGTCGCACTCCTTGCGCACGGCCTTGCCGCCCTTCGCCTTGAAGGTCAGCACGAAGCTGTCGTCTTCCAGCGAGACGTTGGACTTCAGCAGCGTGGTGGCTCCGCGGGTGCCGTTGAGACGGGCATAGGATTCGTTGCCGGGGCGGATCGCGGTGCGCGCGATCAGTTCGATGACGGCCGAGAGCGCGAACTCGCGGGTCGGCTCGTCGCCCGACAGGAACGCCGAGACCTTGCGCCGGATCTTGGGCAGCGCGCCGACGAGTTTTTCAAGGCGATGCGCCTTGCGTTGCTCGCGGACCTTCTCCCAATCGGCGTGATAGCGATATTGCAACCGACCCGCGGCATCGCGTCCCACCGCCTGGAGATGCGTGCTTGGATCGGCCGAGTAGCGCACCTCGCGATAGGCCGGCGGCACCGCCATGGAATGCAGCCGCCGAATGGTGCGGGGATCGCGGATGTGGACGCCGTTGTGCCGCACGAAGGAATAGCCCTTGCCGCGCCTGATGCGGCGGATTGTCAGCTCGTTCTGGTCGCCGAGCCGCAGGCCCAGTTCCTTGGCGAGGGCCTCGACCGTCGCCGCAGGCGCCGCGTCGAACACTTTTTTTGGGCTGGGACGGCCGGAACCGGCCGGTTTCGGCCATTGTCCGAGGGCTTTGGCCAGCGCAATGGCTGCAGGATCGGCTGAAGCGGGCCGTATCGTCCCGAGATTCTGCTGATCCATCATAGTCTTATGCCTTAGCCCTGTCTGTTATCGGTCAATGCCGCTGTTCTGATTTTCGTTCCAAGGGGTCTCGTTGGACCCGGGTTGGCCATTTAGGGTGTTCCGAACCGCATTGCGAGTCCCGAATCAGTGAGAGACGGTTTCTAAATACCTCTGCTGGGTGCATGGCGCTCTGCGCGGGCCCATTCCGACGATCTGGGTAAAGACCCGAAAGCCGCCCGTTGCCCTGTTTCAAAACTGCGACAGTCGCAAGAAGCGGCTTGATCCTCCGCATGGCAGGCTGCTCGCCGAAGGTCCAGCTTGTGCACCTTGTCGGGTCCGGTTAGCCCGACGCATAATCGGTTCAACGATCAAGTCGGCTCGCCAGTGGTCTGTGCTCGGCTTGCCGTATCTGGAGGGAAACATGTCCGAGAAGATCTACGACGTCCCCGCGGAATGGGCGAAGCGCGCCTGGGTCGACCAGGCCAAATACAAGGACATGTACGCCCGCTCGATCTCGGACCCGAACGGTTTCTGGGCGGAGCAGGCCAAGCGCATCGACTGGATGCACGCTCCGACCAAGATCGAGAACGTCTCCTTCGCGCCCGGCAACATCTCCATCAAATGGTTCGAGGACGGCGTTCTCAACGTCGCCCATAATTGCATCGACCGGCATCTCCACAGCCGCGCCAACCAGACCGCGATCATCTGGGAAGGCGACGATCCCTCACAATCCCGGCACATCACTTACAAGGAGCTGCACGACGAGGTCTGCCGGATGGCCAACATCCTGCGCACCCGGAACGTCAAGAAGGGCGACCGTGTCACCATCTACCTGCCGATGATTCCGGAGGCGGCCTACGCGATGCTGGCCTGCGCGCGGATCGGCGCGATTCACTCCGTGGTGTTCGCCGGCTTCTCGCCCGACAGTCTCGCCCAGCGCATCAACGACTGCCAGTCCAAGGTGATCATCACCGCGGATGAGGGCTTGCGCGGCGGCAAGAAGGTGCCGCTGAAGGCCAATGTCGACGCGGCGCTCGCCAAGGCAGACGGCGTCGACTGGGTCGTCGTGGTCAAGCGCACCGGCGGCGCGGTCGAAATGAATCCCTCGCGCGACCTCTGGTATCACGACGCCGCCAAGATGGTGACGACCGAGTGCCCGGTCGAGCACATGCACGCCGAGGATCCGCTGTTCATCCTCTACACCTCGGGCTCGACTGGCCAACCCAAGGGCGTGCTGCACACCTCCGCCGGCTACCTCGTGTTCGCCGCGATGACGCATCAATACGTCTTCGACTATCACGACGGCGATATCTACTGGTGCACCGCGGACGTCGGCTGGGTCACCGGCCACAGCTACATTCTGTACGGACCGCTCGCCAACGGGGCGACCACGCTGATGTTCGAAGGCGTGCCGAATTACCCGGATAATTCGCGATTCTGGAACGTCATCGACAAGCACAAGGTCAACATCTTCTACACCGCGCCAACCGCGATCCGCGCGCTGATGCAGAGCGGCGACGCGCCCGTGAAGAAGACCTCGCGCGCCAGCCTGCGCCTGCTCGGCTCGGTCGGCGAGCCGATCAATCCGGAAGCCTGGGAGTGGTATCACCGCGTCGTCGGCGACAACCGCTGCCCGATCGTCGATACCTGGTGGCAGACCGAGACCGGCGGCATTTTGATCACGCCGCTGCCCGGCGCCACGAAGCTCAAGCCGGGCTCGGCGACGCAGCCATTCTTCGGCGTGATGCCCGAGATCGTCGATGCCGACGGCAACGTGCTGGACGGCGAGACATCAGGCAATCTGTGCCTGACGCGGTCATGGCCGGGCCAGATGCGCACGGTCTATGGCGACCACGCCCGCTTCGAGCAGACTTATTTCTCGACCTACAAGGGCAAGTATTTCACCGGCGACGGCTGCCGACGCGATGCCGACGGTTATTACTGGATCACCGGCCGCGTCGACGACGTCATCAACGTCTCCGGCCACCGCATGGGTACCGCCGAAGTCGAAAGCGCACTGGTCGCGCATGAGAAGGTGTCGGAGGCCGCCGTGGTCGGCTTCCCGCATGACATCAAGGGCCAGGGCATCTACGCCTATGTGACCCTGATGGCCGGCATCGAGCCGACCGAGGATCTGCGCAAGGAGCTCGTCACCTGGGTGCGCAAGGAGATCGGCCCGATCGCTTCGCCCGACCAGATTCAGTTTGCACCGGGTCTGCCAAAAACGCGCTCCGGCAAGATCATGCGCCGCATCCTGCGCAAGATCGCCGAGGACGAGCCGGGCAGCCTGGGCGACACCTCGACCCTGGCCGATCCCGGCGTGGTCGACGACCTCGTCAAGAACCGGCAGAACAAGAAGTCGGCGTAAAGGCGGTCTCGTGCCCCGGACGCAGCGCAGCGCTCGTTAGCGGTGCGCTGCAGAGCCGGGGCCCATGCAACAGCAGACTCTGAGGCTTTCTGGGTCCCGGCCCTCCGTCGCACCGCTTCGCGCTTCGCCGCGTCCGGGACACGAGACCCATCCCCGCGTTAGCGCTCCCCCGAACAACGGTCGTTCACATCCTCACGCACTTGTCAGGCCGCGCCCCGGCGGCCGGGCATCTTTCCCGCCGAGTGTTGTTTTCAGGTCATTTACTTTGTTTCGAACATTTCCTTTGTTCCCCCTGCTGGTTGGCCCTTGGCGGCCGTGCGTGGAAACCATCCGGTTAACAAGCGCGGTTAAGAATGTCCCCTAACAAGGACTTGCAACAAGGACTTGGCGAGCCAGCGATTGCCGGTTTTGCGTAATTTTGGACGGTCCGTTCGGGGCAGGGGGAAAATCGATGTCGATGAGGATTGCTGTGGCGCTGGCCGCCACCGTCGGGGCTGGGGTCTTGATGTCGACGGCGGCGCAGGCGCGGCCGGAAATGGTGGGGACGCACCTGGCCGACTATTCGCCGGGCACCATCGTGGTCAAAACCAACGAGCGTCGGCTCTATCTCGTCCTCGATAACGGCCACGCCGTGCGCTACCCGGTCGGCGTCGGCAAGTCCGGCAAGCAGTGGGCCGGCACCACCCGCATCGACGGCAAGTACCGCAATCCGGCCTGGTCGCCGCCTGCCGAAGTGAAGCGCGACAAGCCGAGCATCCCGGACGTTATCCCGGGCGGCTCACCGCGCAATCCGATGGGCGTCGCGGCGATGACGCTGTCCGGTGGTGAATATGCCATTCACGGTACCAACGTGCCGGGCTCGATCGGCGGCTTCGTCTCCTATGGCTGCATCCGCATGCTCAACGACGACATCACCGATCTCTACAGCCGCGTCTCGGTCGGCACCACGGTGGTCGTGACGCGCTGATCGCCGGCATCGGGGTGAGACGGCAAGAGCCGCGTCTTTCGACGCGGCTTTTTTGTCACCAGAAGCGCCAACTCCGCGCGCACCAGCCGTCGCGATGGCCGCCATTGTAGCTCCGCGCGTAGCCGCCGGCGAGCAACGCCGCCGAGACATTGGCCGTACGTTTCGTCGCGACGTCAGCGAGAACGCGTCCGTATTTATCAGGTCCGAGATTGGTAATCGTCACGCCACCTTGCCCGAGCAGATCGCGCAATGCGCGGGCCGCGGCTTCGGCCTTGTCGAGTTCTTCCTGGCAGGAGGCTTTCATCTCAGGGGCATCGATGCCGCGCAGGCGAACGCGCGCGACGAGGTCGCGGCCACCCTGCTGATGCACGCGCGCGAGAAAGGTGTCGCCGTCGATGGTGCGGATGACGTCGACGGGCTGGCGAGCATCGGCATTGCCAGATTGCTGGAGGATGATCTCGGCTTCCTGCGACCGGCCGTCGGCGCCATGCGGAACGGGCCAGTTCGGCCCATGCCGAAAGGTGAGCGCGATCGCCACCACGACGCCGACCACGAACATCCACGGCAACAGCCCCGAGAAACGGCGACCGAAAGGCGAGCCGCCGAACTGCGGCCGATAGGCATTGGGACGATCCTGGAAACGCATCATTGCAGGCTAGGGCTGAGTCGGGGAAGCCGGCAAGGCACTTTCAAGACACCATCGGATGCCGACCTGGTGGTCCGTCGCCTGATCGTGGTCGCGGAGGTCCGGAACGTTGCTCCGTAGAATCGCACCTATGCGCGCCACGCTGTTCCGAGCACTCTCCAATCGATACCTCCTGTAGTTGTACGGAGTTTGATCTTCAGCCGTTGTTTAGTATTAAGGTCGAGTACTCGGTATGCGTGTGGGGAGCGGCAAGCATGGCATCGTTCAAGTTTCGCATCGGTACAAAGCTCGGATTGACCGCGAGCGCGGGGGTCCTTCTCGTCGGTGGCATGCTTGCCAACCAGCTCGTCCGCAACGAGCAGATCGCGGACCTGAGCCGGCTGGTGGTCATCAACACCGCCAACAAGGCCAATGCCCAAGGGGCCGAGCTCGCAGTGACCCGGGCACGCCTCGCCATAGCGGAAATCGGATCCGCATCCTCAGCCGAGGGTCTCGGCAAACATCTCGAAACGTTGCGCGGCTCCATCGCCGCTGCCACAACCGAAATGGACGCCGCATTGGAGCGGTCCAGGCGCGCCGAAGCCAAAGAGCTCTGCCGCGAGGTCAAGATCCTGCTCGAGGCCTCTCTGAAGGCCGGCAACGATCTTGGCGAGGCACGTCGCACCGCCGTCACCGAATTCGCCGCGGCAAACCAGATCGAAGAAGCCTGGAACAAGGCTCTCGAGAAACTGCTGGCCTCGCCTGCACTCGTCGCATGGCAGAGCCGCCTCAACACCGAGGTGGCGTTGCATGAGGCCGACGCCTTGTTCAAGGCGGTCAGCGCGGCCGATTGGCATTTCACGGCGACCGGCGACGTCGCGCAGAAGGACCATATCGCCGGACGGGCCGACGCCATGATCCGCGTTCTCAAGCAGGTTCGTCAGTCCGCCGGCGACAAGGATATCGCTGATGGAATCGACGCGCTCGCCGGGCTCGCGGGGCGCTACAAGGCGGCAACCGGCACAGTCATGAAGGCGGAGGAAGCGAAGAGGCGCATTTTCGACGAGCGGGTGCTTCCGGCCGCCAGGGAAATCACGACGCGTGTCGACAAGCTGGTCGCCGCCAACAATGAGTTTATGGCTCTGCGGCAGACCCAGCTCGTCACCGCGCTGGAGCAGGCCACCCAAGTCAGCCTGATCGTCGGCGTCCTCGTGATCCTGGTCCTGGCCGGCTCGGCGCTATTTTCGGTGCTGAGCATCGCCCGGCCCATCCGCCGCATCGGCGACGTGCTGCTGCAACTCGCCGGAGGCAACAAGGCCGTCGAGATTCCCTACACCTCCCGCGGCGACGAAGTCGGCGACAATGCCCGTGCGGCAAGCACGTTCAAGGACAATCTGATCCGCATCGAGCAGATGGAGGCCGAGCAGAAGGATCAGGAGGCCGCAGCGACCGCCCGACGCAAGAACGAGATGATGAGGCTCGCCAACGCGTTCGAGGATGCGGTCGGCGGCATCGTCAACTCGGTTTCGATCGCTTCACAGCAGCTCGAATCCGCCGCCGGCACGCTGTCGGGAACGGCCGAAGAGACCGAGCAGCTTTCCGGAATGGTGGCCGCAGCTTCAGAGGAAGCATCCGCTAACGTCGGAGCCGTAGCATCCGCTGCCGAGGAAATGAGCGCGTCGGTCGTCGAGATTGGCCGTCAGGTCCATGATTCCAGCCGCATCGCCGGCGAGGCGGTGCAGCAGGCCGAGCGCACCGACGCCCGGATCAATGAATTGCTCAAGGCCGCAGGCCGGATCGGCGACGTCGTCAAATTGATCACTGCGATTGCGGAGCAGACCAACCTTCTGGCGCTCAATGCGACCATCGAGGCCGCACGCGCCGGCGAGTCCGGCCGTGGGTTTGCCGTGGTGGCCAGCGAGGTCAAGGCACTCGCGGCCCAGACCGCGCGTGCCACCGACGAGATCGGCGCACAGATTGCCGGCATGCAGACCGCGACGCAAGATTCCGTCGGCGCCATCAAGGAGATCGGTACGACCATCTCCAAGATTTCGGACATCTCGACCACCATTGCTGCCACCATCGAGGAGCAGGGGGCTGCAACCGCCGAGATCGCACGCAACGTCAGCGAAGCCGCCAAGGGAACGGTCGAGGTCGCTGACAAGATCGCCCAGGTCAGTCACGGCGCCAGCGCCACCGGTTCGGCGTCGACGCAGGTGCTCGCATCCGCGCGCTCGCTCTCGACCGAGAGCGGTCGCCTCAAGGACGAGGTCGCAAAGTTCCTTGACACGGTGCGGGCCGCCTGAGGCGCCGCAAATCATGCGGCCGACCTGAGGCCGGCCGCACGCCACTTTCCGACCCGTCCATCAATCAACGGCTTTGGGAGGCCCCCACGCCGAGCCCCCGCTCGCGCCTGGGTCAAACATGGCAAATGGGGGATTGAGCGATGATCATCAGCATTGTCGGCGGCGGCGCAACCGGCATCACGATCCTGCGTCATCTGGCGGAGCTCGCCACATCGGGACGAGACCACCACGCGATCAGCGGAATTCAGCTCTTCGATAAATCCGGCTTCGATGGTGGGACGGCCTATCGCACGCAGAGCGATCGTCACCTGCTCAACATGAAGGCGTCGACGATGTCGATCCGTCCGGGCGATCCGGAGGAGTTTCTGCGCTGGCTTCGGGTCCGCGGCCTCAGCTGCCACGGCAACAAGCATCTGCCGCGGATGGTCTACAGGGACTATCTCGACACAGTGCGACTGGCCGCGATCGCTCAATGCCGCAGCGCCGGTCTGTCCGTCCATGTCGAAGATGCCGAAATCGTCCGCATGCGGCTCTCGCCGGATCGCGATGTCCTGCTGACGACCGACCGCAACATCACGCATATCTCGTCTTTGCTGGTCCTCTGCACCGGTCACAACGCGCCCGACGATCACTACGGTCTCACAGGAAACCCGAACTATCTCCGCGATCCCTATGCGCAATTCACCTTCGCGGATCGCGACGGCTTCGAGATCGGGATCCTCGGAAGCGGGCTCAGCGCGGTCGACACTGCAACGGCGATGGCCAAGACCCACCAAGCCGTCAAGATGACTTGCCTCTCCAGAAGCGGCCTGTTTCCCACGGTGCAGCCGGCGACTGTTCCTGCAATCACGAACGACTTCCGCGACGCGCTGCATCGCTATGTGAGCAGCCGTGAGCGGATCGAGGCCGACGGCTTTGCCGCCCGTCTGTCCGAACTGCTGCTGGAGACCACCGGGATTCGCTGCGATCTGTCATGCCGGAACGTCGATGGCGACGCACTGAGCGATCTCCAGCGCAACATCTTGCGAGCTGAAACCGGCGATCTCAACGTCCACTCCTATCTCGTCAGCGTCATCGACGTGATGTGCGACGCCTGGAGCCGGATGAGCGATGCCGAGAAGATGCGTTTCATGGACCTCTATAATTCCGGCTGGCTTCGCAACCGTTCGGCGATGCCGCTGGAGAACGCGATCCGTATCCGCGACCTGATGCGGTCGGGCAGGCTCTCGGCGCGCGCCCGGCTACGCAGGGTGACCGCCATTGACGGCCGATTTCGCGCGATCCTGGGCGAGGGCGATCATCACGACGTCGATTGCGTCGTCGATGCGACAGGACCGTCCTACCGGCCGGATGCCAGCCCGCTCTATCAGGACATGCAGCGACAGGGGCTCATCGCCTTCGACGCGCTCGGCGGGATTCGCTGCGGCTACGACGACAGTCGTGTCCACGACCGCCACGGCACACCTCATCCGAACATCTATGCGGTCGGTGGCCCCACCAAGGGTACACACTTCTACGCCGCCGCTGTCGACGTCAACATGCGCCGCGCACAGATCGTGGTCGATTCGATCCTCAACCCGAAAGGTCCGAAGATGAGCACCATCACGACGTCAGTCGAAGAAACCGACCGCCTTGCCGATCTGGTCCGCCGCGACGATCCTTCGCTCGATACGATGGTGCTCGCGCCGGACGGCAAATATCAGACGCGGCCCGCCGCGCTGGACGAATTGATGTGGGAGGTGAGGGACTGTCTTGGCGAGGCGTTCCGGCACTGGGCTCCGGAGGACTTCCCGACGCTCTACTGCGCATGGGGGCGCTGCCGCGTAGGTTCGACCGCGCTCACCAACCTCTTCGGCGTCGCCGGGATGCCCTCCTATTTCCAGCCGGTGAAGGCAATCCTGCGCCATCGTCTCGTCGGAAACGCGGGGGAGCCCTGGGCCGTGCCGGTCGCGGCGGAGCAGCCGCACGTCTTCAGCAAGGAAATGGCGGGGCCCTATGTATTGGCCGAAAGCCTGTTCCTGCCGCTGCTGCCATTGATCGAGGCCGGCTGGCCGGCAGACAAGCTCCACATGATCATGCTCGACCGCGATCCCGCCAGCTCGCTCGCATCGTGGCTGGAGAAATGGTCGGACCGCGTTCCGGAGGACCGGCTGATCCAGAACTACGTCATCTCCACGCTGAACGCCCTTCGCGTCGAAAGCTACGCAAGGCGGCAGGGTGTGGCCGTCACCCGCTACGTCTATGAAGCCAGCAAGGACGCGACCGGCTCGGTGCGAAAGCTGTTCGACCGGCTCGGCCTCGGCGCCCGCTTCACCGAGAGCGCCGTCACCGATTGGCGGGAGCGCGGGCAGATCGAATCGAAGGGTTCGGGCGTCACCTTCCTCAGCGAGCCCAAGGTCTACACCGTCGTCGGCCTTCATGGATCGGACACCGCCTACCGCTATCGCGGCCGCAAGACGGCGTCGCTGAGCGATGCCCAGCTGGCGGTCATCGAACGCTACGACATCAACGACATCTACCGCGCCTCGGTCGCGGCCTGCGTCGACGACCTCTCGCTGGACGCCGACACGGCGATGCGCCTGTTCGGCGACCGCCTGGGCACGGCCGCATGACCGCTCAGATCGATTCCGCGATAGAGGCGCCAGTGCGCGGCGCCTCCGATCAACCCGCGGCGCGCCACAGCGTTACCAGTCATCTCCAGCGCCTGGAGGCGGAAAGCATCCACATTCTGCGGGAGACCGTGGCCGAATTCCGCAAGCCTGTGATGCTGTATTCCATCGGCAAGGACTCCTCCGTGCTGCTGCATCTGGCGATGAAGGCATTTCATCCCGGCAAGCCGCCGTTTCCGCTGCTGCACGTCGACACGACCTGGAAGTTCCGCGAGATGATCGCGTTCCGCGACCAGCGCGCACGCGAACTCGGCCTCGATCTGATCGTCCATACCAATGACGACGGATTGAACCAGGGCATCGATCCCTTCACCCACGGCTCGGCCCGTTACACCGACGTCATGAAGACGCAGGCATTGCGGCAGGCGCTGGACCTCCACGGCTTCGACGCCGCGATCGGAGGCGCGCGACGCGACGAGGAGAAGTCGCGCGCCAAGGAGCGCGTGTTCTCGCACCGGAGCGCGGCGCATCGCTGGGATCCGAAGAACCAGCGGCCGGAGCTGTGGAGCCTGTACAACACGATGCTCGCGCCCGGCGAGAGCATGCGGGTGTTTCCGCTGTCGAACTGGACCGAGCTCGACGTCTGGGATTACATCCTGCTCGAGGACATCCCGATCGTTCCGCTCTATCTGGCAGCTCCGCGCCCGGTGGTCGAGCGCGACGGCGCGCTAATCATGGTGGACGATCAACGGATGCCGCTGCTCGCAGGCGAAGAGCCGCGATGGCGCTCCGTCAGGTTTCGCACCCTTGGCTGCTATCCCCTCAGCGGCGCGACGATCTCGACGGCGGCAACTCTGCCCGAGATCGTACGGGAGATGATGGCATCACGCACCTCGGAACGGCAGGGACGCATGATCGACCGGGACAGTCCCGCATCGATGGAGCGCAAGAAAGCGGAGGGCTACTTCTGATGTCCTATCACGAGGCCCCCACGATCGCCGCAACCGACGTGCCGCGGCTCGAACAGGACGACGATCGTCCGACGCTGCGTTTCGTCACCTGCGGCAGCGTCGACGACGGCAAGAGCACGCTGGTCGGCCGCCTGCTCTACGATTCGAAGACGCTCCTCGACGACCAGCTCGACGCGCTCGCCTCGGAAAGCAAAACGTCCGGCACCACCGGCGGCGATCTCGATTTCGCTCTGCTGGTCGACGGTTTGCAGGCCGAGCGCGAGCAGGGCATCACGATCGACGTCGCCTACCGGTTCTTCGCCACCAAACTGCGGCGCTTCATCGTCGCCGACACGCCCGGGCATGCGCAGTATACGCGCAACATGGCGACCGGCGCCTCCAACGCCGATCTCGCCGTGGTGCTGGTCGACGCCCGCAAGGGCGTGATCACGCAGACACGGCGCCACAGCCACATCCTGTCGCTGCTCGGCATCCGCCACGTCGTGCTCGCCGTGAACAAGATGGATCTGATCGGCTTCGACGGGGACCGCTTCGCGGCCATCACCGCCGAATATCTGACCATGGCCGGTCAACTCGGGATCTCCCAGGTCCAGTGCATCCCGGTCGTTGCGCCCGACGGCGACAACGTCGTCGCCGCGAGCGCGCGGATGCCCTGGTACGCCGGGCCGACCGTCACGGCCTATCTGGAATCGGTGGACGTTGCCGGCGACGTCTCGCAGCGGCCGTTCCGGCTGCCGGTGCAATGGGTCAACCGGCCTCATGCGGAGTTTCGCGGCTTCTGCGGGCGAATCGCCAGCGGTACGATCGCGACCGGCGAGAGCATCGCCGTGCAGCCCTCGGGCCGTCGCACGAAAGTCGCGCGCATTCTCACACCCGGCGGCGAGCGCGACCGGGCTGTGGCGGGCGATTCGGTGACGCTGACTTTGGCGGACGAGATCGACGTCAGCCGCGGCGACGTGCTGACGGCAGGACCCACGCCCCTGATCTCGGATCAACTGGCCGCCCATCTCGTGTGGTTCGACGACGAGGCCATGGTCGCGGGCCGGCGCTATTTGCTCAAATGCGGCACGGCCTCGACCGGCGCGGTGATCACGACGCTCAAGCACTGTGTCGCCATCGACACCATGGCGCTGGAGAGCGCCGCCACGCTCGATGCCAACCAGATCGGCTACGTCCATTTCAGCCTCGACCGTCCGCTGGTGTTCGAGGCCTATCGCGACGACCGCGACATGGGCAGCTTCATTCTCGTCGATCCGATCAGTCACCGCACGGCTGCCGCGGGGATGATCGACCTGTCGCTGCGGGCGGCCACCAATATTCATTGGCAGCACCTTGCGGTGGATAAATCCGTGCGGTCACGGCTGAAGCAGCAGCGGCCCTGCGTGCTCTGGTTCACCGGCCTCAGCGGTGCCGGCAAATCGACGATCGCCGATCTCGTCGACCGCAGGCTTGCCGAACTCGGACGCCACGCCGCGCTGCTCGACGGCGACAATCTGCGCCACGGCATCAATCGCGACCTCGGCTTCTCCAGTGCGGAGAGGATGGAGAACGTCCGGCGCGTCGCGGAGATCGCAGCGCTGTTCGTCGATGCCGGCATGGTCGCGCTGGTCGCGCTGATCTCACCCTTCCGCAGCGAGCGCGAGCTGGCCCGCCAGCGGGTCGAGGCAGGCGAGTTCATCGAGATCCATGTCGCGACCCCGCTCGCCGAATGCGAGCGCCGCGATCCGAAGGGACTCTATCGCAAGGCACGGGCAGGGGAGCTGAAGGGTTTCACCGGCATCGATGATCCCTACGAGGCACCGCAGGCGCCGGAGATCACCATCGACACCTCGGAACTGTCAACCGAGGCGGCCTGCGAACGCATCATCCGCTATCTCCGGGAGCATGATTATCTGTAGCGGCCGGGACCGGTCTTGCCCGGCATCATCCGGGCGGCCGGCACAGAGCTCAGAAGTCGGAAGCGATGCCCTTGCGCTCCCAATCGCCATAGCGGGTCGGTTCGGGTCCTTTTGGCCCCTGCAACTCCTTTGGCGTCGCCTGGCCGTCGTTTTTGGCTCGGACTGCCGCAGCCTGCCGGCGCGCTTCGGCCTCGGCCAGCGCACGCTGGGCGGCCGGTGTGAGCTGCTCGCGGTCGGAAACGGGAGGCTGGTCACTCATCGTCGGCTTTCTAGCGCGGGACGGCCCGCGACGCGACGCCCAATAACGCATTCCTGAAATGGCTCCGAAAGGGCTGAAAAACCCGGAAGCGATTCTTACATTTGGCATATTCGCGTGCCAGAGATCGCCTTCTCAAGGCATGCGCCCATTACGGCGAACTGCCGCTCGCTCAGAACCTTGTTTCCGCATGCCTTCTCAACGTTTCGCTCCTCCATCCGAAGTGCCCGGTCTCGCGGCGCGGCGGATTGCCGCCGACATCGTCGACGGCGTGCTGCAAAAGCACCGCACGCTTGACGAGCAGCTCGACGGCAGCGGCGCCCATCCCGGACTGAAGACGCTCCCCGATCGCGACCGCGCGCTGATGCGCCGCCTGGTCGCCACCGTGCTGCGCCGGCTCGGCACGCTCGGCCATGTGCTGTCCCGCTTGCTCGACAAGGGCATTCCCTCCGACGCGCCGCGCGCGCAGAGCGCGCTGTTGATCGGCGCTGCCCAGATCCTTTGGATGGATGTGCCCGATCACGCGGCCGTCGATCTCTCCGTTCGCCTCGTGCAATCCGACCGGCGCGCCGCGCGCTATGCCGGCCTCGTCAACGCCGTGCTGCGCCGCTGCGCCCGCGAGGGCAAGGCGCTGGTGGACGAGGTTGCGGCGCAGTCGCTGGACCTGCCGCCCTGGATGGTCGCGCGCTGGAGCGCGCATTACGGCGAGACGGTCGCAAGGGACATGGCGCTCGCGCTCAGCCACGATCCTTCGCTGGATCTGACCGTGAAGTCGGACGCCGCGCAATGGGCGAGCCGCTTACATGGCGAAGTGCTGCCAACGGGATCGGTGCGTACGGTGCTGCACGGCGCGGTGACCATGCTTCCCGGCTTCGCCGAAGGACAATGGTGGGTGCAGGACGCCGCCGCTGCGCTGCCGGCCCGGCTGTTCGGCGACATCAAGGGCAAATCCATCGCCGATCTCTGCGCCGCTCCCGGCGGCAAGACCGCGCAGCTGGCGCAGGCCGGTGCGCATGTCACGGCCATCGACCGCTCGCCTGCCCGGGTGGCGCGGCTGCGTGAGAATCTGACGCGGTTGTCGCTCCAGGCCGAGACTGTCGTCGCCGACGCCGCGGAATGGGCGGGTCCGGCCGATGGCTTCGACGGCATCCTGATCGATGCGCCCTGCACCTCGACCGGGACGATCCGCCGCCACCCCGATGTCTCCTGGCTCCGTCAGGAATCCGACATCGCAGCAATGACCGTGCTCCAGCGGAGGCTGCTGCAAAACTCGGTCTCGCTGCTCAAGCCCGGCGGGACGCTGGTGTACTGTACCTGCTCGCTGGAACCGGAAGAGGGCGAGCATGCGGTCGCCGCGCTGCTGGCCGCAGAGCCTGGGCTTCGCCGGGTCCCGATCGATGCGTCCGAGGTGTCGGGGCTCAGCGAGATCGTCACCGCCGAGGGCGATTTGCGCACTCTGCCCAGCCATCTGCCGAACGCCGATCCCAAGCTCGGCGGGCTCGACGGATTTTTCGCGGCCCGGCTCGTTAAATCCTGATTTTGCACTGGATTTTGCAACCACGGCGCTGATTCGCGTCGTTCAAGGTGGTGTCGGCCGTCCGATTTTGGGATTAATAAGGATTCGTCGGAATCCTCTCCCCCATCAAGGCAAGGCGTGTCGGTCGCTCAACGCAGACGTATCTCGACGCTGGTGATGAACCGCTTCGCGCGGAACATGCTCGCGCGCGCGAGCGGCGGTTCCGTCGCCCTGTCGCGGGTCTGGCCCGGCCGCGCCGACCGGTTGATCATCGCGCCGCATGATCTGCGTACCGCAGACGCGACCCGCGCCGCCGAGATCTATGCCGGCCGCTTCGTCTTCGCCGGCAAGATCGTCAACTGCCACGGTCGATCGATCTTCGATCTCGAGCCGCCCTCGGAGGATTGGGAGGTCGCGCTGCTCGGCTTCGGCTGGCTGCGCCATTTGCGCGCCGCCGACACCGCGCTGACGCGCGCGAATGCGCGCTCGCTGATCGAAGACTGGATCGCCAACCCTGCCAGCAAGCGCCGTCCCGTCGCGCGACGCGCCGACGTGCTGGCGCGGCGCGTGATCTCCCTGCTGTCGCAGGCACCGCTGGTGCTGAACGATACCGACAACAAATTCTACCGCCGTTATCTGCGCGCGCTGGCGCGCGAAATCCGCTTGCTGCGCTACACCATGGTCAACATCCCCGACGGAGTGCCGAAGCTCCAGGTGCTGATCGCGCTGTGCTATGCGGCGCTGTGCCTCGCCAACCAGGCAAGTCACATCCGCAGCACCTCGAAAAAGCTCTCGGATGAATTGCAGCGGCAGATCCTGCCCGACGGCGGCCATGTCTCGCGCAACCCGGGCGCGCTGATCGAGCTGTTGATCGACCTGTTGCCGCTGCGGCAGACCTTTGCCGCGCGCAATATCGCGCCGCCGCCCGCGCTGCTCAACGCGATCGACCGCATGATGCCGATGCTGCGCTTCTTCCGCCACGGCGACGGCAATTTCGCGCTGTTCAACGGCATGAGCGCGACGCCCTCGGACCTGCTCGCGACGCTGCTTGCCTATGACGACACCCACGGCGCGCCGATGTCGAACATGCCGCACACCGGTTTCCAGCGCCTCGATGCGGGCCAGACCACTTTGATCATCGACACCGGCCCGCCGCCGGCAGCCAGCGTCAGCCACGACGCCCATGCCGGCTGCCTGTCGTTCGAACTGTCCTCCGGCATCAGCCGCATCGTCACCAATTGCGGCATGCCGGCCACGGGCCGCGACAATTGGCGGCCGTTCGCACGCGGCACGGCGGCGCATTCGACGCTGACCTATCACGACACCTCGTCATGCCAGTTCGTGGAGATGTCGGCGATGAAGCGGCTCTTGCACGGTGCTCCGGTTACCAGCGGCCCCGTCGAGGTCGAGAGCTATCGCGAAATCGTGCAGAACGGCACGCTGCTCACGACGTCGCATGACGGTTACCTGACAAAATTCGGCGCGATCCACCGCCGCGTGCTGATGATCGCCAATGACGGCGCGCGCATCGACGGCGAGGACACGCTGTCGCCGCCGCAAGGCGGACGATTCAAGGGTCCGGATGCCGATTTCGCGCTGCGATTCCATCTGCACCCGGCGGTGAAGGCGAGCCGGCTGTCCGATGCCCGCGGCGTCATGCTGGTGCTACCGAACCGCGACGTCTGGACCTTCGAGGCGCTCGACGACAAGGTGGAGCTGGAGGACAGCGTATCCCTGGCCGGCAATGACGGCCCGCGCCGCACCGCGCAGATCGTGATCCGCCAGGATGCGCGGCAGGCGCCCTCGATCCGCTGGAGTTTTGTCCGCTCCAGCGCCTCGCCGGCAGTCACGAATGCCCGCAGAAATGCGCGGCGGGAGCCGGAACTTCCGCTGTAGACGCATGTGATTCGGCCCGATCTGAACGTTGTGAAAGCGATCGAAAACTGCTATCGAGCCCTCGCTCGCGCGACTGGCGACCTTGGATGGAGCACCATCGGGAAGCGCGGGACTGAGAAGCCGCGCGCCTGGGCATAGACACTCCTTCAGACAGAGGATCTTGCTCATGACTGACCATCCCCGCCGCGTCACCCGCGCCCTTCTCTCCGTTTCCGACAAGACCGGCCTGATCGAATTCGCAAAGGCGCTTGCCGCGCACGATGTCGAACTGGTCTCGACCGGCGGCACCGCGAGGGCGATCGCCGCGGCCGGCCTTGAGGTGAAGGACGTTTCCGAGCTGACCGGCTTCCCCGAGATGATGGATGGCCGCGTCAAGACGCTGCATCCGAAGGTGCATGGCGGCCTGCTCGCGATCCGCGACAACAAGGACCATGCGGATGCGATGACGGCGCATGGCATCGCGCCGATCGATCTCCTCGTCGTCAATCTCTATCCGTTCGAGGCGACCGTCGACAAAGGCGCGGGCTTCGAGGATTGCATCGAGAACATCGATATCGGCGGCCCCGCGATGATCCGCGCCGCCGCGAAGAACCATGACGACGTCGCCGTCGTGGTCGAGGCGCAGGACTACCAGGCCGTTCTCGACGAGCTCGCCGCCAACAAAGGCGCAACCACGCTGAAGTTGCGCCGGCGCCTTGCTGCCAAGGCGTACGCGCGCACTGCTGCATATGACGCCGCGATCTCGAACTGGTTCAACCGCCAGCTCGAGATCGACGCGCCCGATTTCCGTGCCTTCGGCGGCCGGCTGATCCAGTCGCTGCGTTATGGCGAGAATCCGCACCAGACTGCGGCGTTCTATGCGACCCCCGACAAGCGGCCGGGCGTCTCGACCGCGCGGCAGCTCCAGGGCAAGGAGCTCTCGTACAACAACATCAACGACACCGATGCGGCCTATGAATGCATCGGCGAGTTCGACGCCAAGCGCACCGCGGCCTGCGTCATCGTCAAGCATGCCAATCCCTGCGGCGTCGCGGAGGGCTCCGACCTCGTCAGCGCCTACCGCAAGGCGCTGGCCTGCGATTCCACCTCGGCCTTCGGCGGCATCATCGCGATGAACCGCGCACTCGATGCCGACACCGCGCGCGAGATCACGAAAATCTTCACCGAGGTGATCATCGCGCCCGACGCAAGCGAGGAAGCGATCGCCATCATCGGCGCGCGCAAGAACCTTCGGCTTCTGCTCGCCGGCAGCCTGCCCGATCCGCGCGCGTCCGGCCTCACCGCCAAGACGGTGGCGGGCGGTCTCCTCGTGCAGAGTCGCGACAACGCCGTGGTCGACGACATGACCTTCAAGGTTGTCACGAAGCGCGCGCCCACTGATGCCGAGATGCGCGACCTGAAGTTTGCTTTCCGTGTCGCAAAACACGTCAAGTCCAACACCATCATCTACGCCAAGGATCTCGCCACCGTCGGCATCGGTGCCGGCCAGATGAGCCGGGTCGATTCAGCGCGGATCGCGGCACGCAAGGCCCAGGATGCGGCCGCCGAGCTGAAGCTCGCCGAGCCGCTCACCAAGGGCTCGGTGGTGGCGTCGGATGCGTTCTTCCCGTTCGCCGACGGCATGCTGGCCTGCATCGAAGCCGGCGCCACCGCCGTGGTGCAGCCCGGCGGCTCCATGCGCGACGACGAGGTCATCAAGGCTGCCGACGAGCATGGCATCGCCATGGTGTTCACGGGCACGCGCCACTTCAGGCATTGATTGAATGGCGGTAGCCCGGATGGAGCGAAAGCGAAATCCGGGTTCTCGCCTCACGGAGAGACCTTCCCGGATTGCGCTTCGCTCCATCCGGGCTACGAAGCTACTCCCGCACCCGCATCAACAGCGCCAGCCCCGCAACGAAGAACACCACCAGCACGGCCATGCCGGCCTTCTGGCTCGCCGTCACCGCGGTGATCACGCCGATCAGCAGCGGGCCGATGAAGGACGTCACTTTCCCAGTCAGCGCGAACAGACCGAAATATTGCGCGATGCGGTCCTTCGGTGCGAGACGGATCAGGAGCGTGCGCGAGGCCGCTTGCAGCGGACCGCCGGCTGCACCGATCAGGCAGCCCAGCACCAGATAAGCGCGCTCTGACGCAGCGGCGAACAATGCACCGCCGGGCGTGGGCGGCGCGACCTTGATGAAGAAGATCGAATCCTTGTCGACCAGCAGGATTGCCGCCAGCGCCAGCAGCAGGATCAGCATGCTGCCGGCGATCACGCGCTTCGGCCCGAAGCGATCGTCCAGCTTGCCGCCAAACCACGCGCCAAACGCGCCGGCGATCGCGAGCATGATGCCGAAGGTGCCGATCTGGATCGTGTGCCAGCCGAACGTGCCGGCAGCATAGATGCCGCCGAAGGCATTTAGCGACACCAGACCGTCGGTGTAGATCATGTTGGCGAGCAGAAACGCCGCAAGCGATTTCTGCTGCGGCAGACCTTTGATCGATTGCTTCAGCTCCGACAAGCCTTCGTGCAGCGCCTCGCGCACCGGGCGCTTCGCCGGATAGTCCGGCGTGAACAGGAACATCGGCGTCACGAAAATGATGAACCAAAGCCCGGTCAACGGTCCGGCGGCGCGGTCGCCTTGATGGCTGACGGGATCGAGCCCGAACAGAGGCGTGAGACCGAGCAGCGTGCGACCGGTCTCGGGATTCGCGGCGAGCAGGCCGAGCACGATGATCAGGCTGACGATGCCGCCGACATAGCCCGTCGCCCAGCCGGTGCCGGAAAGCCGGCCGATGCGCTCCGGCGGCACCAGCGTCGGCATCATCGCATTGTTGAAGAGGGTGGCGAATTCCGCGCCGACGCTGGCGAGCGCGACCGCGGTGAGCAGCGGCGGAATGATCGAGGGATCGCCGGGCTTCCCGATCCACAGCGTGCAGGATGCCAGCACCAGCACTGCGCCAAATCCCGCGATCCATGGCTTCCTCCGGCCTGAAGCATCGGCGATAGCCCCCAACACCGGCGACATCAGCGCGATCGCAAGGCCGGCGGCAGCCATCGCAAAGCCCCACAGCGATTGGCCGGCGGCGGGATTCGGCGCAATGGCAGTGGCGAAATAGGGCGCGAACACGAAGGTCGTGATCAGCGTGAAATAAGGCTGCGCAGCCCAGTCGAAGAAGATCCAGCTGAGGACGGCGCTGCGCGGCGGATAGGTCCGCTGCGCGCCGGCGATGCGCGCATCCGGGGCGATCGTCGTCACTCCATAATCCTCATCACGAACAGTTTTGCCTCTGTCTGGGCAAACCGTATAGCATTGCAGCGCTGCATGTGAACTGCCCATGGCCTTTGCGGAAGTTTGATGATGTCGTCTTTTTCGACACGGCGGACATTTTTCGCCTTCCTTGCCACTCTGGCGTTCGGACTTCCGGCCGCGACAGCGCAGGATGCGCGGCGGGCCTATGTACCGCCCGCGCTCGACACGGTGCATGCCGTTCCCGCTGAGCACGGCATGGTGGTGGCGCAGGAGAAAATCTCTGCGCTGGTCGGCGCCGACATCCTGCGGCGCGGCGGCAATGCCGTCGACGCCGCGGTCGCGACCGGCTTTGCGATGGCCGTGACCTATCCACGCGCCGGCAATATCGGCGGCGGCGGCTTCATGGTGATTCATTCCACTGAGCGCAACGAAGACATCACGATCGATTATCGCGAGACCGCGCCGGCTGCGACCACGCCCCAGATCTTCCTCGGTGCCGACGGCAAGCCCGATGCGGCGAAGTCGCGGGATTCCGCGCTCGGCGTCGGCGTGCCCGGCACTGTTGCGGGTCTTGCGCTGGCGCTGGAAAAATATGGCTCGGGCCGGTTCACGCTGGCGCAACTGCTCGAGCCCGCAATCGCGCTCGCCCGCGATGGCTTCCTCGTCGGCGACGACATCGCCGACACGCTGCCGGGCTGGCACAAGCGGCTGGTGCGCTGGCCCTCCTCGGCCAGGATCTTCTCGCGGCCCGATGGCACGCCACTCAGTGAAGGCGACCGGCTGGTGCAGAGCGACCTCGCCGAAACGCTGTCGGCTGTCGCCGCACAGGGCCCGCGCGGTTTCTATGAGGGGCCGGTCGCGGAGAAACTCGCCAAGGCCGTGGCCGACGCGGGCGGCATCATGACGCCGGCCGATTTGAAATCCTATCAGGCGGTGATCCGCGCCCCGGTGCGCGGCACCTATCGCGGCTATGACATCGTGTCGATGCCCTTGCCGTCGTCGGGCGGCGTGGTGCTGGTGGAGACGCTTAATATCCTCGAAGGTTTTCAGCTCGCCGATCTTAAACAGGGATCGCCGGCTTCGCTGCATCTGCTGATCGAGGCCATGAAGCGCGCTTATGCGGACCGGGCGCGCTATCTCGGCGATCCCGCCTTCGTCAACGCACCGATCGGGACGCTCACCGCCAAAGATTACGCCGCTAAACTGCGGGCAACCATCTCCGCCGATCGCGCCACGCCGTCGAAACAGCTCGTTTCCACCGCGACCTCACCGCACGAGGGCAGCAACACCACGCATTTTTCCGTCGTCAACGGCAGCGGCAACGCAGTCAGCAACACTTATACGCTGAACTTCAGTTACGGCGTCGGCCTCGTCGCCGACGGCACCGGCGTGCTGCTCAACAACGAGCTTGACGATTTCACAGCGGCGGTTGGCGCTTCCAATGCCTACGGCCTTGTCGGCTACGAGGCCAATTTGCCCGGGCCGGGCAAGCGGCCGCTGTCCTCGATGTCGCCGACCATCGTCCTGAAGGACGGCAAGCCGGTTCTGGTGACGGGCTCGCCCGGCGGCAGCCGCATCATCTCGACCGTGCTCCAGGTGATCGTCAACGTGCTCGATTACAAGATGGACGTGGCGGCCGCCGTGGCCGCACCGCGGCTGCACCACCAATGGCTGCCCGACGAGGTCCGGATCGAGAGCGGCTTTTCCGACAATGTGCTGCTCGAGCTGAAGGCGATGGATCATCTCATCGTCACGCCGATGGGGCAGACATCGGCGAATTCGATTGCGGTGACCGCCAACGGTCCGCTCGGCGCGCCCGATCCGCGTAGCCGGGGTGCGGAAGCAGCGGGGCAGTAACCCTGTCGTTGCATGGCGCGAAGGCCGGCGGCCGGCTTGCGCAGGCCGCCGCGCGTGCTACCACCGCGAGGCCAAAGAGGCCGCAAAAGAAAACACTGTCGGGAAACGCACATGACCACCGTTGATCCGAACCAGCGCATCGAACGCGCCGAGATCGAGGACACCAGCCTTCTTGCTTTCTATCGCGACATGAACGCGCCGGAGCGGCGGACGTTCTGGGCCTGCGCCGCGGGCTGGGCGCTCGACGGCATGGACTTCATGATCTATCCGCTGGTGATCGGCACCATCATCGCGCTATGGAAGGTCGATGCGGGATCGGCCGGCCTCGCCGGCACCGTGACGCTGCTGGCTTCCGCCATCGGCGGCTGGCTCGGCGGCTATCTCTCCGATCATATCGGCCGGGTCAGAACGCTCCAGATCACCATCATCTGGTTCTCGTTCTTCTCGCTGGTCTGCGCGGTCGTGCAGAATTTCAAACAGCTCCTGATCGCACGCGCGGTGCTGGGCCTCGGCTTCGGCGGAGAGTGGGCGGCGGGCGCCGTGCTGATGGGTGAAGCGATCCGGCCGCAATATCGCGGGCGAGCGGTCGGCTCGGTGCAGTCGGGCTGGGCCGTCGGCTGGGGCCTCGCGGTGCTGTCGCAGGCGATCCTGTTCTCGGCTTTGCCGGCGGAGACGGCGTGGCGCTGGATGTTCGTGGTCGGCGCGCTGCCGGCGCTGCTGGTGTTCTACATCCGCCGCTCCGTGACCGAGCCGGAGATCGCGGCTGAGGCCCGCGCCAAGCAGGCCGCGAGCGGCAATCGCCCGGCGCTCTGGGAAATCTTCTCCGGTCCAATCCTGAAGACCACGATCCTGGCGTCGCTGATGGCGACAGGCTGCCAGGGCGGCTATTACGCCGTCACCTTCTGGGTGCCGCAGTTCTTGACCAAGGAGCGGCATCTGTCGATCGTCGGCTCGACCGGCTATCTCTCGACGCTGATCATCGGCTCCTTCATTGGCTATCTCACCGGCGCCTGGCTCGCCGACCGGATCGGACGGCGCAATCTCTTTCTGACCTTCTCGATCGGCGCGATGGCGGTGGTGCTGCTTTACACGCAGCTGCCCCTCACCAACGAAATCCTGTGGGTGCTCGGCTTCCCGCTCGGCTTCTTCGCCTCGGGCTATTTCTCCGGCGTCGGCGCGTTCCTGACCGAGCTTTATCCAACGCGACTGCGCGGCTCGGGCCAAGGGTTCTGCTACAATTTCGGCCGCGGCATCGGCGCGCTGTTTCCGTTCCTGGTCGGAGCGCTGTCGGCGACGACGTCGCTTGCGAATGCGATCGCGATGTTCGCGGTGGTGGCTTACGCGCTGTTCTTCATCGCCGCTTTCGCGCTGCCGGAGACGCGCGGGCGCGTGCTGCACGCGGACTGATGAAGGCCAACTATCGTCCGACCTGATACGGCCCGCCCTTTTCGAGGGCGCGACTGTATGCCGGCCGCGCATGAATGCGCTCCAGGAACGCCATCGCCTTGGGATGGCCGAGCTCGAGCCCGCCGCGCGCCTGGGCTGCCTCGAGCGGAAAGCTCATCTGGATGTCGGCGGCGGTGAATTCGTTGCCGGCGAACCACTCGCTCTTGCCGAGCTCGCCTTCCCAATAATCCATGTGCTGCTTGATCTGCGGATTGACCAATGCGGTGAGCGCCTGGTTCGAGACCTTGCGCACCAGCGGGCGGAGCAACGCCGGCGCGCGCTTCGGCATCAGCGTGAACAGCAGCTTGAGCAGCAGCGGCTGCATCGCCGAGCCCTCCGCATAGTGCAGCCAATAGGTGAAGCGCAGCCGCTCGGGCGTGTTCGGCGGCGGGACCAGCCGGCCGTTGCCGTAGGTGGCGATGAGATATTCGATGATCGCGCCGGATTCAGCGATGGTGTTGCCGTTGTCGGTGATGACGGGCGACTTGCCGAGCGGATGGATGGCGCGCAGCTCCTTCGGCGCGCGCATGTCCGGCTGTCGCTGATAGCGCACGATCTCGTAGGGCACGCCCAACTCCTCGAGCAGCCACAGCACGCGCTGCGATCGGGAATTGTTGAGGTGATGAACGGTCAGCATCGCGTGGTCCCCGGGGCTAGGCATGGTCGATCGGCCGCGCGTTCGTGCCAGCCCGGGAACGCAATGTCGAGCCATCCGGTCGGATATTTTAACCCGGGTATATTGACCTTTGTAATTCACCCGGGTATTAAAGTCGCCACCGTGATCAATATGGCAATGATTCCAATGCAGAAGACTTTCACCGCTTTCCAAGGGCATCGCCGTCTGGTCTCCGGGCCGGCAGGAGAGGTCGCGCTGGTCGTCAAGCGGATGGCGGAGCGGCCGGACGAGCCCATCGTCATCTTCGAGGACGCCACGGGCCGAACGATCGACTTCGATCTGCGCGGCGGAGACCGCGAGGTGCTGGCGCGGCTGGCGAAGCTTGTCCCGTCCCCGGTTGAGGAGACGCCATCGCCGAGCGGGCCGCGCGGCCGCGGCCGGCCGAAGCTCGGCGTGGTCGCGCGCGAGGTGACGCTGCTGCCGCGGCACTGGGAGTGGCTCAGCGCGCAAGCAGGCGGCGCTTCGGTCGCGCTGCGGAAACTTGTCGAAGAGGCGCGGCGTGCCAGCGGCGACAAGGATCGCGCGCGGCAGGCGCGCGATGCGGCCTATCACTTCATGTCGACCATGGCCGGCAATCTGCCGCAGTTCGAGGAAGCTTCGCGCGCGCTGTTTGCGGATGACCGGCGGCGTTTCACCGGACTGATCGCAGATTGGCCCGCCGACATCCGCGACCACATCGTCAAGCTCGCCTACAGCGACCGCGCTTGAGCTTGAGGCGTTCGTACGCGCAACTCGCGCCCAACGTGTTCGCGCGCTCACAGTATTATGACCGTCATTAAACGGTGGACCTGTGGTGCGCGCCGCGCCACAATGGATGGCAATCCAGATCAAGAAGCCAGGTCAGGGAGGATGATTTTGACCCGCACAGCCCCGCAATTCCTATTCGATTTCGGCAGCCCGAACGCCTATCTCAGTCATCTCGCGATTCCGGCCATCGAGCAACGCATCGGCGTTAAATTCGAGTACGTGCCGATCCTGCTCGGCGGCATCTTCAAGTCGACCAACAACAAGTCCCCGGCCGAGACGCTTGCCGGCGTCAAGAACAAGCGGGAATTCCAGGCGGTCGAGACCGAGCGCTTCGTCAAGCGCTTCAAGGTGCAGCCCTATGTCTGGAATCCCTTCTTCCCCGTCAACACGCTGAACCTGATGCGCGCGGCGATCGCGGCGCAGCTCGAAGGCGTGTTCGAAACATACGTTGAGGCCGCCTTCCATCACATGTGGCGCGAGCCGAAGAAGATGGACGATCCGGAAATCGCGGCCAAGGCGCTGGCGTCCTCCGGCCTCGACGCGCAAAAGCTGTTCACCCGCGCGGCGGAACCGGAGGTGAAGGGCAGATTGATCAAGAACACCGAGGAGGCTGTTGCACGCGGCGCGTTCGGCTCGCCGACCTTCTTTGTCGGCGACGAGATGTTCTTCGGCAAGGAACAGTTGCGCGAGGTCGAGGAGATGGTCTCGGGGAAGTGATTTTCGTATGATGGACAGATCGAGCCATCATCTCTGATGTCGTCCTGGCGAAAGCCAGGACCCATAACCACCGAAGGCTGTGGCTGTGACGAGCTGGGGCTCCAGCTTGCCCGACAATATACAGTCGGGGTAATGGGTCCTGGCTTTCGCCAGGACGACAGCAAGAAACAACAAGGACAATCCCATGCGTATCCTCGTGGTCGGCGCTGGCGCCATCGGCGGCTATTTTGGTGGCAGGCTGTTGCAGGCGGGCCGCGACGTCACCTTCCTGGTCCGGCCGCGGCGCGCCAGCGAGCTCGCGAGCGCCGGCCTCGTCATCAAGAGCCCGAACGGCGACGTGACCTTGAAAAATCCGCCGACCGTTCAGGCCGACGCGCTCAAGGACAAGTTCGACGTCGTGCTGCTCAGCTGCAAGGCCTTCGACCTCGATGACGCCATCAAGTCGTTCGCGGCAGCAGTCGGGCCGAATACCGCGATCATCCCGATGCTCAACGGCATGAAGCATCTCGACATCCTCGACGGCAAGTTCGGCAAGGAGCGCGTGCTCGGTGGCCTCTGCGCCATCGCCGCGACGCTCGACGAAAAGCGTGAGGTGGTGCAGCTGCAGCCGATGCAGTCGATCAATTACGGCGAGCGCGATGGCAAGCTGTCGGATCGGGTCAAGGCGATCGACGAGGCCTTCAAGAGCGGCATCGTTGGGGCCACCGCCAGCCAGAACATCATGCAGGACATGTGGGAGAAGTGGGTGTTCCTGTCCTCGCTGGCTGCGTCCACCAGCCTGATGCGCACCTCGGTCGGCAACATCCTCGCCGCTCCCGGCGGCAGGGATTTCCTGCTTGGCATGCTGGACGAGACCAGCGCGATCGCCGCCGCGTCGGGCTACACGCCGGGCGGGCCGTTCTTCGAGCGCGTGAAGGGCAACCTCACCACCGAGGGTTCGCCGATGACGGCCTCGATGTTCCGCGACGTCAAGGCCGGCCTGCCGGTCGAGGCCGATCACGTCATCGGCGACCTCATCGAGCGTGCCGATGCCGCCAAGGTGCCGGTGCCGAAGCTGCGCATCGCGTACACGCATTTGAAGGCGTATGAGAAGCAGCGGGCGGGCTGACCGCAGCTTCCGCTATTTGAAATACGCGAGATAGTGCGAGACGGCGGTGATTTCCTCATCGCTCATGTGATAGGCGACATCGGCCATCGCGGCGCCGCCACCGCCGACGCGCTGGCTGCTCTTGTAGTCGTGCAGCGCCTTGACCAGGTATTCCTCGCGCTGGCCCGCCAACCGCGCGACGGCCTTGGTGCCGGCAAAGCTATCGGTATGGCATGAGGCGCAGCGGCGGCCGGCGGCAACTTGCGCGCCCTTTTTCGACAGGTCCGGATCCTTGTCCTCCGCCGCTGTCGGCGGCGTCAGCGCGGCGAAATAGGCGCCGAGATTGCGGACGTCCTCGTTGGTGATCTCCTCGGCGATCGGCTGCATCTGATCGTTCTTGCGCGAGCCGGCGCGGAAGAACACCAGCTGCCATTGCAGGAATTGATCGGGCTGGCCAGCGAGCGAAGGGATGTTCTCGGTCTGCGAGATGCCGTTCTCGCCGTGACAGCCGGCGCAGACGGCGGCCTTCTCCTTGATCGCAGCATTGTCGGCGGCGCTTGCGGAGAGAGAACCGAGCGCGAGAAGCGCAACCGCGCTGATTGCGTGCGAGATGAACTGCCGGCGCATGATTGGGATTCCGATCTATCGAACGCGCCATTCCGGGCGAAGAAGCGCGAGCTATGATGCGCAATGGCGCATCTGAGAATTCCATAACCCGCGTTCGTGGCCAAGGGTTCCGGGCTTGCGCGCAAGGGGCGCGCAATCAGAAACGACGGCGTGCGAAATTGAAATGAGAAAGGCTGCGGCGCCGCTCGGCACCGCAGCCTCGTGTCATCTTGCGCTACTTCTTGCTGTAGCTGATGCGGTAGATCGCGCCGGCCCAATCGTCGGCGACGAGGATCGAGCCATCCTTGGCGAGGATGATGTCGTCGGGACGGCCGAGATAGCCCTGGTCGCCCTCGATCCAGCCGGAGGCGAACACCTCCTGCTTGGCGTTCTTGCCGTCGGGCCCGACGATCACGCGCATGATGCGGCCGCCCTGGTACTTGTGACGATTCCAGGAGCCGTGCTCGGCGATCAGGATGTTGTTCTTGTACTCGGCCGGGAATTGGTCGCCGGTATAGAACTTCATGCCGAGCGGAGCGACGTGAGCACCGAGGTTCAGCACCGGCGGCGTGAACTCGGAGCATTTGTGGCCCATCGCGAACTTGGTATCCGGCAGGTCACCCTGGTGGCAGTAGGGATAGCCGAAGTGCTCGCCGATCTTGCTGATCATGTTCAGCTTGTCCGAGGGCAGATCGTCGCTGATCCAGTCGCGGGCATTCTCGGTGAACCAGAACTTACCGGTGCGCGGATCGACGTCGCCGCCGACCGAGTTGCGAACGCCGAGCGCGTAGATTTCCGCATTGCCGGTCTTGGGATCGACGCGGCGGATCTGCGAGACGCTGGTCGGGGGCACGCCGATGTTGAAGGGCGGTCCGAACGGAATGTAGAACCAGCCTTCCTTGTCGACCGCGATGTACTTCCAGCCATGCGCGGCATAGGACGGCATGTCGTCATAGACGACCTTGCCCTCGCCGGGATTGTCGAGCTTGTTTTCGATGTCGTCGTAGCGGATCAGCTTGTCGACCGCGATGACGTAGAGCGCACCGTCCTTGACGGCCAGACCCGTGGGCATGTTCAGCCCCTTGAGGATGGTCTTGACCTCTTTCTTTCCGTTGTTGTCCTTGATCGCGTAGACGTTGCCGAGGCCGAACGAGCCGACGAACAGCGTGCCCTTGTCACCCCAGGCCATCTGCCGCGCGGCCAGCACGCCGGAGGCGTAGACCTCCATCTTGAAGCCAGCCGGCAGCTTGACCTTCTTGACGATATTGGCGAGTTCGGCGTCGGAGGCGCCGGTCGGCGGCCCCGACGGCGGCGCCAGGCCCTTCTGCGCCTCGGTCTCGTCGCCGAGGAACCAGTCGTCCGGCGGATGGGTCCAGAACTCCTTGGTGCCGGATTCGTATTTCTTCAGCGGCTTGTTCTTGTCCTGCTGCTGCGCGTGACCGACGCTTGTCCCCGCGAGAAGGGCAACCGCTGCAAGCGCCAGGATGGATTGAAAGACGGATCGATGGAATTTCATCGCGTCACTCCCCTAAGGCAGCCGTCAGGGCTGCACATTTATTTTATTTTGCTGTCGAGAGGCGAAGTTCGGACTCTGTCGAGAGGACAGACGCAGAAAGGTTAGCACATCTGCGAGCGGTGAGAAGCGCGCCGCGTGCGATGCGATAGCGCTCAGTAAAAATTGAGACGGAAAGTCAATGATGGCGAACGCCGCGACAACAACGCTCTCGCTGCAGCGCGGAATCAAGATCACGCGCGGCTAATTTACAGGCAGCAGGAGGTTCGGAACAAAAAAACGCGAAAACAACCCCATGCACAGTAGAACGGCTCCGGCCATCTTGCTGCCGGTGATTCCGGGTAGACATCTGACGAGTCGAGCGAATTAGCAAAGGTGGCGGCTACGGGGCGACGGGGTAGGGACCATCGTCGAAAATCGTCTCATGATAGCCTTTCGATCCGATATCGCGCGCCAGCGTGCTGCGAAAATCGCGATCATCGCGAAGACAGCTCAGGACATGCGCGAAGTCGAATTCGGGTCGCCAGCCGAGCTCGTGCCGCGCGCGCTCGTTGACATAGACGCGATCGATCGCGGGGAACAGGCGCCAGCCGCGCGCCGCGTAGAGCTCCGGACAATCCGGATAGAGCTCGCGCACCACACCGGCCGCGTCGCGCGCCAGCGCAGTCAGGTGGCGCTGCTCGAACGGGCTTGTGGCCGACAGGATGTAGCGGGCAAATCCGATGTTCGGCGCGCGCTCGACTGCGAGCAGATGGGCGCTCACCGCGTCCGCGATATCCAGCCGGCGATAGAGCAGCTCGTTGGCCTGCGCGTTCTCCGGCGCGTAAGCCGACCGCATCGCCGGATCGTCATCGTCTTCCGGAAAGAAGCGCGAGGTCCTCAAGACCACGACAGGCAGGCCGCGCTCGCGACAGAACAGCTCGCAAAGGGTCTCGGCCATCAGCTTGGTCGTGCCGTAGATGTTCTTCGGGATCGGCGGCAGGTCCTCGGTGACCCACACCGCGGCCTGTCCCGCCTCGGAGCGGAGCTGCGAGCCGAACGCGCTGGTGGTGCTGGTGAAGACAAAACTGCGCACGCCGGCCGCCACAGCCGCTTCAAGCAGATTGAGCGTGCCGGTGACGTTGGTGTCGATGAAGGCTTGCTTGCTGTGGGTCGCCACATGCGGCTTGTGCAGCGTCGCGGTGTGGATCACCGCGGTGACGCCGTCCATCTGGCGCCGCGCGAAATCGGAATCGACGATCGAGCCGACAGCGTCGGTGAAGGGCGATGGCTTCAGGTCGATCCCACGCACAGACGAACCGCGCCCGCGGAGCGTGCGGAGAAGGCCCTCGCCGAGATGGCCCGCGCTGCCTGTGACCAGGATTGTCATTCGTTACCCAATACAGCCGCCAGCGGCGTGGAAAACCACGTGCCCGTCCGGTCCGGCTGGATGCTTTGGGAAAAATTGGAGCGGGCGAAGGGGCTCGAACCCTCGACCCCGACCTTGGCAAGGTCGTGCTCTACCACTGAGCTACACCCGCATCCTGTGTCGGTCGCATGACTGCGCCGGCAACGGCTGTCGTATGCCAAAAGCGGGAGGGGAATGCAACAGCTACCGGCGGCATAGATGCGCAATCGGAGGCCCGGTATCAACCCGAACGCGGCCAAATGACCCAAAAAGGCCCCGGAACCGTCGAATCGGCACGCACGGATTGAAATTCGGCCGTCCCGGCCCAATTTAGGGCCAACAGCGAAGCATATGAATTGGCGACGTGCTAAAGACCCGCCAATTCCAGACATCAGACGAGGGGATCCCGTGACGATCATCGACCAGGGTAACGGAGCAGCGGGCCCGGCTGCCGCCGATCTGATCAAGGACACGACCACCCAGACCTTCGTGAAGGACGTCATCGAGGAATCGAAGCGCCAGCCGGTGCTGATCGACTTCTGGGCGGAGTGGTGCGGCCCCTGCAAGCAGCTCACGCCCTTGCTGGAAAAAGCGGTCAAGGCCGCCAAGGGCAAGGTCAAGCTGGTCAAGATGAACATCGACCAGCACCCGGCGATCCCGGGCCAGATGGGCATCCAGTCGATTCCGGCGGTGATCGCCTTCGTCAACGGCCAGCCGGCCGACGGCTTCATGGGTGCGGTCCCGGAGAGCCAGCTCAACGCCTTCATCGAGAAGCTGACCAAGGGCGTGACCGCGCCGGGTGAGCCGAATATCGCGGAAATCCTCCAGGAAGCCGAGGCCGTGCTCGCCGAGGGCGATGCCGCCGCGGCCGCGCAGATCTACGCGGAAGTGCTGCAGCTCGAATCGACCAACATCGCAGCCCTGGCCGGGCTCGCGAAATGCTACGCCGTCTCCGGTGCGATGGAGCAGGCCAAGCAGACGCTCGCCATGGTGCCGGAATCCAAGCGCAACGACCCGGCCGTGAAAGCCGTGCAGACCGCGATCGATTTGGCCGAGCAGGCGGAGCAGCTCGGGCCTGTCGCCGAGCTGGAACAGAAAGTCGCCGCAAACCCGCTCGATCATCAGGCCCGATTCGACCTCGCGATCGCGCTCAACGCCCAAGGCAACCGGGCAGCTGCCACCGAGCAGCTGCTCGCGATCGTCAAGCGCGACCGCAAATGGAACGACGACGGCGCCCGCAAGCAGCTGGTGCAGTTCTTCGAGGCCTGGGGCGGCACGGACGATGCAACCGTCGAGGGACGCAAGCGCTTGTCGATCATCCTGTTTTCCTGACGCGCGCTGGCAAGGCCAGGGGACCCGGCAGATGCCGATCAACATCGAATATCGCGGGCCCGCCGACCTTCCGGAGATCCTTCCGGTGTTTCCGTTGCCGGGCGCGCTGCTGCTGCCGCGCGGGCAGATGCCGCTCAACATCTTCGAGCCGCGCTACCTCGCGATGATCGACGATGCCTTCCGCGATGGCCATCGCCTGATCGGCATGATCCAGCCCGACATCGCGCATTCGCCCAAGAATTCCGACAAGCCGGCGCTGTTCCGCGTCGGTTGTGTCGGCCGCATCACCCAACTCGCGGAATCTGGCGACGGCCGCTACATCCTCGAGCTCACCGGTGTCTCGCGCTTCAAAGTGCTCGAGGAGCTCGAAGTGCTCACCGCCTACCGGCAGTGCAAGGTGGATTTCTTCGCCTTCGTCGACGATTTCACGCCGCGCATGGGCGAGGAGGAGGTCGATCGCGAAGCACTGCTGACGGTGCTGGCGGACTTTCTGAAGGCCAACAATCTCAAGGTCGACTGGGAGGGCGTCGAGACCGCTCCCAACGAGGCGCTCGTCAACGCGCTGGCGATGATGTCGCCCTATGGTGTGGCCGAGAAGCAAGCGATGCTGGAAGCGCCCGACCTGAAGACCCGCGCCGAGATCCTGATCGCGGTGACCGAGATGGACCTCGCCAAAAAACGCACCTCAGGCGATCCGCCGCTGCAGTGACGGCCTGAACGCTCACGCAGCGCAGACGGCTGCTCCGGCATCTCGCAGCAGCATTTTCGCGATGCTGGATGCAGGCATCGGCCGGCTGAAATAGTAGCCTTGCGTTTCGGCGCAGCCGTCTTCACGCAGGATGTCCAGCTGCTCCCTCGTTTCGACGCCTTCGGCGGTCGTGGTCTTGCTCAAGCTGACTGCGAAACGAACCACTGCTCGCGCGAGATGTTGCGCCTCTGCCCTCGCGCTGGTCAGTTCGCTGACGAAGCTGCGGTCGATTTTGATCTTGTCGAACGGGAATCTTTGCAGAAAGCTCAGAGAAGAATAGCCGGTGCCGAAATCGTCCAGGGCGATTCGCACACGGAGTTGGCGCAGCTGACCGAGGGCCTCGAATACAGCTTCGCTGTCATGCATGATCGCTGTCTCCGTAACTTCGAGCTCGAGCCTGTGCGGCGCCACACCCGAACTCGCCAGCGCGCTGACAACGACCGGCACAAGCTCCTTGCTCCTGAATTGAGCGGGAGACAGGTTGATCGCGATGCTGAGATCGACAGGCCATTTTGCGGCTTCCGCACAGGCCGTCCTCAGGACCCATTCCCCCAGCGGCACGATCAGGCCGGTCTCTTCCGCAAGCGGGATGAATTCGCCCGGCATGACCAGACCTCGCTGCGGGTGATGCCAGCGCAGCAGGGCCTCGAAGCCCCTGGTCTTACCGGTCGCGGCGTCGATGAATGGCTGGTAATAGAGCTCGAATTGACCGCCGGCAAGCGCATCGCGCAAGTCGCGCTCCAGATTCCGTCGCGCATGCATGATCTCGTCGAGTTCCGGCTCGAAGAAACGGAATGCGCCACGTCCACCATTCTTGGCCGAGTAGAGGGCGAGATCGGCGCTCTTCATGATCGCGTCGGGATCATTGCCGTCACGCGGCGCGATGGCAATGCCGATGCTGGTGCCTACGGTGACCCGGTGATCGCCGAGGTCGAAGGGTTTGCAAAGCGCCTTTCTGATGTTCTCGGCGAGGGTCGCGGCCTCCACGGCCGGGCTGGTCACGTAGTCGATCACCGCGAACTCGTCCCCGCCCAGTCGGGCGATCAACGCCGTTTCCGTGGTGCATTCGCGCAAACGCGCCGCGACGGCGCGCAGCAGGGAATCGCCCGCCGGATGTCCAAGCGTGTCATTGACTTCCTTGAAGCGATCGAGGTCAAGCATGAGCACGGCAAGATCAAGACCACCATTGCGCGTAACTGCAATGGCATGCTCCATCCGCTCTCTGAGCAGCACCCGATTTGGCAGGTCGGTCAACGCATCGTGTTGCGCCATATGGGTGATTTTGGCCTCGGACCGGCGTTGCTCCGTAACATCAAGATGCGTGGCCACCCATCCGCCGCCGGGCATCGGCTGTCGCGTCACGCAGATCAACCGACCATCCGCAAACTCGTCGATCCTGCTCGAGACTGTGTCGAACGGCAACGCAGCCAGTCTCGAGATGTATTGCCCGGCAGCGCCCTCGCTCGTATCGCCCTTGAGGATGCCGTTCACAACGCGGTGCTTGATGATGTCGACGTGCGGCGTCCCCGTCTTCAGCAGTTCCGGCGGCAGCCGATAGAGCAGGGCATAGCGCTCGTTGCAGACGACGAGCCGCTTCTCCGTGTCAAACATGCAAAGGCCCTCGACCATGTTGTTGATGGCCGTGTCGAGCCTGATCTTCTGGTCCTGGATTTCCTTTTGCGAATCTTCCACCTGTTGCCTGGCAAACGAAAGCTGAGTGATAACTTCCTCGAATCGGCTGGTTCTGGTCGCAAGCCGGCGATCCGCCAGCACGCCCACAAAACTCATCCCGAGCACCGACAGGGCCACGCCCGCGATTGCCACGGCGAGGAAGCCGGGAGAAAGCGACAGGGTGTCGCTTGCCAGCGTCGGGTCTGGAACGATCTGTACCGCCCCCATAGCTGTGAAATGATGCGACACGATGGCGAGCGTCAGCAGCAGCGCCGCAGCGAAGGTCCCCCACCTGTCCTTGCGACCCAGGGCGACCGCAAGTGCGGCGTAGCCTAGGACCATGCCGAGGGCGATCGAGATGAGCACCAGCTCCGGCGACCAGGTCACGCGACCAGGCACTTCGAGGGCCGACATGCCCAGATAGTGCATGCTCGCAATACCGCCGCCGATGATGCCGCCACCGGCAGCCGCGCGCCAGCGGCCGGGGCTGCCGACGGCAACGCCAAAACCTGCCGACGTCAGGATCATCGCTGCGGCGAGCGACAAAGCTGTCAGCGTGATGGCGTAACCGGTCGAGACGCCGGGCTCGTAGGCAAGCATTGCCACAAAATGCGTTGCCCAGATTCCATAACCGATGGCGGCGCCGGCGATCGCAATCCAGATCAGTCGCGTCCAGGCGCGCGATGCGTTCGCTCGATGAAAGATGCTGACGGCTACAATGCTTGCGGCGAAGCAAACCAGACCGGCGAGCATGACAAGCCGCCAATCGTGCTCTGCCGTGAGGCAGGTAAAAACGCGGAACATCGAAATCGCCTCCCTCGTCAATAAGCTCGACGATTGATCCGATTGGCTTTGGTCACGTTAATTTCTTGCAATGCCCGGTTGCATGCCTATCGGGAGGTAAACCCAACCTCGACAATGGCGCCGTTTGGCGGTAGCCGGTGCGGGCGAAGGACTTAATTCTCGTGGAACCACGGGTTTAGGCGGGCCCAAGGCTCCATCCGCTTGAATTAACCCGGTGCTGCTTAGAGGTGCCCGCGGATTCGTTTGCGGCCGGTGATCATCGCGCGGATCAGGTTCTCGCGCTGGAGACGCCCCATCAACAGCACGCCCAGGACGTGCAGCACGACCAGGACGATGACCGCGTCGGATGAATAGTGGTGGGTGTCCTCGATCCACCAGACGCCGAAGAAAGTGACGGTCACCGACATCGCGCCTGATATCGTCGAGACCGCGAGCGAGACCAGCAGCGCCACCAGCATCAACGTGCCGGCGGGATTGAGCCCGATATAGCGGCCGGTGATGCCGCGGCGCAGATTCCAGAGATAGCGTGGCGCGGCCCGAAGCCTGATGCCGACCATGCGGAAGCGCGAATAGCGGCTTCCCCAAAGACCCCAGACCAGACGGAACGCAAGAAGCCCGAGCACGGTATAGCCGATGATGCGGTGAAGTCCGTCATAGACGGTGGGCGTGAACCACGCGGCCAGGACGCAAGCCGCGAGCGCCCAGTGCCAGAGCCGCAACGGGAGGTCCCAGACCGCGACTGTCCGCGAAGCGGCTCGATCCGCGGGGGTCCGGTTGGACCCCCCGCGTACTTGCGGTACCGTTTCATCGATCAAGCGAGGACCACCCTCAGGCATGACTTTGCGCAGACCATTTGCGCGCAGACCATCTCGCGCGGTCTACTTCGCAATCGTGTGCTTCAGGCTGAGATCTTCGGGGCTGTAGAACAGCTCGTAAAGCTTGCCTTCCTTGACGCCGTAAACCTCGTAGCACGAGCCTTCGATCTTTGAGCGCCGCACCTCGTAGCCGAGCGTCTTGGCCTTGGCTTCGGCTTCGCTCGCCGGCTTCCACGACGCCTTGTCGAGCTTGGTGCAGTCCTTGAAACCATCGGCCAAGGCTGCCGATCCCATGCCAATCCCGATCGTCAATGCAACGGCAGCAACACGAATAACCTTCACGAACGTCTCCTCTTCTGTCGTGGGCGCTACGCCTGAGGCGAAGCGGGACCGAAGGAAGCAAAGCACATGATGAAGTCAATGCGGTTCAGAAGCAGTTGGCTTTAGAGTTATTCTAACGATCCGAAAAAGCTCAGCGCTCTCCGTATGCAGCGCGTGTTTACAGCGACACTGCGGCCTTACGTCTCACGGTTTGATGGCAAGCAGATCGGGCGCGCCGCTCAGTAGCCGGCAACCGCCATCGCGACGACGGCACTTAGCGCCATCCATCCAAAATGCCGGCCGCGCGTGGCCCATGCGTTGGCGAAAGCAGCGAAGCCGAACACGCCGGCCATGGTGACGACGATCCAGTGGCGCGCCGGCTCCGATTGCATCCAGGGCGCCGCGATCAGGAGCGCACCTCCGCCGATCCAGGCGACGGTCGAGGCCTGCCACACCAGGCGGATCAGGGTGCGGAGCCGTTCCGGCTCTATGCGGGCGCGGGCAAAGACCTTGGTCTCGCCGAGAATGCCGTGAATGAGGGCCACGGCAATGGTCACGACCCCGGCGCACTGGAGCAAGAGATCACGCATCGTCAAAGCTCCCTGCAAATTTCGTCCATACAGTTGTGTATGGTGAGATAGGCGCTGGCCTGCCGGCTGTCAATACACTAGTGTATGGTTTGCATCCGGAATCCGACATGGCAGAACAGCTGAACGCCGACGACTGGATCAAACGGGGCCTGAAGGCGCTAGCGAGAGACGGCTTCACCGCGCTGAAGGCCGATCCGCTGGCGAAAGCCATGGGGGTCTCGCGCGGCAGCTTCTATTGGCATTTCGCCGATCTCGGCGCGTTCCATGCTGCACTTTTGAAGCGCTGGCGCGAGATCGCGGCCGAGCAGATCATCGCCGATGTCGAGGCGGACAGCGGCGAGCCGCTGAAAGCGCTGCTGCGCAGGACTTTTGGCGCGCGGCTCGACCTCGAGCGCGCGGTGCGGAACTGGGCGGCTTTCGATGCGGCGGCACAAACGGCGGTGCGTGCCATCGACCGGCGCAGGCTCGACTATATCGAAGAGCTGCTGAGGAAGCGCGGGTTCGAGGCGGCGACAGCGCGAGCCCGCGCGCAAATCCTGTACTGGACTTTTCTCGGCTTCGCCCTGTCGGGCCCGCCATCGCCGGCCGCGCGGCTCGAGGGCCTGCTCGACGAGATTCTGCGGATGGTTTCGGCTTGAGCGACGCGATGGGCTGCTACGATTTTTTATGCTAGAGGCAACCGACCGCCGGAGACCCCCATGAACGCGCCTACCGAACGCCCCGAAGCCAGCGTCGATCCCAAATTGCTGGAGATTTTGGTCTGCCCGCTGACCAAGGGCCCGCTGGAGTTCGATTCTGCAAAGCAGGAGCTGATCTCGCGCAGCGCCAAGCTCGCCTATCCGATCCGCGACGGCATTCCGATCATGCTGCCGGAAGAGGCTCGCAAGATCGATTGAGAGACTTGTGGCCCGTTGGTCGTTTGGCGCGATGACCGCGCCACACCCCAGGTGTCGTCCTGGCCTAGTGCGCAATTGCGCACGGGGGCCGGGACCCATAACCACCGAATTGGGTTGTTGCGCGAGCTGGTCACTCCGAGTCTTCGCAAAACTATTGCTGCGGCGTATGGGTCCCGGATCTGTGCGCGCTTGAGGCGCGCTTGTCCGGGACGACAGGAAAAAACTACAGCGCCTCGCCCTTCAGCAACCGCGGTATCTCACCGGTCAGACCCGCGGCCTGGCGGATGAACAGGTTCTTCAGCGGCGGGGCGCGGTCGACGAGGCCGAGGCCGATGTCGCGCACCGTGCGCAACAGCGTCGACTGGTTGGAGAACAGGAAGTTCAGCGAGTTGGTGGCAACGCCCATGGCCATCGTGTCGAAGCGGCGCCAGCGCTGGTAACGTTCGAGCACGTCGGCGGCGCCGATATCAATGCCGAGCCGCGCGGCATCGACCACGACCTCGGCCAGTGCGGCGACGTCCTTCAGTCCCATGTTGAGACCCTGGCCCGCGATGGGGTGGATGACGTGGGCGGAATCGCCGACAAGCGCGAGGCGCTGGGCAATGAAGGAGCGTGCGACGAAATAGGACAGCGGAAACGCGCGCGGCTTGTCGAGCGCCTTCACCTCGCCGAGATGCAGGCCGAAGCGCTGCTCGAGCTCGCCGTGAAATTCCTCATCGCTCAACGCAATGATACGCGCGGCTTCGCTGCGGCGCTCGGTCCAGACCAGCGAGGAGCGCTTGCCCGAAAGCGGCAGGATCGCGAACGGGCCCGCCGGCAGAAAATGCTCTTCGGCGCGGCCTTCATGATCGCGATCATGGCCGACGGTGACGACGATGCCGGATTGATCGTATTCCCAGCCATGGGTGGCGATGCCGGCGCGCTCGCGCAGTTTCGACTTCGCGCCGTCGGCCGCAACCAGGAGGCTCGCCGCAATGACGCTGCCGTCGCCGAGCGTCACATCGATGCCCTCGGCTCGCGCGTCGTAAGACGACACGGTGGTCGCGCGGAGATCAATGCCCTCGGCCTCGGCGCGGACCACCAGCGCATCGATCAGGCGGCGGTTCTCGACCATATGCGCGAAGGGCTCGCCCGGCGCGACATCGCCGGCAAAGTTGAGGAACGCCGGACGGGTGGCGTCTTCCAGCTTGGAATCGGTGACGACCATGTCGAGGATGGGCTGCGCCTCGCCCTTGACGTCATCCCAGGCGCCGATCGCCTCGAACAGGCGGCGGCAGGCGGCCACGATCGCAGTCGCGCGCGGGTCCCGGCTCGGACGTGTGGAGAGCGCGGGGTCGGCGACGATGACGGGGATCTCGGGGCCGAGTCCCTGGCGCAACGCCACAGCCAGCGCCAGGCCCGCAAACGCGCCGCCACCGATGACAATGCTACCCTGTACCGACATATCCAATTCCCGGCTAAATCCTGGCCTTGCTAGCAGACTTGAGGTGGGCGAAACAGTGCGGTGAAACAAGGGCGGAAAGCCCCCATTGTGTCATTCCGGAGCAGCGAAGCCGGGGCGGCAAGGCGAAAGCTGAATTCCATGTCCAAGAGCCTGATCGACCTCATCTCGATCCTCGACCTCGAACAGCTCGAGGTGAATCTGTTCCGCGGCAACAGTCCGAAGACCAGCTGGCAACGGGTGTTCGGCGGCCAGGTGATCGGGCAGGCGATGGTTGCAGCGTGCCGCACCGTAGAGGGCAGGCTGCCGCATTCGCTGCATTGCTATTTCGTCCTGCCGGGCGATCCGCAGATCCCGATCATCTACCAGGTCGAGCGCCTGCGCGACGGCAAGAGCTACTCGACGCGACGCGTCACCGCGATTCAGCACGGCAACGCGATCTTCTCGATCATGGTGTCGTTCCATGCCGAGGAAGAGAGCGCGTTCGATCACCAGGACAAGATGCCCGACGTGCCGCGGCCGGAAAAGCTGACGGCGGAGGAGGTCGCGAAGCAGCCGATGTTCAAGGAGATGCCGGAGTTCATCCGCCGCTACTATGAATCCGACCGTCCGATCGAGCTGCGCCCGGTCGAGCTCGGCCGCTATTTCGGCCAAAAGATCGAGGACGGCCGCATCCATGTCTGGATCAAGACCGCGGCAACGCTGCCGGACGATCCGGCGCTGCACATGTGCGCGCTGGCCTACGCGTCCGACTTCTCGCTGCTCGACGCGATCATGGCGCGCTACGGCCGCACCCTGTTCGACAAGCGCATGATGCCGGCGAGCCTCGACCACGCGATGTGGTTTCACCGGCCGTTCCGCGCCGACGAATGGCTGCTCTACGCACAGGATTCGCCAAGCGCCCGAAGCGGCCGCGGCTTGACCCGCGGCTCGATCTTCAAGCCCGACGGCACGCTGGTGGCCTCCGTCGCGCAAGAAGGCTCGGTGCGCGAACGGAAAGCCTGAGAGGCATAAGCACGATCGATCGCGCTTATGCCTCTCGAGATCAGGTCCGGAGCGATCCTCGCGGAGCCAGGACGGTCTCCGACGCGAACCAGTTCATGATCCAGCGATACACCCACGGGATCGGGATGATGAAGCCGCAAAGGAATGCAGCCACGATGCCCCGCCAGAGAATCCCGAGACCGCTGCCGTTGAAGACGATCTCGCGCCGCGTGCCTTCGATGCTGCGGCAGAACCAGCGCATTTGAGCCGCGGCGACCCAGGCCCAGCCGATGATGGTGATGATGGAGATCGCAAACAGCAGGCTCCAGCCGACATAGGCCCAGACCGTGCCGGTGAAGCTCAGGCCGAGCGGCTGCCCGTTGGAGGCGAGGTTCGCGACCATCCATTTGATCAGGAGCCAGTAGAGAACGATCTGGGCGATGAACAGCAAATTGCTCAGCAAGGGGACGCCGATCAACCCGATCACGATCGCCAGAACGATGAAGCCGAAATACCAGGGCACCAGCGCCATCGCATTGCCGGTGAAGCTGAGATTGGGCCGTCCGGGGACCTTCACGCAGGACACGATCCATTTCGTGTACCAGACGAACACCCACGGCACCGGGATGATGAAGCACATGCCGATCAGCATCACGATGCTGCGCCAGGTGAACTCGAGGATGCCGAAATCGACCGCCAGCGATCCTCCGCCGCCACCGCCGCCGTAGCCTCCGGAGCCCATCATCGGCGGGCCGCCAGCCGGCATCATCGGAGGCGCACCGCCGCCGCTGATCAGGCCAGGGATTTCGGCCGCCTTCTGCCAGCCGGCCATGCCCTCCGACCACACCAGCGTATCGGGGCGCACGACTCCCTGGGCGACGAGGTCGCGGAATTGCCCTTCCTGGTAGGGCCCCTGCTGCTTGCCCTCGGATGCGTAGAACCAACTCGCCATGAAGCGTCCCCCCTCAAACATAGTTTTGTACCGGCCGCGACGCTTGGGTTCATCGCATCCATGCCAAAAACGCATTGTGGAGGATGAACGGCTGCCCTGTACAGAGGCGGCCGTTCACATAGCCCAACGATTTTCCGCTTCAATCTGCAACTTTTTTATGCCATTTGCCCGGAAAGATGCCAGATTGACGCAGCGCCGGGGACATACGGCGCGGCGCATCCCGGGGAATAGGCCTGACCATGAAACTCGTCGTCGCGATCATCAAACCCTTCAAGCTCGATGAAGTCCGCCAGGCGCTGACGGCGATCGGCGTCCACGGCATGACCGTGACCGAAGTGAAGGGCTACGGCCGCCAAAAGGGCCACACCGAGATCTATCGCGGCGCCGAATATGTCGTGAATTTCCTGCCGAAGCTGCGGATCGAGATCGCGGTTGCCTCCGATATCGCCGAGAAGGCCGTCGCCGTCATCACCGCGACCGCACGCACCGGCCAGATCGGTGACGGCAAGATCTTCGTCACGCCGATCGATCACGCGACCCGCATTCGCACCGGCGAGACCGACAGCGACGCGCTCTAGATTCTTGTTTTGACGCGTTTTCCGTACGCGAACCGGTATCCACTTCGCTCGAAAACGCTCTTCTTCTTCGATCGCACCGGGCAACGGCGCCACGGCGTGCGACGCAATCAATAGCTGGGGGAAACGACATGGCGGGATTGTTGCGCCGCGCGGCTGCTATTGCCGCGCCGATCGGGCTTGTGTCGATCATGGCTTCGCCGGCGCGCGCCGCGGGCTCAGAGATCAACACCGCCGACACCGCCTGGATGATTGTCGCCACCGCATTGGTGCTGATGATGACGATCCCGGGGCTCGCGCTGTTCTATTCCGGCATGGTGCGCAAGAAGAACGTGCTCGCCACCATGGCGCAGAGCCTCGCCGCGGTGACGATCATCTCCATTCTCTGGGTCGCCTTCGGCTATTCGCTGTGCTTCGTCGGCGACGGCCCATGGATCGGCACGCTCGACCGCTGGTTCCTCGCCGGCATGACCATGGACAGCGTCAACCCGGCCGCGAAGACGATCCCGGAAGCGCTGTTCATGCTGTACCAGATGACGTTTGCGATCATCACGGTGGCGCTGGTCGCGGGCGCGGTCGCCGACCGGATGCGTTTCTCCGCTTATCTGCTGTTCTCAGTGGCCTGGTTCATCTTCGTCTACATTCCGCTGGCGCACTGGGTGTGGGGCGGCGGCTTCCTCGCGAGCATGGGCGTGCTGGATTTCGCCGGCGGCCTCGTGGTGCATCTGTCGGCCGGCACCGCCGGCCTCGTCGCGGCGAAGGTGATGGGACGCCGTCATGGCTACGGCACCGAAAATCTCTCGCCGTTCGATCTGTCGCTTGCGGTGATGGGCACCGGCCTGTTGTGGGTCGGCTGGTTCGGCTTCAACGGCGGCTCGGCGGGCGCAGCCAATTCGCGCGCGGTGCTGGCGATCATCGCGACCCATCTCGCAGCGTGCTCCGGCGCGCTGACCTGGGGCGCGATCGAATGGTCGACGCGGCGCAAGCCTTCCGTGCTCGGCATGATTTCCGGCGCGGTCGCCGGCCTCGGCACCATCACGCCGGCCTCGGGATTCGTGGCGCCCTGGCACGGTATCGTCATCGGCGTGATCGCGGGCCTGGTCTGCTACTGGGCCTGCACCTGGCTGAAGCACCGCTTCGACTATGACGATTCGCTCGACGTGTTCGGCGTCCACGGCATCGGCGGGCTGACCGGGACCCTGCTGGCCGGCGTGTTCGCAACCAGCGCGATCGGCGGCACCGCCGGCCTGCTCGAAGGCCATCCGCAGCAGCTTCTGATCCAGCTGTATGGGGTCGCCGTCACCTTCGTCTGGTCGGCCGGCGTGAGCTTCGTCCTGCTCACGCTGGTCAGCCTGTTCGTGCCGTTGCGCGTCTCGCGGGAGCACGAGCTCGAAGGGCTGGATATTTCGCAGCACGGCGAGGCGCTGCAGTAATGGGCCTTGCGCAACACATAAGCCTGTGCTTATGTGTTGCCATGATCGAAGCCGACATCTTCAAGGCGCTGGCCGACCCGACCCGCCGCAAGGTCTTTGAGAAGCTTGCCGGCGGAAGCCTGAATGCGAGCGCTTTGCGCGACGGATTAGAGATCAGCCAACCGGCGATGTCGCAGCATCTTGCGGTGCTGCGCGGGGCGGGCCTGGTGCGCGAACAGCGGCAGGGCCGCTTTGTGAATTACGAAGTCGATCCCGAAGGAATTCTCGCCATCGGGACCTGGCTTGCGCGCTACCGCGCCTATTGGCCGAAACGCATGGATGCCCTCGCCGATCTCTTGAAGGAGATGGATCAATGAGCGACGCCGCGAAGCCTGATCCCTCCGACGCAGCTCTCGTCCTCGAATATGAATTCGATGCGCCGCCGGCCAAGGTCTGGCGCGCGGTGACCATTCCGGCGTTGCGCGAGCGCTGGCTGCCGGATTGCGACCTTGCGGGCGCCGAGCCGGAATCATCAATCCCAGGCCAGGAGGTGCGCTACCGGCTTCGCGATTCCGAACCGCCGTTTCGCGAAAGCCATGTCATCTTCCGGATCGAACCGAACGAGGATGGCGGCACCCGCTTCCGCATCATCCAGCAAACCTGCATGAAGCTGCCGCAGCCGGCCAACAGCAATGGCTGCCTGATGCGCGCGGCCGCCTAACACCAACACCACTTCACCACCCGCAGACATGGAGGTCGCCGATGCGCGACATGCTTCAGCTCGTCCCTATGGTCGTCGAACAATCCGCCCGCGGCGAACGATCCTTCGACATCTATTCGCGCCTGCTGCGCGAGCGCATCATCTTCCTCAACGGCGAGGTCAATGATGCGATGTCGGGCCTCGTCTGCGCGCAGCTCTTGTTCCTGGAGGCGGAGAATCCGAACAAGCCGATCAATCTCTACATCAATTCCTATGGCGGCGTGGTCACCGCGGGCCTTGCGATGTACGACACCATGCAATTCATCAAGGCGCCGGTGCATACGCTGTGCATGGGCACCGCGCGCTCGATGGGCTCGTTCCTGCTGATGGCCGGCGAGCCCGGTCACCGCGCCGCCCTGCCCAATGCGAGCCTTCACGTGCATCAGCCGCTCGGCGGCTTTCAGGGCCAGGCGTCCGACATCCTGATCCATGCCACCGAGATGCAGGAAACCAAGCGGCGCATCATCCGGCTCTATGCCCAACATTGCGGGCGCCCCGAGCCGGACGTGGAACGAACCCTGGACCGCGACCACTTCATGACCGCGCAGCAGGCGGTCGACTGGGGGCTGATCGACCGGGTGTTCACGGAACGCAGCGCCGCCTGACGGTCTCTGCCTGCAACCGTCCGGCGAGCTCGCCCCGCTTAAGCTGTTTGGCCGGTTACGCGCATTCCGTGAGCACAAGTGCGGGGGGTCCGATATTTCGCCGCACGACAAGCCCTGCAACAGGCGTCCGCCTTACGGAAATACCGTTCTGCTGCCCGGCGCATGAGCATCAATGTGTCGGCAGCTTGACGTGCCTTTATTTTAATCAGGCATGACCAGGTATTGAGCGCGGCGTAATAGCGCACCGCACCGCAATACGCGTCAAACGCGAAAACACCCGTTTTCATAGTCCGTTAGCCAACACGCCCGATCTGGCACGGCATTTGATTCTAGGGGTCCTGGCTGTGCCCGCGTAGTGAACTTTCTCCCTCGTGGCGAACCAGTCGAGAAACGCCCGGCCACGTCCGGACCGGGCCCAAGCGGGGATAGGACCCATGAAAATTGTTATGGCGATTATTAAGCCATTCAAGCTGGAAGAAGTCCGTGACGCCCTGACCGCCATCGGCGTTCACGGTCTCACGGTGACGGAAGTCAAGGGATATGGCCGCCAGAAGGGCCATACGGAAATCTATCGCGGCGCCGAATATGCCGTGAGCTTCCTGCCCAAGATCAAGATCGAGGTCGCTGTCGCCTCCGACCAGGTCGACAAGACCATCGACGCCATCACGACCGCCGCAAAAACCGGTCAGATCGGCGACGGCAAGATCTTCGTCATCAATCTCGACCATGCGGTTCGTATCCGCACCGGCGAGGCCGATGCTGCGGCCCTTTGATTTCGCGCTCAATCAAAATTCAATCAGGAGTAAATGAAATGACGTTTAAGCGTCCCTATGGCGCGGGATTGGCGGCTCTCGCAGTCGGCCTGTTCGCTGCGACCGCAGCCTATGCCGAGCCAACGGTCAACAAGGGAGACAACGCCTGGATGCTGACATCGACAGTGCTCGTGCTGTTGATGACGATCCCCGGCCTCGCGCTGTTCTACGGCGGCCTCGTCCGCTCCAAGAACATGCTCTCGGTCCTGATGCAGGTGTTCTACACCGTCTGCGTCGTCACCGTGATCTGGGCCGTGTACGGCTACAGCCTCACCTTCACCGGCGGTTCCGACTTCATCGGCGGCTTCTCCAAGGCCTTCATGATGGGCGTCACCACCGACTCGAAGGCTGCGACCTTCTCGGTCGACGCCAACATCTCGGAGCTCATCTATATGTGCTTCCAGATGACCTTCGCAGCGATCACGCCCGCCCTCATCGTCGGCGCCTTTGCCGAGCGCATGAAGTTCGCGGCGATCGCGCTCTTCATCCCGCTCTGGGTCACGCTGATCTACTTCCCGATCGCGCACATGGTCTGGTATTGGCCCGGCCCGGACATGATCCAGGACGCTGCCAAGGCTCTGGCTGCTGCGGCTGATGGCGCGGCGAAGACCGCGGCGCAGGCCAAGCTCGACGAGATCAACGCCGACGCAGGCTGGATCTTCAAGAAGGGCGCGATCGACTTCGCGGGCGGCACCGTGGTGCACATCAACGCCGGCATCGCGGGCCTCGTCGGCGCTCTGCTGATCGGCAAGCGCGTCGGTTACGGCAAGGAGCTGATGGCTCCGCACTCGCTGACCATGTCGATGATCGGCGCCTCGCTGCTCTGGGTCGGCTGGTTCGGCTTCAACGCCGGCTCCAACCTCGAAGCCAATGGCGGCGCAGCCCTCGCCATGACCAACTCCTTCGTCGCCACCGCAGCCGCCGCGCTGTCGTGGATGTTCGCGGAGTGGATCATCAAGGGTCACCCGTCCGTGCTCGGCGTCATCTCCGGCGCTGTCGCGGGCCTCGTGGCCGTCACGCCTGCCGCCGGCTTCTCCGGCGTGATGGGTGCGATCGTCCTCGGCCTCGTGGTCGGCGTGGTCTGCCTGTTCTTCTGCACCGTCGTGAAGAACGCGCTCGGCTACGATGACTCCCTCGATGTGTTCGGCGTGCACTGCGTCGGCGGCATCATCGGCGCCCTCGGCACCGGCATCCTCGTCAATCCGGCGTTGGGTGGTGCGGGCATCATCGACTACACCGCGATCCCGCCGAAGGTTGCCGATTACGACTTCGCAGCGCAGATGATCTCCCAGGTCTGGGGCGTCGGCACCACGCTGGTGTGGTCGGGTATCGGTTCGGCGATCCTCTACAAGGTCGTCGATGTGATCGTTGGCCTCCGCGCCAATGTCGAGAGCGAGCGTGAAGGCCTCGACATCACCGAGCACACCGAGCGCGCCTACAACATGTAAGTCTCCTCCCGGGCGCGGCCTCCTCGGAGGTCGCGCTCACAACTACGGTTTGGGGCACATACCCGGCAATGTCCCGGCCGTTGAGGGGCTCCAGCGCAAGTTGGAGCCCCTTTCTTTTTGGACCCGAGCACCGCTGGGCCGTCATAAGTTAAATTGCATTGCTGCGAGCTTGTTGAATATCATGCTCCCCATTTGGAGCAGGATTTCATGCGTCTGCCCTATTGCCTGGTCTGGTGCTTCCTGTTGCTCGCTTTGTCGAGCCTCGATGCCCGTGCGGACAAGCGCGTCGCGCTGGTGATTGGCAACGGCGCCTACCGAAACGTTCCCACGCTCGCCAATCCGACCAATGATGCGGCCGATGTCGGCGCGGCCCTCAAGCGATCGGGGTTCGATCCTCTGGTCGCGACCGACCTCGACCAGTCCGCCATGCAGGACACCATTCTTCGCTTCGCGCGTGAGGCTCGCGGCGCCGATGTCGCCCTGTTCTACTACAGCGGGCACGCGCTCCAGTTCGCCGGCGTCAACTATCTGGTGCCTGTCGATGCCGTCGTTCGCGACGAGGTCGATCTGCGCCGCCTGGTACGCGCCGACGAGATCCTGGCGGATCTCCAGCAGGCGAAGAACCTGCGCATCCTCGTGCTCGACGCCTGCCGCGACAATCCATTTGCCGACGAGTTGCGGCGAAACGTCGGACAGGGCCGTGGCGTCACCGTCTCTCGCGGCCTCGCCAAGATGGAAAGTCCCGAGGGCACCATCATTTCCTACGCGACACAGGCCGGCCGGACTGCCGACGACGGCAGCGGCCGCAACAGCCCCTATACCAGCGCGTTCCTGGAGCACATCGGCGACAAGGGCAACGTCAACACGGTATTTCAAACGATCAGCGCCGGCGTCTACCAGCGCTCCAAAGGCTTGCAAGTGCCGGAGCTGTCGCTGTCGTTCTTCGGCGAGTTCTACCTCAACGGCAAGCCCGAAACGGCGGCGTTGTCTCCTGCGACGCCTCAGGTCGATCCCTGCGCGGAGGCCAGCGACCATTGGCGTAGCGCGGAAGCGCTGGGAACGCTCGCGGCGTTCAAGGATCACCTCGCACGCTTCCCAGCGTGCGCGTTCGCAGATTTGGCGAAATCACGCATCGAGACTTTGGCGAAACCATCAGACGCCGCCAAGCGCGTAACCGCGTTCGATGGAACCTGGATCGCGAAGGAAACTTGCGAGAACAAGCCCCCGTTTCCCGAGGCCTATTTCCAGTATGCGCTGCGCGTCAAGGATGGCGTGCTGCACACTCTCTCCGGGGAAGAGGGCAAGCCCGGTGCCACAATCTATGACGGGAAGATTGAAGCGGACGGCAGCGCGACTGTCACCGTCAACGGGCTGATTGGCGAAAAGGATCCGCTTCGCCGCACCGCCGGCGCGCCCTATCAGTACAAGCTGGCACTCGAGCTGAAAGAAACCACCGGCGCCGGCGTCCGCACCGAGACCGGCCGACCGTGTCGGATGGAGCTCTCCAAGCTGACGACACCGAGCCCCGCTGCAAGTCCGGGCCAACCTGATTCGAAGCGGCCGACCAAGCGCGACGACAAGAGGGCCGTGCTGCCGCCAGATCAGGCCGGAGCAGGGCAACCACGGCAGACCGGAAGCGGCATGAGCTGTTCGTTCATGCGAAGCAGGTGCGCCACGGCGTGCGTCAGTATGGGCGGCCGCGCGGATTGCGCTTCAACCGCTTGTCCACGGCTGGAAGCCGAGTGCATGAGCAGCGGTTGCTGGCGCGGCCGGGGATTCAACGGCTGCGGGCTTGCCAAGCGATAGATGCACGAACCGGCTGCGGATGGTCTGCCTTTGTCCGCTCGCAAAGAAAAAGATTGCCATTCCGCACCGCTGGCGCAGAAATATCGACCACAAGAAACAACAAAAGGGAGGTCGTCATGCGTTTGGAAGGCGGATGCTATTGCGGCGAAGTGCGCTATGTCGCCGAGGGCGACCCAATGATGCAGGCGCAGTGTCATTGCCGCGAGTGCCAGTACATCTCGGGCGGCGCGCCCAACACCTTCATCGCGATGCCGGCGGCCGGCTTCAGCTACATCGCCGGGCAGCCCAAGCAGTTCACCCGCAAGGACCTCGAGCGCGCCGTCACGCGCGAATTCTGCGCCGAATGCGGCACCCATCTGGTGACCAAGGTTCCGGGACTGCCGGCTGCGATCCTGAAGGTCGGCACGCTGGACGAGCCTGCGCAGTTCCATCCGCAGATGGCGATCTACACCTGCGACAAGCAGGACTTCCACGCGATCCCCGCGGGCATGGCGACATTCGAGAAGCTGCCGGCGCACTAGAGCCGCGATGACGGCGCGCTCCCTCCCTCGCATGCGGGGGAGGGCTGGGGAGAGGGTGCCTCAACATCGGGACAGTCCCTGTTTGGAGAGAACCCTCACCCACGCCTCCGGCGCGACCTCTCCCGCAAGCGGGAGCGGTAAGAACCGCCGCAGCCATCCCGTTGTTATCCGGCCTTATTTTTCCTGCTCTGGACGGAGCCGGCGACCGATGGTTAATCGCGTCTTAACCTCGCCCTATCTATGGTGAACTGAACCGCTTCCCGTCGGCGCCTTGCTGCGACCGGCTGTTCCAAGAGTGCTGGCGTCCAGAATGGCTATGACCGCTTCATCCCGTGCGCCGCAGGACAGTGGAAGCTCCGATAGCGAACGCTCTCCCTTCGTCCGGCTGAACGAGCTGCTGGCACCCCATCAGCCCGGCAAGCCGTTGATTTCGCTTGCCGTCGGCGAGCCGCAGCATCCCGTGCCTGATTTCGTCGGCCCGGTGCTGGCCAAGCACATCGCCGATTTCGGCCGTTATCCCGCGAACAAGGGCACCGACCCGTTCCGCAAGGCTGCGGGCGTCTGGCTATCGTCGCGCTTCAAGCTGCCGCGCGCCCTCGATCCCGAGTGCGAGATTCTCGTCCTCAATGGCAGCCGCGAGGGGCTGTTCCTCGCCGCGATCGCGGCCGCGCGCTATGTCGGCCCGCGTCCCGGCAAGCCCGCGATCCTGATGCCGAACCCGTTCTATCCGGTCTATGGCGCCGGCGCCCGCGCCGCGGCTTGCGAACCGGTCTACCTGCCGACCACGGCCGAGAACGGCTTCCTGCCCGATCTCGACGCCATCGACGAGGCGACGCTGGCGCGCACGGTGGCGTTCTATCTGGCTTCGCCCGCCAACCCGCAGGGCTCGGTCGCCTCGCGCGATTATTTCACGCGCCTGAAGCAGCTCGCCGACCGCTACGGCTTCGTGATCCTCAGCGACGAGTGCTATTCGGAGATCTACACCCGCGAAGCGCCCGGCAGCGCGCTCGAATGCGCCGGCCCTGATTTCACCCGCGTGGTTGCGTTCCAGTCGCTGTCGAAGCGCTCCAACCTGCCGGGCCTGCGCGTCGGCTTCGCCGCCGGCGACAAAAAACTCATCGGCATGTTCCTCGAGCTGCGCAATATCGCGGCGCCGCAGGTGCCGGTACCGCTCCAGCATGTCGCGACCGTCGCTTACGGCGACGAGGCGCATGTCGAGGAGAACCGCAGGCTCTACCGGATCAAGTTCGATCTCGCCGACCAGATCATCGGCAATCGCTACGGCTATCGCCGGCCCGACGCCGGCTTCTGCGTCTGGCTCAACACGTCCGAAATCGGCGACGACGTGTCTGTGTGCCTGAAACTCTTCAAGGAAGCAGGCGTGCGCGTGGTGCCCGGCAGCTATCTGGCGCGGCTCCAGCCCGACGGCTTCAATCCCGGCGCAGGCTACATTCGCCTTGCGCTGGTGCAGGATGGCGAGACTACGGCGCAGGCGCTGCACCGCCTGGTCGAGACTCTGGGTTAGGCGGGGCCCGTGAGCATGTCGACAATCGAACGTGTCATTCCCTTGGTCGGCCATCTGCCGCCCTCGATCCGCGAGGGGTTGGCGCGGCGCGTGCGCGAGCTCAGCGGTCTCGGCCTGATCGCATTGTCGGGCGTCGCCTCGGCGGCGCTGATGACCTGGTCGGTGCAGGATCCCAGCCTCAGCCACGCAACGTCGCGGCCGATCCGCAACATTCTCGGCTATGCCGGCGCAATCGGCGCTGACCTTGCGATGCAGATCCTCGGGCTCGGCGCGATCATGCTGGTCCTGACGATCGCGGTCTGGGGGTGGCGCATGCTGACCCATCGCCCGTTCGACCGCGAGGCGCTGCGGCTCGGCTCCTGGATTCTCTGCACGGTGATCGCGGCGGGCTTCGTCAGCTGCTGGCCACATGGCGGCGCCTGGCCGCTGCCGACAGGCCTCGGCGGCGTGGTCGGCGATGCCTTGGTTCGCGCGCCCGCGGTGATCTTCGGACCGCCGGGCATGATCTATCGCATCGTGCTCGGCACGATCCTGTTCGCGGCGATGGCGGCGACCTTCCTGATCGCCTGCGGCCTCGGCGCACGCGAGCATGACGACGAACTCGCGGACATCGAGGACGACGACAAGCCGCTCGACCAGGACGAGGACAGCGATCGCGGTTCGGTGTCGCTGGGCTGGCTGTTCCATGCCTTGATGAGCACGAAGGCGCGACTGACCTGGTTGCTTGGTGCGGCCTACCGCTCGCTGGTCTCGAGCGGACCGAAGACCAAGGCCGTTGCATTCAGCCGCCAGGAGCCGAAGCTCGGTGGCGGCCGCACCGCGCCGTCGATCTCGCCCCAATCCGAAGACGAGCACGACGAGGACGAACACGAGGACGACGAGGAGGAGGAAGAGGAGGAGGAGCCGGCCGCGCGCGCCCCGCGTAAGAAGGCTGCGCCCAAGGCCGCTTCCAAGAAATCCTCCGACAAGTTCGAGCTTCCGTCCGTGTCGGTGCTGGCCGCGCCGAAGGCCGGCGATCGTCAGCCGCTCAGCAAGGCCGAGCTGGAAGCCAATTCGCGCGCGCTCGAAGGCGTGCTGCAGGATTTCGGCGTTCGCGGCGAGATCGTGAAGGCCCATCCGGGTCCCGTGGTCACGCTGTACGAGCTGGAGCCGGCGCCGGGCATCAAATCGTCGCGCGTGATCGGATTGTCCGACGACATCGCGCGTTCGATGAGCGCGCTGTCGGCGCGCGTCGCCGTCGTGCCCGGCCGCAACGCCATCGGCATCGAGCTGCCGAACGCCCATCGCGAAAAGGTCTATCTGCGCGAGCTGCTGGTCGCCAAGGAGACCGTCGATTCGGTTGCGAAGCTGCCGCTCTGCCTCGGCAAGACCATCGGCGGCGATCCCGTCATCATCGACCTCGCACGCACGCCGCACATGCTGATCGCCGGTACCACCGGCTCCGGCAAATCGGTCGCCATCAACACCATGATCCTCAGCCTGGTCTACCGGCTGCGCCCGGACCAGTGCCGCCTGATCATGGTCGATCCGAAGATGCTCGAACTCTCCGTCTATGACGGCATTCCCCATCTGCTCACGCCCGTCGTGACCGACCCGAAGAAAGCGGTGGTCGCGCTGAAATGGGCCGTGCGCGAGATGGAAGATTGCTACAAGAACATGGCCAAGCTCGGTGTGCGCAACATCGACGGTTACAACACGCGCTTGCTCGAATTGAAGGCCAAGGGCGAAGAGCCAACGCGCACGGTGCACACCGGCTTCGACAAGGAAACCGGCAAGGCGATCTACGAGGAAGAGAAGCTCTCGCTCGACCCGCTGCCCTACATCGTCATCATCGTCGACGAAATGGCCGACCTGATGATGGTTGCCGGCAAGGACATCGAAGGCGCGGTGCAGCGTCTGGCGCAGATGGCGCGCGCCGCCGGCCTGCACGTGATCCTCGCAACGCAGCGTCCATCGGTCGATGTCATCACCGGCACCATCAAGGCGAACTTCCCGACCCGCATCGCCTTCCAGGTCACGTCCAAGATCGACAGCCGCACGATTCTCGGCGAGATGGGCGCCGAGCAGCTGCTCGGCCAGGGCGACATGCTCTACATGGCCGGCGGCGGTCGCATCAGCCGCGTGCACGGACCGTTCGCGTCGGACGACGAAGTCGAGAAGGTGGTGCGCCACCTCAAGACGCAGGGACAGCCGGAATATCTCGAAGCCGTCACGGCCGAAGAACCCAGCGAGGACGAGGACGGCGCGGTGTTCGACGCCTCCGCCATGGGCGCGGATGGCGGCGGCGATTTGTTCTCGCAGGCCGTTGCGATCGTCAAACGCGACCGCAAGGCCTCGACCAGCTACATCCAGCGCCGCCTGCAGATCGGCTATAACCGCGCCGCATCGCTGATGGAGCGCATGGAACTGGAGGGCATCGTCGGACCCGCCAACCACGCCGGCAAACGCGAGATTCTGGTCGAGGAAGAAGACAGCCATATGTGAGGCGAGCCGCCTCGGACCACCATTTCACGCAAAAACGTTATCTGCTTTTGGCCGAAATCACGCTAAAAGGGCGCCCAGCCACACAGGACGACGCGTTGATCAGACATCCGGACATTCGATTCGCTGCCATCGTCGCCGCGCGAAGCGCGCGCATGGCCGGCGTGATTCTCGTCACCGCCGCGATGGTGAGTGCGGCGTCGTTCGCGCAGACCGTTCCCGTGCCGAAGCCTGCACCGAAGGGCCGCGATGGCAGTCCGGCCGGTGGAGGACCCACGGTCACCGGCGCGACCCAGACGCCGCCGAATCCGGTGATTCCGGATCCGCGCCGCAACGTGCCGAGCAGCATCTTCCAGACCTTCGATGCCAACCAGAAGGCCCAGGCGGCCAAGGTCAGCGCCTATCTCTCATCATTGTCGACGCTAGTCGGAAATTTCGTCCAGGTCGGCCCCGACGGCAGCAAGACGCAAGGCGACTTCTACATCCAGAAGCCGGGCAAGGTGCGCTTCGAATATGACGCGCCGAGCCCGATCGACATCGTCGCCGACGGATCGTCGCTGGTGGTGCGCGACCGCAAGCTCGCGACGCAGGACGTTTATCCGCTGTCGCAGACGCCGCTGCGTTTCCTGCTGTCCGACCGCATCGACCTGATGAAGGACACCAACGTCGTCAACGTCTCGGCCGACGACGTCTTCGTCAGCGTCACCATCGAGGAGAAGCAGGCGCTGGTCGGCACCAGCCGCCTCTTGCTGATGTTCGGCGCCAAGGACGGTCAGTTGAAGCAGTGGACCGTCACAGATCCGCAGGGCTACGACACCACGATCGCCGTTTATAATCTGGACACGAGCAAGAAGCTCGATCCCGGCATGTTCAAGATCGATTTTACCAATTACGGCCCGTCGCCGGGCTAGGTGCCGTAGGGTGGGTTAGCCGAAGGCGTAACCCACCATCTCGGTCCGCAAATTTGGAAGCATGGTGGGTTACGCTGAGCTAACCCACCCTACGATTCCGCTGCTGTGGACAAGCATTTTCCTCGCGCAAATCCATGCTAAGACGCATCCCTCATGCGTTTTTCCCTGACAACCTGGAACATCAATTCGGTGCGGCTACGCATCGATCTGGTCGCAAAATTTCTCAAGAGCTCGCGGCCGGACGTGCTGTGTCTCCAGGAGACCAAGTGCATCGACGACGCCTTTCCACTGAAGCGCTTCAAGCGGCTCGGCTACGAGCATGTCGCGCTGAACGGGCAGAAGGGTTATCACGGCGTCGCCATCGTCTCGAAGATTCCGTTCGAGTCGAAGGACATCCGCACCTTCTGCGACAAGGTTGATTCACGCCATATCTCAGTATCGTTCGGTGAGAAGGCCGGGATCGCGAAGCCCCTGGTGGTGCATAATTTCTACGTGCCGGCCGGCGGCGACATTCCCGATCCCGCGCTGAACGAGAAGTTCGATCACAAGCTCCGCTTCCTCGACGAGATGAAAGCGTGCGAGCCGTTGCATCCGCGCGGCGAGGATCGCCACATCCTGGTCGGCGATCTCAACGTCGCTCCGCATGAGAACGACGTCTGGTCGCACAAGCAGCTTCTGAAGGTGGTGTCGCACACGCCCATCGAAACCGAGAAGCTGCAAGCCGCGCTCGCCGCCGGCGAATGGGTCGACGTCGCGCGCGACCGCATTCCGATGTCGGAAAAGGTCTACACCTGGTGGAGCTACCGCTCCGCCGATTGGACCCTCGGCGACCGCGGCCGCAGGCTCGACCACATCTGGGTCTCGCGCGCGCTGAAAGACGCGGTCGGCGATTTCAAGATTTTACGCGACGCGCGGAGCTGGGAGCGTCCGTCGGACCATGTGCCCGTGACGGTGACGCTCGAGGTGTGATCTTGTAGCCCGGATGGAGCGTAGCGAAATCCGGGGCAGCTTTTCCGGAGGCACGAATCCCGGATTGCGCTTCGCTCCATCCGGGCTACGGCACTGCTAGCTGGTCAGCTTCGCACCCGCCATCAATATATCGCTGGCGATCTGGCTGGAGCGCACCGCGAATTCATCGCGAAGGCGGACGGCCGCGGCGGGGTCGCTTTCGAGCACACGCTGAAACAGGCTGCGCGCGACGCGGATGACGGAGGCGTGCTCGATCGCGATCGCGCTCGACGGCCGCTTCATCGGCACGATCAGCGCGAGCTCGCCGATCAGCGCACCGGGACTTGCGATCATCTCCGCGCCGGCGCCGTCGTCGACCCGGAAGGCGCCGCGCTGGACCACGAAGCCGGCATCGGCATCGTCGCCGAGATTGAACAAGACGTCGCCGCGGACGAAGTCACGCTGCTCGGAGCCGATCGCCAGCATGCGCAACGAAGTGTCTCCCAACAGGCGCAGTGTCGGGACACGCTCGAGAAGCGCTACATCGTCGTCGATTGACATTCAGGTCCGGGGCTCAAGGGCATGCAATCTAAAACGATTCGCACGCCCCAGAAGCGTATCACGGCACCAGCTTGTAGCCACCGGCTTCCGTGACCAGGATCTCCGGGTTCGCGGCGTCCTTCTCGATCTTCTGGCGAAGGCGGTAGATGTGGGTTTCCAGCGTGTGGGTGGTGACGCCGGAATTGTAGCCCCAGACCTCCTGGAGCAGGGTCTCGCGGGAGACCGGCATCTGACCGGCCCGGTAGAGGAAGCGGAGGATCGCGGTTTCCTTCTCCGTCAGCCGGACCTTGCGCGCGTTGGCGGCGGTCAGCATCTTGGAGCCGGGCCGGAAAGAGTAGGGGCCGACCGAGAACACCGCGTCCTCGCTGGCTTCGTGCTGCCGGAGCTGGGCGCGGATGCGCGCCAGCAGCACGGCGAAGCGGAAGGGTTTTGCGACATAGTCGTTGGCGCCGGATTCCAGCCCCAAAATCGTGTCGGAATCGGTGTCATGCCCGGTGAGCATGATGATCGGAGCCTTGAACCCACCCTTGCGTAAGGAGCGGACCACTTCGCGGCCATCGGTGTCAGGCAGGCCAACATCCATCAGGACGAGATCGGGGGCATTGGCCTTCGCGGCGCTCGCGCCCTTGGCGCCGGTATCGACCGCGGAGGCTTCGAATTCTTCGTGCAGCGACAATTGCTCCACCAACGTATCGCGCAGATCGGTATCGTCATCCACGATCAGGATCTTGCGGGCATTGGCCATAGGGGGTCATCCTTTTGGGGTCCGGCGCGGCGCGCATCCATGCTGCACCCAACCGAGAGGGAAGTTTAGGGGTCGCCGTTATTATTATTGTTCGTGTTGAAGTAGTGGGCTGTTACCGATTCACAAGCCAGAACCACTCTAACCCAGAATAGCAGGCCGTTTTGATGAATGTCCTGTAATGAATTCGACATCGCACGTTCACATGAAAAATAAAGCTGCTTCAGCTAGTTACACCATGAACCGAAGCGCCGGGCCGCTGTCGGCGATCCGCGTTAAGCCTGCTGCCGGGAATCCGCGCCGGGGCTGGCTGACCGCCGGAGCGCTGACGATTCCGGTGGCGCTCGGACGCGGCGGCATTCTGGCAAACAAGCGCGAGGGCGATGGCGGCACCCCGAGGGGCAGCTTCCGTCCCAGACGATTGTGGTGGCGGGGCGACCGGCACAGCCGCCCGCAGACCTTCCTGCCGGCCCGGATCATCACCGGCGAGGACGCCTGGTGCGAGGATCCCAAGGACCGTCACTACAATCAGGGGATCCGCCTCGGCGAGGGGCAGGGCGGCGACCGGCTCAAGCGGGCCGACCATCTCTATGACTTCATCATCGAAATCGACCACAATACGAGGCCTCGGATCGCCGGCCGGGGCAGCGCGGTGTTTTTGCATCTGGCCCGCGACAATTTCGGCCCGACCGCAGGCTGCGTCTCGATGACCGAAGCGGCGATGCGACAATTGCTGCGGCGGCTGGGACCAAAAACAAAAATCATCATCGGGTGAGGACACATGCTCGACAGGGATCAGATCGCCGCCGCTTCGCAGGTCCTGATCAAACATTGGCGCGACGGCACCAAGCTTGACGCGCTGGAGCCACCGTTGCGGCCTCAGAACCGCACCGAGGGTTACGCCATACAGGCCGCACTCAGCGGGACTTTGTTCGGCTGGAAGATCGCGGCGACAAGCGAGTCCGGACAGAAGCACATCAACGTCGCGGGACCGCTGGCCGGTCGGATCATGAGCGACACCGTGATCGCCGATGGCGGCACAGTCTCGATGAAGGGCAACGCGATGCGCGTCGGCGAACCTGAGTTCGCTTTCCGCATGGCGCGCGATCTGCCGCCGCGCGCGGCGCCGTATACTGTCGACGAAGTGCTCGCCGCCGTGGACAGCTTGCATCCCGCGATCGAGATTCCCGATTCGCGCTTTGCCGATTTCGCCAGCGCCGGCGAGGCGCAGCTGATCGCCGACAATGCCTGTGCGCATCTGTTCGTGCTGGGCGCGGCGACGCATGCGAACTGGCGTGCCATGGATCTCGTCGAGGAGCGGCCGCAGATCACGCTGCGTGGCCAGCGCTATCTCGGCCACGGCAAGAACGTGCTCGGCGATCCCCGCATTGCCCTGGTCTGGCTGGCCAACGAGCTGCGTGGCCTCGGCATCACCTTGCGGGCAGGAGAGGTGGTGACCACGGGCACGTGCCATCCGCCGCTGCCGATCCAGGCCGGCGATCAGTTTGTCGCGGACTTTGGCGCGCTGGGAAAGGTGGCGGTGGGGTTTGAATAGGCTCTTCCCCACTGTCGTCCCGGCGAAAGCCAGGACCCATACCGCGTGATCTACGCAAAGGGCAGAGCGGTCGTTGCCGCGGTGTTCGTCAAACAGACTATCGCGGTAATGGGTCCTGGCTTTCGCCAGGACGACCAAAAACAAATTCGCTTATGATCACCGGTGCCCGAAGATCGCACTGCCCACGCGCACATGCGTGGCGCCGAGCATGATCGCGGTCGCATAATCCGCGCTCATGCCCATCGAGAGCTTCTTCAATCCATTGCGCGCGGCGATCTTGGCGGTCAGCGCGAAATGCGCCGCCGGCGGCTCGTCCACCGGCGGGATGCACATCAACCCCGAGATTGTCAGCCCGTAGGTGTCGCGGCAGCTCGCGATGAAAGCATCGGCCTCGCCGGGGGCGATGCCGGCCTTCTGCGGCTCCTCACCGATATTGATCTGGACGAACAATTCCGGGTGCTTGTCCTGGGATTCGATTTCCTTGGCTAACGCCTGGCAAATGCTCGGGCGGTCGACCGAATGGATGGCATCGAACAGCGCGACCGCCTCTTTCGCCTTGTTGGATTGCAGCGGGCCGATCAGATGCAGCGCGATATCGGGGTAAACAGAAGTTAACGCGGGCCATTTGCTTTTGGCCTCCTGCACGCGATTTTCACCGAATACGCGCTGTCCGGCGTCGATGACCGGGGTAATTGCATCCGCGGCGAAAGTTTTCGACACCGCAATCAGCGTCACGGAGGCACGTTCGCGCCGCGCATCCCTGCAGGCGCGCGCGATTTCGGCTTCGACCGCGGCGAGCGCGTTTGGTGAATGGCCGGTTAGCGGCGCGGCGTTGGCTTCAGTCATGATGTCGCATCGGAGCTGTTGTTGCGGAGCTAGTTCTAATTTTACCGAGTTCAAGAAAGAGTTTTTGAACCCTTTGCTTTACCTTAGCCGCGGGGTGGGCAGCGAAGATGGCAAACGTCAGTTTCAACCGCAAACGAGCGAAACTCAAGCAGGTTCTCGGAATCCGGGCGCGGCTTGCGTTGCTCGCGGTAATTCTGGTGACGCCCTTGATGTTCGAGCGCATCCGTTCGCTCGAAGACACGCGCACGCGGCAGATCGCGCAGGCCACGGCCGAATTCACCACCGTTGCAAGACACAGCGCCGACGCGCAGCGCGAGGTGATATCGTCGGTCGAGACCATCCTGAAATCGGAAGCTTTCATCCGCGCCTCCGTCGGCGGCATCAGCAAGAGCTGTGACGTGCTGCGCGCGAGCCTGCCGTCGAATCTTCCCTGGATCCGCACGCTTCTGATCGCCGGCCAGGACGGGCGCATCCAGTGCGCCACCAACAACATGTATGTCGGCCTCGACCTCGGTGACCGGCCGTACTTCCAGCAGGCGCAGGAAACCGGCCGCTTCGTGCTGAGCGACTTCATCCTGTCGCGCCCGGTGCCGACACCGACCGTCATGGCGGTCTACCCGGTGTCCGCCTTCAGCGGCGTAGCGGATGCCGTCGTGCTCGCCACCGTCAACCTCGACTGGATGTCGAAGGTCATGAGCAATCTGGGTGGCCGCGCCGGCATCACGGCCGTGCTGGTCGACAGCGCGGGCACCGTGCTGGCGGCACCGGCCGACCAGCATAGTGCGATCGGACGTCCGCTCGACAACATGCCGCTGATGTCCGCGATCGCCGACAAGGCGCTGAGGTCTGACCAGGACGAAGGTTCACTCTCCTTCCTCGCCGCGGACGGCTCCCGCCGCGCGGTCAGCTATATCCGCATCGCCGGAACCAATGCCCGCCTGATCGCCAGCATCGACGAGGACAAGGTGTCCGCGGCCGTGAGCCGCGACATCCGCACCGCCTATCTCCAGCTCGCTTTCGTCGTCGTGTTCGTGCTGCTCGGCGCGCTGATCGCAGCCGAGAAACTGGTGATCAAGCCGATCAGGATGCTCGCCGACATGGCCAAGCGTCTGGGCGAGGGCGATCTGTCGGCGCGCGCCGCGCGCAATCGCCTGCCATCCGAGTTCGTGCCGCTGGCCCGTGCGTTCAACGCGATGGCCGCGCAGCTCAGCCAGCGCGAACGCGAGCTGATGGCGAGCAACGACCGGCTCACGGTGATGGCCTCGATCGACATGTTGTCGGGGCTCGCCAACCGCCGCGGCTTCCAGAGCCGCCTCGACTTCGAATGGATGCGCGCGCAGCAATATGGTAGCGACCTCGCGCTGTTGATGATCGACGTCGACCATTTCAAGCTGTTCAACGACACCTACGGCCATCTCGAAGGCGATTCCTGCCTGACCAGGCTCGGCGAGTCGCTGTCCGGCATCGCCGCCGACACGATGGGCTTCGCGGCCCGCTACGGCGGTGAGGAGTTCTGCCTGTTGCTGCCGAACACCGACATCGCGCGCGCCGTCGAAATCGGCGAACAGGCGCGCGCGGCCGTGCTGAAGCTGTGCCTGCCGCACATCACCTCCGACCACATGATCGTCACCGTCTCGATCGGCGTTGCCGCGACGAAGCCCAACGAGAGCTTGCGTCCGGGCGATTTGATCGAAGCCGCCGACGCCGCGCTCTACGCCGCCAAGCACCGCGGTCGCAACAACGTCGTCGAACACGGCATCATGGTGATCGACAACGGCGCGGCGGAAATGATGATGGCGGGTTAAGGGCTAACCCGCAGCCCCGGTGGCATCGAGCTCGCGCTCGGTGACCACGCGATTGCGGCCGTTGTTCTTGGCGAGATAGAGCGCGCGATCGCAGCGCTCGATGAGATCTGTGATCGGTCGAGATCGTCGAAGCTGGTGGCCATCGCAAGTCTTCGGGTCCTGGCCACCAACCTGGCATCGACCTCTTAATCACACCCCAATGGCGGCCGCACTATTTGCCCGGGACGGTCGCGAAGGTTCCCAAATTGCGGCAACCCATTGACCCCTTGAGGACTTCTATGGCCTAGTCCGCCGTCTTTAGCTGGCCCAGATCCACGAAAACCCAACGATTCCATGACCTCCGAACGCTACAACGCCCGCGACGCCGAACCGCGCTGGCAAGCCGCCTGGGACCAACAGGCGATCTTCGTCTCCAGAAACGACGATCCGCGGCCGAAATATTATGTGCTGGAGATGTTCCCCTACCCGTCGGGGCGCATCCATATCGGCCATGTCCGCAATTACACGCTCGGCGACGTGCTGGCCCGCTTCATGCGCGCCAAGGGTTTCAACGTGCTGCATCCGATGGGCTGGGACGCTTTCGGCCTGCCGGCCGAGAACGCCGCGATCGAGCGCAAGGTGGCGCCGAAGGCCTGGACCTACGACAACATCGCCGCGATGAAGAAGCAGCTCCGCTCGATCGGGCTGTCGCTGGACTGGAGCCGCGAGATCGCGACCTGCGATCCCAGCTACTACAAGCACCAGCAGAAGTTGTTTCTGGACTTCCTGCGCGAAGGCCTCGCCGAGCGCGAAAAGCGCAAGGTGAACTGGGACCCCGTCGACATGACCGTGCTCGCCAACGAGCAGGTGATCGACGGCAAAGGCTGGCGTTCGGGCGCCGTCGTCGAACAACGGGAAATGAACCAGTGGGTCTTCAAGATCACGAAGTACTCGCAGGAGCTGCTGTCGGCACTGGATACGCTGGACCGCTGGCCCGACAAGGTGCGGCTGATGCAGCGCAACTGGATCGGCCGGTCCGAGGGGCTGCTGATCCGCTTCGCGCTCGACGCGGCGACGACGCCGGCCGGCGAGAGCGAGCTGAAGATTTTCACGACGCGCCCGGACACGCTGTTCGGCGCGAAGTTCATGGCGATCTCGGCCGATCATCCGCTGGCGCAGGCAGCCGCGGCCAAAAATCCTGAGCTCGCCGAGTTCATCGGTGAGATCAAGCGGATGGGCACAGCGCAGGAGATCATCGATACCGCCGAGAAGCAGGGTTTTGACACCGGCATCCGCGCGGTCCATCCGTTCGATCCGAGCTGGAAGCTGCCGGTCTATGTCGCGAACTTCGTGCTGATGGAATACGGCACCGGCGCCATTTTCGGCTGCCCCGCCCACGACCAGCGCGACCTCGACTTCGTCAACAAGTACGCTCTCGGCAATACGCCGGTGGTGTGCCCCGAGGGCCAGGATCCGAAATCGTTCGTCATCACCGATACCGCCTATGACGGTGACGGCCGCATGATCAATTCGCGCTTCCTCGACGGCATGACCATCGATCAGGCCAAGGACGAGGTGGCGAAGCGTCTCGAGAGCGAGCTGCGCGGCAACGCTCCGGTCGGCGAGCGTCAGGTCAATTTCCGCCTGCGCGACTGGGGCATTTCGCGCCAGCGCTATTGGGGCTGCCCGATTCCTGTCATCCACTGTCCGAAGTGCGACGTGGTGCCGGTGCCGGATGCCGACCTCCCCGTGGTGCTGCCGGAGGATGTGAGCTTCGACAAGCCAGGCAACGCGCTCGATCATCACCCGACCTGGAAGCACGTGACCTGTCCGCAATGCGGCGGCAAGGCGCAGCGCGAAACCGACACCATGGACACCTTCGTAGATTCGTCCTGGTACTTTGCGCGCTTCACCGATCCCTGGAACGAGAACGCGCCGACGACGCCAGAGGTCGCCAACCGGATGCTGCCGGTCGACCAGTATATCGGCGGCGTCGAGCACGCGATCCTGCATCTGCTCTACAGCCGCTTCTTCACGCGCGCGATGAAAGCGACCGGGCACATCGCACTGGACGAGCCGTTCGCCGGCATGTTCACGCAGGGCATGGTGGTGCACGAGACCTACCAGAAGGCCGACGGCACCTACGTCCAGCCGGTCGAGGTGAAGGTCGAGACCGGCGCCAACGGCCGCCGCGCCACGCTGCTGACGTCAGGCGAAGACATCCAGATCGGTCCGATCGAAAAGATGTCGAAGTCTAAGAAGAACACGGTCGATCCCGACGACATCATCGAGACCTATGGCGCCGACGTCGCCCGCTGGTTCATGCTGTCGGACTCCCCGCCCGAGCGCGACGTGATCTGGAGCGATGAGCGCGTCCAGGGCGCCTCGCGCTTCGTGCAGCGGCTGTGGCGGCTGGTGAACGACTCGATCGAACCCGGCAAGGCCGCGCCGGCCGCCCGGCCCGCCGGCTTCGGCCCGGACGCCACCGCCTTGCGCAAGGCCGCCCATGGTGCGCTGGACAAGGTCACCACCGGGATCGAACGGCTGCACTTCAACGTCTGCCTCGCCCATATTCGCGAATTCACCAATGCGTTCGCGGAGGTCTTGCAGCGTCCCGGCCAGCCGGCTCCAGATTTGGCTTGGGCGATCCGGGAGGCGAGCCAGATCCTGGTCCAGCTGTTCTCCCCGATGATGCCGCATCTGGCCGAGGAATGTTGGCAGGCTCTCGGCCACAGCGGGCTGGTTTCCGAGGCCAATTGGCCCCAAATCGAGCGTGATTTGCTGGTTGAAGACAGTGTGACCCTGGTGGTTCAGGTCAACGGCAAGAAGCGGGGCGAGGTCACAGTTGCAACAGCGGCCGAGAATCCGGAAATCGAGGCTGCCGTTTTGGCCCTCGATGCGGTAAAACTGGCCCTGGATGGCAAGCCCGTCCGCAAGGTGATTATCGTCCCCAAGAGGATCGTGAATGTTGTCGGCTAGGATCCGCATCGCAGCCCGCTTGCTGGCGGTCGCCGCACTGGCGGCCATGACGGCCGGCTGCTTCCACCCGATGTATGCCGAGCACACCGACGGTACGCCCGGCCTGCGCGAGAAGCTGATGGGGGTCGATCTGCCCCCGATCTCCAAAGCCAATGCCTCGCGCGAGGCCCGCGTCGGCGTCGAGGTCCGCAACGCGCTGGCCTTCAAGCTCTATGGCACCGCCACCGGCATGCCGCCGACCCACCGCCTGGAGATCCGTTTCTCAAGCAGCAAGTCGTCGCTGATCGTCGATCCCAATACCGGCCTGCCGAGCAGCGAAAACTACGGCCTCGACGCCCAGTACAATCTGATCGAGGTCGTTAGCGGCAAGTCGGTAATGACCGGCACCACGTTCTCCCGCGTGTCCTACGACATGCCCGGCTCCTATCAGCGTTTCAGCCGCAACCGCGCAATACGTGATGCCGAGGATCGTGCCGCCAACGAGATCGCCGAGAACATCACGACTCGCCTCGCCTCGTTCTTCACCGCGGGCACTTAATTCATCCCGTCCCCCCGGTTCGCCCGGAATGACGAATCCCAGGCAACATGGTCGCGCTGCGCGGAAAAGAGATCGACGCCTTTCTCGCCCGCCCCGATGTGGGCCGTTCGATCATCCTGCTCTATGGACCTGACGCCGGCCTGGTCCGCGAACGCGCGGATGCGCTGATTGCCTCGGCTGTCGACGATCCCAACGATCCGTTCTCGCTGGTCAAGGTCGATGGCGACGAGCTCTCCGCCGAGCCGTCGCGCCTCGTCGACGAGGCCATGACGGTGCCGCTGTTCGGCGGCCGCCGCGCCATCCGCGTGCGCGCCGGCTCGCGCAGCTTTGCCAGCGCTATCGACACGCTGGCTGAGATGGGCGTGAAGGATTGCCGCATCGTGATCGAGGCCGGCGAGCTGCGCCCGGAATCGCCGCTGCGCAAGGCCTGCGAACGCGCCAAGACGGCCGTCGCGATCGCCTGCTATCCCGATAGCGAGCGCGACCTGGCCAAGCTGATGGAAGACGAGCTCCGCATCGCCAATTTGCGCATCGCGCAGGATGCCCGCGCGGCGCTGATGTCGTTCCTCGGCGGCGACCGCCAGGCCTCCCGCAACGAGCTGCGCAAGCTCACGCTCTATGCCCATGGCAAGGGCGAGATCACGCTGGATGACGTGATGGCTGTCGTCGCCGATGCGTCGGAGCTGAAACTCGATCCGATCGTCGATGGCGCCTTCGCCGGCCGGCCCGAGATCGTCGAGAACGAGTTTGCCAAAGCCATGATAGCGGGCACATACCCCGGCGTGATCATCTCTGCGGCGCAGCGTCAGGCGGCGTGGCTGCACAAATCGGCGCTCGCGATCGCCGACGGCACGCCCGCTTCCGCAGTACTCGACAGCGGCTATCCGCGCCTGCATTTCTCGCGGAAGCCCGCGGTCGAAACCGCACTGCGCAATTTCAGCGTAGCGCGGCTCGCCGCCATCATCGAGCAGCTCGCAACCGCCGCGCTCGACACGCGCAAGCAATCCACCCTCGCCGCCGCCATCGCCCAGCGCACGCTGATGGCGATCGCCGCGAACGCGAAGCGGCGGAGCTGAGCACGCCGCTCTGCCCCCCGTCATTGCGAGGAGCCCTTGCAACGAAGCAATCCAGAATCTCTCCGCGGAAAGATTCTGGATTGCTGCGCTCGCGATGACGAGGACGGTGCGTGTCCCTCATCCTGAGGAGCGCGCTCTTGCGCGCGTCTCGAAGGATGCAGGCCGGGCCCTCGCCCTTCGAGACGCCGCTCCGCGGCCCCTCAGCATGAGGGTGAGAGAGCGGAACTAGCGGCTACAGCGCGCCCTTCGCCAGCCGCCGCATCACCTCGTCGAGCTGATCGAGGTTGCGGTAGTTGATTTGGACGGAGCCGCCGGGATCGCGGTGGCTCACCGTGACCTTGAGCCCGAGCGCATCGCTGACGCGCTTCTCCAGGTCGACCGTGTCGGGGTCCTTTTCCTTCGCCCCCGTGCGCGCCTTCTGCGGCTTGCGCTCCGGCACGCCCTCTTCATGCGCCAGCGCCTCGGTCTGGCGGACGTTGAGGCCTTCTTCGACGATGCGCTTGGCGGCCGCGAGCGGATCAGGCACGCCGATCAGCGCGCGGGCGTGACCCGCGGTCAGCTCGCCGCTCGTGATCAACGCTTGCACTTCGGCGGGAAGCTTCGTCAGCCGCATCATGTTGGCGATGTGGCTGCGGCTCTTGCCAACGACTTTGGCGATATCGTCCTGGCTGCGTTTGAACTCGTTGGCGAGCGCGTGATAGCCGAGCGCCTCTTCCATCGGGTTGAGGTCTTCGCGCTGCACATTCTCGACGATCGCGAACTCCAGCGCATCGCTGTCGCTGATGTCGACGGGGACGATCGGCACTTCGTGCAGGCCGGCCATTTGCGAGGCGCGCCAGCGCCGTTCGCCGGCGATGATCTCGAAGCGGTCCTGTGCACCCTTCACCGGGCGCACCACGATCGGCTGGATCACGCCATGCTGCCTGATGGAATCGCTGAGCTCCCTGAGCTCGCTTTCCGAAAAGGTGCGGCGCGGGTTGCGCGGATTGGGCTTGATGAATTCGATCGGCACCTTGCGCTGCGCGCGCGGACGATCGACGTGCTGAGCCTCGCCGCCGACGTCACCGATCAGACTCGCAAGACCCCGGCCCAATCGCGAACGCGCTTCGTCGGCCATCGCCAGCTCCCTTGGATTCACGCTGCAGCACTCCAGAACTGAATTATCGAAACTCGTAACTCGTAGGATGGGTAGAGCGAAGCGAAACCCATCCTGTTGGCGCGACCCATGATGGGTTTCGCTGCGCTCTACCCATCCTACAGATCAGCGCACCTTCAATGCGTCGTCCGCAGTTCGCGCTCGCGCTGGATCACTTCGGTGGCGAGCCGCAGATAAGCTTCGCTGCCGACGCATTTGAGATCGTAGACCAGCACCGGTTTGCCGTAGGACGGCGCCTCCGAGATGCGCACGTTGCGCGGGATCATGGTCTTGTAGACCTTCTCGCCCATGAACTGCCGGACGTCGGCAACGACCTGGTTCGAGAGATTGTTGCGCGAGTCGAACATGGTCAGCACGATGCCGTGGATCGACAGGTTCGGATTGAGCGTCGAACGCACCTGCTCCACCGTCTGCAGCAATTGCGACAGACCTTCGAGCGCGAAGAACTCGCACTGCAGCGGCACCAGGATCGCGTCGGAAGCCGCCATCGCGTTCACGGTGATCAGATTGAGCGAGGGCGGACAGTCGATCAGCACGTAGGTGTAATCGGCGTCGGGCGAGACGTTGTTGTTGAGCGCGCTGATCGCGTCGCGCAGCTTGTACGCACGACCGGGCGTGGTGCCGAGCTCGAGCTCGAGGCCGGAGAGATCCATGGTCGAGGGCGCGATATGCAGCCGCGGCACCGCAGTCGACACCACCGCTTCCCGCAGGCTCGCCTCGCCGACAAGAACGTCATAGGTCGAGCAGGAGCGATTGCGACGATCGATGCCGAGGCCGGTCGAGGCGTTGCCCTGCGGATCGAGATCGACGATCAGGACACGCTCGCCAATCGCCGCGAGCGCCGTGCCGAGGTTGATCGCCGTGGTTGTTTTTCCCACGCCGCCCTTCTGATTCGCCAGCGCCAGGATGCGCGGATGGCCCTGCGGGACGGCGGCGGTCTGTTCTTGCTGCGGTTCGTCAATCACGCTCATCGCAAATTCCCCACTCGGCCCCTGACGCCTCACCCGCGCCGTTCCACGGAAGCCAGCTCGACGATCCAACCGTCGCCTGTCCGGCTTTGGTGGAGCTGCGGCTGAATATTCCAATATTTAGTAGCTTCGGTCAATTCAGACTCTACATCTTGACCCTTGAGAAACAACGCTTTTGCGCCCTGGCGCATCAGCGGCTCCGCAAAGCCGATGAGTTGGTGTAGCGGAGCCAGCGCACGCGCGGTGACGCAATCGACCGGGCCGGTGATTCTATCCACATTATCCCCGATCTCAGCGAGATGTACGACTCCCGGGGATGTAGTTATGCGGACGGCTTCGCGCAGGAAGGCCGCCTTCTTGGCGATTCGCTCGACCAGATGGACGCTGGCCCCGGCCGTCCCCGCCATGGCGCAAGCCAGCACTATGCCGGGGAAGCCGCCGCCACTGCCGAGATCGGCCCAGCGTTTGGCCGATGGGGCGAGAGCGACGAGCTGAAGGGAGTCGGCGATGTGCCGGGTCCAGAGATGCGGCAATGTCGAGGGCGCGACCAGGTTGGTCTTGGCCTGCCACTCCCGGAGCAGTGCGATGTAGCGATCGAGCCGGGCCTCCGTTTCATGTGAAACGGGCGCAAGCTTGAGCGCCGCAATCTTGTCGGCTGCGATGACGGCGTCCAGCGATCGATCGTTGGCGCTGGCCTTGTCGATCTTCGGTCTGGTCGGCGCCGGTTCGAAGCGACCACCGGCGCCCTCTCCCGCCGAGGGTTTTGCTGATGACGATCTGCCGCCGCCCGGCCCGCGCTGTTTCACGTGAAACCTATGCGATCGCTTTGGACGTCTTCCGCGCTTCGCGGCGGAGATAGGCCGCAAGGATGCCGAGCGCGGCCGGCGTCATCCCGTCGATTCGGCCGGCTTGGCCAACCGTGAACGGACGTGCCTTCTCCAGCTTGGCCCGGACCTCATTGGAGAGACCGGGGACCTGCTGGTAGTCGACGTCCGACAGCACCATCCCCTCATCCCGCCTGAAGGCTTCGACGTCGGCGCTCTGGCGCTCCAGATAGACGTCGTACTTCGCGTCGATCTCGAGATGGGTGGCAATGACGGGATCAACGGCAGCGAGCTCCGGCCAGATCGCACGGACCTGGCTCCAGCCGATGTCGGGATAGGCCATCAGCTCGAAGGCCGACCGCCGCTGGCCGTCCCGGTTCAGGGACAGTCCATGCTTGATCGCTTCGTTCGGGGTGATCGTCAGCGACTTCGACAGCGCTCGAGCCGCATTCAGGGCGTCCATCTTGGCGCGATGATGCACGGTCCGGGCGCTCCCGACGCATCCCAGGGCGATGCCCTTCTCGGTCAAGCGCTGATCGGCATTGTCTGCGCGCAGGGTCAGCCGGTACTCGGCCCTGGAGGTGAACATCCGATAGGGTTCGCTGATGCCGCGGGTGACGAGGTCGTCGATCATGACGCCGAGATAGCCATCGGCGCGGTCGAACACCGTCAGCGCGGCGCCGCTCGCGGCCAATGCCGCGTTCAGCCCGGCCACGATGCCCTGGCCAGCGGCTTCCTCGTACCCCGTGGTGCCGTTGATCTGCCCGGCCAGGAACAGGCCGCGCAGACGCTTGGTCTGGAGGGTCGGATCGAGCTCCCGGGGATCGACGTGGTCGTATTCGATGGCATAGCCCGGCCGGACCATCTTGACCCGCTCCAGGCCGGGAATGGTTGCGAGGATGGCGAGCTGGACCTCCTCCGGCAGCGAAGTGGAGATGCCGTTGGGATAGACCGTGCTGTCGTCGAGCCCCTCCGGCTCCAGGAAGATCTGGTGACCATCGCGATCGCCGAAGCGAACGATCTTGTCCTCGATCGAGGGGCAATAGCGCGGTCCGGAGCTCTTGATCTGGCCGGAGTACATCGGAGAACGATGGACATTGGCCCTGATCACGTCGTGGGTCGCAGGCGTGGTCCGGGTGATCCCGCACTGGATCTGCGGCGTCGTGATCCGCTCGGTCATCACGGAAAACGGCTCCGGAGGCTCGTCCCCCGGCTGCATTTCAACCGCCGGCCAGTCGATCGTGGTGCCATCCAGACGCGGCGGTGTCCCTGTCTTGAGCCGTCCAAGCGTGAACCCGGCGCGCTCGAAGGACGTCGAAAGGCTCATTGCCGGCGCCTCGCCAACCCTGCCGGCCGGCCAGTTCTTCTCTCCGAGATGGATCAGACCGCGGAGGAAGGTGCCGGTGGTGACGACGACAGCCCCTGCCCGAAGTTCGCGGCCATCCGCCAGGCTCAGGCCGATCACCCGTCCCTCGACCACGATCAGCTCGTCCGCCTCGCCTTCGATGACGGAAAGACCCTCGGTCTCCCGGATCGCCGCCTGCATCGCGGCGGCATAGAGCTTCCGGTCGGCCTGGGCGCGCGGACCACGCACCGCCGGGCCCTTACGTCGATTGAGGACGCGAAATTGGATGCCGCCGGCGTCTCCGACCCGGCCCATCAGACCATCGAGCGCGTCGACCTCGCGAACCAGATGGCCCTTGCCGAGACCGCCAATCGCGGGATTGCAGGACATCGCGCCGACGGTGGAGAAACGATGCGTCACCAGAGCGGTCTCCGCGCCCATCCGCGCTGATGCCGCCGCAGCCTCACAGCCGGCGTGGCCGCCGCCAATCACGATGACGTCGAAGCTCTCTCGCTCTGTTCGCATGGGCGGACTTCTAACTCAGAGGCGGGCAAGCCGGAAGTGGAAACTGGTCAAGGCAGTTGTTTCACGTGAAACGGGGAAAGCGGAGCCCAAGTGTTTTCCGCGAAAACAACCCCATGCACAGTAGAATGGCCCTTGGAAAGATTACCATTTTTAGTGAGCGAAAACGGGGCTCTCGAAGGATAAAGGCAGCGGCCGGAGGTCGTAATGCCCAGATACGGGCCGCTCTCCGAAGTGCGATGGCAGCGGCATACTCCTAATCATCTAATCATCGCGAGCGGAGCGATCCCGGATCGCTCCGCGCACCCGGTCCTTATCTGGTACGTTTCAGGCCCGAGAATCTTGGGCGATGGAGCCATGTTTCACGTGAAACATCTGGAACCGCGCCCGCCGTGTTTCACGTGAAACAGAATAAGTGGAACAAAGGCTAGTTCTACAATGAAGAACTAGCGCTACTTCCCAACACAGAATTTCTGGAAAATGGCACCCAAGACGTCTTCGACATCCACCCGACCCAACAGCCGGCCCAAGGCATAGGCCGCAGCGCGCAGCTCTTCGGCGGCGAGCTCCTCGCCGTGTTCTACGAGCTCCAGACTCCGGCGCAAGCTGTCCGCTGCCCGGCGCAGCAGATCCCGCTGGCGGGCCCGGGTCACCAAGGCCCCCTCGGTCGTTCCGAAGAAGTCGGCGGCGAATTTCACGAGGGCATCGACCAGCTCGGGGATGCCGTCCCCCCGGCTCGCTGCGATTCCGAACTCACCGCGCGGGCCGACGTCCTCGACCCCGCCAAGATCGATCTTGTTGCGTACGATCCAGACCGAGCCGCCGGAGCGACTGCCTGCGTTGCCGGACTTCCCCAGCAGCGGCATCGCGGCCGGATCAACAGCGCGCCCAGCCTCCACCAGCCACAACACGAGGTCGGCGTCTTCGGCTCGCGCCCGCGCCCGGCGCACACCCTCCTGCTCGACCGGATCGTCGGTCTCGCGAATCCCGGCCGTGTCGATCACCGTGACAGGATAGCCGTCGAGATCGAGCTGCACTTCGATTACATCGCGCGTCGTACCGGCATGCGGCGAGACGATCGCGACGTCGCGGCGCGCGAGCTGGTTGATCAGCGTCGACTTGCCGACATTCGGCTCGCCCGCGATCGCAACCACCAGGCCGTCTGGCAAACGTTCAGCTTGTCCCTGTGCCGCAAGGACTTCTGTGATTTCGTCGTGCAGCGCACTGATCGCTTTGACCGCAGGCGCCATCAACTCGGCGGGCACATCGCCCTCGTCGGAGAAATCGATGCCGGCCTCGATCAAGGCCGAGGCCTCGATGATGCGCTCGCGCCAGTCGCGCGCGCGATTGCCGAGCAGACCCCGCAACTGCCGTAACGCCTGGCGGCGCTGGCGGTCGGTGTCGGCGTGAATGAGATCGTCGAGGCCCTCCGCCTCGGTCAGGTCGAGCTTGCCATTCTCGAAGGCGCGCCGGGTGAATTCGCCGGGCTCGGCGGCGCGCATATTCGGAATTACAGAAATAGCGGCGAAGAGTGCCGCCAGCACCGCGCGGCCGCCATGAACGTGAAATTCGGCGACGTCCTCGCCGGTCGCGCTGGCGGGGCCTGGAAACCACAACACCACCGAATCGTCGATCGGCTGGCCCACGCCGTCATGCAGGAGCCGGCGGCAGGCCTGTCTCGGCGCCGGCAGCTTGCCCGCCAGCGCCGTCAGCACCAGGCTGGCGCTTGGCCCGGAGACGCGCACCACCGCGAGCGCACTCGGCGGACGGCCGGACGACAGCGCAAAGATGGTCTGGTCTCGCGGATGCATGGCCTATTTGTCCGGCTGAAAGGGAAAAGGCAAACATCCGTTTCGGCTGACGAACGGCGGGTTTTGCTGCGCCAAATCCTGCAGTAAAACCTATGTTGCAATGCAATATATCCAGTGGCAATTGCTGCGAGAATTACTCACTGCGGAATGATAAACGAGCCGGATAATAAATATTACCAAGTAGTATCAAGGCCTTATTACAAAATCCGGTCGAGGCAACAAACACGCCGCCATGCTGCACCTTCGCTGCAGCAAAGCCGCACAAAAAAAGGGCGCCCGGAGGCGCTATCATATTGCACCGCAATCAGGTGTTCATCGAGTCGAAGAACTCGGAATTGCTCTTGGTCGAACGCAGCTTGTCGAGCAGGAAGTCGATACCGTCCATCGTCCCCATCGGATTCAGGATGCGGCGGAGCACGTACATCTTCTTCAGGACCACCGGATCGGTGATCAGCTCTTCCTTGCGGGTGCCGGAGCGCGAAATGTCGATCGCCGGGAAGGTCCGCTTGTCCGAAACCTTGCGGTCGAGGATCAGCTCCGAGTTACCGGTGCCCTTGAACTCTTCGAAGATGACTTCATCCATGCGGCTGCCGGTATCGACCAGCGCGGTCGCGATGATCGTCAGCGAGCCGCCCTCTTCGATGTTGCGGGCGGCGCCGAAGAACCGCTTCGGCCGCTGCAGCGCGTTGGCATCGACACCGCCGGTCAGCACCTTACCCGATGACGGCACCACGGTGTTGTAGGCGCGGCCGAGGCGCGTGATGGAGTCCAGCAGGATCACCACGTCGCGGCCATGCTCGACCAGGCGCTTGGCCTTCTCGATCACCATCTCGGCGACCTGGACGTGGCGCACCGCCGGCTCGTCGAAGGTCGAGGAGACGACCTCGCCCTTCACCGAGCGCTGCATGTCCGTGACTTCTTCCGGACGTTCGTCGATCAGGAGCACGATCAGATAGCACTCGGGATGATTATGCGCGATCGAGTGCGCGATGTTCTGCATCAGCACCGTCTTGCCTGTGCGCGGCGGCGCGACGATCAGCGCGCGCTGGCCCTTGCCGATCGGCGCGACGATGTCGATCACCCTTGCAGAAAGGTCTTTCCGCGTCGGATCGTCGATTTCCATGCGGAAGCGCTGATTCGGAAACAGTGGCGTGAGGTTGTCGAAATTGACCTTGTGCTTGGCCTTTTCCGGGTCCTCGAAATTGAGCGTGTTGACCTTCAGCAACGCGAAATAGCGCTCGCCCTCTTTCGGGCTGCGGATGTGGCCTTCGATGGTGTCGCCGGTGCGCAGGCCAAAACGGCGGATCTGCGAGGGCGAAACGTAGATGTCGTCCGGGCCCGGCAGATAATTCGCATCGGGCGAACGGAGGAAGCCGAAGCCGTCGGAGAGAACCTCGACGACGCCTTCGCCGACGATATCGGTCTCGGCGAGCGCAAGCTGCTTGAGGATGGCGAACAGCAGCTCCTGCTTGCGCATGGTGCTGGCATTCTCGACCCCGTTCTCTTCCGCGAACGAGACGAGCTCGGCCGGCGTCTTCGACTTGAGGTCCTGGAGTTTGATTTCCCGCATTGGGGTGGTCCTGTGGGGTAACCTGGGGAGGGGTGCGAGGAGGCTCTGAAATGCGGACGCGAAAAGGTAAGGTCCGCAGGTCTGGCAAGGAGAGCGCCGGTGAGGCTTCAAACCTGATGGGGTGTCCGGCCTCTGGAAAGCTCAGACACGACCACATCCGCCTGCGTTGGGTGGGATATTGCTAATATAGAAAATCGCCTCTCACTCCGCAAGCAGAAGCACTGAGCGATTGTTCGCGACCCCTGCCTAGAACGGCTTGACGATCACCATGATGACGATCAGAATCATCAGGCCAGTGGGTACCTCGTTGATAATCCGATAAAATTTCTGGCTCCGGGGGCGCCGATCCGCGGCGAAATCCTTCAGCCAGCGCGAAAAAAAGCCGTGGACCGCGGACATCGCGAGGACCAGTGCCAGTTTTACGTGCAGCCAGCCGAAGCTGAACCAATGGCCAGCCCAGGCGAGATAGAGCCCGGCGAGCCAGGTCACGATCATGGCGGGGTTGATGATGGCCTTGAACAGCCGCCGTTCCATGATCTTGAACGTTTCCGACTGCTTCGAGCCGATGTCGGCCTCGCAATGATAAACGAACAGCCGTGGCAGATAGAGCATGCCCGCCATCCAGGAGATGACGGCGATCACATGCAGCGCCTTGATCCAGAGATAGACGTCTTCAAACATGTCTGGGATCCGGATTCCTGCCCAACCGCGGGGAACGCTGGGGATAGTAAGAACTCGTTAAGGTCTTGCCTGCACACATATCCGTCCGTAGCGCCCTTCTCCAATAAGAATCTTAGATTCTTAAGGTTTGAGTCTATGTGACGGTGAATTGGACTCACACATTTCCGTCCGCCCGTTCACACGCGCTTGTTCACATCCATCAACATATCCCTGATCACTCTGGCCGCCCTCGATAAGGCGGTCAGCTTCAAAGGCTTGCGCGTTTCTGTCGGCAGCTTATCAAGAGGGTTATCGGCACAATCCCGTTTCCCTTTCGACGGGGCGCCGAACTTGTTCTCACGGGCAGTGGTGTGAAGAAAATTGGCACTTGTCCCGCCCCCGGTGTCGCGCATCCCTTTCCGAGGGGTTAAGGTCCACAGAAATCCACAAACCAAACCGGTTTCATACAAAGGGCTTTTGTGCCGACCTCGAACAATTATTTCCATCTGCACCTCGTGTCCGATTCCACCGGTGAGACGCTGATCACGGTCGCGCGGGCCGTTGCCGCCCAGTACGCCAACGTGACCCCGGTCGAGCACGTCTATCCGCTGGTGCGCAGTCAGAAACAGCTCGATCGCGTGCTCGACGAGATCGAGGAAGCGCCGGGAATCGTGCTGTTCACGTTGCTCGAGAAGGATCTGGTCGCCAGGCTCGAGGACAAGTGCAAGGGGATCAATGTTCCGAGCCTGTCGATCATCGGCCCGGTGATGCAATTGTTCGAGGCGTATCTCGGAGCCGCCACGACCGGCCGGGTCGGTGCCCAGCACGTGCTCAACGCCGAATACTTCAAGCGCATCGACGCGCTGAACTACACGATGATCCATGATGACGGTCAGCATGTCGAAGGGCTCGACGACGCGGACGTGGTGCTCGTCGGTGTCTCCCGCACCTCCAAGACCCCGACATCGATCTATCTTGCCAACCGTGGCATCCGCACCGCCAACGTGCCGCTGGTTCCAGGCATTCCGGTGCCGTCGCAACTGGAAACGTTGACGCGACCGCTGGTGGTGAGCTTGCATGCGACGCCGGAACGCTTGATCCAGGTGCGCACGAACCGCCTGCTCTCCATGGGCGCCGATTCCAGCGGCGACACCTACACGGACAAGCAGTCGGTCGCCGAAGAGGTCGCATTTGCCCGCAAGCTGAGCGCCAAGCACGATTGGCCGCTGCTCGACGTCACGCGGCGCTCGATCGAGGAAACCGCCGCGGCGATCATGAAACTCTACAGCGATCGCCAGCGTAACCGGCCTTCTGAATAGCTTTGGGAATAGTTTCGCGATGGGTCTGTGGCTCGGCAAATCTGCGTTGATCCTGGCGTCGCAGAGCAGCGCGCGAAAGATGCTGCTGGCCAATGCCGGGCTCGAGTTCAAGGTGATCACGGCTGATATCGACGAGCGCGCGATCCAGGCCGCCTCCGGGCTGTCTGGTCCGCGCGAGATTGCCTTGCTGCTGGCGCGCGAAAAGGCCAAGGCGGTCTCGGCTCATCACGCTGGAAGCACCGTCATCGGTGCGGATCAAACGCTGGCGCTTGGCGATCGCCTCTTCAACAAGCCTGCGGGCCGCGCCCAGGCGCTGGCGCAACTGCGCGATCTCTCCGGACACAGCCATGAGCTGAATTCTGCCGTGGCGATAGCACGTAATGGTGAGATCATCTTCGAGGGCGTCTCGGTCGCCCGCCTCACCATGCGGCAGATGACCGAGGCCGAACTTTCGACCTATCTCGACATCGCCGGCGATGCCGTCACCACCAGCGTCGGCGGCTATCAACTCGAAAGCCTGGGGATCCATTTGTTCGAGCGTATCGAGGGCGACCACTTCACCATTCTCGGCTTGCCGCTGCTGCCGCTGCTTGCGTTCCTGCGGCACGAGCGGCTAGTTGCGGTGTGATTGGCAGAGATGGCTGGGCGCTGATGCGAATCCTGGGACTGACCGGCTCGATCGGGATGGGCAAATCCACCACCGCGAAATTATTCGCGGAGGCTGGCGTCCCTGTCTACGATGCCGATGCCGCCGTCCATCAGCTCTATGAGGGCGAGGCTGCGCCCGCGATCGAGGCCGCCTTCCCCGGCACCACCGCGAACGGCAAGGTCGATCGGTCGAAACTGTCGGCGCGTGTGGTGCACGATGCTGCGGCCATCAAGCAGCTGGAGCAGATCGTCCATCCGATGCTGGGCGCTTCCCGCAAAAAATTCTTCGCCGACGCCGAAGCCGCCAAGGCGCCCGTCGTGGTGCTGGACATTCCACTGCTGTTCGAGACTGGGGGCGAGACGCGGGTCGATGCCGTAGTCGTGGTGACGACGTCTCCGGAACTGCAGCGCGAGCGGGTGCTGGCGCGCGGCACGATGGACGAGGCCAAGCTCGACGCCATCATCGCCAAGCAGACACCCGACGCGGAAAAGCGCAGGCGTGCCGATTTCGTGGTGGATACGTCCCACGGGCTCGATCCGGTGCGCGCCAAAATCGCGCATATCCTGGCCGAGGTCGTTAAGATGCCGCAGCGGCGCGCCTGATTCGCCGCCTGACACGGCTTCTCAGATCATGCGCGAAATCGTTCTCGACACAGAAACCACCGGCCTCGACCCGCTGCGGGGAGACCGCCTGGTCGAAATCGGCTGCGTCGAGATGCTCAATCGCATGCCGACGGGGCAGAGTTTCCACGTCTACATCAATCCCGAAAGGGACATGCCGGCAGAAGCCTTCGCGGTGCACGGGCTGTCGGCCGAGTTCCTGGCGACAAAGCAGCTGTTTCACGAGGTCGTCGACGATTTTCTGGAGTTCATCGGCGATGCGCCGCTGGTGATCCACAATGCCTCGTTCGACATCAGCTTCATCAATGCCGAGCTCGACCGGATCAAGCGCCCGGCGATCCCGCGTGAGCGGTTGGTCGATACGCTGCTGCTGGCACGTCGTAAGCATCCCGGCGTGTCGAACCGGCTCGACGATCTCTGCTCGCGCTATGCGATCGACAATTCACGCCGCACCAAGCACGGCGCGTTGCTCGACGCCGAGCTGCTTGCGGAAGTCTATGTGGATCTGGTCGGGGCGCGGCAATCGCAGCTGCTGCTGGCCTCGGAATCCGAGGAAACCCGCGCCAATGGGGCTGCCGATGCGCCTCGGCGGCAACGGCCCGCGCCGCTCACCCCGCGGATTTCAGACGCCGAGCGCGAGGCCCACCGGGCCTTCATCGCAACGCTCGGCGACAAGGCGATCTGGAACGAGTTCTTGCCCGCTCCAGCTGTCGCTTCGGCTGGTTAGGCCTGACCGCTCGGCTGAGCGGCCATTTGCCGCTCCATGTTCTGACGATAGAGGCCGACGAAGTCGACCGGGTCCAGCATCAAAGGCGGGAACCCGCCGTCGCGCACGGCCGTGGCGATGATCTCACGGGCGAACGGGAACAGCAGGCGCGGGCATTCGATCATGACCAGCGGATGCAAATTGTCCTTCGGCACGTTGGAGATGCGGAACACGCCGGCATAAGCGAGCTCGAACGAGAACATGATCTTGCCGGCGGTCTCGGCCTTGCCCTCGACCGACAGGGTCACCTCGAACTCCTGTTCGCTGAGGTTGTTGGCGCTCACATTGATCTGGATGTTGATCTGGGGCGGTTGGCTCTGCTGCTGGAGCGAGCTGGGCGCATTCGGATTTTCGAACGAGAGGTCCTTGGTATATTGCGCCAGGACGTTGAGCTGGGGAGCCTGGGCCGCCTCGGGAGGGGTGCCGTTACCGTTGGTCATAAGAGTGTCTCCTTACCCGATTGGGCTGAATTTCGCGGCGGTTGGCTAACATAGGGCTACCTCGTTCCACAAGGACGAACGGTCCCGGATGGGGAATTCCGGTTACGGCCACAACTGCGGCGTTCATCCCGCCGATCCAGCGCAACTGCGCCTTAAACGATTGAAGATGCGCGATTTCCGGCCAGGATCGGGTTTCCCCTTAAGCATAAAACGCGCTACACTCGGTGCTGTGCCAAAAGGCGCCATTGGCCGGGCAAGATTTCGTGCCTACATCCCACGGACCTGACGCGCAGACCCGAAATGGTGATGTGGACTTGCCGTTCCGGTATGGAACGGTCTACTGGCCGGATCGATTTTCCCGGCACGATCCTTTCGAGACGGCCCCTTCTACAGACGACCAGAAAGCGAATACGACGTGGACATCTACACCATCATCTTCCTGGCGCTGGCGGTCTTCATCTTTCTGAGGCTGCGCAGCGTGCTGGGGCAGCGCACCGGCAACGAGCGGCCGCCGTTCGACCGTAACGCGCTCCAGGGTGCCCAGGACAAGAACGTCGTCACCATGCCGGGCAAGGTCATCGACCAGGCTCCGTTGGCGCCGACGGCCGAGCCGGCCCCGCCCTCCGACCGCTGGAAGGGCCTGACCGAGCCGGGCACCGTGCTCGCCCAGGGTCTCGACGCCATCGTCGAAAAGGACTCCACCTTCGATCCGCGCCATTTCATCTCCGGCGCCCGCGGCGCCTATGAGATGATCGTGCTGGCCTTTGCCAATGGCGACCGCCGCGCGCTGCGCGACCTGCTGTCGTCGGAGGTCTATGAAAGCTTCGATGCCGCGATCAAAGAGCGCGAGAAGAACGAGCAGAAGACCGAGACGCGTTTTGTCTCGATCGACAAGGCCGAGCTCGTCGGCGCCGAGCTGCGCGACCGCACCGCCCAGCTCACGATCCGCTTCGTCTCGCAGATGATCTCGGCCACGCGTGACAAGGCCGGCAACATCGTCGATGGCAGCGCCGACACGGTCGCCGACATCACCGACATCTGGACTTTCGCCCGCGACATCACCTCTCGCGATCCGAACTGGAAGCTGGTTGGCACCGGAAGCGCGAATTAAGGCTTTCCTGAAGACCAGCGCGACGGCGCTTTGCGCAGGTGCCGTCGCGCTGTCGTCGTTTTCACTCGGCGCCGAGGCGGCGCGGCGCCACTATCGCAGCCATCACCATCATCTCCCGGAATTGCCTGCCGCGCCGCCGCGCGCCTTGCCGTATCCGCAGCTTCCCCTGCCGTTCGAGATTCCCGGCGCGCAATATCTGCCGCTGGCCTGGGCCGACGTGAAGGGCTGGGGCGACGACAATCATCTCGCCGCCTACAAGACCTTTCGCGCGAGCTGCCGTCCGATCAGCGCCCAGACCGGCGCGCCCGAACCGAAGGCTTTGGGCGCCTCTCTGGCCGAACCCTGCCGGGTCGCCAAATCGCTCGAGCTTACCGACGACGCCAGGGCCAAAACCTTTTTCGAGGAAAATTTTGCGCCGCTACGGATCTCTCGCCTCGGCGAGCCGGATGGTTTCGTCACCGGCTATTACGAGCCGGTGCTGGAGGGATCGCGCACGCAGACCGACGTCTACAACGTCCCGGTCTATCGCCGCCCGTCGAACCTGTTCGTGCGCGGCTACAAGCAGGATTCGGTCAGCCTGCCCAACAAGGGCTCGGTCTATCGCAAGATCGGCCGCCGCAAGCTGGTCCCCTATTACGACCGCGCCGAGATCGAGGACGGCAAGATCGCCGGCCGCGGACTCGAGATTGCCTGGCTGAAGGACCCGACCGATCTGCTGTTCGCCCAAATCCAGGGCTCGGCGCGGATCAAGTTCGACGATGGCGGCACGGTCCGGCTCAACTACGACGCCTATAACGGCTATCCCTATACAGCGGTCGGTCGCATCCTGATCGAGCGCGGCATCATTCCGAAGGAAGAGATGTCGATGCAGAAGATCAGGGAGTGGATGGCGCAGACACCAGACGGTGCCAAGGAGCTGCGGCGCCAGAACCGCTCCTACATCTTCTTCCGCGAGGTCAATCTGTCCGACAAGGAGGAGGCCGTCGGCGCGCAGGGCATTCCGCTGACGGCCGGCCGCTCGATCGCAGTCGACAAATCGCTCCACGTCTACGGCACGCCGTTTTTCATCGAAGGCGAGTTGCCGATCGATTCCGAACGCGCGAAGACGCCGTTCCATCGGTTGATGATCGCGCAGGACACCGGCTCGGCCATCATCGGTCCGGCGCGCGCCGATCTCTATTTCGGCGCGGGCCAGGAGGCCGGCCGCGTCTCCGGGCGTCTGCGCCATGCTATGCATTTCGTGATGCTGGTGCCGAAGGGTCTCGATCCGACGGCGCGTGCCGCGCGGCTGCCGGTGCCGGACCCGCGGCCGTCGGAGAAGATCGCGAAGCTGTTTCCGCAAACAGAGCCCGCGAAGGACAAGCCGGCGGCAGCCGAGGCGCAAAGCAGGAGCGAGACGGTCGCTGTCGCCGGTCCAGTCCCGCTGCCGGTGCCGCGTCCCGTGATCGAGCCGGTTCAGGAGCCGCGGCGGCCGGTGAAAAATCGTTCCCATCGGCAGCAATGAAGCGATCGTCCCGTCCGCCCGTGCTGGAGCCTCGTCCCTCGCCGCGCCGTCGCGCGCTGAGCGAAGAAGAGCGCGCGCTGTGGGATACGGTCGCAAAGCAGGTCAAGCCGCTGAGGAAGCCTCGTGCGGTGAAGGCGCAAGCTGCGCCGCGCACCGAGCCTTCCCCCGCAGCGCCCCCCACGCGGCCTGCGCCATCACCACGTCCGATTGCCGCTGCCCCGGCACTGCGTGCAGCGAAGCCGGCGGTGCCGCCGCTCGCGCCGCTCGGCAAGCGCGAGCGCACAAAGTTGTCGCGCGGGCGCAGCGAGATCGAGGCGCGGCTCGATCTGCACGGCATGACCCAGATGCGCGCGCATCGCGCACTGACCGGATTTCTGCACCGCGCTCATCATGACGGCCTGACCTTCGTGCTCGTCATCACCGGCAAGGGCCGAAGCGGCGGCGAAAGCGGCGTGCTGCGCCGCCAGGTGCCGGAATGGCTGAGCCTGCCGGAATTCCGGGCTTTTGTGGTCGGCTTTGAGGAAGCCGGTATCGGCCATGGCGGCGAGGGCGCGCTTTACGTGCGGATCAGGCGGGCGAGATTCTAACCGCGGGCTCGCTGCAACCTCTCCCGCGTGCCTTGCGGGTGAGGTTTCGGAGCCCGCGGGACGATCGTCTGCTCCACTATTCTGCTGAAGACGTAGCGACCAACCCATCACTCCCGAATGCTGCACCGCGAACGGAGGACGCCGCTCGCGGCATTCGCCTATTTGACGGCTTCCCTTTTGCCGCGCTTGCCGCTTTCGTTTCGGCCGCTTACACAGTCATGTGAACGTCATATGGCGCTGCTAGCGCAAGCGATCATTTTTGACGGCCCAAGAGAACGGCCAAGGGAGGTTTACTTGATGGCTCTTAGACACTTTGGAGCGGCTGCCGCTATTGCGCTCACGGTTGGACTATCGGCCTCGCCGGCCTTGGCCGCGACCGAAATCCAGTGGTGGCACGCGATGACCGGCGCCAACAATGACGTCATCGTCAAGCTCGCCACCGACTTCAACGCGTCGCAGAGCGACTACAAGGTGATCCCGACCTACAAGGGCAACTACCCCGATACGATGAACGCCGGCATCGCGGCGTTCCGCGCCGGCAACGCGCCGCACATCATGCAGGTGTTCGAAGTCGGCACCGCGACCATGATGGCTGCGACCGGCGCCGTGAAGCCCGTCTACAAGCTTATGGCGGACGCCGGCGAAAAGTTCGATCCCAAGATCTACCTGCCCGCCATCACCGGCTATTATTCGACGTCGAAGGGCGAGATGCTCTCATTCCCCTTCAACTCGTCCTCGACTGTGATGTGGGTGAACCTCGACGAGCTGAAGAAGGCGAACGTCGAGATTCCGAAGACCTGGCCCGAAACGTTCGAGGCCGCCAAGAAGCTGAAGGCTGCCGGTCATGACACCTGCGGCTTCTCGGGCTCCTGGGTCACCTGGGTCAATCTCGAGCAGCTCTCGGCCTGGCACAACGTGCCGCTCGCCAGCAAGGCCAACGGCCTCGACGGCTTCGACACCGTGCTCGAGTTCAACGGACCGCTTCAGGTCAAGCATCTCGAAACCCTGGTCGAGCTGCAGAAGACCAAGACCTATGACTACGCCGGCCGCACCAACACCGGCGAGGGTCGCTTCACCTCCGGCGAATGCCCGATCTACCTGACCTCGTCGGCGTTCTTCGGCAACGTCAAGGCGCAGGCCAAGTTCAACTTCACCGCCGTGCCGATGCCGTATTATCCCGACGTCAAGGGCGCGCCGCAGAACTCGATCATCGGCGGCGCTTCGCTCTGGGTGATGGGCGGCAAGTCGGCCGAGGAATACAAGGGCGTCGCGAAGTTCCTGACCTTCCTCTCGGACACCGATCGCCAGGTCTATATCCACAAGGCCTCGGGCTATCTGCCGATCACCAAGGCGGCCTATGCCAAGGCGAAGGAAGAGGGCTTCTACAAGGATCAGCCCTATCTCGAAACGCCGCTGCTCGAGCTGACCAACAAGGAGCCGACCGAGAACTCGCGCGGTCTGCGCCTCGGCAACATGGTGCAGCTCCGTGACGTCTGGTCGGAAGAGATCGAGCAGGCGCTGGCCGGCAAGAAGACCGCCAAGCAGGCGCTGGATTCCGCCGTCGAGCGCGGCAACACGATGCTGCGGCAGTTCGAAAAGACCGCCGTCAAGTGAGGCAATGAGCGGCAGGCCGCGACCCGGCCTGCCGCTCTGCTGACATCATGCAAAAGCAAGCCATTTTCCAGTCAAGGCTGTTACCGTACGCGCTGGTTGCGCCGCAGCTCGCGATCGTCCTGATTTTCTTCTATTGGCCGGCCCTGCAGGCGGTGATCCAGTCCTTCTTGCTCCAGGACGCGTTCGGTCTGTCGACCACCTTTGTCTGGTTCGAGAATTACATCGAGCTGTTCAAGGACGTAGCCTATTTCGAGGCGATCGTCCGAACGTTCTTCTTCTCGTTCGCGATCGCCGTCTCGTCGTTGTCCTTCGCGCTGCTGCTCGCCGTGATGGCGGACAAGCCGCTGCGTGGCTCGATGCTCTACCGCACGCTCCTGATCTGGCCCTATGCGGTGGCGCCGCCCGTGGTCGGCGTGCTCTGGATCTTCATGCTGCATCCCTCGCTCGGCGTGCTCTCGCGCTATCTGCGCAACATGGGCATCGACTGGAATCCGCTGCTCGACGGCGACCAGGCCGCGGCGCTGATCATCCTCGCCGCCGCGTGGAAGCAAATCTCCTATAATTTCCTGTTCTTCCTCGCAGGCCTGCAAGCGATCCCCAAGAGCGTGTTCGAGGCCGCCGCGATCGACGGCGCCCGTCCGATGCGGCGGTTCTGGACCGTGACTTTCCCGCTGCTATCGCCGACCATCTTCTTCCTGCTGGTGGTCAACATCGTCTACGCCTTCTTCGACACGTTCGGCATCATCGACACTATGACCCGCGGCGGACCCGGAACGTCGACGGTCACGCTGGTCTACAAGGTCTATTCCGACGGCCTGCTTGGCGGCAATCTCGGCAGCTCGGCGGCGCAGTCGGTGATCCTGATGGTCATGGTCATCGTGCTCACCGGAATCCAGTTTCGGTTCGTCGAACGCAAGGTGACCTACTGATGGTCGAGGAAGAGGGCTTCCGGCGCTACGTCGCCCACATCATCCTCTGGATCGGGATCGCGATCGTCGCCTTCCCGGTCTACATCGCGTTCGTCGCCTCGACCCAGGACAACGCGCTGATCGCCAACGGTCAGATGTCGCTGCTGCCGGGCGGTCATTTCTTCGAGGTCTACTACCAGACCATTTTCGTCGGCACGAGCGGCTCGACTCGCGAGCCCGTCGGCAACATGATGCTGAACTCGCTGGTGATGGCGCTGCTGATCGCGGTCGGCAAGATCGCGATCTCGATCATCTCGGCCTATGCGATCGTCTATTTCCGCTTTCCGTTCCGGATGCCGATCTTCTGGATCATCTTCATCACGCTGATGCTGCCAGTCGAGGTCCGCATCTATCCGACCTACAAGATCGTCGCAGATCTGCACATGCTCGACAGCTACGCGGGCCTGTCGCTGCCGCTGATCGCCTCGGCCACCGCGACGCTGCTGTTCCGCCAGTTCTTCATGACCGTGCCGGACGAGCTGCTGGAGGCCTCGCGCATCGACGGCGCGGGTCCCTTGCGCTTCTTCTGGGATACGCTGCTGCCGCTGTCGCGCACCAACATGGCGGCGCTGTTCGTGATCCTCTTCATCCTCGGCTGGAATCAATATCTCTGGCCACTGCTGATCACCACCCGCGACGACATGCAGACCATCCAGGTCGGCATTCGCAAGATGATCACCACCACCGACGCGCTGACCGAATGGCCGATCGTGATGGCGACCGCCGTGCTCGCGATGCTGCCGCCGGTGTTCGTCGTCGTCGTGATGCAGAAATTATTCGTGCGCGGACTCGTGGAGACGGAAAAGTAAATCCCATGGCTAACGTCACTCTGCGCAACGTCCGCAAAACCTATCCCGGCGGCTTCGAGGCCATCAAGGGCGTCAACGTCGATGTCGGCGACGGCCAGTTCTGCGTGCTGGTCGGTCCCTCCGGCTGCGGCAAGTCGACATTGCTGCGCATGGTCGCGGGCCTCGAGACCGTCACCGGCGGCGAGATCGACATCGGCGGCCGCATCGTCAACCAGATCGAGCCTGCCGACCGCGACATCGCGATGGTGTTCCAGAATTACGCGCTCTATCCGCATATGAGCGTCTTCAACAACATGGCCTACGGCCTGCGCAACCGCGGCATGAAGGAGGCCGAGGTCAAGAGCCGCGTCGACGAAGCCGCGCGCGTGCTCGAGCTCACCTCGATGCTGGAGCGCAAGCCGCGCCAGCTCTCCGGCGGCCAGCGCCAGCGTGTCGCCATGGGCCGCGCCATCGTGCGTCAGCCAAAAGTGTTTCTGTTCGACGAGCCGCTGTCCAACCTCGACGCCAAACTCCGCATCGCGATGCGGGTCGAGATCCGCAAATTGCAGCGCCGGCTCAACACCACGTCGATCTACGTCACCCACGACCAGCTCGAGGCGATGACTCTCGCCGACGTTCTCGTGGTCATGAATGGCGGTCAGGTCGAGCAGGTCGGCAATCCCCTGGCGATCTACGAAAAGCCGGCCACGACCTTCGTCGCCTCCTTCATCGGCGCGCCGCCGATGAACCTGATGTCGATTCGCGCCGATGAAATCAAATCGCAGCTCGGCAGCACTAACGCCGGCATCCTCGGCATCCGCCCGGAAGACTTCGTGATCACCGACCAGACCCCGGCCGGCGGCGTCACGCTCCCGCTCACCGTGGAAGCGATCGAGCGCGTCGGCGCCGAAACCTTCGTCTACGGCACGCGGGCTCAGGACGAGCAGCGCATCGCTGCCAATCCCGGCGAGCTGCCGCCCGGCGAGGTCATCGTCCGCATTCCCGGCTCAGAGGCACCGCCGATCGGCGAGAAGATCCGCGTCGCAGCGACGCGCCAAAAGCTGCATCTGTTCAGCGGCGACGGCCGGACGCGGATTGAGGCCTGACCGGGTTCCGCGGGGCCGCCGATTAAAAAACGCGAAAACAACCCCATGCACCATAGAAGGGGGTTTGTTTTCGTTGAGAAAAATCGCGCCGCAATTTCGTCGTGCCGGGCTTGTCGCAGGCGTTTCGCGCCATGACGACAAGTCGGCATTTGTGCATGGCAGAGTAAGTGAGCTGCCAATCCACAGCCCCCGGCTACGTCCTTGAACCTACAAGCGGATATGCCCATATTGCTGATCAAGGGGTGCCTGTACGGGGCCCTGATGCACCAAAGTCGCTTCGAGAGGACTTTGTAAACTATGTCTCGTGTTCCCACGCTTTCCAGTCCGTTCCTTCTGGGCTTCGACGAGATCGAGCGCGTGCTCGATCGGGTCGTCAAAGGCGCCGACGGTTACCCTCCCTACAATATCGAGAGGTGCGACCGATCGGAGGGCCAGCCCGAGCGGTTGCGGATCACGCTGGCGGTCGCCGGATTCACCCGCGACCAACTCGATGTAACCATTGAGGAAAACCAGCTCGTCATTCGCGGACGGCAGCAGGACGACAAGACCCGGCAATACATCCATCGCGGCATTGCCGCGCGCCACTTCCAGCGCACTTTCGTGCTGGCGGAGGGGATGCTGGTGCTGGGTGCGGATCTGAAGAACGGATTGCTGGCGATCGATCTTGCCCGGCCGGAACCGGAGAGGATCGTTAAGACAATCGCTATCAATGAGCACGAATAATGGAACGAGTAGCGGACTCGACCGCTTAGTTTCTGTGAAGGAGTCGAGACCATGAGTGAAGGTCACGTTGCGTTCGAATACGAAGCCAAGAATGTCTCGCCAGAGACGCTGGCAACCCTCGGCGAAGGCCATATCGCCTATGTGAAGCAGATCCGCTCCGAGGATGTGCCGGGCCTGTTTCCCGAAGCGCCGAAGATCGCGCCGGGCCTCAAGCTCTTCGCGCTCCACGCCGCCGACGGCACGCCGATCATGCTGACCGACAGCCGCGAAGCCGCGATCGCCAACGCCTGGAGCAACGAGCTGCAAGCGGTGAGCGTGCACTGAGCACGCGCACGTCGCACGAATAGAGTTTCAAGCGGGCATGCCTTCGCAGGAAGGCGTGCCCGTTTTGCTTTGACGGCCGAATTCGGATACTCTAAATTCTGGTTGATCCGACCAGAAGGCACAGCATGTCGACAAAGCGTCCCTCGTCGAAGAAGCGCCCCCAATCCGGGCGATGGAGCCTTCAGGATGCGAAGACTCACCTCAGCCAGATCGTCAGGGAGGCCCAACGCACCGGACCGCAGCGCGTTACGCTGCACGGGAAGGACGCCGCGGTTATTATCGCGGCAGAGGAATTCGATCGCCTCCAACGTCCCGTGAGCGGCCGCGACATCGTTTCGGTCCTTGCCAAATCGCCGTTGGGCGATGTGGAATTTGAACGCCTGACGATCAAATCCAAAGTTCGGGACGTCGAGCTTTGAGAGGATGGCTGCTCGATACCAATGTGGTTTCGGAACTACGCCGGCCCAAACCCAATCCTGACGTTGCCGATTTTGTCGCCAGCCAAAACGGCGATGATCTCTATGTCACCGAGGTCACCTTCGCCGAAATCGTCTACGGCATCGAACAACTGTCCGATCCCACCAGACGCGCAGACCTTCGATCGTGGTTAGACAACACGCTGCGACCGCTGTTTGCGGGGCGGGTTCTTCCCATCACCGAAGATGTCATCGTGCGGTGGAAAACGATGGTCGTCGAGGGCCGCAAGCGCCGCCATACGTTCGGGCAGCCTGACTTGTTCATCGCGGCTATCGCCGCGCTACAGGATCTGATTGTTGTTACACGTGATATCGACGAATTCGTCGAAGCGCGCGTGCCGGTGTTTGATCCGTGGACGCACAAATTCTACTGCCACGGCGACGAGACGCTCATGCGGCCACCCGTGACTCTCGAAGCGATATCGAGTTTGTAGCAAAGCAGATCGTCCCAAGCCCCACGGAAGATGGCGGCCCCGGCTCCGCCATCACTTCACAAAGCCAAGTCCTTCGCGCGCCGTGTCCACGGCCCATTTGTCGCTCAGTGGCAGCGCGAGCACGCTGTTGAAATCCGCGCGCGCATGTTTTGGGTCGGACATCATCATGTAGAGGAGGGCACGATTGACCAGGGCGAGCTGGCTGTTCGGATCGAGCCGGATCGCCTCGTTGTAGTCGGCGAGCGCGCGATCGTGCTGTCCGATGTCCCGAAACAGACCGGCGCGACTGTTGTAGGCCTCCCAATTCCCCGGCTGTAATCGGATTACTTCGTCGAAATCGGCAAGGGCGCGTCTGTCGTCGCCCTTTCCGTGCAGGACGACGCCGCGAACGAGATAGGCCTTTGCGAAAGACGGTCTCATCCTCGTCACGTCATCCAGTTCCCGGATGGTGCTGTCGGCATCGTCCTTCTTCAGGAACACCATGGCCCGGCAATAGTGGCCGCCGGCATTTCCGGGTTCCAGGCGGACGGCGCTGTCGCAATCGTCCAGAGCTGCATCGATCTCGCCCTTGTGGGAGCGAATGGTGCTTCGCAACTCGTAGGGCCAGGCGGCGGCCGGATTGCGCTGCATCGCCTCGCTGTAATCGGCGACGGCGTGATCGGTGTCGCCCTTCGCTGCATACGCCTCCCCTCGCATGACGAGCGCACGGTAAGCCTGCTTGGGGCTGCGTTCGATGGCCTCTGTGAAGCCGGCGATCGCACGATCGAAATCGCGCCTGCTGAAATACTCTTCGGCGCGCGAGGTGTAGGACGGCCCATAAGCTGGATCGAGGCGAATGGCCTCGTTGTAGTCGATCATGGCGTGATCGCCATCGCCCTTCGCCGAATAGGCGCGACCGCGGCAGTTATAGGCCCGCCCGAAGTTCGGATCGATCTGGATCGCGGCGCTGCAATCCTCGAAGGCGCGATTCCAGTCGTGCTTGATATAGTAGGCTTCGCCGCGCAGCTCGTAAGCGACCGCATTGGTTGCATCGGCCGCAATGATCTCGGTCTTCTCCGCGATGACGCGGTCGTTGGACGCCTCGTCGGCGCGGGCGACGGCGGTGGCGACAATGGTGACGGAGCAAAGCAGACCGAAAACCCGCCCGATCGAACCGCAAATCATTTTGCAGAATCCCCGCGCCGAAACCGTGCCGGAGACGACATATCGCAGCGCCCGGCTGCACAATATGTCGCAGACGGCGCTGTGTCGGTTCGAGGGAGAAGGGTTACGCCGCGGTCGCCGGCGGCAGCGCGAGCACCGAATAGATCGCTTGCGCATCGCGCGAGGCGCGGAGCTTTTTGGCGATGTCCTGGTCGCGGAGGAGACGGGCGATGCGCGCCAGTGCCTTCACTGCTGGCTATCAGCCGAAAGGCGACGAGCCACGCTCAATCAGAGGCGCGATGCATTCTAGATTTGCCTGATAATCGATATCACCATGCAAAACAGCATCATGGTTCCCCACCCAAGCGCGACCCAGTAGAAACACACGCAGGCCCCGAAAACTGTCTCGTTGCTTGTACGCGTTACATAGCCATTGCGGCTCCAAACTTTTCCCTTGGTACTCGCAAGCCGCAATTGCCAAACCACGCCGGCCAACCATCCGAGCATGCCAACGAGTACGAGGAATTCAATCAAGCAGCAGCCCCCTTGCGAAGTCTGTGAGACATGCCCCAGTCACAGCGGCTCCAAACTTTCCCCTGGAAAGCGTCGGCAAATCTGGTCGATGAAATAGAGCCACATACGAACGAGTGGCTATAGCCTACTACGCCGCAGTCGCCGGCGGCAGCGCGAGCACCGAATAGATCGCCTGGGCGTCGCGCGACGCGCGGAGCTTCTTGGCGATGTCCTGGTCGCGCAGCAGACGGGCGATGCGGGCCAGTGCCTTCAAATGATCGGCGCCGGCGCCTTCGGGGGCGAGCAGCAGGAAGACGAGATCGACCGGCTGGCCGTCCATCGATTCGAAATCGATCGGACGATCGAGGCGCGCGAACAGTCCGAAGATCTTTTCCAGCTTGGGCAGCTTGCCGTGGGGAATGGCGACGCCGTAGCCGACCGCAGTGGTGCCGAGCTTCTCGCGTTGCAGGAGCACTTCGAACACGGAACGCTCGTTCTGCCCGGTCAGCTCGGCGGCCTTGGCCGCGAGTTCCTGAAGCGCCTGCTTCTTGCTGTTGACTTTCAATGCCGGGAGAATCGCCTCGGGCGCGACCAGATCGGTAATCGGCATGGAAGTCTTCCGAGGTGAATGAAAACGTCAGGTTCCGAATTGGCCAGCCTGGACAAAGAACCTGGGCGGGCCGACGTCAAGAAGATGAAGCAGGAGGCGGACTTAGCTCGCCCCTGATGTGGGGGGCTTCTACTCCAACGCAATCCCGGTGCCAACTCCCGCGTGCAGCTTTGCCCCGGTCATTGTTAAGGCGGAAAGGAGCCCCCGCGCCGGGCCGCAGGGGCGTCGTCCGACGGCCTCAGGCCTTGCCAGCCACCTTGCCGTCCGCCTTGACCCCCGGGGGGTCGATCCAGCCGACATTGCCGTCGGCCCGGCGGTAAATGATGTTCACCCGGCCCGAGGAGCCGTGCTGAAACACCAGGCAGGGCGCCCCGCTGAGGTCGAGTTCCATGACTGCTTCGCTGACGGACAGCGGCTTCAGCGAGGTGGTGGCCTCGGCGATGATGACGGGGCTGTAGCCGGTGATTTCGTCCTCGTCCTCACCTTCGCCCGGCGCCTCCAGCACGTAGCTGGTGGCATCCATGGCGGCCAACGCCGCGGAGGCGACATGGGCCTTGCGGGCGGAGCGGTCCTTGAGTCGGCTCTTGTAGCGCTTGAGCCGCTTCTCGATCATCAGCAGCGCCTGGTCGGCACTGGCATAGGCATCCGGTGCGTTCGAATCGGCCTCAAGCGTAATTCCCGAATCAAGATGCAGCGCACAGTCGGTGCGGAAGCCGAAGCCGTCCTTGCTCAGCGTGATGTGGCCGGAATAATTACCGTCGAAATATTTGCGCAGGACCTCTTCAGTCCGGTCGGTGACGCGGCCGCGCAGGGCCTCGCCGACGTTGACGCTCTTTCCCGAGATGCGGAGAGTCATGTGAACCTCGCTTGGTTCGTGCCTGGCCAGGATCGGGCCCGATAGCGGATCGAGAGTAGCGCGATTTGGCGCCGACGCAATCAGGCCGGTTCGGGATTGCGGGAGCGATCGGCCATGGCGGTGGAGAGGACGTTACCAAGAGCGCTCTGCTTGTCGCGACGGCGTTGCACCGAGGAAGGAATGCGCATGGCTTCGCGGTACTTCGCGACCGTGCGGCGGGCGATATCAATGCCCGAGCCGCGCAAGCGTTCCACGATGGTGTCGTCGGACAGGATCGCGGACGGCGCCTCCGCATCGATCAGCAGCTTGATGTGGTGACGCACGGCTTCGGCCGAATGCGCCTCGCCGCCATCGGCCGAGGCGATCGAGGCCGTGAAGAAATATTTCAGCTCGAACGTGCCGCGATTGGTCGCCATGTATTTGTTGGCGGTGACGCGCGACACCGTGGATTCATGCATCTGGATGGCGTCGGCGACGGCCTTCAGATTCAGCGGTCGCAGATGCGCCACGCCATGGGTGAAGAAGCCGTCCTGCTGGCGCACGATCTCGGTTGCGACTTTCAGGATGGTGCGAGCGCGCTGGTCGAGCGCACGCACCAGCCAGGTCGCGTTCTGAAGCGCGTCGGTGAAATACGATTTGTCGCCGTCCTTGCCGATCTTCTTCGAGAGCTGCGAATAGTAGGTCTGGTTGACCAGCACGCGCGGCAAGGTGTCGCTGTTGAGCTCGACATGCCAGCCGCCATCGGGGCCCGGGCGGACATAGACATCGGGCACCATGGTCTGGAGCCGGGCTGTACCGAACTTCATGCCTGGCTTGGGATTGAGCCGGCGGATCTCGCCGATCATGTCGGCGATGTCCTCGTCGTCGACGCCGCAGAGCTTGCGCAAGGCCGCGACGTCGCGCTTGGCGAGGAGATCGAGATGCTCGACCAGGGCCTGCATCGCGGGATCGTAGCGGTCGAGCTCGCGGAGCTGGATCGCCAGGCATTCGCTCAAATTGCGCGCGCAGACGCCGGGCGGATCGAATTTTTGCAGCACGGCAAGAACGTTCTCGACATCCTGCTGCGATGCGCCCAGCCGTTCGGCGGCCTGGCCGAGATCCGGGGGCAGATAGCCGGCCTCGTCGACGAGGTCGATCAAATACTGGCCGATGATGCGCTGCGCTGCGCCGGTGAAGGCAACCGAGAGCTGCTCGGCGAGATGGTCGCCGAGCGTGGTCTCCGCGGCGACGAAGGCTTCGAGATTGTAGTCCTCGTCACCGGAGGCGCCGCCGCCCCATTCGGTATAGGTGGTCGGCGCCGCATCCTGGGCGTTGCGCGCGGCCGCTTCGGCGGGTTCCTCGGAGAAGACGTTGTCCAGCCCCGTGTCCATGGTCTGCTCGATCTCGGCGCGGGTGCCGAGATCCTTGCTCATCCACTCTTCCTGGCCGGGCTCGAAGGCTTCGCCCGGGCCGCCGCCCGGCTCGTCGTTGTGGCCGCCATCGCTGTCGTTGAACTGGCCGGTCTCGGCCGGGCCCTCGCCCACGGGCGGCTCGTCGTTGGCCCGTTCCAGCAACGGGTTACGCTCGAGTTCCTCTTCGACGAACGTCGTGAGATCGAGGTTGGACAATTGCAGCAGCTTGATCGCCTGCATCAACTGCGGCGTCATGACTAGCGACTGCGATTGCCGGAACTCTAATCTCTGCGAAAGCGCCATGAAGCAAGAACCGATCCCAAAAAGTTGGTCCGATTTTTGCTTATCTTAGTCCGAGCCCGATGTACACGTCTTGACGAAATGGAAAAACGGGCTAGAGGCGGAATTCCTCGCCAAGGTAAAGGCGGCGCACGTCCGGATCGGCGACGATCTCATCCGGGCTGCCCTCGGTCAGGATTTCCCCGGCATAGACGATGTAGGCGCGATCGGTGAGGCCGAGCGTCTCGCGCACATTGTGGTCGGTGATCAGCACGCCGATGCCGCGGTTGGTGAGATGGCGGACGAGGTCCTGGATGTCGCCGACCGCGATCGGATCGATGCCGGCAAAGGGCTCGTCGAGCAGCATGTAGTTCGGACGCGTCGCCAGCGCGCGCGCGATCTCGACGCGGCGCCGCTCACCGCCGGACAGCGCGATCGACGGCGATTTCCGCAGGCGCGTGATGTTGAATTCGTCGAGCAGCGAGTCGAGCTGCTGCTCGCGCTTCTTGCGCGAGGGCTCGACCACTTCGAGCACGGCGCGGATGTTCTGCTCGACGGTGAGACCGCGGAAGATCGAGGCTTCCTGCGGCAGATAGCCGATGCCGAGCCGTGCGCGCTGATACATCGGCAGCTTGGTGACGTCGTGGCCGTCGAGCTCGATGGCGCCGCGATCGGCCTTGATCAGGCCGGTGATCATGTAGAACACGGTGGTCTTGCCGGCGCCGTTGGGCCCGAGCAGGCCGACCGCTTCGCCGCGGCGCACATAGATGCTGACGCCGCGCACGACTTGGCGGCTGCCAAAACTCTTTTCCACGCTATGCACAGCCAGGAAGCCCGGCCGCTTCAAGAGCTGAGGCCCGCCGGAACCGTTGGCCCTGCCGGCAGCCCTCACGGGATGAACCGCCTGGGCCCGGGGCGGCTCGGCCTCATAGTCGCCTTGGAACTGATCGGGCGCATGCATCGGCTGGTGCCGGGCGATCGACGGCGCGTCCCTGACTGGGCTGGCCACGAGGCCGCCGACGCTGTCACCGAGCGCGGTGATGTCCTGGCGCGCAAATCCTGTCCGGCCGCGTTTGGCGGGGCGCCGACGGAACATGCTGAAGAGATCGACCATCCCCGCCTTCTAGCCTTTCGCGACGATCCTGCGCGGTTTTCGCGCGATCTGCCCGCGCCGGCCTCAGGATTCGCCGACGCAGCATGAATGAAGGCATGTCTCATGCCCAGTGAAACACGCCCGAAAAGCGGCGAACCCCGCTTCGAAAGCCCTTCGCGCTAGATACAGTCTCGGCGGGCAAGCTTCAACCTCGGATCGGGAGTCTCCAGATCAAGGCGTTGAAATCGCGAACGGAATTTACTTTGGCTTGTTCCCGCCGGGCAACTGCAAAGGCGGGGCCGTGCCCGGGGCCACCGGCGTCCCGCATTTGCCGTTCTGTCCGCCCTGGGACTGGATGAACAGGCCTTGCACCCTTCCGCTGTCCGACTCCACCCGGGAGACGCCGGTGGTCATGTCGACCAGGAGGCGGTCGCCGCGCAGCACGTTCTGGCACTGCGTCAGCACGACCTGGCTCCCAGCTCCGCCGAGCATGGTGATGAGATTGGTCTTCGTATCGAACACCGCGGTCTCGCCGGTCACCACCTGGTCCTTTTGGGTGACCACGACATTGCCGCGTGCCTCCAGCCGCTTGATCGAGGAGCTACCGCCCGGGCCCGGTGTCGCCGACTGGATCGGCGCCGCCTTCGCACCCTTTGCTGCCGCAGGCTGCGGCGTCGCCGGCTTGTCACCACCCGAGTCGTAGAACACCACCAGCGTCTTCGAGGTCATGGTGGTATCGCCCTGCACGACCTTCACGTTGCCCGAGAAGGTCGCCTCCTTTTTCTTATCGCGCATCTCGAGCGATGCAGCGTCGATCTGGATCGGCTGATCGCGGTTCTGCGAAAAACCCTGCATCGCGTTGGGCACGCTCGCCGAGCTCTGTGCGTGCGCCGCATCTGCAGTGAGCAGCAAGAGACCGGAGACAAGCGTCGCTACACTCACAGCAATGCGACGCTTGCTCAGATGAAGATGGGTCATGAGAATCATTTTGAATTCGCGGATTTGTTCTTGGACTTCGCCGCCGGCGGCGGCGTGGGCTCGACCGGCGCGGGCGCGCTGGCGGCGGGATCGTCCAGCTTGTCGAGGTGCATCACCACATTGCCTTCGAAGCGGATGACGTCGCCGCCCTCCGTGATCCGCAGCCGATCGGCGGTCAGCGTTCCGTTGGTCAGCTTGACGTCGACATGCTCATCCGAGGAGACCGTGCCCTTGCCCATGTCGACGAAGGCCGAGTTCAGCCGCGCCTCGTAGCCGGTCGAGGTGCGCAGGAAGATGTCCTTGTGCAGGTCGAGCTGCTGCTGCTTGTTGTCGAACCTTCCGGTGCGTGCATCGAGAAACAGCGTCGATTGGTCTTCCATCAGCACTTTCGCGCGCAAATCATGGAGATCGACATGATCGGGATCAGTGATGTCCTGGGTCGCGGTCTTGGCCCAGAGCTCGTAGGGCCGTTGGTCTGGAGTGAAGCCGGACATATGCGGCGATTCCATCGTGATCTTGGTGCCTGTGACCACGAGATTTCCGGAGTCGAGCTTCACGGGGATCTGGAACGGGTTGAAAATGGTCGAGATAAGGACGAGCAGACCCATTGCCGCAGCCACTGTCGCCGGCACCGCGACGCGCAGAATCCGCACCAGGCGGCTGTGGCGCGCCGCGCTGGCGAACTTCGCCGCAAGCGCGGCATCATAGGTGACATTATGGGCCGAATTCACCTGGGCTCCTGAGGTGTCGCTCGCCTGGTCCGGCTGGCGGGCGCCCCATTGTAGCCGGCAACGCCAAAATATGCAGCCAGCGACAGGCCGTTACGAAAGTGTCTGAAACGGGGCGACCGCCCCAACCCGGCCGCGACGCGAAACGCTAGGAATGCGCGAAAATGTCCTCTTCGGCCCAGCCCTGGAGATCGAGCAAAGCACGGGTCGGCAGGAAGTCGAAACAGGCCTTGGCCAGCGCGGTGCGGCCTTCCCGCGCCAGCATGGCATCGAGCCGCTCGCGCAAGCCGTGCAGATGCAGCACGTCGGAGGCGGCGTAGGCGAGTTGCGGCTCGGTCAGGCTGTCGGAACCCCAATCGCTCGATTGCTGCTGCTTGGAGAGGTCGACATTGAGCACCTCGCGCACGAGGTCCTTGAGGCCATGGCGGTCGGTATAGGTGCGGATCAGGCGGGAGGCGATCTTGGTGCAGTAGATCGGCCCGGTCATGACGCCAAACGTCTGGTACAGCACCGCGACGTCGAACCGCGCAAAGTGGAAGATTTTCGTGTTCGCGGGATTGGCCAGCAGGGCCTTCAGGTTCGGCGCGTCGGTATGACCCTTGGGGATCTGCACCACGTCTGCGCTGCCGTCGCCGGGCGAGAGCTGCACCACGCAGAGCCGGTCACGATGCGGGTTCAGGCCCATGGTCTCGGTGTCGATCGCCACCGCTCCGGTGTAGCGGGACAGATCGGGCAGGTCGCCGCGGTGCAGGCGTACGGTCATGGCGTTTCAAACCTCAATCGAATCGGTGCGCTTTTGCAAGCTAATCCCCGGGACAGATGCTGGCGAGGGCCGGCCGCGATGTATCCGCTGGCAGCCGCCGGCGCAAGCATCAGGCGCGGCTAGTAATTCAGGCGCACGAGCACGTCGTTGGTGGCGAACGGGCTGGCGGGCGCATCGCAAGCGCCGCGTCGAGCGAAGACGCAGGCCGGCTTGTCATCGCTCATCATCGCGCAACTTCGTTGCGAGAAATCCGCCGGCAGCTCGCTGGCCAGGCTCGCCGGGCCGATGATGCGGTTGAACCCGGCCTGGTGCGTCTGCACCACAGCCGGAAGGCGTCCCTTGGCCAGGGGGTCGTCCCGATAAAAGGAATAGATCGGCTTGCGGGCCGCGAGCTGCCCGCGTCCGGGCACAAAGGGATAGTTGATCGCGTACAGGGCCAGACCGCAGGCTTCAGGCTCGGCCTCGAGCTCCGCCATCAGCTGGGCCACGCCGATGCCGCGCATCCAGTTGTCACGCATGATGAGCGTAGCGCCCGACAGACCGAGCGAGAGCAGCAGCCAGCCGCCACATACGACGGCGAGTGCCCGGGAGCGCCACGCGCTTTGCCGGCGCATCATCTCGACCCAATCGGCGGAGCCAAGCGCCGCCGCGATGATCAGCAGAGCGATCGACAGGAAAATGAAACGGTATTCCTTGTGCACGATCATGCTGTGAAACGCGACGTTCACGACGGCCGCGACGATCAGCAGGGGGGCATGTCGCCAGCCGCGCCAGAGCGCCAGCAGCATCAGCAGCGTCGCGCCCGACCACAGAATTGAAGCCTGCAGAACGTACGCGGCCGCCGGCGCGTCACCGAATTCCGATGCCCGGTCATGCAGGAGGTTTTGCTGAATATTCCGGACGAGCCACGCAAACGGCGCTGAGCCGTGGGCCAGGTCGAGGGCGCCGGACAGCGCCAGGACGATGCAAGCGCCCGCGACCAGCGCAATCGCGTTTCGCAGGTCGCGCCAGCACGCCGCCAACGCAAACACCGCACAAGCCGGTACATATTGAAAGCGCCAGACACAGGCGAGAGCAAGCAGTGCGCCTGCGGTGAAGAGCCGGTTTCGCGCGAGTTCGCCCGTCAGCAGATAGGCCGCCGGCAGGATCACGGCCGTCGCCAGCGGTTCGCTCAGCGTGTGGGGCGCGTAGTAGACCAGCTCAAACCAGACCGCGGCGGCAAACGCCGCGACGACGGCATGCGATCTGGAGATGCGTTCGCCGAAATGCCAGGCCGTCACGACGATCGACAACGAGGCAAGCCCGACCACCAGGCGAGGCACGACGAAGGCGCCCCACCCGCCCGGCGCAAGCCAGTCCCCCAGAGCGACCGGCCCTGCGAACAAGGTCGGCAGAAACCAGCTCCGGATACCGTCGCGCCATTCCCAGGTGACGACCCCCTGGTGGCCAAGCAGGCGCCACGCCGGCTCGAGATATTGATACAGCTCGTCGACGTGAACGATGTTCGGCCAGAAGGCGAGCGGCAGCCGGACTGCCGCAGCCAGCAGCAGCAATGCGCACAAGGCACCGTACCGCGTCGCGAAGCTCTCGGCTCTGACGGCGGGCGCGATGTCGGGCAGAGCCGCGGCGCTGGTGGTCATTGTCGTTTGGTGTCGCCGGCCAAACCGGAGTGGGGCCTGACGTAAACGGTCTCGTAAGCGCCGGTGTATTGCTCGCGCCAGCCTCGCCGCTTCACCAGAAACTGCCGCAGCTGTTCGTGCGCCTTGACCCACAGCACGGCGTCGATCCGGTATTTATCGAGCACCATGTCCCACGCGGCTTCGTCGATCTCCCAGCTCACCAGCTTGAAATAGTCGCGCAGCAAATCGTCCGGATAGGCGGTCGCGGCGCGACCATCGACGAATGGTGGGACGGTGCCGTGCGTCGCGAAGATCAGGTAGCCGCCGACGTTCCAATTGTTCAGGACCCGCCGACCTGCGAGATGCTCTCGCAGATAGCCGGCATCTTCGCTCGACAGCATCGGCGGAAGCGCGAGCGCCGGCGCAACGCGCAAATAGACAATCGGCAGGGTGCCGAGACCGACGATGCCCGCGGCCAGCAACGGTCCACGCACGTCAAGCGCAGTGAGACGCCGAGGCAGCAAGCGGCTGAGGTGAAGCGCCATCGGTGCGGTCGAGAAGATGAAGAAGAAAGCGATGTACCTGAACTGATACAGCCCCAGAATCAGGAACAGCCAGGACATCAGTCTCGGCTCGAGCGGGATGGGCCTGGAATTTCTGTAGCGGAGCTCGAACGCGACAAAGGCCAGCATGTACAGGATGCCGGGAATGCTGCCCGGCATTTCCATGTTGTGATAGTAGGACAGCCATTCGCCGATATTGCCCTGGACGAAGTGCCCCATCGTCGCGGCGGCACCGGCATAAATATTCCAGCCGAGCGGATTGACGAAGGTCGCGGCAAGGCACGCGATCCCCGCGAGAGCAAGGATCCTGAGGTCGGCCCAGGCCCCTCTGAGCACGGCGCCACCGCAGAAGACGCCGATCACGAAAAAGCCGAGCAGGAAACCGCCGTGCAGATTGGCCCAGAGCACCATCACCAGGGGAAGCACGAACCATCGCGTTCGTCGCAGGCATTCGCGATAGAAGACGACGCAGAACAACATCGTGCATGTATTCGGCGAGACCGCGAGATACATGTTCGGCGAAGCTTCGTAAGCGGGATAGAGCAGGCAGGCCAAGAAGACCGAAACGCAGACCGCGATCGCCGACGCGCCGTAGCCAAGAGAGATCGCGGTCAGGATGCCGACGATCGCCGCGCCGCAGGCCACCGTCAGCAGGACGAGGCCGCCAAAGCCTACGTATTGAAATGTCGCACTGGCAAGCGCGTCCCAGAGCCAGGACAGATTGAGCCATGGCTTGTCGCCATGGGTGAACGACCAGGGGTCCTGCAGCGGGATGGCGTTGCGTTCCCGGATGAGATCTCCGGCCGCCAGATGCCAGCCCAAATCGTAGTGACCGAGCAGAAGCGGCGCGTTCAAGACGTAGAACAGGCAGATGAAGGAGATCAGGAACAGATAAATCCCCGACCTCAGGAGGAACGGGCTGATCGCGTTCGCAACCTTGTCGAATGCCGGCTCGTGCCAGATCTGGTGCTGATCCACCGCTTCCCTCACGACAAAGCGAGCCCGATGGCTCCGCGCTCGCCGACGGCCGGATGCGAGCCTGCCGGCTGACTTAGGGCCAGTTTGTCTAAAGTGGGGTAAATTCGGATCGTGCAATCGAGGGGTTTGGCGGAATAAATTCGGCTGGAGGGCGGGCTTCCGAAGCTTTCAAGCAGCTGTTTAGACTTGAAAATTCCAGCGTCCAATAATAGTTATTAGAGGTTGAACGGAGGTTCCGGTATGGCTGTGAGCGCCGATTTAGGAGAGACGCTCGAGAGCGTGATGAACGAGCTCGTGGCGTCCGGTCGATACCATTCCAAGAGCGAGGTGCTGCGTGAGGGCGTACGCCTCGTCCAGGAAAGAGAGGCCAGGCTGGCCGCCCTGGACGCTTCGATTGCACGCGGACTCTCAGATGCCGACGCAGGCCGGACCAGAGCGGGCTCTGACGTGTTCGATCGGCTCGAAGCCAGATTGGCGGTCCAGACGGACGGCAAGTGATCCTCACCGTCAGCGCCGAGGCAGAGGCCGATCTCGAACAGATCGTGGCGTATGTCGCGGAGCAAAGTCCTGCGAGCGCCCTCAAGCTCGTTCGCACGCTACGAGAAAAATGTGAGTCTTTGCTGGACGCCCCACGCGCCTATCCCTTGGTGCCGCGCTACGAGCAATTTGGTGTGCGCAGGGGTCCGTTCGGTCAATTTCTGATTTTCTATCGTGTGGGTGACGACGCGGTTGAGATCATTCACATCCTCCACAGCGCGCGCGACTACGAGGCGTTGCTGTTCCCTGAGGAGTAGTTCGCGATCGCCGCTTGCTCAACGTCGGGCAGATAGCCCGACAAGCAATTTCAATCGCTTAGGGAAAAGATGGTGCCCAGGAAAGGACTCGAACCTTCACGGCCGTTAAGCCACTGGCACCTGAAGCCAGCGCGTCTACCAATTCCACCACCTGGGCATGCCGGTTAGGCACGGAGGCGGTTACTACGGTTCGGTGACGCGGTTGTCAATTCATGCTTGAACCCCGCTTCGGGATGCGGATTGCGCATCGCAAACCGGCCCGATACAAGCCTGACGAGACGCACTCTTCCCGCAGGAACGGACCCCAGGAATGGATCCCATGGCATCGAATCTGGACACGCTCGTCACGGTTTTCGGCGGATCGGGGTTTTTGGGCCGGAATGTCGTCCGCGCGCTGTGCCGGCGCGACTACCGGATCCGGGTCGCGGTGCGGCGGCCGGAGCTGGCCGGCTACCTCCAGCCGTCCGGCAAGGTCGGGCAGGTCCACACCGTGCAGGCCAACGTGCGCTATCCGGCCTCGATCGAGGCGGCGCTGCGTGATTCGCATGTCGTGATCAATCTGGTCGGCATCCTCGCCGAGGGCGGCGCGCAGAGTTTTGACGCCGTCCAGGCCAAGGGCGCCGAGACCATCGCCAAGGCGGCGGCCGCCGCCGGGGCACAATTGATCCATGTCTCGGCCATCGGCGCCGACGCGGAATCGCTCTCGCGCTATGCCAGGGCCAAGGCGGCCGGCGAAGCCGCAGTCCTGGCCGCGGTGCCGTCGGCCACGATCTTCCGCCCCTCCGTGATGTTCGGTCCCGAAGACCAGTTCACCAACCGCTTCGCGGCGCTGGCCCGGATGTCGCCGGTGCTGCCGCTGATCGGCGGCGACACCAAGATGCAGCCGGTCTATGTCGGCGACGTCGCCACCGCGGTCGCGGATGCCGTCGACGGCAAGGCCAAGACGGGCGCAACCTACGAGCTCGGCGGCCCGGAAGTGCTGACCATGCGCGAGATCATCGAGGCCATTCTCGAGATTGCCGATCGCAAGCCGATGCTGATGCCGCTGCCGTTTGGCCTCGCCCGCTTCAAGGCCAACTTCCTGCAATTCGCGCCGGGCGCGCTGAAGCTGACGCCGGACCAGGTCACGCTGCTCGCGCGCGATAATGTGGTGTCGGACGCGGCGAAGGCCGCTGGGCTAACGCTGGAAGGCCTCGGCATCACGCCCGACTCGCTTGAAGCGATCGCCCCGCAATATCTCTGGCGCTTCCGCGCCGCCGGGCAATTCCAGCGCAAGAGCGCGTAGGTATTTTTCACCTCTCCCCGCTTGCGGGGAGAGGTCGGATCGCCCTTGCGATCCGGGTGAGGGGGTACAGGTCCCACCGCGATCTCACGTGTGGAGAGAGGCCCCTCACCCCAACCCTCTCCCCGTAAGAACGGGGCGAGGGAGTGCACCGCGGGCTTGGTGCGAATCTCACAGTCGCGAGAATCTCCGCTTCTTAGCGCGTCGACGTCCTCGGAAGTTTACCGCCCCAGCGCCAGCGCGATCAGGCCGAGCGTGCCGACGATCACGCGCCACCAGGCGAACACCACGAAGCCGTGGCGAGTGACGTATTCCAGGAACGTCTTCACCACGATGATCGCGGTGACGAACGACACCACGAAGCCGATCGCGACGATGCCCATGTGGTCCATCGTCATCTCGGAGCGGTTCTTGTAGAAATCGTAGGCGAACGCGCCAATCATGGTGGGAATGGCGAGGAAGAACGAGAACTCCGCCGCCGCGCGCTTGTCGGCCCCCAGGAACATCGCCGCGACGATGCTGGCACCGGAGCGCGATACGCCCGGGATCATCGCGATGCACTGCGCGATGCCGATATAGAGATACATCAGCAGCGGAAACCGGGTGGCGTCGTGCTCGCGCGCCTTGAGATCGAGCTTATCGACCCAGAGCAGGATGGCGCCGCCGACGATCAGCGAGAAGCACACCACCCACGGATTGAACAGCATGCTCTTGATGTATTTGCCGGCGACGAGACCGACGACGACCGCGGGCAGGAACGCCACCAGCACGCCGAGCACGAAGCGGCGCGCATAGGCGTCGCCCGTGAACATGCCGATTGCGACGTCCCACAATTTCTTGAAGTACAACACGACGATCGCGAGGATCGCGCCGAGCTGGATCAGGACCGTAAACGAATCCCAGAACGCGCCCTCGCCGAGATGGAAAAAGCGCTCCGCAAGCAGCAAATGGCCGGTCGAGGATACAGGAAGGAACTCGGTCACACCCTCGATGATGCCGAGGATCACTGCCCGGATTGCATCTGACATATTTACGGTCCATTTCGGCTGGAAAAGCGGGGATCTTCTCGCCCATCCGCTCCCTTGCTGCAATCGCAAAATGCGGCGTCGCGCCCTTGCTTCGCGGTTTTGAATGACTAGTGTGGCGCCGCACAAAACATTGATGGATTCTTAAGCACCATCACATAGTCAAAGGCTTCATGTTTACGCTGTTTCATCATCCGTTCTGCCCGCACTCGCGATTCATTCGCCTGATCGCGGGAGAATACGGGCTTGAGCTGAAGTTGATCGAAGAGCGCAGTTGGGAGCGGCGCGAAGCATTTCTGCTGCTCAATGCGGCGGGCACGACGCCCGTCCTGGTGGACGACGAGCAGCCGCCGATCCCGGGCGCGGCGATCGTCGCCGAATATGTCGACGAGGCCTATGGCTCCGAGATGGGACTGAAGCGCCTGATGCCGGACACGATCGGCGAGCGCGTCGAGGTCCGCCGGCTGATGGCCTGGTTCAACGAAAAGTTTTTCGAGGAAGTCTCTCACCCGCTCGTCACCGAGCGCATCTACAAGCGCTTCATGAGCGAGGACAACGGCGGCGGACCGCCCTCGGCCGACGTGATGCGCGCCGCCAAGGCAAATGTGCGCTATCATCTGGCCTATATCGGCTGGCTGGCGCAGACGCGTAATTTCCTCGCCGGCGACCGGCTCAGCTACGCGGATCTCGCCGCCGCGGCGCACCTCTCGGCGATCGACTATCTGGGCGACGTGCCATGGAGCGAGGACGACGCGGCAAAGGCGTGGTACGCGCGGGTGAAATCCCGCCCCTCGTTCCGTCCGCTGTTGAGCGAATGGCTGGCCGGCGTGCCGGCGTCGCGGACCTACGTGGACCTGGACTTCTGAATTCCGATCCGACCGAACTGAAGACGGCGCTTGCAAACGAGGCACGTGCGCTCGGCTTCGATTGCATCGGCATCACGGAGCCCGGCACGATCGAAAGCGCCGGAAAGCATTTCCTCGAATTCATCGCATCCGGCGGCCATGGCGACATGGACTGGCTCGCCGCGCAGCCGGAGCGCCGGGTCGATCCGCGCGGGCTGTGGCAGGACGTGCGCAGCGTCATCATGCTCGGCGTCAACTACGGCCCCGACCAGGATCCGCTCGCGATCCTGCAACAGCGCACGCGCGCGGCGATCTCGGTCTATGCGCAGGGCGACGACTATCACGACCTCATCAAGAAGCGCCTGAAGGCACTGGCGCGATGGCTGGTTGCGACCTCAACTTGTGAGGTGAAGCCTTGCGAAGTGAAGGTGTTCGTCGACACCGCGGCCGTGATGGAGAAGCCGCTGGCGCAAGCCGCGCATCTGGGCTGGCAGGGCAAGCACACCAATCTGGTCTCGCGCGAATTCGGCTCCTGGCTGTTTCTCGGCGCGATCTACACCACGCTGGAACTGCCGCGCGACGACGCCGAGATCGATCATTGCGGCTCGTGCCGGGCGTGCCTCGACATCTGCCCGACCGCCGCCTTCCCCGCGCCCTACAGGCTCGATGCAAGGCGATGCATCTCGTATCTCACCATCGAGAACAAGGGACCGATCCCGCGCGAATTTCGCAAAAACATCGGCAACCGCATCTATGGCTGCGATGATTGCCTCGCCGCCTGCCCCTGGAACAAGTTCGCGCAGGAGGGCCGCGAGGCCAAGCTCGCCGCACGTGACGTTTTGCGCGCGCCGGGTCTCGCCGAGCTCGCACGGCTCGACGACGCTGCGTTTCGTGCGCTGTTCACGAAGTCTCCGGTCAAGCGCATCGGCCGCGAGCGCTTTTTGCGCAACGTGCTGATCGCGATCGGCAACTCCGGCGATGCGGCACTGGCGGACGAGGCGCGGCGATTGCTGGAGGATGAGAGCGCGCTGGTGCGCGGGGCTGCGGTGTGGGCGCTAGGGCAGTTGATGCCGCGGGATGAGTTCGAAACGATCAGGACGAATGCGATTGCTGGCGAGCGCGACGAAAGCGTGCATGAGGAGTGGCGCACCGCCTCCTAGTTCCTCCGCTGTCATGCTCCGCGAAAGCGGGGCATCCAGTACGCCGCGGCGTCTCGACTGAACCACAGCCGTCTCGGAGTACTGGATCGCCCGGTCAAGCCGGGCGATGACACCGTTGTTGTGATGAGAGCGCTTCGCGCCTCCTCACCATGAGGATTGAGCATCTTGATTTCCCCGCAGCTTCCCGCAAAGTCGCGCGTCATGACAAACATGCCTTTCTTCACCCGCGACGGCGACACATTCCATCCGACGGAAGTCGCCAACGGCCCGTGGGATCCGAAATCGCTGCACGGACGCGTCATCATCGGCCTGCTCGGCTTCGCCATCGAGGAACGCCATTCCGGCCCCGAATTCGTGCCGGCGCGGCTGACCGTCGATATGTTTCGGCTTCCGACCATCGACAAGCCGATCGAGATGACGACACGTCTGGTGCGCGACGGGATGCGCATCCGCGTCGTGGAAGCAGAGTTCTTATCCGGCGGCGTCGGCATGGCGCGCGCTTCGTGCCAGCTGTTGCGGCGAACGCAGAATCCGGACGGCAATGTCTGGTCGCCGCCGAACTGGGACGTGCCGAAGCCGGCCGACATTCCCAAGCCGACCGATCCCAGGCTCGGCATGAACGGCAAATGGACCACGCGACCGATCGTCGGCCACATGGGCTCGCTCGGGCCACGAAAGCTCTGGATGAGCGAGGTGCGCGAGCTGGTCGCGGGCGTGCCGATGACGCCGTTCGTCCGTGTCGCTACCGGCGCAGACTTCGCCAGTCCGTTCGCCAACGCCGGCGACAAGGGGCTCGGCTACATCAACAGCGACGTCACGATCTATCTGCACCGCCTGCCGGTGACGAACTGGATCGGCTTCGACGTCGTGAACCACCAGGCCACCGATGGCGTCGCGATCGGCGAGTGCTGGCTCTATGACGAGCAGGGTCCGATCGGCACTGCCACGGTCGCGGCGCTGGCGCAGCGCAAGCCGATGCTAAATCCCTCGAAGCGGTAGGTGCGCAACAACGACGGCTAACCCAAATGCCGCTGCATTTCCGGCCGCGCCTTGAGTTCCGCGCCCTGCCTGGCGACGATCTTCGCGATTCTATCAGGTGCAAACTTCAAATCGACAAACGCCGGCGCGGTGTTGGCGACCTCGTGATAGCTGACGATCCTGCCGTCTCGAAGCGTCATGATCGCCACGCCCTCGAACATCGCCCGCGCGCCATTCGCCTCCGGCAAGGTCGAGCGATAGCTGAACGTGTAGCGCGCATAGAGCGTGGTGCTGTTCGATACCGGGTCGTGCATGTCCCAGCGGAAGTCGGTCGCCGTGCGGTAGAACCAGTCGTCGATCATCGCGGCGATCTTCTCGCGGCCGGCGAAGGCGCCATAGAACACGTCGTGATAGACGCCGTCCTCGGTGAAGAGATCCGCGAAGGCTTTTCCGTTGCGTTGTTCGACGGCGTCGCAGAAGGCGCGCAGCATGGCGGTGATCATCGGCTTGTCTCCCTCTCTCTTCGTCATGCCCCGCGAAGGCGGGGCATCCAGTGCGCCGAGGCTTCTCGGTTCAAGCACTACGGTCTCTGGAATACTGGATCGTCCGCCTTCGCGGACGATGACACTGAGCACGATATCTTCACCCGATCTCGGCCACCGCGGCAAGAATGCGGGCGATGTCCTGCGGGCGCGAGAGGCGGTGATCGCCGTCCTGGATCATGGTCAGCACGACATCGTCGGCGGGCAGGCGATGAGTCAGCGCGAACGCGTGCTGCCAGGGCACGTCGGGATCCTGCGCTCCTTGCAGGATGCGGACGGGACAGCCGAGATCGATGGCGCTGCCGAGCACGAGATGGTTGCGCCCCTCCTCGATCAGATTCCGCGTGATCGGATAGGGCGAGCCGTCGCCATAATCCGATGGTCTCAGCCAGACGCCTTTGGTCTCGATCTCCTTCTTCACCGCGGCCGAAAAATTCTTCCACATCAGCTCCTCGGTGAAATCGGGCGCCGGCGCGATCAGCACCAGGCCCGCCAGCGAGGCTTTGGCTTGCTGTGTCTCTTGCCGCTTTTTGATTTCGCGCGCGAGCAACAGCGCCATCCAGCCGCCCATGGACGAGCCGATCAGGACTTGCGGGCCGGCGCAGAACCGCTCGAACACCGCGACGCTTTCCTCGAGCCAGCGCCCGATGGTTCCGTCGGCGAAATCGCCACCGGATTCGCCGTGGCCGGAATAATCGAACCGGACCAATGCACGGCCGTGATCCCGGGCCCATTCGTCCAGCGCCACGGCCTTGCTGCCCCGCATGTCCGATTTGAACCCGCCGAGCCAGACCAGCCCCGGTCCTTGAGCAGATTCTTGACCAGATTCTTGCGCCGCGCGGCGGCGCACTGCGATCCGGCGTGCGGACGGGCCCTCGCCCACATCGATGAAGTCGAGCACGGCATCGGGAATTGCAGGGGTCATGGAACGTTTACTCTGGCTGTGCAGTTTGAGCTGTCCGGACGCGCTCCGCAGCGCAGCCGGACGTCGGCATTTGCCCTTTGGGACGCTTGCGGAACGGAAGCAAGGTGTCTATGTCCCTCTGCGTGCCCCGCCGTGGCCAAAATGCCTCGCATTTGAGGCTTTTTCGACCGCCGCACGAGCGATTGCTTGCCGGCAACCGTATCTTCCTGCAAAATAGCCGCCTCTTTTCATAACTTTGGAGAACCACCCATTCGCCGTCCCAATAAAGCCCCGCCCACTGCCGCCAAAGACGGGCCGCGCATCAATGACGACATTCGCAATGCGCAGATCCAGCTGATCGATCAGACCGGTGACAACAAGGGCACCATCGAGACCGTCGCGGCTATCCGCCTGGCCCAGGAAGCCGGCATGGATTTGGTCGAGATCTCGCCGAACGTCAGCCCTCCCGTCTGCAAGATCATGGACTACGGGAAGTATAAGTATTCCGCGCAGAAAAAAGCCGCCGAAGCCCGCAAGCGGCAGAAGATCGTCGAGATCAAGGAGATCAAGCTCCGCCCGATGATCGACGACCACGATTACGAAGTGAAGATGCGCGCCATGCAGCGGTTCTTCGAAGAAGGCGACAAGGTCAAGATCACCCTGCGCTATCGCGGCCGCGAAATGGCGCACCAGGAGATCGGCACCAAGCTGCTCGACAAGATCAAGACCGACGTCGCCGAGCTCGCCAAGGTGGAGCAGGACGCGCGGTTCGAGGGCCGTCAGGTCGTCATGGTGCTGGCGCCGCGCTGACGCGAGTTGTTCAGGATTGAGAGTTCAACGGCCCGTCCGGCTTTCCGGCGGGCCGTTTTGTTTTGGCTGAGGTGCAAGCTGCGCGCGCCGGGTGAGGGCTCTCTCCTCTTGGGGGTCCTCGCCTGCGGAGACACCCTCTCCCCAACCCTCCGCCGCAGGCGGGGAGGGAGCGCATCGAATGCTTGGCGACTAACTCCTCGTCGCCTGCCAGGTGCCGCTGCACTGATCGCCGGAGATGATACCCCTCCACGAACCGGCGCCGTTCACGCCGGCAAGCCGACCGCCGCCGCTGGCATGGGACGCCCCGACCGAGACCTGGACCGCGACGGTACCGCTGCGATTGACCTTGCCGGAGACCCGGCCACCGCCGGCGGACGACACCCGGCTGCCGGCGACGGTGAAGGGAACGCTGTAGCCGGAGCTGCAATTGCCGCGGGTGGTGGCGAAGGTGACGTTCCAGACTCCGTCATAGCCGCGGATGCGCGCATCGGCAGTCGAGGGAAACGCAGCCATGGCGAGCACGGCCAACAGCGCCAGGCGGCGCGGACGAGCGAAATCAGTCAAAGACGGAAGCGATCGGGAAAAATGGGGCATTCTGGTCCTGCTCCGGGCGACACGGCCCGGACATGAAGATAGCAATTCCGGATAGTCGGCGGCTAGGTTCCGCCGGTTCATCGTTGCCAATTCGCCCGTCCTCTGTCATAAGCCCAGCCTTCATTGCCCGGCTGATTAAGGGCTGCCGTGGCGGTGTCCGTGCGGGTTTCGCGCTTGTTCGTAAAACCTGAGCACAATCAACGCTCTAACGAGCATTTTGACGGCCAGCCGCCTTTGCGGGCGGATTTCTATGGCCATTAGGAGAGCCAAATGCCCAAGCTGAAGACCAAATCGGGCGCTAAAAAGCGCTTCAAGGTGACTGCCACCGGCAAAGTGATGTTCGCGCATCGTAGCAAGCGTCACGGCATGATCAAGCGGACGAAGAAGCAGATCCGGCAGCTGCGCGGCACCGCCGTGCTGTTCAAGACCGACGGCGACAACGTCAAGAAGTACTTCTTGCCGAACGCCTGATCGCGTCCACGATCATTGCCACCCGCGCCGCAGCTTTCGCGGCGATCCGAACATCAAGTCACTTCTGAAGGATATTTGTCATGGCTCGCGTCAAACGCGGTGTGACCGCCCACGCCAAGCACAAGAAAGTCTACAAGGCCGCCAAGGGTTTCCGCGGCCGCCGCAAGAACACGATCCGCACCGCCAAGCCGGCGGTCGAGAAGGCTCTCGTGTATGCCTTCCGTGATCGCAAGCGCAAGAAGCGGACGTTCCGCGCGCTCTGGATCCAGCGCATCAACGCCGCCGTGCGTCCGTTCGGCCTGACCTACAGCCGCTTTATCGACGGCATGGCCAAGTCCGGGATCACCGTGGACCGCAAGGTGCTGTCGGATCTCGCGATCAACGAGCCCGCGTCGTTCCAGGCGATCGCCGAGAAGGCCAAGGCCGCTCTGGCGGCCTGAAGCCTAACGGCCGGCTCCGCCGGCCTTCAGCGCGCGTTGCGAGTAGCGCTGGGCGATCTCCGCCCGGCAGAATGCCGTGAACGACAGATACATGGTGCCGGATTTAGTCCGGTACTTCCGGTCGCAGACGCGCATCTCGCGTTGGTAAGCTTGTTTCCGCGCACTGTTGAGGCTGGGCATGAAGTCCGCCTCGCATTTCTTCTCGACGGCGGCGCCGAGCTGGACATCGCCGCTCGCGGTCAATTGGCAATCCTGAAACACTTTCATCGCGCTTTCGCAGCCCTTCTGGGCACCGATGGTGTCGACGACCTCGTCCAGCGTCATGGATTTCTCCATGCAGACCATGGCGCGCGCCGGGGTGCTCGTGACAGAGAGAACGACGGCGAGAGCAGCCAGACCGGATCTTGAGAGCATCGCGAAAGTCTCCTCATATCCTCCTTGGTGCCAGCCTCCCGCGCGAGGTTCAACCCAGCCGCTCGTCAGCCCGAATCACCGGCTTTTCGCTTGACGTTACGGCCTTCGGGCGGCGACAACCCAGCCGAATTTGGCAGCAGGGATTTGACCGTGTCCGACCTCGCAATGCTCGAAACATCCATCCTCGACCAGATCGCCGCCTCCGGCGACGAGGCCGCCCTCGAAGCGGTGCGCGTCGCAGCCCTCGGCAAGAAGGGTTCGATCTCGGCACTGCTTGCCACGCTCGGAAAAATGTCGCCGGACGAACGCAAGACCCAAGGTGCTGCGATCAACCAGGCCAAGGACAAGGTCACCGAGGCACTCGCCGCGCGGCGCGACGTCTTGAAATCGGCGGCGCTCGACGCGCGGCTTGCGTCGGAAACCATCGACGTCACCCTGCCGCTGCGCGATGCGCCGGCTGAAGCCGGCCGCATCCATCCGCTGAGCCAGGTCTGGGACGAGCTGACCACGATCTTCGCCGATATGGGATTCTCGGTCGCCGAAGGCCCGGATATCGAAACCGACGACTACAACTTCACCAAGCTGAATTTTCCGGAAGGCCATCCCGCGCGCGAGATGCACGACACCTTCTTCTTCCATCCGAAGGAGGACGGCTCCCGCATGCTGTTGCGAACCCACACCTCGCCAGTGCAGGTGCGCACCATGCTGAGCCAGAAGCCGCCGATCCGCGTGATCTGCCCGGGCCGCACCTATCGCATCGATTCGGATGCGACGCACACGCCGCAATTCCACCAGGTCGAAGGCCTCGTCATCGACAAGCACTCGCATCTCGGCCACCTCAAATGGATCCTGCACGAGTTCTGCAAGGCGTTCTTCGAGGTCGACCATATCAACATGCGTTTCCGGCCCTCGTTCTTCCCGTTCACCGAGCCGTCGCTGGAAGTCGACATCCAGTGCCGCCGCGACAAGGGCGAGATCCGCTTCGGCGAGGGCGAGGACTGGCTCGAGATTCTCGGCTGCGGCATGGTGCATCCGAACGTGCTGCGCGCCTGCGGCATCGATCCCGACGAGTACCAGGGCTTCGCCTGGGGCATGGGCATCGACCGCATCGCCATGTTGAAATACGGCATCGCCGATTTGCGCCAGCTGTTCGACAGCGACGTCCGCTGGCTCTCCCATTACGGCTTCATGCCGCTCGAAGTGCCGACGCTGGCGGGAGGGCTGAGCTCGTGATGGGCTTGCCCGGACACGCGTACGCAAAGACTCTCTCCGTTCCCTCCCCCCTTGTGGGGGAGGGTCAGGGAGGGGGGTAGCCGCGGATGCCGCACGCAGTTGTAAGCCAGCGTCAGCGCGGCCGGGCGAAGCAGCTTCGCCAAGCGATGACGCGCGCCGAAACACTGCTGTGGCGGTATTTGAAGGCTAACCGGATGGATGGTGTCGGCATCCGACGCCAGACGCCGATCGGAAACTACATCGCCGATTTCGTTTGTTTCTCATCAAAACTCATCATCGAGGTCGATGGGGAATCTCACGATTCCGAAGAGCGCCAAAAGGCGGATCAACAGCGCGATGCGTTCTTTGCTGCCGAGGGTTTTCAGGTTCTGCGCTTCACCAACGAGCAGGTGATGACAAATCTGGAGGGCGTTGTTGAGGCAATCCGCCAGGCGGCATCCGCCGGAGCCCGCGGCTTACCCCCCTCCCTGACCCTCCCCCACAAGGGGGGAGGGAACATTGACACCGACAAAAGCAACTCAGTGAACACCGACAAGAGCCGAGGCACACAGCCATGAAATTCACTCTCTCCTGGCTGAAGGAACATCTCGACACCGACGAGCCGCTGGACAAGCTGGCCGAGAAGCTCACCATGATCGGGCTCGAGGTCGAGAACATCGAGGACAAGGCGAAGGCGCTGAAGCCCTTCACCATCGCGAAGGTGATCTCCGCCGAGCAGCATCCGAATGCCGATCGGCTGCGCGTCTGCATGGTCGACACCGGCGACGGTGGCGCGCCGGTGCAGGTGGTGTGCGGCGCGCCGAATGCGCGGACGGGTCTTGTCAGCGTGTTTTCGCCGCCCGGCACCTACATTCCCGGCAAGGACATCACCCTCGGGGTCGGCACCATCCGCGGCGTCGAGAGCCGCGGCATGCTGTGCTCGGCGGCCGAATTGCAGATTTCCAACGACCATGACGGCATCATGGAATTGCCCGCGGATGCGCCGATCGGCGCTGCTTACGCTGCATGGGCCGGCCTCGGCGATCCCGTGGTCGAGATCAATCTGACACCGAACCGGCAGGACTGCACCGGCGTGCACGGCATCGCGCGCGATCTTGCCGCCGCCGACATGGGCAAGTTCAAGGACCCCACCATCAAGCCGATCAAGGGCGAATTTCCTTGCCCGGTGAAGGTCACGGTCGAGGACGCGACGTTGTGCCCGGGTTTTGCGCTGCGGCTGGTGCGCGGCGTGAAGAACGGGCCGTCGCCGGAGTGGCTGCAGAAGCGGCTGACCGCGATCGGGCTGCGTCCGATCAACGCGCTGGTCGACATCACCAACTTCATGACTTACGACCGCGCGCGGCCGCTGCACGTGTTCGACGCGAAGAAAGTGAAGGGCCATCTCGTGGTGCGCCGCGCCCGTGACGGCGAGACGCTGCTCGCGCTGGACGGCCGCACCTACAATCTCGATCCCAACGTCTGCGTGATCGCGGACGAGCACGGCGTCGAATCGCTCGCCGGCATCATGGGCGGCGAGGCCTCGGGCTGCGACGAGACCACCACGGACGTGCTGATCGAATCGGCGCTGTGGAACGAGATCAACATCGCCCAGACCGGCCGCAAGCTCGGCATCAATTCGGACGCGCGCTACCGTTTCGAGCGCGGTGTCGATCCGGCTTTCATGGTGCCCGGGCTAGAGCTCGCGACCAAACTCGTGCTGGAGATGTGCGGCGGCACGCCGTCGGAGAACGTCGTCGTCGGCAAGACCTTCGGCGACGACCGCGTGATCGATTTTCCGGTCAACGAGGTCAAGCGGCTGTCGGGCATCGAAGTGCCGATGCCGGAGATGAAGCGCATCCTGACCCATCTCGGCTTCATGATGGCGGGCCCGGGTCCGGTCGTGAAGGTCGCCGTGCCGTCGTGGCGTACCGACGTGCACGGCAAAGCCGACATCGTCGAGGAAGTCGTCCGCATCCACGGCGTCGACAAGGTGCCGATGACGCCGTTCGAGCGCGGCGAGGACGCACGCAAACCCGTGCTGACCCCGCTCCAGCTCCGCACCCGCCGCGCCAGGCGCGCGCTGGCGAGCCGCGGCATCATCGAAGCGGTGACATGGTCCTTCATCACGAAATCCGCGGCCGAGTTGTTCGGCGGCGGCCAGCGCGAACTCGAGGTCGCCAACCCGATCGCGTCGGATTTGTCCGACATGCGCCCGACCCTGTTGGCGGGCCTGATCGCGGCGGCGCAGGCCAATGCCGATCGCGGCTTTGGCGATGTCGCGCTGTTCGAAGTCGGGCAGGTGTTCAAGGGCGATCGCCCGCAGGATCAGTTCATGGCGGCAAGCGGCGTCCGCCGCGGCTTTGCGTCATCGCAGGGTCTCGGACGGCACTGGTCGGGTTCGGCGCAGGCTGATTTGTTCGACGCCAAGGCCGATGCGCTCGCGGTGCTCGCCGCTGCCGGCGCGCCGATGCAGGCGCTTCAGATCGTCGCGGGCGGCCCGTCCTGGCTGCATCCCGGGCGCTCCGGCACGATCCAGATCGGGCCGCAGAACGTGCTGGGTTATTTCGGCGAGATGCATCCGCGCGCGCTCGAAGCGCTCGGCGCCGGTGGCCCGCTGATGGTGTTCGAGGTGATCCTCGACCGCATCCCCGAGGCGAAGAAAAAGCCGACCCGTGCCAAGCCCGTGATCGAGCTATCGGCCTTCCAGCCCGTGTCGCGTGACTTCGCCTTCATCGTCGATCGCACCGTGAAGGGCGGCGACATCGTGCGCGCGGCTCAGAGCGTCGACAAGAAACTGATCACCGCCGTGAACGTGTTCGACGTCTACGAAGGCAAGGGCATCGACGACGGCAAGAAGTCGATCGCAATCGCGGTGACGATCCAGCCGCGCGAAAAGACCCTGACCGACCAGGAGATCGAGGCCGTTGGCGCGAAGATCGTGGCGGAGGTGACGAAGAAGACCGGCGGCACTTTGAGAGCATGATCATGCTCGAGAAATCATAGAGCATGAGTCTCACTGACTTTCTTCCGAAGGACGTCAGCCTCACCATTGCGATGGCGCTCTGCGCCGTCGCTTTCGTTTCGGGCACCGCGCGCGGCTTCTCCGGCTTCGGCTCGGCGCTGATCTTCATGCCGCTGGCGAGCAGCATCGCGGCGCCGCGTCTGGTTGCCGCGCTGCTCCTCGTGATCGATTTCGTCGCGGCCGCGCCGCTGCTGCCCGACGCCTGGCGCAAGGCCGACCGCAAGGCCACCGCCGTGATCGTGCTGGGCGCGCTGGTCGGCGTGCCCGTCGGCACCTATTTCCTCAGCGTGCTCGAACCCGTCACGACGCGATGGATCATCTCCTGCTTCGTCGCCGCGCTGTTGCTTCTGCTGCTGTCGGGCTGGCGCTATCGCGGCAAGGACCATGCCTGGCTCTCGGTCGGCATCGGCAGCCTCTCCGGCTTCTGCAGCGGCCTCGCCCAGACCGGCGGCCCGCCGATCGTCGGCTACTGGCTCGGCCGTCCCATCGCCCCGATTGTCGCGCGCGCCAACATCTTGCTGTTTTTTGGCGCGTCGGATTTTTTCTCGATGGTCAGCTATGCGACGACCGGCCTGATCTCGCGCGAATCGCTCGTGCTCTCGCTGATCGTCGGTCCGGTCTATGCGATCGGCGTCGCCTTCGGTGCGTCGCTGTTCGGCCGTGCCAGCGAAAAGGTGTTTCGCGCGATTTGCTACGGGCTGATCGCGATCGCGGTGGTCGCGGGACTACCGCTGCTGGATGGGATTTTGCGGTAAGCCATCCATTGTCGTCCTGGCGAAAGCCAGGACCCATTACCCCGGTCAGCTTTTATAACCCCAAATCTTCGCCAAACCACTTCCTGGGGTAATGGGTCCCGGATCTGCGCTGCGCTTGTCCAGGACGACGATGACTCAATTGCTCTGCTGCCGCGGCGCGCGCCGCTTCTTCGTCGACTGCGTCGGGACATCGGCCGGCTCGTCCTTGAGCGCGCCGATCTTGCGCAAGGCTGCGTCCGCGGCGCGCTCGCCGCTTTCCCAGGCGCCGTCGACAGTGCCCCACAGCGTCTCGTGCGTGGCTTCGCCGGCGAGGAACATGTTGCCGATCGGCTCGGCCAGGATTCTTCGCGAGAGCTGACCGCCGGGCGAGGCCGCCGACATCGCACCCATCACGAAAGGCGAGGCGTTCCAGCGCGTCACGCTGGCCTTCTGCACGGCGGCGGCGACTTCGCTGCCGAACAGCTTCGTGATCCATTCTCTGGCGAAGGCCGTCATCGCCTTCTCGCCTTGCTGAGTGAGATCGCGGCCGAACGAGCCGCCGACATCGATCGAACACAGCGAGGAGCCGCCGATATTGGCGAACATCAGCGCCGTGCGCGTCGAGTTGCTCTGCTCGATCAGGATGTCGTCGCGCGACAGGCCGAGCGGATTGTCCGGCAGTTGCAGCACGATGTGATCGTAGCTTCCGAGCGTGAGCTTCGATGCGGCATCGAGCGTGCGCTTGGGAATGTCAGGCCCGAACTTGATCGCGCCCGAAATCAGCACATTGGTCGAGACTGTGATGATGGCGGCGCGTGCGGCGATCCTGCCGGCCTGTGTCTCCACGCTGACGTCGCGATTGCTCCAGACAATCCGGCTCGCCGGCGTCGACAACGCGACCGGCGCCTGCTCACCGAGTTTGGCGATCAGGGTCCCCAAGCCCTGGCGGCAGGCGATCGCGGCGTTACGATCCTGTGCCCGCGCCTTGTCGATCGCAGACAGCTCCTTCAGGTCCTTGCCGGCGAAGCTCGCGCCCAGCATGAACTCGGCCGCGCCGGCCCAATCGCCGAGATCCTTCGGCAGCACCGAGGCGCAGGCGGTATCGAGCTTGCCGCGCGCGGCCTCGTCGATGGCGCGGTTGGCGCGCACCAGCGCCGCCAGGAACTCCTCGGTCTCGCCGGCCCGTGCGTTGCGGCGGCCGATGCGCATCTTCTGGCCTGACGGCGCCGGCAGAACGTCGAGCCCGGCGCTGCGCGCCAGCCGGATCATCGGATTGGTGTCGGGATTATGCATCCAGCGCGCGCCGCGATCGAACGGCGTGTCGAAGGTGGTCGTATCCGTGATGCAGCGGCCGCCGATCTGCGACGCCGCTTCCACCACCACGACCTTGCGATTGGCCGCCATGATGCGCCGCGCCGCGGCAATTCCGGCCGCGCCCGCACCGATCACGACAATGTCAGCCTCGCGCGGCAGGGTCGCGGCGGTTGCGCGCAGGACCGGCATCGCGGCAAGGCCCGCCGACGCCGATAGGAAGCTGCGGCGCGTGATTGTCATGGCATGGTTTCCGGAGACTTGGAGCAAACGGGAACAGCTAGCGAACCTTGCCGTATCTGATGTTGCGCGGCAACCATCATGGTGAATCAATCGTGCTTGATGTCACGGAGCGATGAACCGAATTGCAACACGTTCCGACCATGGTAGAGAAGAGAAAAAGACGGCCGGAAAAGGCCGTGGGGGAGTTTTGAAATGGGGACGGTCCTGGATTCAGTCGGCAAGCTGATTGCCGCGTACCTCTCGAAGGAGGTGCCGGGCTATGAGCCGTTCACGCCGAGCGACCCCGAGCATCTGCGCGGCATCATGGAGCCCGGCGACGTGCTGCTGGTCGAGGGCAACAACCGCATCTCCGGCATCATCAAATATCTGACGCAGTCGACCTGGTCCCACGGCGCACTCTATGTCGGCCCGATCGAGGGCGCGGAAGAGCCCGACGGCGAGCCGCACGTGCTGATCGAGGCCAATATCGGCGAAGGCGTCACCTCCGCGCCGCTGTCGAAATATTTCCCCTATCACACCCGCGTCTGCCGCCCGGTCGGGCTGTCCTATGAGGACCGCACCACGGTCTGCCGCTATGCGATCAACCGCATCGGCTTCGGCTACGACACCAAGAACATCGTCGACCTGATGCGCTTTCTGTTTCCGCTGCCGATCCCGCAGCGCTGGCGGCGCCGCATGATCTCGATCGGCTCGGGCGATCCCACCAAGATCATCTGCTCGGCCCTGATCGCGCAGGCGTTCGACGCCGTGCGCTATCCGATCCTGCCGAAGATCACCAAGGCCGGCAGCCGTGCTGCCCGCCGCGAGATCCTGCATATCCGCGATTCCTCGCTCTACATGCCCCGCGACTTCGACATCTCGCCCTATTTCGAAGTCGTCAAACCCACCATCGTGCACGGCTTCGACTACACCGCCTTGCACTGGGCCGACAAGCAGAAGCCGCTCGAGGAGGTAGCCGGCACATTCAGTGTGTTTCCAGAAACGTTCAGTGCGCCGCCGCTCGTTCCTGAAGCGCTTGACGAAGAGGCGCCGCTTCCGGCTGAAGAAGTGAGCGCGCATCCAGCGGAGATGGTCGATCGCATTACCGTCTCGGAGCGCTTCCGGCGGCTGAAGAAGCTGGCCATGGACCGCCCAAGGCGGCGCGGTCGGGCGCGCGAAAGGGCGGCGTAGCCTCGACTGCCCTGCGTCGTCCTGGCGAAAGCCAGGACCCATTATCGCAGAAAGACGTTTGGCGAAGATTCGTCGTTCGGTACAGCTACCTGGCAAGCTCGATGGATTCCGCGGTATGGGTCCTGGCTCCCGTGCGCAGTTGCGCACTAGGCCAGGACGACGCCAGAGGAAATATCGCGCATCCCTCTCCGCCATTGTGCGAGCGTCGCAAGGGAGCGACGAGCAGAACCTACCGCTCCGCCCGCCCGATCACCGCCATCAGCTCCGCGATCTTCTCGCGCTGGTCCGCCTTGTCGCCGCTCGCGATCGCATGCTCGACGCAATGGGCGACGTGATCTTTCAGAACCTCTTCCTCGACCCGGCGCAGCGCGGCGCGCACCGCCGAGATCTGCGTGACGATGTCGATGCAATAGCGGTCTTCCTCGACCATCTTCGAGAGGCCGCGAACCTGCCCCTCGATCCGGCCGAGACGTTTTCCGACAGATGCCTTGATGTCCTTGCGCATGCGGACTATATACCCCCCAGGGGTATCACTTGCAAGGCCGGAGCGTGGCAATGAACGACGCGGAACACGAGCACCATCACAAGCCGGAAACACATTCCGGATGCGGCTGTTCCAGTAAGGGTGCCCCGGTCGACAAGCCCGCGGCTGCGTCCTGCTGCGGCGCGCACGGCGATCACGCGCATGACCACGGCGCCGCGGCAAAAGTCCGCGATCCCGTCTGCGGCATGACGGTCGATCCCGCGACGTCCAAGCACCGCTTCGACCATCACGGCGAGACCTTCCATTTCTGCTCGGCCGGCTGCCGCGCCAAATTCGCCGCCGACCCCGCAAAATATCTCGCCAAAGAGAAGACACCCCAGCCCGAGATGCCCGCAGGCACGATCTACACCTGTCCGATGCATCCGCAGATCCGCCAGGCCGGACCCGGCACCTGCCCGATCTGCGGCATGGCTCTGGAGCCGGAAGTGGCAAGTTTGGAGACCGGCCCCAATCCTGAGCTTGCCGACATGACGCGGCGGTTCTGGATCGGCGGCGCGCTGGCGCTGCCGGCCGTCGTGCTGGAGATGGGCGGCCATCTCGCGGGCCCGCACAACTGGATCGATGCGACGCTGTCGAACTGGATCCAGCTCGTCTTCGCCACGCCCGTGGTGCTGTGGGCCGGCTGGCCGTTCTTCGTCCGCGGCTGGCAGTCGCTGCTGACGCGCAACCTCAACATGTTCACGCTGATCGCGATGGGCACGGGCGTTGCCTATCTCTACAGCCTGATCGGCACCATCGCGCCGCAGATTTTCCCGGCCACCTTCCGCGGCCACGAAGGCGCGATCGCGGTCTATTTCGAGGCGGCGGCGGTCATCACCGTGCTGGTGCTGCTCGGGCAGGTGCTTGAGCTGCGCGCCCGCGATGCGACGTCGGGTGCGATCAAGGCGCTGCTGCAGCTCGCCCCCAAGACCGCACGCCGCATCGATGCTGAGGGCGGCGAGCACGAGGTCGAGATCGACGCACTTCATGCCGGTGACCGCTTGCGCGTGCGGCCGGGCGAAAAAGTGCCGGTCGACGGCGTCATTCTGGAAGGCCGCTCCTCGCTCGACGAGTCGCTGGTCACAGGCGAATCCATGCCGGTGACCAAGGAGACGGACGCAAAGGTGATCGCCGGCACGCTCAACCAGTCCGGCAGCTTCATCATGCGCGCCGACAAGGTCGGGCGTGAGACGCTCCTGTCGCAGATCGTGCAGATGGTCGCGGACGCGCAGCGCTCGCGCGCGCCGATCCAGCGTCTCGCCGACCAGGTCGCGGGCTGGTTCGTGCCGACGGTGATTGCGGTCGCGGTCGCTGCTTTCGCGGCCTGGGCCTGGTTCGGGCCGGAGCCGCGGCTGGCCTTCGGCCTCGTCGCCGCCGTCAGCGTGCTGATCATCGCCTGCCCCTGTGCGCTTGGCCTGGCGACCCCGATGTCGATCATGGTCGGTGTCGGCCGCGGCGCGCAGGCAGGCGTGCTGATCAAGAACGCCGAGGCGCTGGAGCGGATGGAGAAGATCGACACGCTGGTGGTCGACAAGACCGGCACCCTGACCGAGGGCAAGCCCAAGGTCGTCGCGATCGTGCCGGCCGCCGGTTTCGCGGAAGACGACATCCTCCGCATGGCCGCCAGCGTCGAGCGCGCCAGCGAGCATCCTCTGGCCGATGCGATCATGCGCGCGGCGAAGGAGAAGCAGCTCGCGCTGGGCCAGGTCGAGCAATTCGATTCACCGACGGGCAAGGGCGCGACCGGCAAGGTCGACGGCAAAACCATCGTGCTCGGCAATGCCAGATATCTGACGTCGATCGGCATCGACACCCAAGCACTCGATGGCGAGGCCGAACGGCTGCGCGGCGATGGCGCGACCGTGATCAACATGGCGGTCGACGGCCGGCTTGCCGGCCTGTTCGCGATCGCCGATCCGGTCAAGGCTTCCACGTCCGAGGCCCTGAAGGCACTGGCAGCCGAAGGCATCAAGGTCATCATGCTGACCGGTGACAACCGCACCACGGCCGAGGCCGTCGCACGCCGGCTCGGCATCGCCGATGTCGAGGCCGAGGTGCTGCCGGATCAGAAGAGCGCGGTGGTGACAAAGTTGCAGAAGGCCGGCCGCAGCGTCGCGATGGCCGGCGACGGCGTCAACGACGCGCCGGCGCTGGCCGCAGCCGAAGTCGGCATCGCCATGGGCACCGGCACGGACGTGGCGATGGAGAGCGCCGGCGTCACGCTGCTGAAGGGCGATCTCACCGGCATCGTGCGGGCGCGAAAACTGTCGCAGGCGACGATGAGCAACATCCGGCAAAACCTGTTCTTCGCCTTCATCTACAACGCCGCCGGCATTCCGATCGCGGCCGGAATTCTCTATCCGACCTTCGGCGTGCTGCTCTCACCGATCATCGCCGCGGCCGCGATGGCGCTGTCCTCGGTCAGCGTCGTTGGAAATGCGCTGCGGCTGCGGGCAACGCGGCTGTGAGCGAGCGCCCTCTCTCTCGCACCGTTCACGAAACGCGGTAAGATGCGCGTAGTCCGGATTGCGCTTCGCTCCATCCGGGCTACCACATCATCGCCGAACGCGGCGTGCGTTATGGCCGCGTGGTGATGATCCCGACGGGGGACAGCAAGCAGGCGAAGGCACGGAAGCAGGCGCACCGGCATGAGTAGATTTGCCGCGCAGGCGGTGCGTTCCCCTCTCCCCTTGTGGGAGAGGGTGGCTCGCCGCGAAGCGGCGAGACGGGTGAGGAGTATGTGTCCGCGACTACTCCTCTTCGAGCTCGCGGAGAGCCACCCCTCATCCGGCGCTTCGCGCCACCTTCTCCCACAAGGGGAGAAGGGAAGAGCGTTCCACCCTGCGGATTTAAGCCACCTTCGCCGCGCTCCCACCCGGCAATCCCGCCCGGGCGAGGCCGCCGTAGAGCTGCTCATTCGGCATTTCCTCGCGCAGGATGCTGCGCACCGCGATCAATTTCTCCAAATCGATGCCGGTCGCAAAGCCCTTGCTCTCGCACAGGAACACGAGATCCTCGAACACGACATTGCCGGTCGCGCCGGGAGCGAAGGGGCAGCCGCCGAGGCCGCCGAGCGAGCCGTCGAGGATACGCGCGCCTTCGTCGAGCGCCGCGGCCGCGTTCGCGATGCCCATGCCGCGGGTGTCGTGGAGATGGATGCAGATCGGCTTTGACCCCGCGAGCTTCACCGCGGCGCGCGTCAGCTCCGCCACCTGCTTCGGCCCGGCATAGCCGACGGTGTCGGCGATGCCGACGAAATCGACACCGGCCTCCAGGCATTTGTCGACCAGCCGCAGCACTTCTGCAGGGTCGACCGCCCCGGTGATCGAGCAGCCCAGCGCCATCGAGATCGCCGCGTTGACCAGCGGCTTGTGGCTGGTGGCATCGCGCAGCTCGCACAGGCGTTTCAGATTGGCGATGGCGGACTCGCGCGAGCGGTGCGCATTGGCCTGGCTGTGCTCTTCCGTTGCCGAAACCACGGAGGCGATTTCGCCGACGCCTGACGCCAGCGCCTCGTTCACGCCGCGTTCGTTGAGCGCAAGCGCGATGCCATGCGCGCCGGGCAATGAAGCGACGGTCGCGACGACGTCGCGAGCATCGACGAATTGCGGAAACGTCTTTGCCGGCAGGAACGAGCCGACCTCGAAATGCCGCACACCGGCGGCATATTCCTCGCGCACCCAGCGTTGCTTGGCTTCGGTCGACGGAATTTTCTTCACGAGCTGGAGCCCGTCGCGCAGGCCGACTTCGCGCAGGCTGACGCGTTCTGCGGGGTAAATCTCCTGAATCCGGCTCATGCGCGCCTCCCTGTTGTTTTTGACGTGACATCTTCGTTTTGATTGTCGATCTCGGCGCGAACCGCAGCAGTATCGGCGCCGAGCGGCGCGACCTTCAGGCCTTCGCCGATATGGTTCCCGTTCCATTCGATCGGCAGCGCCGGCACCCGGAACGGCTTGCCGTCGGCGGTGACATTGTTGACGAGGCCGCCCGGCCGCAGCACATGCGGATCGGTGAAGAGATCCTCGGGCCGGTTGATCGGAGAAAAGCAGATGTTGAGCGCATCGAGCCTCTGCGACAGTCTTGCCACGTCCCACTGCCTGATGATCCCGGCCGCGCGCGGAATGATCCGCCCACGCGCCAGAATGCGATCGGTCGTGGTGCGCAAGGCGGGATCATCGAGGAATTCAGTCAGGCCGAACTCGCGGCAAAAGCTCTGCCAATGGCCTTCGGTGACGACGCCGATGAAGATGCGCTCGCCGCCGGCGGTCTCGAAGATGTCGTAGATTGGCCAGGCATGCTCGCGCTCCGGCATCGAGCGCGGCTTGTTGCCGGTCATCTCGTATTCGACCATGTGCTGGGCGACCAGGAACAGGCAGTTCTCGAACAGGCCGATGCGGATGTCGGCACCGTCACGTTGTCCCCCGCGCTTCTGATAGAGCGCCGCGAGGATCGCAATCACGCCGAACATGCCGCCCATGATGTCGTTGGCGGACGAGCCGACACGCTGGGGCTTTTCGCTGGTGCCGGTCATGGCGGCAAGCCCCGCCATCATCTGCACGACCTCGTCGAGCGCGGGGCGGTGCTCGTAGGGACCGGAGAGGAAACCCTTGTGGCCGGCGATGATCAGCTCCGGATGCCGGCGGCGCAGTTCGTCGGCGCCAAGCCCCTGCTTCGCGAGCTGGCCGTCGCGAAAATTCTCCAGGAACACGTCGGCCGTCGCCAGCAGCCGGTGCATGGTGTCGAGATCCTCAGGCTTCTCGAAATCCAGCACCACGCTGCGCTTGCCGCGGTTGAACAACGGGAAGAAAGCGGTGCCCATGCCTCCCAGGCTCCGGGTCTTGTCGCCCGCGGGCGGCTCGACCTTGATCACGTCGGCTCCGAGCTGCGCCAGGATCATGCCGCAGGTCGGGCCCATGACCATGTGGGTCATCTCGATGACGCGCACGCCTGCAAGCGGCAATCCGGCCGCCGATTCTTCCATCGCCATATGCGCCTGTTCCTTTGCCCGCCTGGTTCCGTTTGCTCGCCAGCCTAGGCCTTCACAGGCATTCTGAAAATATGTCTCGCTCAACGTGGTGTGACCCTCTCCCCGTGAGAACGGAGAGAGGGGAGAACGTCGTCCGGATCACGCCGCCAGCAGAGTCTGCAACGCCGCACCATCGGGGACGCCGAGGCCGGTGCAGGGATCCCAGCCGGAGCCGGCCTTGTACATGCCGTGCAAATCGCCGGTGATGTCGTTGTTGCCGGCCGTGATGTCGCGGAACGCGCCTTGCGCGTGCGAGGCGTAGATCAGCGGGTTGATGAAGCCGACGGTCTTGCCGAATTTTTTCATCGTGGCCTCGTTGATGCGGGCGATCAATCCGGCCATCAGTGGCGCCACCGCGCTGGTGCCGCCGATCGTGGTGCCGACGCCATTGAGGAAGATCTGATAGCCGGTGGCGGGATCGGCATCGCCGGCAACGTCGGGGACGCCGCGTCCGCTCCGATGCGCCGGCGATTTCGGCACGTGCGCGTGAGCCTGGTATTTCGGCTGCGCGAACATGACGCTGACGCCGCCACCGCCCGCACCGCCCTGCGGCCCGCCGTTCCAGACCACCTCGTTGATGTGGCCGTTTGTCGCCTTGAGATTGGTGCCGCCGCAGGCAAGCGCGAAGGGGCTCGAGGCCGGGAAATCTGCATGCGGCTTGCCGTCCCAATCTTCGCCCATGTCGGCCGAGCCATTGTCGCCCGAGGCAACACAGACGGTGACGCCCATCGCCGCGGCATCGCGGATTGCCTCGTTGAGGCCGTCGACGAATTGCTGCGAGCCCTCCTGGTCTTCCGGTCCGCCCCAGCTGATCGAGATCACCGAGGGTTTTCGCGCGCTGTCGTGGACGGCGGCCTTCACCGCGTCGATGAAGCCGTTGGTGGTGTTGGGCGCGAAATAGACCACGATCTTGGCACCCGGCGCGATGGCGCCGGCGACCTCGATGTCGAGCACGACCTCGCCGTCCGCATCGGAATGGCCTGGCTTGTTAGCGCCGCCGTCGACGCTCGCGGGCGCGATCTTCGGCATCGGGATGCCCGCCTTCTTGAAGAAGGTGCGCAGGTCCGAGGTCTTGTAGCCGGCACCGGTCGGATGGCCCTTCTGGTCGATATCGTTGAGCTCGATGATGGCGATGCACTGGCCGGCTCCGGTCTCGCCGCCCGGGAAGTTGTAGAGCTCTGCGATCTGCTCGACAGAGAAGCTGCCGCCCTGCGCCGCGCGCGGTCGCACCCTTCGCGGCGATCTTGCGCCGGAAGTGCGGCTGCGCCACCGGACGGTTGTCGAGGCCATGAACGCCGACGACGATATTCTCGAGCTCGGCCGGAATCTGCACGCTGCCCTTGCGCATGCGATAGGTCGCGCCCTCATGCCTGACCTTGTTGAGCTTGACGCCGAAGGCTGCGCTGAGCGCCTTCACCGTGCCGGTCAGCTTTACCGTGCGGGACGCCAGATGCACGCTCTTGACGTTGAGATCGTGATGGTGTGCGAAATCGTCGATTTTGGCGACGTCAGCGGGGTCAGCGCCCATCTCCTCGGCGAACTCGGCACGCGAGAGATATTTTCGCTCGCGCGGCAATTGCGCGCCCAGCGCCATCACCTGCTCGTCGTCCGCGCGCTTGGCACGCAGGCGGACGCTGATCTCGATTTCCTGCTTGGGATCGGCCGCGCCGACGAGCTTGGCGCCTTTCGGCAACTTCCGTGCGCTGTTCATCAACGCAACACGCTTGGTCGAGATTGCCATGACTTCCTCCGTTTGTGATTGGAACGTGGATTGTCGCACCTCAACTATAGGTGTAATCTCGGAGACTGATTGGTTCAGGCATTAAGCGACATTTTTTCAAAAAGACCTCTTGTTTGGCAGGACAGAACCTCAACAGCCTCAAAACGGCGCGGAATTGGTCAGCGGTCACGACCATTCGACATCTAGAATTGCGATTTAAGATTGCACGCGCCGGCTCACTAGGGCGGGTAACGGAAGACGTTTGTCAAAATCAATTGGCGGAGACATGCGATGCTGGCTGACCGGCAATGGGTTGAGCGAAATCTTGGTTTCGATCCGATCACGACGCCGCCGCCGCGCGAGACCTTTACGGTGAAGCGCATGGCCGATGCCGCGGTGAAGAAGACCGCGAAAGTCGAGACGGAAGACTTTCGGCGTGAGATCATCGATTTCGATTCCGAATCGACCGAGGGCCGCGCGTTCATGGCGTTCTCGACCTCGACCGGATTGTCGCGTTTCACCGACATCACCTGGCCGAAGGGGCTGGCGCCGCAGACCGGACCGAAGCCGAAGGGCAACGGCAAGGGACCGCTGCCGCGCGCCGACGTGCTGGTCGTGACCTGGACCGTCGACGAGGGCCACGCGCTCAGCCGCGTGCTCACGCCTGGCAAGGATTCGCGCAACGACTACGTGCCCTACACGCACAATTACGCGACTATTTCCAAGAAGATGCGCAACGGCTGTCCGGCCAGGGAGCTGAAGCGGCTCGGCACTTATTGGACCACGACGATCGGCAAGAAGAAGGTCGTCATCTTCAAATCGGATTCCCACATGTCGCAGGACGGCCCGGAGCTGCCGAACAGCGACGTCTGGCGCCAGATCATCACCGAAGTGCAGCCGACGCTCGTCATCACCACGGGCACGGCCGGCGGCATCGGCAAAGAATTCGAGGTCGGCGACGTCGGTCTCACCGATCGTGCGTTTCGACTGCCTGTCGAAGTTCAAGAAGCAGCCTTTCGCGCAGGAGCACTTTTCCAGCAGGTCCGCCGTGACGAAAAAATTTGCGCAGGCGAGGACGCTGTTCAAGGCCAATGCCGGGCAATTGCCAAAGGACAACACCAGGCTGCCGAAGATCTTCGTGGCGAAACCGAGCGGACTGTCGTCCTCCGTGGTCACCACTGACTTCTTCGGCTTCGACACCTCGGACGACCATTTCCATCTCCAGGGGCTCGGCGACGTCTCCGAGATGGGCGATGCCATCCTCGGCCTCGTGGCGCAGGAGATGGGCGACAAAGCACCGCGCTGGCTCGCGATCCGCAACGTCTCCGACCCGCAGATCAAGGCCGAGGGTACCCTGAAGCAGCAGGAGCAGCTCGCGGCTCAGATCTACAAGGGTTTTGGGCCATCACCTGCTGGGCCAGTATCGCGGCGGAGCCTTGAGTCGCAGCCGGAGCAAGGTCAGCCTCCCTTGCCGAAGTGGCCCGGGGTGTCTACCTCTCGCGGGTGATTTCGTGAGAGGTACTCCCATGCTGGATGCCGCCGTCAAGGCGCTGTCGCAAATGATCTCGCCGCCGATGCGCTCGATCCTGTGGCGGTCGATCGGCGTCGCACTGGTGCTGATCATCGTGCTGGCGATCGGCTTGCAGCGGCTCCTGAGCTGGTTTGCGACCTATGGCGAGGCCTGGCTGGAAGGCCTGCTCGGTCCGGGCTGGCACTCATCGCTCGAGGTGTTGTCCTGGATCATTTCGATCGCCGCGGGCTTCGGCGTCGTGTTCGGGGCTGTGTTCCTGATGCCCGCCATCACCTCGCTGGTGGCGAGCCTGTTCGTCGACGACGTCGCCGACATCGTCGAGCGCGAGCACTATCCGGCGGAGCGGCCGGGCGTCGCGCTGCCGTTCAGCCAGGCGATCTACGAGGGCGTCAAGACCGCGCTGCTGACGATCCTGGTCTATCTGGTCGCGCTGCCGCTGGTGCTTTTCGCCGGCGCCGGTTTCCTGGTCTTCTTCCTCGCCACGGCCTGGCTGCTCGGCCGCGAATATTTCGAGCTCGCGGCGATGCGGTTTCGCTCGCCGGAGGAAGCCAAGGCGATGCGGCGCGACAATGCCGCGACCATCTTCACCGCGGGCCTGTTCATCGCAGCCTTCGTCGCGATCCCGATCGTCAATCTGGCGACGCCGATCTTCGCCATGGCCTTCATGGTTCACATGCACAAGCGGCTCTCAGGCCCGCGACCCGAACTGATCGAGCCGGCGCGGCAGATGCGGTGACGGTGACTACTTCAGCGACACCCCGCATCTGCGCAACAGCATCCTGGCGAAGCCGAACGGCGCCGGCGTGAACGGGCCGGGCGGGGCACGGGTAACAAGCGCGACGACGCCGAGCGCGGCCATCGCCACCCAGAAGCACAGCCAGAAGCCGTCGATATAGGCGAGCACATTGGCCTCGCGCTGGACGAAGCCCGCGAGCGTACCGACCGCGCGTGCCTGTGCCGAGCCGGCACCATGGGCCGCAAAATGGTCGGCGAGCTGTTTCAGCATGCGGACCACATCGACGTCGCCGACGCCGAGATTCTGGCCGAGATAGAAGGAATGGATCTGCTCGCGGACGCGCAGCCACGTCCCCATCAACGCCACGCCGATCTCGGCACCGCCGAGCCGCATGATCTGGATATAGGCGGCAAACGAGGTCGCGCGGCTCGGATCGGAATTGGACAGCAGCGTGATGATCAGCGGCAGCAAGGTCAACGACTGCCCGATCGCCTGGAGCAGCACGATGCCGGCGAAATCCTCACGCGCCCAATCATGACTGAGCTGCGTGCCCCAGAGATTGGCGGCGGCGAAGCAGGCAAATCCCACGACCACCACTGTCCGCGTATCGAAATGCCGCAGCAGCCAGATCGAGAGCGGCACCAGCACGAACATCGGCAACGCGCCGTAGGTGAGCAGCAGCAAGCCACTCTGCTCCGGCCTGAGCAGGGCGATGGTGGCGAGGAAGTTCGGCACCAGCGACGCGTTGGACAGGCTGGTCAGCGTGTAGAGCAGGATCAGGACCAGCCCCAGGCCGATATTGCGCGAGAACAGGACGTTCACATGCGCCCAGGGCTGCCGCACCAGGGATTCGTTGACGAGAAAACCCGCGACCAGCACCGCGCCGGCAATGATCAACGCCATCACGGTCCCCGATCCCAGCCAGTCCAGCCGATTGCCCTGGTCGAGCCCGGCATAGATCATCGAGACGCCGGCGCCGAGCAGCAGCATGCCACCCCAATCGGCCTCGCGCAGCAAAGCGCGATTCACCGGTTCGTTCGGCGTGCCCCAATAAACCATCAGGCCCATCAGCGGCGCGATCAGCACGCTCTGCCAGTACAGCCATTGCCAGCCGAGATGGTCGACATAGAAGCCGACCAGCGCGCTCGAGGTATCCAGCGCGAAGCCGACGCGGATCGAATAGATCGAGATCGCCGGGAGCCACCAGCGGATCGGCAAATTGCGGAACACGATCATCAACGTCGCCGGCACGAAGGTGCCGAGCAGGAGGCCATGCACGACGCTGAGCGCGAGCAATGTCGGATAGTCGTGCACGAACGGGATGATCAGCGAGACCGCGGCATAGACGAGGCTCGGGATACCGAGCACGCGGCGCAGGCCGAATACGGTGGCAAGCCAGGCCACCGCGGGCGCGATGAAGATCTGCGAGCCGATGCCTGCTGTGGAGAGCCAGGCGCCCTCGTCGAACGAGAGCGAGAACGCGCCGCGCAGGTCCGGCAGGCCTATTGTGGTCAGGCGGCTGTCGAAATTGGCGAGGAACGAGCCGAGCAGCACCGCCGCCACCGCAAACAAGGGCTGCGGCGCGACGCCGCCGCGCGAGAGCGGCCCGCGACTGGAATCGTCATTTTCCGCCATTGCCGGCCTTGGTGTCGATGCTGGTGACGACCGACATGCCCGGCACCAGCCGCGCCAGCAGCGGCTGGTTGTCGTCGAGCTGGATGCGCACGGGAATGCGCTGCACGACTTTGGTGAAGTTACCGGTTGCGTTGTCCGGCGGCAGCAGCGCGACCTGCGCGCCGGTCGCGGGCGCAATGCGCTCGACCCGGCCGCGCAGCTTCTCGCGCGGGAAACTGTCGACAGTGATCTCGACTGGCTGGCCCGGTGCGACGTGGGTCAGCTGGGTCTCCTTGTAGTTCGCGATCACGTAGACCTTCGGCAACGGCACAACGTTGATGAGATTGGTGCCGATGTTGACGTAGTCGCCAGGCTGGACCTGCCGCTCGCCGACGACGCCGTCGAACGGTGCCGATATCTTGGTGTAGCCGAGCTTGAGCTTCGCACTCGCCAGTGTTGCCTTGGTCGCTTCGAGATCGGCGGCGCGCTGCTTCCTGGTGCCTTGCAGCACCTCGAGCTGGTGCTGCTGGGCCGCGATCACGGCGCGGCTCGCGCGCACGTCGGCCTGCGCCTTGGCATAGCCTGCGACCGCCTGCTCGAACCGCTGCCGCGTGCCGGATTCGGTCTGCGACAGCGACTGCTGGCGCTCCTGCTCCTGCCGCGCCTCGACCTCCACGGCTTCGGCCGAGAGCCGCGCGGCCTGCGCCTGTGCAATCGTCGCATATTGCAGCTCGATCTGATTGGCCAGATTGTCGAGCACGGCTTGCGCGGCGGCGACCGCCGCTTCGGACTGCGCGACTTGCGCCTCATAGTCGGCAGGATCGATCTGGATCATGAGATCGCCGGCCTTGACGCGCTGGAAATCGGTGACCCCGACGGTCAGCACTTCGCCGGAGACGCGACTGGCAAGCCGCGTCAGCTCGGCGCGCACATAGGCGTCGTTGGTGGTCTGGACCGCCGAATTGCCGACCCATTCGTCGAAGCGCTGCGTGGCCAGCGCGACGAAGCCGAGCGCGACGATCACCGCGAACAGCGGAATCGCGAGCCGGCTCCACAGTGAACTCGCTGGTCGCTGCGTTGGCTTCGGTGGCGGCGCCGGTGTGGCAGCAGGTGGTGACGGCGAGATTTGTTCCTGCTGACTCACGCTAGACTCCAAAAACCACTTTCCCGAACGCTATTTTCAGACCGTCTTTTCCGGCCACCGGCAGAGATCGTTGATCAGGCAAACCTCGCAGCGCGGCTTGCGCGCGAGGCAAGTATAGCGGCCATGCAGGATCAGCCAATGATGGGCATGCAGCATGAACTCGGCCGGGATCACCTTTTCGAGACCGAGCTCGACCTCCAGCGGCGTCTTGCCGGGCGCAAGTCCGGTCCGGTTGCCGACGCGGAAGACATGCGTGTCGACTGCCATGGTGTGCTCGCCGAAGGCCATGTTGAGCACGACATTGGCGGTCTTGCGCCCGGCGCCGGGCAGTGACTCGATCCCGGCGCGCGTGCGCGGCACCTCGCCGCCGAACTCGCTGAGCAGCTTCGCCGACAGCGCAATGACGTTCCTGGCCTTGGTGCGATAGAGCCCGATGGTCTTGATGTACTCGCGCAGGCGTTCCTCGCCGAGGTCGAGCATCTTCTGCGGCGTGTCGGCGATCGCAAACAGCGCGCGCGTCGCCTTGTTGACGCCGGCATCGGTCGCCTGCGCCGACAGCACCACGGCGACCAGCAGCGTGAACGGATTGACGTGCTCAAGCTCGCCTTTGGGCTCCGGGTTGGCTTTGCGGAAACGGCTGAAGGCCTCGCGGACTTCTGGCGGCGTCCAAGGCCTCATGGCCTTGAGGGATTTCTTGCCGGGGGCCTTGGGCTTCGCGGCGGCCGCCTTCGCCTTTTTCTTCGGCACGGACGTTTTGCGCGGGGCCGGCTTGCGGGTGATTTTCGCCATGATCGGGATATACTGAGGGACGATGAGCACAGGCAATGAAATTGCGCGCGAACGATCGGGAAGCGAGGCTGAGCCTCAGATCTTTTCCGCGCGCCTGACGCCGCACCGCTCGCTGAACCGCACCGGCTTCCTCGCGGTGATGCTGTTCCTGAGCGCCGTCAGCTTCGTCACCGGCCTCGTCTTCCTGATGATGGGCGCGTGGCCGGTGTTCGGCTTCTTCGGCCTCGATGTGCTGGTGATCTGGTGGGCCTTCAAGGCCAATTTCCGCGCGGCGCGGGCCAGCGAGGAGATCGTGGTCACGCCCTCTGAATTACGCGTGCGGCGCGTCAGCCAGCACGGCCAAATCGTCGAATGGACATTCAATCCGCTCTGGGTCCGGCTGGACATGGAAATCGACGAGGATTTTGGCATCGAGCACCTCTATCTGATCTCGCGAGGTCACCAGATCCAGATCGCCCGCTTCCTCGGACCGGATGAAAAAGCAAGTTTTTACAAGGGTTTGGTTGAGGCATTAAATGCCGCCAGGCGCGGTCCGACCTACAATCCGGTGACCTGATTTGCGGATCGGAAATCGGGTGGTTTCGCACCCTGCCCTCTCCTACATTTGTCGTCATGATGACACTCGCGATACATGACCAGCGCCTGGCCGGGCCGGGCTCCCAGAACGCCGCGATGCGCGACTATGATTCCGTGCGCCGGGCGATCGCCTTCATTTCGGAAAACTGGCGCGCGCAGCCGACCATCGAGGCGATGGCGGATGCGGCCGGCGTCACCCCGGACGAACTGCACCATTTGTTCCGCCGCTGGGCCTCGATCACGCCGAAGGCGTTTATGCAGGCGCTCACGCTCGATCACGCCAAGGGCTTGCTCAGGGATTCCGCGAGCATCCTCGATGCGGCGCTCGACTCGGGCCTGTCGGGTCCGGGGCGCTTGCACGATCTCTTCGTCACGCACGAAGCGATGTCGCCGGGCGAATGGAAGAACGGCGGCGCGGGGCTGATCTTGCGCTATGGCTTTCATCACTCGCCGTTCGGCACTGCGATCGTGATCGCGACCGATCGCGGATTGTCGGGACTTGCTTTCGCCGATCCCGGTGAGGAACAGGTGGCGCTTGCCGATATGACGCGGCGATGGCGGAACGCAACTTACGTCGAGGATCACGAAGGCACCGCACCGCTGGCGCAGCGCATCTTCGACACAAAGCTCTGGCGGCCGGACCAGCCGCTGCGCGTGGTGATGATCGGCACCGATTTCGAGGTCCGGGTGTGGGAGACGTTGCTGAAGATCCCGATGGGCCGCGCGGTGTCCTATTCGGACATCGCCTGCAACATCAACAGCCCGAAAGCCTCACGCGCCGTCGGCGCCGCCGTCGGCAAGAACCCCGTGTCCTTTGTCGTGCCCTGCCACCGCGCTCTCGGCAAGAGCGGTACGCTCACCGGCTACCACTGGGGCATCACCCGCAAGCAGGCGATGCTGGGCTGGGAGGCCGGGCAGCTGGGGATGCAGTAAGACTGTCATCGGCAAAGTTTCGTAGGGTGGGCAAAGGCGCGCACTTCGCGCGCCGTGCCCACCATCGTTCCGCAATCGCTGCTGCATGGTGGGCACGCTACGCTTTGCCCACCCTACAATTCTGCGTGCTTAGCGCGGCCTAGCCGCCCCTCATCTTCAGCCCGCCAGATCCAGCTTCGAGGCCACCGTCGAATCCGCATTGAGGCGGTAGATGATCGGCACGCCGGTGGCGAGCTCGCGCTTCAAAATGCCTTCGGGCGAGAGCTTTTCCAGCACCATGATCAGCGCGCGCAGCGAATTGCCGTGGGCGGCGACCAATGTGCGCTTCCCGTTGAGCACGCCGGGCAGGATCTCCTGCACGTAATAGGGCAATGCGCGCGCGAGCGTGTCCTTCAGGCTTTCACCGCCGGGCGGTGGCACGTCGTAGGAGCGGCGCCAGATCAGCACCTGGTCCTCGCCCCATTTCTTGCGGGCGTCGTCCTTGTTGAGCCCCGAGAGATCGCCATAGTCGCGCTCGTTCAGCGCGAGGTTCTTCGTCGTCGGCAGGCCCTTCTGGTCGAGCTCGCCGAGAATGAGATCGAGCGTGTGCTGTGCGCGCGTCAACACCGAGGTGTAGGCGACGTCGAACACGAGGCCCTGCGCCTTCAGCTTGCGGCCGGCTTCCGAGGCTTCCTTCACGCCGAGCTCGGTGAGATCAGGGTCCTTCCAGCCCGTGAACAGGTTCTTCAGATTCCATTCGCTCTGACCGTGCCGCACCAGCACGAGAAGACGTTCGCTCATTGATTGCTTTCCGTTTAGTTCAAATGTCAGACAGGCCGAGCACGTCGGCCATGGAATAGTGCCCCGGCTTCTTGCCGTGCGCCCAGAGCGCGGCCTTCAGCGCGCCGTGGGCGAACAGCATGCGATCCTCCGCGTGATGCGACAGCGTCAGGCGTTCGAACGGGCCGAGGAAGCTCACGCTGTGATCGCCGGCCGCGGTGCCGCCGCGCAACGACGCAAAGCCGATATCGCCGGGCTTGCGCGCGCCGGTGATGCCGTCGCGGCCGCGATCTGCATGCTCGTCGAGCGCGATGCCGCGGCCGGTCGCCGCCGCCTGGCCCAGCATCAGCGCCGTGCCCGAGGGCGCATCGATCTTCATGCGGTGATGGGTTTCGACGATCTCGATGTCGAAGCTCTCGTCGAGCGCCTTGGCGACGCGCTTGACCACGGCGGCGAGCAGATTGACACCCAGGCTCATATTGCCGGACTGCACCACGACGGCGCGGTTGGTGACGCTCTTGATCACGGCGTTGTCGGAGCCCGATAGGCCGGTCGTTCCGACCACGTGCACGAGGCCGCGCTCGGCGGCGATCGCGACATTGGCCAGCGTCGCCGCGGGCACGGTGAAGTCCAGAATGCCGTCGGCGTCCTTCGACAATGCCCAGAGATCGCCGGACAGTTTGACGCCATTGGCCGGCAGGCCTGCGAGCACGCCGGCATCCTTGCCGAGCAGCTCCGATCCCGGCGCCTCCAGCGCACCGGCCAGCACCGCGCCTTTGGTCTCGGCAATCGCCCGCGTCAGCGCTCGGCCCATCCGGCCGCCGGCTCCAGCAACGATCAAGCGCATGTCGGACATGGTGCAATCCTCTCGCGGTCGTTGTAGCGGGGGGATGCAGTTCCGGCAACCAAGGGGGATTGGGGGCAGGCGGGCTTCCACCCTCCCCTGGAGCGCGGTCGCTTGCGGCCATCCTTCGAGACGCCCGCCTACGGCGGGCCCTCAGGATGAGGTCGGAATCCGTGGCAACAAATTCGACGGGCGCCGATACTGCTTAGCCTCATCCTGAGGAGACCGCGGAGCGGTCGTCTCGAAGGACGAGGCGCGCGCGCAGACCCAGCCTCAGCCGTCCGACGGCTGCGGGCCGTCATAGCCCTCGATGATGATGAGGTCGGCGACGGAGTGCGGCTGGCGCACCTTGATGTTGGCCTGGTATTCCGGCGAGTTGTAGCAGGCGATCGCGGTCTCGTAGTCCGGGAATTCGATCACGACGTTGCGGGTGCGGCTGGCGCCTTCGACGGTGGTGAACTTGCCGGCGCGGACGACGAAGCGGCCACCCCATTTCTTGAAGATCGGACCATTGGCGACGGCATAGGGCTTGTAGCCCTCGTCACTGCTCACGTCGACACGTCCGATCCAGTAGCCTTTTGCCATTGTTCTTCTCCCTGTGTTGTTGGGCTTCTATTTGAGCATGATCTGATCGGAAAACCGCTGCACACTTTGCGCTAACGCGGCCCTTCGGGTCCAGATCATGCTCCGAGTGCCTCGGCGATCTCGCTCTGGATCGCCTCCGCGATCGCCCTGGGGTCCGTGGCTTCCACCACCGGCCGCCCGACGACGAGATAGTCCGCGCCGGCCGCAATCGCGCGGCCCGGCGTCATGATGCGTTTCTGATCGCCGCTCGCCGCGCCCGCCGGCCGGATGCCGGGGGTGACGAGGCTCATCTGGTGGCCGACGATCTTGCGCAAGGCTCCGACTTCCTCGGGCGACGACACCAGCCCGTCGATGCCGAGCACCTGCGCCTGCTGGGCGCGCGCTTCGACGAGCTCGGAGACGCCGAGCCGGAAGCCTGCCGCGTGCAGATCGTCCTCGTTGTAGGAGGTCAAAACAGTGACGGCGAGGATCTTCAGGTTCGAGCTGCCGCGACCTTCGACGGCACCTTTCATGGTCTGCGGATAAGCGTGCACGGTGAGGAAGGTCGCGCCGAGCCTGGTGATGCTGTCGACGCCCTGCGCCACGGTGTTGCCGATGTCGTGCAGCTTGAGATCGAGAAAGACCTTCTTGCCCTTGTCGGCGAGCTTGCCGACCAGCGGCAAGCCGCCGGCATAAGCCAGCCGATAGCCGATCTTGTAGAAGGTGACGCTGTCGCCGAGCCGGTTGACCATCGCTTCCGCGGCGTCAACGCCGGGCAGATCGAGCGCGACGATCAGGCGGTCTTTCGGGGCGATCTCGGCTGGCGTCATGTCACCTCACATCATGCGTTGGGAAATGTCGATCAACTGCCGCACCAGGTCCTTCAACGCGGCGAGATCACCCTCGTGCTTCAGCCTGTCCATATCGTCATAGGCCTGGTCGGCAAAGGCGAGCGTGAGCTGGCTGGCAATCACATTGGCGTGGCAGGAGGTCAGGATCAGCCGCAGCGCCTGCAGCGCGCGAGCCGCGCCGAGCCGGCTCTGCGAGGCGCCGGCGAGCGCGAAGACGCGGTTGCGGAACACCTCGCCACGCGGCTCGTGCAGCTCATGCACGCGACTGACCCAGTCGATCGCGTTCTTCAGCAGCGGCGGCACCGAGGCATTGTATTCGGGCGAGACGATCAGCACGCCATGATGCGCGCCGATCATGCGCTTGAGATTGATTGCGTGTTTGGGCACACCGGACTTGGCCTGCAGGTCGCCGTCATAAATCGGCAGCGGAAAATCGGCGAGCGAGACGCGGGTGACGTCGACGCCGGCCTGGTCGAATGCATAGGCGGCGACCGCTGCCAGCTTCGCGTTGTGCGAGCCGGTGCGCAGGGAGCCGGGAATGATCAGAATTTTCGGTGCGGACATCCGCTTCCATGCGTTCGGCGAAACGAGCCCGCCACGCAAACAGCAATGCCGGCGGAATTAGTCCTTGCGATACACCCAGACGCGGGCCGGCGGAAGGTTCATCCAGATCCGTTCGGAGGCCTCTGTGGACACGCCGGGCAGCGATTTCGGAATCGGCGGCACCACCGCGTAGGTGAACTGGACGAAGGGCGCACCGGGCGCCAGGGCCGTGAAGGCGTCGCGGATCAGCCGCAGCCGCGTCAGCATCGGTTTTGTGACCAGCGGCAGGCCCGAGACCACCGCGGAGGCCGGCGCGCTCAGCACGTTCCACAGCGTGTCGCGCAGGCGATAGGCATCGCCCTGCACCACCTTGGCCTGCGGATAGCGGTCGCGCAGCAGGGCGCAGAAGCCCGGATTGTATTCGACGAGGACGAGACGCTTCTGGTCGACGCCGCGCTCGACCAGGGCCGAGGTGATGGCGCCGGTGCCGGGGCCGAGCTCAACCACCGGTGCGTCCGAATTGACGTCGACGTAATGGGCCATGGTCCGGGCCAGCAGCTTGCCCGACGGCATCACCGCACCCATGTGGAGGGGCTTTTCGATCCATGACCGGAGAAAACGCACCTCGTCATCGAGACGGGGCTTCTTCAACGCACGCGCGGACGATGGCAATGGCATGTCGGGACCGGCCGGGACCGCGTGACCGCGGCGTGTCAGAAAATGGTCATAAAGACGTATAGGCCGAAGGCGGCACGGTCAAGACGCGTCAACTCGCCCGATTACCGAAGAAATCCTTGACCTTGGTGAAGAAACCCTCGGATTCCGGCTGGGTGTTGCCGGAGGAGAGCTTGTCGAACTCGGCCAGCAATTCCTGCTGCTTTTTGGTGAGGTTCTGCGGGGTCTCGACCACGACCTGAACGTACATGTCGCCCATTTGGCGCGAGCGCAGCACCGGCATGCCTTTTGATGCGATGCGGAATCGGCGGCTGGACTGGGTCCCGGCTGGGACCTTCACCTTGGTCTTGCCCTTCTCGATGGTCGGCACCTCGAACTCGCCGCCAAGCGCCGCCGTCACCATCGAGATCGGCACACGACAATGCAGATCGGCGCCGTCGCGCTGGAAGAACTGGTGCTGGGCCAGCGACAGGAAGATGTAGAGGTCGCCGGGCGGGCCGCCGCGGACCCCGGCCTCGCCCTCGCCGGCGAGCCTGATCCTGGTGCCGTCCTCGACTCCAGGGGGAATGTTGACCGACAGATTCCGCTCGCGGGTGACGCGCCCCTGACCCGAGCAGGACGGGCAGGCGTCCTCGATCATCTGGCCGCGGCCCTGGCAGCCCGGACAGGTCCGCTCCAGCGTGAAGAAGCCTTGCGACTGCCGTACGCGTCCGGCGCCGCCGCAGGTCGAGCAGGTCTTCGGCTTGGTGCCGGCCTTGGCCCCGATGCCCGAACAGGCTTCGCAAGTGACCGAGACCGGAATCTCGATCTGCGCGGTCTTGCCGCCAAAAGCTTCCTCGAGCGTGATTTCCATGTTGTAGCGCAGGTCGGCGCCGCGCTCGCGGCCGCCACGGCCGCCGCGCTGTCCGGCCATGCCGAACAAATCTTCGAAAATGTCGGAAAAGGAGGAGGCGAAGCCCGCGCCGAAACCGGCGCCGCCACCGCCGCCCTGCTCGAAGGCGGCATGGCCGTAACGGTCATAGGCGGCGCGCTTGTCCTTGTCTTTCAGGACCTCGTAGGCCTCGTTGATTTCCTTGAACTTGATTTCGCTGGTGTTGTCCCCGGGATTACGGTCGGGGTGAAACTTCATCGCCAGCTTGCGGAACGACGATTTCAGGACGGAATCGTCGGCATCGCGTTCGACTTCGAGGGTTTCGTAGTAGCAGCGCTTGGTGGACGTGGACATGATGAGCTCAGTCTATCCGATCGCGATTCAAGTCGGAGCGAAGCAACGTCGCCATGCAACGATATAGGCAGCCTTCCGCCTCGCGACAGAGGATTGCATGGCAGTGTTCAGAATAACGGCTGGGAATTGATCGATCGTAACGGGCCCAAATTTAAAGCCTTGGTCCGTCGAGCCCGACACGATGGCCTCCCCCGCGAGGGAGGAGGCCGTTGGCGCGTGTGGGGTCCAAGCCGTCCGCATCATCACCCTCGCGGGGTTCAGGCGGACTTCTTGTTGGTCTTGTCGTCGTCGACTTCGGTGAATTCCGCGTCGACGACGTCGTCCTTGGCCGCGTCCTTCTTGGCGTCGGCCTCGGCCTGCTGCTTGTACATGGCCTCGCCGAGCTTCATCGATGCCTGGGCCAGCGTTTGGGTCTTGGCCTTGATCGCTTCGGCATCGTCGCCCTTCAGCGCTTCCTTGAGGTCGCTGACGGCATCCTCGATGGCGCGGCGCTCAGTCTCGGCGACCTTCGAACCGTGCTCGGCCAGTGCCTTCTCGGTCGAATGCACAAGTCCGTCCGCGTCGTTCTTGGCAGTCACGGCCTCGCGGCGCTTCTTGTCCGCCTCAGCATTGGCCTCGGCGTCCTTGACCATCTTCTCGATGTCGGCTTCCGACAGACCGCCAGAGGCCTGGATGCGGATCTGCTGCTCCTTGGACGTGGCCTTGTCCTTGGCCGAGACGTTGACGATGCCGTTGGCGTCGATGTCGAAGGTCACCTCGATCTGCGGCATGCCGCGCGGGGCCGGCGGAATGCCCATCAGGTCGAACTGGCCGAGCATCTTGTTGTCGGCCGCCATTTCACGCTCGCCCTGGAAGACGCGGATGGTGACCGCGTTCTGGCTGTCCTCGGCGGTCGAGAACACCTGGCTCTTCTTGGTCGGGATCGTGGTGTTGCGGTCGATGATGCGGGTGAACACGCCGCCCAGCGTCTCGATGCCCAGCGACAGCGGGGTCACGTCGAGCAGCAGCACGTCCTTGACGTCGCCCTGAAGCACGCCGGCCTGGATCGCGGCGCCGATCGCCACGACTTCGTCCGGGTTGACGCCCTTGTGCGGCTCCTTGCCGAACAGTTGCTTCACGACTTCCTGGACCTTCGGCATGCGGGACATGCCGCCGACCAGCACCACTTCGCCGATCTCGGCGGCGGTGAGGCCGGCATCCTTCAGCGCCTTGCGGCAGGGCTCGACGGTCTTCTGGACGAGGTCATCGACCAGCGCCTCGAACTTGGCGCGGGTGAGCTTCATCGTCAGATGCTTCGGGCCGGTCTGGTCCGCGGTGATGAAGGGCAGGTTGATCTCGGTCTGCGTCGTCGACGACAGCTCGATCTTGGCCTTTTCAGCGGCTTCCTTCAGGCGCTGCAACGCGAGCTTGTCGTTGCGCAGGTTGATGCCCTGCTCCTTCTGGAATTCGTCGGCGAGATAGCCGACGAGGCGCATGTCGAAGTCTTCGCCGCCGAGGAAGGTGTCGCCGTTGGTCGACTTCACCTCGAACACGCCGTCGCCGATTTCGAGAATCGAGATATCGAACGTGCCGCCGCCGAGATCGTACACGGCGATCGTGCCGGCCTTGGTCTTGTCGAGGCCGTAGGCGAGCGCGGCCGCGGTCGGCTCGTTGATGATGCGCAGCACTTCAAGGCCCGCGATCTTGCCGGCGTCCTTGGTCGCCTGGCGCTGGGCGTCGTTGAAGTAGGCGGGCACGGTGATGACGGCCTGGTCGACCTTCTGGCCCAGATGGGCTTCCGCGGTCTCCTTCATCTTCTGCAAGATGAACGCCGAGACCTGCGAGGGCGAGTAGGTCTGGCCGTCGGCCTCGACCCAGGCGTCGCCGTTGGAAGCCTTCACGATCTTGTACGGAACGAGCTTCTTGTCCTTCTCGACCATCGGGTCGTCGTAGCGGCGGCCGATCAGGCGCTTCACTGCGAAGAACGTGCGCTCGGGATTGGTGACCGCCTGGCGCTTGGCCGGCTGGCCGACGAGGCGCTCACCGTCGTCCGTCACGGCGACGATCGAAGGCGTCGTGCGCATGCCTTCGGAATTCTCGATGACTTTGGCGTTCTTGCCATCCATTACGGCGACGCACGAATTCGTGGTACCGAGGTCGATCCCGATGACCTTTCCCATGGTCCTATATCCTTGTTTTTGCGGCAGGCTGGCTGGGCCCAGAAGGCACCCGAACCGAAACCCCCTAAGATCAAACATTCGCGATATTGCGATGGTTGGGGGTCATATAGGAGGGGGGGAGGTGCCTGCAAGGACCGAACGCAAGTTTCGGCCGTGAAAACATTGGGTTTTGGAAGAACATATCCGGGCTGCACCGCCCTTGCGGGTGAGGAAATATTAACAGGTCCCGCGATCGGCCCGCATCCGTCACAGCATCCCGCCCCGCCCTGTTGCGGCCAGACCAAAACCGCTAAAAGGCGGGCAGCCGGCCGGGCTCGTCATCAGGCCGCCTCGCGCGACAAAACGGCCGGCCGGCCACCATCGAACGGCCTCAATGTGAACCAATCAGAGTGCCCATGAAGCTGATCCGCCCCCTCGCCGCGCTCGTCCTCCTCGTCGCCTCTGCGCTTCCGGCTCTGGCTGCCGACGCCGTTTTCCCACCTGGCTTGCGCCTCGGCATGGTGCCATTGGTCGGCCTTAACACGGCCAAGACTTTTCCCGGCTTCGAGAGCGAGGACGGCAGCGTCAAGGTGCTGATCACAGAGCTGCCGCCGGCGGCCTATGGCGAGGTCGTGAGCGCCTTCAACTCCAATCCGGCCGGAGCCAACGGCGTCAAGCAGGACAAGATCGAGACGCCCGCGGGACTTGCCTATTTCACCACCGAGAGCGGCAAGGCCGGCGAGACCCCGGTGCGGCGCTATTCGATGATCGTGCCGGGCGCCGGCTTCTCCGGCTATGTCGCGGTGCAGATTCCCGAGAATGCGGTCAAGATCTACACCGACGAGGCGGTGCGGCAGATGTTTGCGAGCGTCGTCACCCGCAAGCAGGTCTCGGCCGACGAGCAGATCGCGCTGATGCCGTTCAAGATCACCGATCTCGCCGACTTCAAGGACGTTCGCACGCTGGCGCCGGGCTCGAGCATCATCCTGGCCGACGGCGACGAGAGCTCCGGCTATGAATCGAAGCCGTTCATCATCCTCGGCGTGATCGGCGCCACCCCGCAAGCCGCCGACGACCGCGCCCGCTTCGCCCAGGAGGCGGCGCTCCAGATCCCCGGCGTGCGCGAGTCGCGCGTCACCATGTCCGAGCCGATCCGCATCAGCGGCCAGCAGGGGTTCGAGACCCGGATCGACGGCGTCAGCGGCAAGGACAAGACGCCGGTGACCGTGGTGCAGTGGATCCGCTTCAGCAGCGGCGGCGCCTCGCTGCGCATCATCGCCAGCGCCCCGCGCGAGCAATGGCCGACTGCCTTCACCCGCTTCCGCGCGGTCCGCGACGGCATCCAGCCAAAGGGCTAGCAGCATCTGCGCATGAGATGCGCTCCCTCCCCCGCTTGCGGGGGGCTGGGGAGAGGGTGTCGCCGCAAGGGGACAATCCCCCAGAGGATAGAACCCTCACCCGCCGCGCTCTACGAGCGCAGCGACCTCTCCCGCAAGCGGGCGAGGTGCACCGAACCCGCGGCTCAAGCCCAACGACTCACCAAAGCCGGCTGCATTTTCGGGCTTCTGTTCGTATACGAACGGAACTAGGCTCCCCTTCCGTTGAGTTCATCCTGGAGGGAGGCGAATGATGCTGGATCGGCGACAAGTCTTGGCAGCGCTCGGGACGAGCGCGCTCGTGGCGCTCGCGCCAACCGCAATTCTGGCAGCGGCATCGATCAAGCCGGACGATGCATCCGCGCTGCTCGTGATCGACGTGCAGAACTGCTTCCTGCCCGGCGGCAGCCTTGCCGTGAAGGAAGGCGAGCAGGTGGTGCCCGTCATCAACAAGATCTCGAAAGCGTTTTCGAACGTGGTGATGACGCAGGACTGGCACACGCAAGGCCATGTTTCCTTTGCGTCAGTCCACGCCGGGAAGAAGCCGTTCGAGACCGTCGATCTTCCCTACGGCAAGCAGGTGCTGTGGCCCGACCATTGCGTGCAGGGCACCGACGGCGCCGCGCTGTCGAAAGACCTTGCGATCCCGCAGGCCGAGCTCATCATCCGCAAGGGTTTTCACAAGGACGTCGACAGCTATTCGGCCTTCCTCGAAGCCGACGGCAAGACCTCGACCGGCCTTGCCGGCTATCTGAAGGCCCGCAAGATCAAGCGCGTCTTCGTAGTCGGGCTGGCGACGGATTTCTGCGTGGCCTGGACCGCGCTCGACGCGCGCAAGGCGGGCTTCGAGGTCTATGTGGTGGAAGACGCCTGCCGCGGCATCGACAATCAGGGTTCGCTCGCAAAAGCCTGGGCCGACATGGCCAAGGCCGGCGTGAAGCGGATTCAGTCCGCAGATATCGCCGCGAGCGCGTAAGAGACGCAACCGAACTGCCAGACCCTCATCCTGAGGAGCGCGCTTCTTGGCGCGCGTCTCGAAGGATGAAGGCCCCCGCTGCAGCAGCTCGGCCTGCATGGTTCGAGACGGCGCTGACGCGCCTCCTCACCATGAGGATCGATCAGTTCGCAGCGCCGTTCGGCTCGTTGCTGTTGGCGGGCGCGGCCTTGGCGCCGCCCTTGGCGACACCGACCAAGGCGGGACGCAGCACGCGCTCGCCGATGGTGTAGCCGGCCTGCATGACCTGCACGACGGTGCCCGCGGGTACCGACGCATCGGGCACCTCGAACATCGCCTGCTGGAAGTTCGGGTCGAACTTCTGGCCCAAGGGATCGAACTTCTTCACGCCGTGTTTTTCCAGCGCGCTCAGTAGCGAGCGCTCGGTCAGTTCGACGCCCTCGATCAGCGAGGCGAGGCCTGCATCGGCCGCCGCACGGGCTTCGGCCGGAACGGCATCGAGCGCGCGCTGGAGGTTGTCGGCGATGTCGAGCACGTCGCGGGCAAAGCCCGTGACGCCGTAGAGCTTGGCGTCAGCGACCTCCTTGGCGGTGCGCTTGCGCAGATTCTCCATCTCGGCCAGCGTCCGCAACATGCGGTCGCGCGCCTCGGCGGCTTCCTTCTGCAGGAGCTCGACCGAGCCGGGCTCGGGATCGTCGGGCATGATGTAGGGTTTTGACACCACGGGCTCGCCGGCCGCAGCACTCGTGTCTTCGGGTTGCCGGTCTCGATCGGTCATCGGCTCTCTTTTCGCATTCGTCTCAGGGGGTTTCTGGCCCGCATATCGTGCTTCGGACGCCGAAAATCAAGCGCCCGTGATCGGGAGAGACGCAGGTCAGCCCCCCAGGAGCCGGCTGACGATGCGGGCAGCATAGTCCACGGTCGGGATCACACGGGCATAATTCAGCCGCGTCGGCCCGATCACGCCCAAAACGCCGACGATATGGCCGGCGGCATCCCGATAGGGCGAGATGATGGTGGACGAGCCCGACAGCGAGAACAGCTTGTTCTCACTGCCGATGAAGATCCGCACGCCTTCCGCAGTCTCGGCCCGCCCGAGCAGGTCGATGACCCCGCGCTTGGTCTCGAGATCGTCGAACAGCAGGCGAACGCGCTCGAGATCCTCCAGCGCATGCAAATCCTCGAGCAGATTGGCGTGGCCGCGGACGATGAGCTGGCGGTCCTCGTTCTCGCCGCCGGACCAACTGGCGATGCCGGCCGAGATCACCTTGTGCGTCAGCTGATCGAGCTCGGTGCGCGCCTCTCCGAGCGCGGTTTCGAGCTCCAGCCGGGCCTCGGCCAGGGTCCGGCCCCGGATACGGGCATTGAGGAAGTTCCCGGCTTCGGTCAACGCCGAGGATGGAACCCCCGGTGGCAGCGTCAACACGCGGTTTTCGACCTGCCCGTCCTCGCCGACCAGGATCACCAATGCCTTTTCCGGTTCCAAGCGGACGAATTCGATATGTTTCAGCCGCGCATTGGATTTCGGCGTCAGCACGACGGCGGCTGCGCGGGTCAGGCCGGAGAGCCGCGTCAATGCCTCTTCGAGCGCAGCCTCCACCGATTGCGCGTGGCCGACGGAGGTCAACTGGCTCTGAATCGCCTGCCGTTCGCTGTCATTGAGATCGCCGACCTGCATCAGGGCATCGACGAAGAACCGCAGGCCGAGTTCCGTCGGCAACCGGCCGGCGGAGGTGTGCGGGGCGTAGATCAAGCCGAGCTGTTCCAGGTCGGCCATGACGTTGCGGACCGACGCGGGCGACAGCGGCATGGCGATCAGGCGCGAAATATTGCGTGAGCCCACCGGCTCGCCGGTCGCGAGGTAGCTTTCGACGATTTGACGAAAGATGTCGCGGGAACGCTCGTTGAGCTGGGCGAGGCCCGCGCGCGGCGCGATCAGATGGATCGGATCGTGATGGGCCACAGACCGTAACTCCTCTAAGATAAAGGTAATTTGTCTATCCCTGGGGCTTCTGACAAGCGTGGCGTTCGCGGATTGAAAATCCGGGGTGAATAAGGCCTCGATCTTCCCCCTTGCCGCCCACCCTCACCCCACCTACAAGCACCGCCAACAGCCCTTTTCCGAGAGTTTTGGAGGATTTCCCATGCGGCCAAGCCGCCGTGCGCCCGACGAATTGCGCCCCGTGACGCTGGAGCGCGGCGTGGTCAAATATGCGGAAGGCTCGTGCCTGGTGAAATTCGGCGACACCCACGTGCTGGTCACCGCCACGCTGGAAGACCGCCTGCCGCCATGGCTCAAGGGCCAGGGCCGCGGCTGGGTCACCGCCGAATACGGCATGCTGCCGCGCGCGACCTCGGAACGCACCCGCCGCGAGGCCTCCGCCGGAAAGCAGAGCGGCCGCACCGTCGAAATTCAGCGCCTGATCGGCCGCTCGCTTCGCACCATCATCAATCTCGAAGCACTCGGTGAGCGCCAGATCACGGTCGATTGCGACGTCCTCCAGGCCGACGGCGGCACCCGCACGGCCTCGATCACCGGTGCCTGGGTCGCGCTCGCCGATTGCGTCAGCTGGATGAAGGCGCGCAACATGGTCAAGGCCAACGTGTTGCGCGACAACGTCGCCGCGATCTCCTGCGGCATCTACAAGGGCACGCCCGTGCTCGACCTCGACTATGCCGAGGACTCCGAAGCCGATACCGACGCCAATTTCGTCATGACGGGCGATGGCCGCATCATCGAAGTCCAGGGCACCGCGGAACGCGAGCCGTTCACGGAAGCCGAGTTCCTGGCGTTGATGGCGCTTGCGCGCAAGGGCGTCGCGCGTCTCGTGGACTTGCAGAAACTGGCGGTAGCGTAGTCAATAGGCCGATGCATCGCCGAATCACCGGAAAGCTGGTCATCGCGACCCATAATCCCGGCAAGCTCGCCGAGATGAAGGAGCTGCTTGCGCCTTACGGCATCGAGGCGGTGTCGGCCGGCGAATTAGATCTTCCGGAGCCGGAAGAGACCGGAAACGATTTCCGCAGCAACGCCGCGATCAAGGCGATCGCGGCAGCGCAGGCGACCAAGCTGCCGTCTTTCGCCGATGATTCCGGCATCGTGGTCGACGCGCTCGACGGCGCGCCCGGCATCTACTCGGCGCGCTGGGCCGGGCCGAACAAGGATTTTGCCGCGGCGATGGCGCAGATCGAACGGCTGTTGCAGGAGCGCGGCGCGACCACGCCCGCCAAGCGCAAGGCCCATTTCGTTTCCGCGCTGTGCGTTGCATGGCCCGACGATCATCTCGAAGAGGTCGAGGCGCGCGTCGACGGCACGCTGGTGTGGCCGCCGCGCGGCACCGCCGGCTTCGGCTACGACCCGATGTTTTTGCCCGATGGCCACAGCCGCACGTTCGGCGAGATGGAGAGCATCGAGAAGCACGGCCTGCCGCCGCTCGGTCTCGGCCTGTCGCATCGTGCCCGCGCCTTCGTGAAACTGGCGGAGATCTGCCTTGAGCCGCGCTAAGGAAGCCTTCGGCGTCTACGTGCACTGGCCGTTCTGCCTGTCGAAGTGCCCCTATTGCGACTTCAACAGCCATGTCCGTCACGCCGCGATCGACGAGGCGCGTTTTGCGTCAGCATTCGCGCGCGAGATCGCTGCGACCGCCGAGCGCGCGCCTGGCCGCGAAGTCACCTCGATCTTTCTCGGCGGCGGCACGCCATCCCTGATGCAGCCTGCAACCGTCGGCGCTGTGCTCGACGCCATCGGCAAGCACTGGACCGTGGCGAAAGACGTTGAAGTCACGCTGGAGGCAAACCCGACCAGCGTCGAGGCCACGCGCTTCGCCGGTTATCGCGCCGCCGGCGTCAATCGCGTCTCGCTCGGCGTGCAGGCGCTCGACGATGCCTCGCTGAAAGCGCTCGGCCGCATGCACAGCGCGCGCGAGGCCCTCGATGCCGTCGCCATCGCGCGCCGCTCGTTCGATCGTTATTCGTTCGACCTGATCTACGCCCGTCCCGACCAGACGCCGGCGATGTGGGCCGATGAATTGCGTCTCGCGATCGGCGAGGCGGCCGAGCATCTGTCGCTCTATCAATTGACGATCGAAGAAGGCACGCCGTTCTTCGGCCTGCATCAAGCCGGCAAGCTGAAGACGCCGGATGAAGCGGTCGCACGCGCGCTCTACGACGTCACACAGGAAACCTGCGACAAGCTCGGCCTGCCCGCCTACGAGATTTCAAATCACGCGCGGCGGGGCGCCGAGTGCCGGCACAATCTGGTCTACTGGCGCGGCGAGGAATATGCCGGCATCGGCCCCGGTGCCCATGGCCGGCTCGACATCGACGGCATCAGGCACGCGACCGCTACCGAGAAGCGTCCCGAAGCCTGGGTGATGCGGGTCGAGACCAACGGGCACGGCGTCGTCACCGACGATCTCCTCAACAGCGAAGAGCGCGCCGACGAATTTTTGCTGATGGGGTTGCGCCTCGTCGAGGGCATCGACCCCGAGCGCTACCGCGCGCTGTCAGGCCGCTCGCTCGATCCCAAGCGCATCACGCTGCTGCGCGAAGAAGGCGCGATCACGGTGGATGCAACGGGACGGCTGCGCGTGACCAGCAGCGGTTTTCCGGTGCTGGACGCGGTGGTCGCGGATCTGGCGGCGTAGCGAGCTGTCGTAGGGTGGGCAAAGCGAAGCGTGCCCACCATTTTTACCACATGTGCAGAAAGATGGTGGGCACGGCGCGCAAAGCGCGCCTTTGCCCACCCTACGGCACCGTCATCTTGAACTACGCCCCAAAACTCTTCGGCGAGCCCGCCACGGCCACGCCGCCGCCCGTCGTGACCTTCATCACCGCGAGGCCGCGCTCGTTGGTGCCGTCGGCGCGGAAGCGGAACAGGCCGTCAATGCCGGCAAAGCCGGACGGATTGGTGAGCACGTCGGATGAGAAGCGCGTCGTGCCTTGCGTGCGCGCCAGCGCGGCGACCAGGGCGACGGCGTCATAGGCGAGCGTCGCGGTGCGCACGGGCTCCGCGCCATATTTGGTGCGATAGCGGCCGGAGAAGGCGCGGAAGCCGGCCGGGTCCGGCGCGGCGTAGAGGCCGCCTTGCAAGCTGGAGCTGGCATAGACGCGCGGGCTGTCCCACAGGCCGGTACCGAGCAGCTGGATATTGCGCAGATTCGCCCCCGCCGCGCTCATCGCATCGGCGACCGCGACGACGGCGTCGCCGTCATCGGCGATGAACAGCGCATCGGCGCTGCCGAGCTGCTGCGCCACGGTCCGGGCCGGCGTGGCGCGATCGGCGCCGTATTTCTCGAACGCAACGATGCGCCCGCCGCGGCGCGGCACGGCCGCCTTCACCGCGGCCTCGACCACGTTGCCATAGGCATTGTCGGGCACGAGCACGGCGACGGAGCGCTTTCCGATGCTGGCGGAATATTCGACGATGCGATTGACGTCGGACTCCGGCAGGAAGCTCAGCAGATAGACACCGCGCCCGGCAATGCTGGAATCAGTCGAGAACGCCATCACCGGGATGCCGCGCGTGCGCGCGATCTGCGCCACCGCAGGCACCGATTGCGCGAACAGCGGCCCCAGGATGATTTCGGCGCCCTCGTCCACCGCCTGCTGCGCACTGGCCTGCGCGCCCTGCGGGCTGCCATTGTCGTCCTTGATCAGGAGCTGGATGTTGGGATTCTGGAACTCGGCCAGCGCCATCTCGGCGGCGTTGCGCATCGACTGCGCGGCGAGGCCGGCATTGCCGGATGCCGAGAGCGGCAGGATCACGGCAACCTTCACCCCGCCGGTGCCGGCGGTCGTCGCCTGTTGCGGCGGGCCGGCCGGCTGGGCCGGAGGCGGGGAGGAGCTGCTGAACGGATTGGAGAACTGGCTCAGGCTCTGCTGCACGCCGGCGCAGGCCGACAGCAGCGGCGCGCCGAGCAACAGACCGAGCGCGCTTCGCCGGGTCGCCCCTGACATCAGGGGCCCCTGAACGGGAGACTCCTCCGAAAAGGAGGATCTGGGATCACGTGGGCCCGTCATGACAGTTTCTCTTCCGACCGACCGTCGCCAGCCGGTCACGACATTCTTTCCACGACACCGGCCATGGATTCAGGCATATTGTCGGCAAATAGTTAACTCAAACAAAAGGATAATGCCCGCTTAACGCGGCTTCCTCTCAAGTTCTGGCTAGCTGTCCGCCGTCCGTCACCCAGCATCAAGGCGGCGTTTCCGCCACGAATATGGCGCTGACGCTTCATTCCCTGCGGTATGTGATGCCGAATGGATCACATTCCAGTCCTTCCTCGCCCCTTGTCGCCCCTTGCCCAGGCACGATCTTTTTTCGGGGACCGGTTCCCAGCTCCGGGGATCATGCCTAAGTTCGTTTGATTATGCGCGCAAAGCCGTCCCCGATAAATACACCCGAGATCACGGAGCCCGCCTCGCGCGGTTTCTCCATCGACGCCCATCGGCTTGTCGCGCCGAAGGCCGCGTCGGGCCTGCACCTGGTCGCGACCCCCATCGGCAATCTCGGCGACATCACGCTGCGGGCGCTGCAGACCCTCGCCGGGGTCGATGTCATCGCCTGCGAGGACACCCGCATCACGCGGCGTCTGACCGAGCGCTACGACATCTCCGCGCAGCTCAAGCAATATCACGAGCACAATGCGGAAGCGGCCCGTCCGAAGATCCTGGAACGGCTGTCGCAGGGCGGCTCGATCGCGCTGGTGTCGGATGCCGGCACGCCGCTGATCTCGGACCCCGGCTACAAGCTGGTGCGCGAGGTCTGCGCCGCCGGCCACGCGGTCTACGCGCTCCCCGGTCCGTCCTCGGTGCTGGCGGCGCTGTCGGTCGCCGCGCTGCCGACCGACCGCTTCTTTTTCGAAGGGTTTTTGCCGGCCAAATCGGCGGCGCGACGATCTCGCCTGACTGAGCTTGCGCGCATCGATGCGACGCTGGTGATGTTCGATTCCGGCAACCGCGTGCAGGACACGCTCGCCGAGCTTGCCGAGATCATGGGGAGCCGCGAAGCCGCGATCTGCCGCGAGCTGACGAAACTGCACGAGCAGATTTCGCGCGCCACGTTGCGTGAGCTCGCGCGCGGCGCCGACACGCTGGAGACGCGCGGAGAATTCGTGCTGGTGATCGCTCCGCCTGCGGCGGATGCCGAGATGCTGACATCGGATGCGCTCGACGGTGTCCTGCGCGAGCAGCTCGCCGCGAACAGCGTCAAGGATGCGGTGGCGCATGCGGTCGCGCTCTCGGGCCGGCCGCGCCGCGATGTCTATGCCCGCGCGCTCGAGCTTGCCAAGGAGTTGCGGGGCGGCGATGGCGAAGGCTGAGGTCCCGACGGAACCGAAAATCGCCTCGCCCGAGCGCGTCGCCGCGTTTCGCACCGGCATCTCCGCGGAAAGCCGCGCCGCGGCCTATCTCATGGCCAAGGGCTATCGCATCCTCGCCAAACGCTACCGCACGCCGCATGGCGAGATCGACATCGTGGCGCGCCGCCGCAATTTGATCGCCTTCGTCGAGGTCAAGGCGCGCGCGACGCTGGACGACGCCGCCTTCGCGGTGACGCCGCGCCAGCAGCAGCGCATCATCGATGCCGCGCAAGGCTGGCTCGTCGCGCATCCCGAGCATGCGGAATTTGAAATGCGATTCGATGCCATGCTGATTGCGCCGCGGTCACTTCCACGCCATGTGTTGGCGGCATTCGACGCCTCGACCTGAAAGGCAGACCATGAAACTGAACGTCGCCGTCCAGATGGACCCCATCGCCCGCATCAACATCAAGGGCGATTCCACCTTTGCGCTGCTCCTGGAGGCGCAGAAGCGCGGCCACGGCCTGTCCTATTACACGCCCGACAAGCTCTCGATGGTCGGCGAGGAGATCGTCGCTCCGGTTCAGCTCCTCACCGTGCGCGACGAGCCCGGCAATCATTTCACCCTGGGCGAACCCAGGCGCGAGGCGCTCAACGGCTTCGACGTGGTGCTGCTCCGCCAGGATCCGCCGTTCGACCTCGCCTATATCACCTCGACGCACCTTCTCGAACGCATCCATCCGAAGACGCTCGTCGTCAACGACCCCGCCTCGGTGCGCAACGCGCCGGAAAAGCTGTTCGTGATGAACTTCCCGCAGCTGATGCCGCCGACGCTGATCTCGCGCGACCTCGACGAGATCAACGCGTTTCGCGACAAGCATGGCGCCGTCGTGATGAAGCCCTTGCACGGCCATGGCGGCGCGGCGGTGTTCCGCGTGATGCCGCAGGACATGAATTTCGGCTCGCTGTTCGACATGTTCTCGGTGACCTTCAAGGAAGCCTGGGTGATCCAGCAGTTCATCCCCGAGGTCAAGCACGGCGACAAGCGCATCATCCTGATCAACGGCGAGTTCGCCGGCGCGGTGAATCGCGTGCCGGCCGCCGACGACCTCCGCTCCAACATGGTGCGCGGCGGCGCAGCGCAGGAGACCGAGCTTACGCCGCGCGAGCGCGAGATCTGCGCCACCGTGGGCCCGGCGCTGCGCGAGCGCGGGCTGTTGTTCGTCGGCATCGACGTCATCAACGGCAATCTCACCGAGATCAACGTGACCTCGCCGACCGGCGTCCGCGCCATCGCGCGGCTCGGCGGACCGGACGTTGCCGCAAAGCTCTGGGACGTGATCGAGCAGAAGCGGGCGAGGTAGGCATCGGCTTGTAGCCTCAATGTCGTCCTGGCGAAAGCCAGGACGACAGCGGTGATGTGGCGCGTTGTTTCCATCTCACTGCATGCCGGCACCAAGCATCACCTCACCCATCACTAACTACCCATTCACCATGACGCGGCGCGCATCATTCGAACGCACGGGCCGCGGCTGCGTGAAACTACGGGGCCAGTGGCCGAGCGGCTAACGCGACGTTCACCATCTGCCGAAAGACCACAGCGCGGGCGTCGATCACGTTCGGCCTCGCAACACCGCTTATACTTTTACTGCCTACTCATCGACACGGGGAACCCGCCAGGTGCGGTTCGAGTGCCCCGCGTAAGAGTAGAAGCGTATGAACACCGCACGCATTGTCGTTCTCGTCATCGCACTGGGCGCCGGCGGCGTCGCTGCGTATCTGGCGAGCGGCTATGACAACAAGCCCGCGCCCGTTCTTCCTGTCGCCGAAAAGCTGCCGACGGTCGAGGTCCTGGTCGCCAAGAACGACATCCAGCTCGGTCAGGCCGTGAAGCCCGAGGACCTGCAATGGCAGGTCTGGCCGGCGGCGACCGCGAGCAGCGCCTTCATCCGCCGCGACAACAGGCCCGAGGCGCAGATCCAGATCGCAGGCTCGATCGCACGCGTGCCGTTGATGCAGGGCGAGCCGATCCGCGAGCAGAAGCTGGTCAAGGCCGACGGCTCCGGCTTCATGGCCGCGATCCTGCCGTCGGGCATGCGCGCGGTCTCCACCGAGATTTCAGCCGAGACTGCCGCCGGCGGCTTCATCCTGCCGAATGACCGCGTCGACATCGTGCTGACCCGCCGCTTGAAGAATCCTGACGGGGCCGGCGGTAACGACCTCATCCTGTCCGAAGCGATCCTGACCAATATCCGCGTGCTCGCGATCGACCAGGCGCCGAAGGAAAAGGACGGCCAGAACGCCGTCGTCGGCAGGACCGTCACGCTCGAGCTCAAACCCGACCAGGTCGCCGCGCTATCGGCAGCGCGCCAGGGCGGCACGCTGACACTCGCGCTGCGCAGCATCGTCGATGCCAACTCGGTCGACAGTACGCCCGAGGACCAGGCGAGCAAGCGGTCCGCCGGGATCAACGTGATCCGCTACGGCGTACAGGCGCGGCAACTGACGTCACAGAAGTGATGGGGACATGATGAACTATGGGGATGATCGGACGGGCATGCGCATTCGGGGGAATTGCGCGCGCTCGTTCTGGACGGGGACGATGCTGATCCTGGGGCTCCTCGCAGCCCCCGATGTCGTCAGCGCTGCAGAAGCGCCGGTCGGCGACCAGGCGCCGATGCAGGCAGCGGATCTCGATGTGTCGCCGGTCGGGACGATCACGCCGGCGAAGACGCGCTTCCTGTCGCTCGGCGTCGGCAAGTCCGCCGTCATCGACCTGCCGCGCGACGTCAAGGATGTGCTGGTCGCCGATCCCAAGATCGCCAATGCCGTGATCCGCTCGGCCCAACGCGCCTATATCATCGGCGGACAGGTCGGCCAGACCAACGTCGTGTTCTTCGCTGCCGACGGCCAGCAGGTGGCCGCCTACGACATCGCGGTGAAGCGCGATCTCAACGGCATGCGCACGGCGCTGCGTCAGGCGCTGCCGGGCGTGCAGATCGAAGGCGTCGGCGACAGCGTGATGCTGACCGGCTCGGTGTCGAGCCCGGTCGAGGCCCAGCAGGCCGGCGACGTCGCCGCCAAACTGGTCGGCGGCTCCGAGAAGGTGGTCAACAACATCGTCGTGCGCGGCCGCGACCAGGTGATGCTCAAGGTCGTCGTCGGCGAAGTGCGCCGCGATATCGTCAAGCAGCTGGGCGTCGATCTCAGTGCCAGCCTGAACGCCGGCACCGCGGTGGTGAACTTCAACAATTCCAACCCGTTCTCGGTCAGCGGCGGACCGATCGTCAGCAACAACGGATTAGGTGTGGCCGGCATCACCAAGGGCTTCGCGACCGTCAGCGCCACGATGCGCGCGATGGAAAGCGCCGGTGTCATGCGCACGCTCGCCGAGCCGAGCCTGACCGCGATCTCCGGCGAATCCGCCACCTTCATCGCCGGCGGCGAATTCCCCATTCCGTCGGGCTACGCCTGCGATCCCGTCACCCACGTTTGTACCACCCAGATCACCTACAAGAAGTTCGGCATCTCCCTGAACTTTACCCCCGTCGTACTGAGCGAGGGCCGGATCAGCCTGCGCGTGATGACCGAGGTGTCGGAGCTGTCGAACCAGAGCGCCATCACGGTGACCCAGGCGCTGTCCTCGAGCTCGAGCAACTCGATCACCATCCCCTCGATCCAGACCCGCCGCGCCGAAACGACGCTGGAAATTCCCTCGGGCGGTTCGATGGCAATGGCCGGCCTGATCCAGCAGCAGACCAAACAGGCGATCAACGGCCTGCCTGGCGTCGACCAGGTGCCGATCATCGGTGCGCTGTTCCGCAGCCAGGACTTCGTCAACAACGAGACCGAGCTGATGGTGATCGTGACGCCCTATGTGGTGCGCGCGGTGGCTCAGAAGGAACTGTCCCGGCCCGACGACGGCTTCGCGCCGGCCTCTGACGCCCAGACGGCGCTGCTCGGCCGCATGAACCGCCTCTATGGCATCGCGCGCCGCGTCGATCCGATCGCGGGCACGCCCGGTGATTTCGGCTTCATCATCGACTGATGACGAACGGACGACTTGGGGCAAGCGGCAGAGACGGGCGAGAGACGGGGCACGAGGGGATGAAGCGATGACGAAGACCATGGCCGATCGACGTCGCAGGTTGAGCGTCGCGCTGGCGCTGACGGGGCTCTCCGTCATGTTGGGCGCCTGCAACACCACCGGCGAGATCGTCACCCAGACGGTGCCGACCGACTATCGCCAGCGTCACCCGATCGCGGTCGAGGAAGCCAAGAAGTCGATCGTGATCTTCGTCGGCAAGGCTCGCGGCGGCCTCTCGTCCGCGCAGCACGCGGACGTCGCCGGCATTGCCCGGGACTGGGTGCGCGAAGGCACCGGCTCGGTCGTCGTCGACGTCCCCGCCAACGCCGCGAATTCGCGGGCGGCGGCAGCGACCTATCACGAGATCCGTTCCGTCCTCGCATCCGTCGGCGTGCCCTCGCGTGCCATCGTCCAGCATCCCTATCGGCCGGAGGATCCCGGACTACTGCCCACCATCCGCCTGAGCTATTCCCGGATCGCCGCAGTCGCCGGCCCCTGCGGGTTGTGGCCGGAAGATATCGGCCCCTCCATCCTCGACCCCGGCTACAACGAGAACCAGCCCTATTTCAATCTGGGCTGCGCCAGCCAGCGCAACCTCGCGGCAATGATCGACAATCCAGCCGACCTCGAGCAGCCGCGGTCCGAGACGCCAGCCTATAACGCACGGCGTGACATCGCCTTCGAGCGCTATCGCAAGGGCATGCCGATCGCGACCACCAATTCAGACGCCGACAAGGCCAAACTCAGCGATACAGGCAGATGACACGCGTCCACGACGAAGAAGCGGACGATCCGCAGCACCCCGAGGAACACATTGCGCCGGTTCCTCGCATCTCGGTGCAGGCCTTTTGCGAGACCGAGCAGACGCTCGCCGCGGTGACCGCGGCCGGGCAGGATCGCCGTCTCGCCAAGGCGCACCTCACCGCCAAGGACGGCGGCCTCGCGGCGGCCATCGAAGTCTATGAAACGATGCCGACGCCGAATGTTATCGTGATCGAATCCGACGGCACGCGCGACATTCTCGAGGGCCTCGACGATCTCGCCGGCGTCTGCGATCCCGGCACTCGCGTGGTGGTGATCGGCAATCCCAGCGACACCGCGCCCTATCGCGAGCTGGTCCGCCGCGGCGTCAACGACTATGTGGTGGGACCGGTCGAAACGCTCGACGTCGTCCGCTCGATCTGCAGCCTGTTCTCGGCGTCCGAAACCATCATCACCGGCCGCGTCATCGCGGTGGTCGGCGCCAAGGGCGGTGTCGGCGCTTCCACCGTCGCGCACAATGTGGCCTGGACCATCGCCCGCGACCTCGCGCTCGATTCCGTCGTGATCGATCTCGACCTCGCCTTCGGCACCGCGGGCCTCGACTACAATCAGGACCCGGTGCAGGGCATCGCCAATGCCGTGCTGTCGCAGGATCGGCCGGACACGGCCCTGATGGAGCGCCTGCTCTCCAAATGCACCGAGCGTCTCAGCCTGCTTGCTGCGCCTGCCACCCTTGACCGCGTCTACGATTTCGGCGCGGAGGCCTTCGATGCGGTGTTCGACACGCTGCGCATGACGACGCCCTGCATCGTGCTCGACGTTCCCCACCAATGGTCGGGCTGGACGCGGCGTGCGCTGGTCAACGCGGACGACATCGTGATCGTGGCCGAGCCCGATCTTGCGAACCTGCGCAACACCAAGAACATGCTGAACGTGTTGAAGGCGGCGCGGCCGAACGACCGGCCACCGCTCTACTGCATCAACCAGGTCGGCATGCCCAAGCGGGCGGAGATCGAGGTCAAGGCATTCGCCAAGACCATGGAGAGCCAGCCGATCGCGGTGATCCCGTTCGATTCGAAGCTGTTCTCGACCGCGGCCAACAACGGCCAGATGATCGCGGAGGTCTCCAAGAGCCACCGCACCACCGAGCTGTTCCAGAACATGGCGAACCGCCTCGCCGGGCGCGGCGAGGTGAAGAAGCCGAAGCGCTCGCTGCTCGGGCCGCTGCTGAAGAAGCTGAAGGGCAGGTCGGGGCGCGCGTCAGCCCCGCATCGCAAGGCGTCCTGAGCAAGGCTTCCTAAGCAAGGCTTCCTGACGCGCGCGGGCGGGTTACTTCTCCGCCCGCTGCTGCTTCTTCACCAGCAACTGCCGCAGCGCTGTGACCTTTGCCGCCGCTTGATCCGGCGGCAGGTCCGCCTTCACGATGGTTTCGGCCTCGGCCTGCTTTCCTTCCAGTCCCAGCACGAGCGCGAGATTGGCGCGCACCCGGAGATCGGCGGGATTGCGCTCGTGCGCGCGGCGCATCGTTTCCTCTGCCCGCGGCAGATTGTTCTGCAGCATGTAGGACAGTCCGAGATTGGACAGCACCGACGGTTCGTCCGGCACGATTTTCAGTGCGGCGGCGTAGTATTGCTGCGCCTCCTCGTTGCGACCGAGCTGATCGAGCGCGGCGCCCTGCGCCGACAGGATATGCCAGTCGGGATCCTCGGGCGAATGCGCGCGACCGAGGACGTCGAACGCCTGCTGGAAACTGCCGCTGTCGGCGAGCGCGCGGCCATAGCCGGCGAGCAGCGCCTTGTTGCTGGAATGGGCAAGCACGGCCTGCTCCAGCACCGCGAGCGCCTGCGCGCGCTGGCCGGTCTGGCGCAACGCCTTGCCATATTCGAGCGCGACGTTGGGATCGCCAGGCTTGGCGCGATAGCGCTCGCGCAGCGCGTCCATGTCCGGCCTCACGTCTGGCTTGGCCTCGGCCCTGACAGCCGTGTCCGATTTTCCGCCGAGCGCGCCGGTGATGTCCTCGATGCCGGTGGTCTGACAGCCGCCCAGGGCCAAGATCAGAAGTGCGGAAAACAGATATCTCGCCGGAGGAGAGGCGACGGACAAACGCTTGGACATACTCTGATCACTCGGCGACTGATCAGAGATGCTTACCGATTAACGCTAAAGTCCCGTTAAGGCGGGGCGCTTCCGAAAGCTCAGTCGGTGAATTCAGCGCCGAACTCGCAGCCGATGCGCCAGCGCAGGCGGCACTGCCGGGAATAGTCGGGCGCGAAGATGATGGTGAATTGCGGCGGCACTTCCAGAAATTCCGCCACCACTTTCACGCCGCCATCCGAAATATCCGTGATCGTGCAGTCCCGCGGCAGCGAACCCGCGCCAAAATGAATCTTGGCGAGCCGCGTGCACATCCGTCGTTCGCTTCTCCGGCGATTTGCAAGCATCTGAATTATTCACCCGTTAGACCACGGCCCATCCCGCAGCCTAGGAGTAGCGGACATTCGTTGGAATGTGCTGAGCAGAGCAGCTTGCATTCGAGGCGTAGTGTCTTCGACGTGTTTACGATCGGTTAAGGCCTTCCGGCCCTCTCGACCCGTTCCCGTATTGTTCTTGCAAGAACTGGCCCGCTCTGCTACCCCTAATTGTGCAAAAGGGCAGGCTGGTTCGGGCATGGTTCAGCGGGTTTCTACCGTCGCCTTTGAGGGGATCGAGGCCCGTGCGGTCGACGTGCAGGTGCAGGTCGCGCCCGGTCTGCCGGCCTTCGCAATCGTCGGTCTCCCGGACAAGGCGGTGTCGGAGGCGCGCGAGCGGGTCCGCTCGGCGCTGATCGCCTCTGGGCTGGCGCTGCCGGCGCGCAGGATCACCGTCAATCTCGCGCCCGCCGATCTGCCCAAGGAGGGCAGCCATTATGACCTGCCGATCGCGCTCGGGCTGATGGGGGCGATCGGCGCGATCCCCCCGGATGCGCTGACCGGCTTCACGGTTCTGGGCGAGCTTGGCCTCGACGGATCGATCGCACCGGTGGCCGGTGTCCTTCCCGCCGCGATCGGCGCCAATGTGCGCGAGGAGGGGCTGATCTGTCCGGCGGCTTGCGGCTCGGAAGCGGCATGGGCGAGCCCGGACATCCAGATCATCGCCGCAAGTTCGCTGATCCAGATCGCCAACCATTTCAAGGGAACGCAGGTGCTGTCGCGGCCGGTGCCGAAGGTACACGAAGCCGCCGCCTCGCCGCTCGACCTGCGCGACATCAAGGGCCAGGAGAGCGCCAAGCGGGCGCTGGAGATCGCGGCCGCCGGCGGTCATCACCTGCTCATGTGATTGCTTCAGTGCCCACGACGGGCTAACTGGAGACAATCATGAACCGCATCACCACCGCAGCCAGCCACCGGATCGTTGCTGCTGCCATCAAGTGCAGCTGGGCCGTACAGGCCGCAGGGGAACGCAAGCAAGCCCTTGGAGAGCGCATGGAGACTTGGGCGCACCGCTTAGCCGTCCGGTGGGGCTGCGTCGATACCGTACTCGCCACGGTCACCAGCGAAGCCCTGAGCCGCTGAGAGACCACCATGGACACGCAGCGGCCCCCGAAGGCGTACAGCTACGTTCGGTTTAGCACACCCGAGCAGGCCAAAGGCCATTCGCTCCAGCGCCAGACCGATGCAGCGCAGGCGTGGGCCGCAGCGAACGGAGTGGTGTTGGATGACGAACTGACATTCGAAGACAAGGGTGTCTCAGGGTTCCACGGCGCGAACCGAGAGACTGGCGCATTAGGCGTGTTCGTTGAACGCGTTCGAGACGGCACCATTTCTCCCGGCTCATGGCTTCTAGTGGAAAACCTCGACCGCATCAGCAGACAGGTGGCGCGAAAGGCGGTTCGCGCGATTGAAGATATCGTTGAGGCCGGGGTAACCGTTGTCGATATGTCGGACGGCGGGCGAGAGTACAACGCAGCCGCGCTCGACAATGACCCTGTGCTGTTCCTCATGATGGTGCTGCGCTTTATCCGCGCCAATGAGGAAAGCGCCACCAAGGGCATTCGGGTCGCCAAAGCACACGCTGCCAGACGGCAGAAGTTCGCAGGGCAGGAGAAGCTCACCAAGCCGTACACACTGAGGCTGCCCGCGTGGATACGCTGGAGCACCGAGACATCGAGCTACGAGCTGATTGAAGAACGCGCGGTGTTGCTGCGCTGGATGTTCGAGATGGCCGATGAAGGCATGGGTGCGCACAGCATCGCGGCGCAGCTCAATGACGCCAAAGAAGACACGTGGGGCGCGGGTGGATGGAAGGCGGCGTACTGGCACCGCAGCTACGTCCGCAAGCTGCTCACGAACAAGGCGGCCATCGGGGTCTTTGTGCCGCACACGGTGCGGAAGGTTGAAGGCCAGCGCACCAAGCAGCGCATACCGCAGGAACCCATCGCCCACCGGTTCCCGGCAGCGGTGGACCGAGAGCTGTTCGAGCGTGTCAACGCACGCCTGACCACCACCGAGGCGCGCGGCAGGAACGCTAAGGCTCCCGTGCGGTCCATCTTTGCAGGTGTGATGAAATGCCAGCACTGCGACGGCACCGTCACACGGGTGAACAAAGGTGACCATGTGTATCTCGTTTGCTCGGCCGCCCATGCCAAGGCAGGGACACATCCCTACGAGAGCGTGCCTTACGGTCAGGCGGTCAAAGCATTCAGACACAGCCTGAAGCTGACGCTCGACACAGCTCCGCGTGGTAACGATACCGGCGAGATTGAAGGCAAGATTGGGCAGTTGAAGGTCGAGGTTGACGCTGGAGACGAGCGAGTAGGTGCGCTGCTGGAACTCACCATCAGCGACAAGAGCCGGGCGGCGAGGCAGGCGTTACAGAGAGCCGAGCAAGAGCTTGAGGCAACACAAGACGCACTTAGGAAAGCCATCGAGCGCCGCGATACGCTAACGAGCACCAATGTCATGAAGCGGCTGGAGGCCGTTGAGAAAACGCTCACAGCGGAACCGATGGACACCGACGTAGCCAACAAGGCACTGCGGGGCGCCGTGCGCAAGATGGTGATGCGACCACAGGAAGGACGCTTGGACATCCTATGGCATCACGCCGAGGAGCCGCAGGAGACGCTGTTCATGACGAACCGCTTCGACTGGGACGCCCAACAGATCGACTAAGAACACCGGAAGACGGGAACACGAAGGTCAATGAAGAAGAAGCTGAGAACAGAGAACACCGCAGCAACTCTCGACACCGAAGTTAAAGGGGCCATCGAGGAGCTGCAACGGCCATCTGCGGGCGAACCAACGAACCTCAAGCTACGCTGGGAAGACATTGAGATTAGACCGGCACTGTTCCAGCCCCGCATCTTCGCACACGGGCTGAAGGAAGTGGATGAACGCAACGTCCACGACCTTCTCAAGATCATCAGTGCGATAGGAGAGCTGGACCCGGTGACAGTGGTTAAGCTGAACAATCGGTGGACGTGCGTTGACGGGCATCACCGGCTGGAATGCTATAAACGATTGAAGTGGAAAGACCCCATTAGGGCCACTTGGTTCAAAGGCAGCGTGAGGGAAGCCTTGGACCACGCAGTGACGAGCAACGAAGTAATCAAGCTCGCTATCCCGGACCGTGACCGTTACGAGCTGGCTTGGCAGCGCGTTGTGCTTGGCTGGGGAAGCAAGGCGGAAATCGCACGTTTCGCCATGGTCAGCGAGAGGCTCGTTGGCAACATGAGAATGTCAAGGCGAGGTTCGAGAAAGGAGACGCGTTCGCAAATGAGTTCCGAGCGAACCTGGGAGCTGAGCTGAAGGACGCGACGTGGCGACGGGCGAAGATGGCCCACGACGGGGCGTCACCGGGGCAGATTGATAAACACGAGGCGGCCGTGAAGTTGGCCAAGGTCATCGGGAGCCGCATGCACCAAAAGCTCTCCGAGGACCCCGAGGTAACGGCGCTCGCCTTGGCACTCTATGATCCGCACCTGCCACAGCCGCTGGGAGAGGAGCTGCGTAAATTCACGACCAAGGAAGGCGACCTGGAAATCCCAACGATCCCCAAGGTGTCCCTTGCCTACATGACTGACCAACAGCTTGAAGACGCCGTGGAGCGTATCGAGAGCACACGGCAGGCGCTCCTACGCCGGCTGCGTGAGGCGGAGAGCGAGCAGGATAAGCGAAGGGCAGGTTGGACGCCTTCGGACGACACGTGGGACCAATGGGTTCAGGAGGCACAGGAGGCGAAGGAAGCACGGGAGGCAGGCGACTGAGCAGACCAAGGTATGCACGATGGACCTTGCCTATGCACGTGCACAGCTAAGCGAGGGACCGGAACGGCCCAAGGTTTACACTGAACCCAACGCAGGCCTGCTAAACCATTGGTATTCCTCATGTTCTGAGGTCAGGCAGCGAGGGCCTGCGGTTGAGCCTGCTCCTGCCGATCCTAAGCCTTTGTATTATGTGGGTTTTTCGGTCGCCGGGCGCGAGCGGCCTCAAGTTGCACAGTTTATAACTAAATGGATGGCGGAGCAGGGAAGCCAGAGCGCTGCCGGATAAGTTCATGACCGATTGGGGCCGAGAGGAGCTATACGCCGAGCTTAAGACGGACCAAGGACCAGCACTGCAGCAGCCGTAGGTCTGGCAGCGTTCGTCCCCTTCAAGCCCACTGAGTGAAGTCGAGGCCGGGCGGGTGTTCAAATTGGGGCCCAGCGCTCAAGATGGGACCCGTTGATCGGACGGACATCCTACGCCGGACTGAGGCGAACAGGGTATTCGCGGATCAGGGCACCTCGGTAGAACTTGGTGTCTGGAAGCTCTTCGCTCGGGAGAACGCCGTACTCGGCAAGAACGAAGTCACCCGCGCTGTCGCAAATCGTTAGCCATTGCTTGAACCCGTTGTGCACGGTGATGTAGCGCAGCGCCTCCTCGGGGCTTGGGCTTAACGGCACGCTCCAGAAGGCATAAGGGTCGCCCATCTGAACGCGGCGAAGCTCGTACCAGCTCTGATGATCAGACATGCATCCGCTCCTGCAGCAGCCGTTGTCGTAGTGGGCGCGATGGCGCATAGGAACGCGCTGGCAGGACACAAGGACCACCGGGAGTAGCTGCGCCTACTTGGCGTCTCCCGAGAGGTGTGGCTCGAAGGGCAAGCTACGTAGGTTTGAGGAAGCCCTCGCGCTCAAGAACACGACGGATTTCCTCGAACCGCGCACTCAGATTGTCTCGCTGAAATCGAATTTGCCCGAGACCATGGATGTTCGAGAACTCCTCACACCCGTCCTCTAGCAAGATGATCGCCCTTCGGAAGCCGAGCTTTCCCTGAAACAAACCCACCTCATGCACGACGTTCTCGCGTGCCCTCATAGACCCATCGGCCTGTTGGTCCTCAGCTGTCATGACAAGGAAGGCAAAACCGGCCTGCGCCAGCATTTCCTCCAGCCGGGCCACCGTGGGAAGCCCAGCGGTCGAGACAGCGTTGAACTCGTCCACCGAAAGGCCGAGACGCTCCCGAAGGAAGTCGCGGAGTTCACGCCACAACGGAGACCGACCGTGCCCTATGACGACGTGTTTGCTCAACGGCGCAGGAGAAGCAGCAGGCGCGACGGTGACGGGCTCCATTTCGCCCAATAGATCGAGTTCGTTGGTTAGGAATGCCATTGCTTCCTGAAGTAGCCCGATGGAATTGTTCCTACAGCGACGCAGGCTCTCCTGGATTTCATGCAAAGGCACGGGATAGGCATAGTTGAGAGGCCAGCTGAAGTGGGCGGCGCCACTATACCGTTGAAACTCGACAGTCCCATGCCCGAACGTCTGCGTGAGAGCTGCCTCGACTGCCGCAGCAAGCCGGTCCGCCTTCACGGTGTCTTCGTTGGCGGGAATGTTCGGATCAAACGCGGTGACCTGCTTCAGGGCGGCTTCAAGACGCTTGAGGCCCTGACGCATCCGCTCAGGCGTCAGGTAGGCAGGCTGAGGCTGAGGAGGACGGTTGCGTGTAGCCATTGGGAAGTCCTTCAAGCTCTGAAACGGTACACCAACTCGCGTAAGCAGGCACACCATGCCATTATCCGAGCTGTGGGCAAGGCGGCGACATGGTCGAATTGCTGCTGACGGAACACGTGCGAGCGACCCTTTCGGCAGCGCTTTGAAGCCGTTAGCTCAGCGGCAGCGACAGGGTTTAAGGCCTCTCGTGAACCGGTGCACACTGAGCGCACCAAATAGGGTCCGGTGTCGGAAATGGGACCCAAAGCCGGACCGAAGATAATAGGCGAGGAACGGCCCGAAGATTTCATCCCCGTAGAAGGACCATTACGACAGCCGTAATCAAGAACGTCGCGGCGGCGGCAACATATCCAATCGAGCGCAGCGGATGCGCATCGCCCTGAGCAAAGAACCACTGTGAGAACTTGCCTGCGGTGCGCACGTAGTTGACAGCCTTCGCGACAATAACGCCAAACGCAAAAAGCGGCAGCCAGAGATGGACTAAGAAGGCTGGCACCAGTAGTGCCCACCGGAAGCTCTTGTTAGAAATGAAGCCCCACCATTCAACAAGGTCGTCAAGGAAGTAGCGCCACTCGAAGGTCCTAGTCTTGATGGAGAAGCCGCCGACATCACGAACCCAATAGCAAATTACGATGATGATCACGCCAATCAACGGGGCTGTGAGCAAGGCGAGCAGGGGCCGATGCTTACCGAAGATGATCCATCGCCTAATCACAAACAGCGAGAGATAGTCGGCGGAAATGTTCGTCAATAATTGAGTGAACGCGCTCCAGCCAAATACTTCGGGCCGATAGTAGAGCAGCCAAAGGGTAGGTGGGAAAACCTGGGACGAAACCAAGATAGTCGCGACGGTGGAGATGGCTGCGGACGTGAGGAAGGCACGCCAGCCGAGAAGAGGAGCCGTGTAAAGTCGATCGAAGAAATAGAGTACGGCATCTCCAACGTGCTGCTCTTCATACTTTGCGCCCGCAAACCAGCTTGAAACCGCCTTTCGAGCGCGAGGTGCCGCATTGCGATCCAGCAGCCAAAACAGTCCGAACACAGCAACGGCATACACAAGTGGAGGCCAGAAGCCGAGAAGTCTGAGTATTTGCGCCACTTCGTTTCCCGCCCGCAATTCCAGCGAGCATAATGGCGATTAGCTCAATTTTTCAACAGGTCCGGAACCGCCGCTTGAGCTAGGGCGACGGCCGCCAACGCTTTAAGCCCGATTTTGAAGTTCCGGGGGTGGGCTAGGATCAAAAAGGGGCCCGGTAAGACGCATGGGACCCAAAAGCGGAATACGATTTCCCATTGACGAAATCATCTGCTCATGATCGGCGCGCCCGGCGCCGGCAAATCGATGCTGGCGGCACGCCTGCCCTCGATCCTGCCGCCGCTGTCACCGGGCGAGTTGCTCGAAGTCTCGATGATCGCCTCTGTCGCCGGCGAGATCGAGGGCGGCGCACTGACGGCGCGGCGGCCGTTTCGATCGCCGCATCATTCCGCCAGCATGGCCGCGCTCACTGGCGGCGGCATGCGCGCACGGCCAGGCGAGATCTCCCTCGCGCATCAGGGCGTGCTGTTCCTCGACGAGCTCCCCGAATTCGATCCGCGCGTGCTGGATTCGCTGCGCCAACCGCTGGAGAACGGCGAGGTCTCGGTGTCCCGCGCCAATCACCGCGTCACCTATCCCGCACGCTTCATGCTGGTCGCGGCGATGAATCCGTGCCGCTGCGGCAATGCGTTCGAGCCCGGCTATGCCTGCAAGCGCGGCCGCATCGATCGCTGCACCGGCGACTACCAGGCCCGCATCTCGGGGCCGCTGATGGACCGTATCGACCTGCGCATCGAGGTTCCCGCCGTGACCGCGGCCGATTTGATCCTGCCGCCGCCGGCAGAGGGCTCGGCCGAAGTCGCCGCGCGCGTGGCCGCCGCGCGTGACATCCAGCTCGCGGGCTACGCGGACGCCGGCCTGCCGAAGGTTCGCACCAATGCCGAAGCGCCGGCCTCGGTGCTGGAGGAGATCGCCAAGCCGGATGCGCAAGGCCAGAAGCTGCTGCGCGACGCCGCCGAGACCATGCGGCTGTCGGCGCGCGGCTATCACCGCGTGCTGCGGGTGGCGCGCACGCTGGCCGATCTCGATCGTGCCGACAAGATCGGCCGGCTGCATCTGGCCGAAGCGCTGTCCTACCGCGCACTCGCGGAGGATGTGCGCCAGTTGGCCTGAGCAATGCGCCGCCGCAGCTTTCTCGACAACATCACCATGCCCGAGATTGAACCATGACCGACGCCAATGCCTGCACCATCAGATTTGTCCGCCCGTCCCAATATGCCGACGGCTGAGGTCGTACGAGCTGCGGGTCAACGGGACCAGCGTTGGGAAGCTTGCGAGCAACGACGCGTTGGAGATCACGCTGCCGGCCGGTGCCTGCACGATCGAGGCGACCATTGATTGGGGCAGGAGCCAGCCGCTCATCGTTCGCACCACTCCTGGCCAAATCGTCGAGATTGAGGTCAGGAACAGGTGGGGCGCCTGGGCAGCGCTGTGGGCGATCAGCTTCGGCAAGAACAGCTATTTGGTTCTCACTGAAGTCGAGCGAAAAACGAACAGAAGCGCTTAACCGACTGAGATTCTCATCCCCCGATACCGGCATCAACCCGGCGGTAACGAGTTTCCTTTACGCTCTGCAAACCATAAGGCCCATCAGTTCCCCGTACAGGGCCTGGCGAGTAGCGTGTCATGTTGCGTTTCAAGATCTTGGCCTCGGTTGTTCCCCTGTTGGCGGCCGCGGTGTTCGCGCGCAGCGAGATCGGATCGGTCTCGCATCCCTGCATCGCCCTCGGCGACACCTCGGTCGAGCTGACGTCGCTGTTCTGGACCGCCGGCGTGCATGTCGCCTTCACCGATGATCCCGCGCGCGCCACGGTGCGGGTTCAGATCACCGAGGATGCGGACGCTGCCGACTTCGCCGTTGTTGACGATGGCCCCGGGTCGGAATCGGAGTCCTGCCAGGCCAACCCTTCGACTCGCCTGATCTCGATTGCCGCACAGCCCGTCGACGGCGGTCAGGTGGTCTATCTCTCCACCGAGGGGCCGGCGGATTACCGGGTCTATGTGCGCTCGAAAACCTTCTCGCAGCGCGAGGCGGCGGCGCTGATCGTCGGCGCCCGCGGCGGCCACCGCCATCTCCAGGCGGCCTCGCTTTGAGCCGCCTCGCTTTGCGCCGTTAACGTCTCGTCAACCCTGTTTGGAGGCGGTCGCAGGGCCTCAAACTGTTCGCAAGGTCGGCGGCACATCGTCGTTTACAGCGAGCACAGGTTTTTACGAAAAGAGTCGGGTCGGTGGCGATGGATCGGACGTTCCGGATCAAGGTGCGCATGCGTCGCTTCAGGCGACAGTACCCACGAATCGCCTTCGCGATCCGCTCCTTCATGATCTTCTCGGCGACCTTCGGCGGCGCCTATGGGTTTGTCTCCGGCAGCCGGTCCGAGACGTCCGGCTACGATCCCAATGCGTTTGCGATCGGCGTCAGCTTCCTGTTCGCGCTCGCCTGCCTCGGCCTCGCCACGCTGAGCATGCGCCTGCGCTTCGTCAACAAGCGGATGCGTGCGCTGGCTGCCCACAACGAAACGCTGATCGACCGCAATTGGGAGCTGAAGGAGGCCGAGGAGCGCGCTCGCAGCCTGTTCGAACAGCAGGGCGATCTGATCGTGCTGCGCGACACAGGCGGCCGCATCACCTTCGCCAACGACGCCTATTGCGCGCTTGCCGCACAGGCGCGCGGCGCGCTGGTCGGCACGCGCTTTGATTTCGACGTGCTGGAGCAGGGCGACAGCGCCCGCGAGAGCAACGGCACGCGGATTCACGACCAGAAGATCGCAACTCCGCTCGGCGCGCGCTGGATCGCCTGGCGCGAAGGCTATGTCCGCCTCGACGCCGGCCAGCCTGCCGAATTACAGAGCGTCGGACGCGACGTCACCGACCGCACCGAGACCGAGCGGGCGCTGTCCGAGGCCCGCGATCAGGCCGACGCCGCCAACCGGGCCAAATCGCGCTTCCTGGCGATGGCGTCGCACGAGATCCGCACGCCGCTCAACGGCATCATCGGTATGGGCGGGCTGCTGCTCGACACCACGCTGACGCCGGAGCAGTCGACCTACGCCAGGGCCGTGAAGACCTCCGGCGAAGCGCTGATGGCGCTGATCGAGGAGTTGCTCGACTATTCTAAGATCGAGGCCGGCAAGCTCGATCTCGAGCAGCGTCCCTTCGCGCTCTCGGCCCTGATCGAGGACATCACCGAGCTGCTCGCGCCGCGCGCGCAGGCGAAACAGCTCGAGATCGCCGCCTATGTCGACGAGCGGCTGCCGCTCGAAGTGGTCGGCGACGCCGCGCGGCTGCGCCAGGTGCTGCTCAACCTCGCCGGCAACGCCATCAAGTTCACGGCGAGCGGCGGCGTCGCGCTGATCGTCGAGCCCGGCATCTGGCCGAACGAAATCAGCTTTCTGGTGCGCGACACCGGGATCGGCATCGCAGCCGACGCGCAACAGCGCATCTTCCGCGAATTCGAGCAGGCCGACGAACGCGTCGCCCGCACCTATGGCGGCACCGGCCTCGGTCTCGCCATCAGCGAGCGCATCGTCAAGCGCATGGGCGGCCGCATCACGCTCACGAGCGAGCCGGGCAAGGGTTCCACCTTCGAGGTCGCGGTACCGCTGGCGTCATCCCCTGTCGGCACGAAAGAAACGGCGTTCCCGAGTCCCGACCTCACAGGCAAGTCGATCCTGCTGATTGCCGACGGCATCGAGGCGTCACTGATCGCGCGGCGGCTGGAGCGCTGGGGCGGCCAGACCTGCATGGTGACGGACGCCGCGGTGGCGGAAGCGCTGCTGCCGGAACGCTCATGGCATTCGGTGCTCATCGATCGCGCGCTCGGCGCTGCCATTGCCGACCGCCTCGGCGAAGCCGCACGCAGCCATGCGACGCAACGCCTCGTGCTGCTGACGTCCGGCTCGCGCCACGAGAAAATCTCGCCGGCCTTCACCGGCTTCCTGGTGAAGCCGCTGCGCGCGGCCTCACTCGCCGCACGCCTCGCGCTGCCCCCGGAGGTCGCCTCGCCCGATCTCGCGCCGGAGCCATCTGCCCCATCCACCGGCGCGGTACCGGCGAAAGGCCTCTCGGTTCTCGTCGCCGAGGACAACGAGATCAATGCGCTGTTGATGCGCTCGCTACTGACGAAACTCGGTCACCGCGTCATCATCGCGATCAATGGCGAGGCCGCGCTGGAATCCTGGCTCGGCGCGTCCTCGGCCGGCACGCCCTATGATCTCGTGCTGATGGACATCCAGATGCCGCAGCTCGACGGCATCGAAACGACAAAACGCATCCGTGCGCATGAGGCAGCCAAGGGCGGCCACCACACGCCGATCCTCGCGCTCACCGCCAATACGCTGGTGGAAGATCGCTACGCCTGCTTTGAAGCGGGCATGAACGGATTTCTGATCAAGCCGCTCGATCGCGAGAAGCTGGAAGAGGCGCTGACCGGACTGGCGGCGGCGCGGCAGCTGGCGGTTTGATCCGGATTCCATAGGAACTCGATCCCGGCCGGCAATCGACAATTGAAATCGAGCGCTTCGCGCGTCACCATCCTCTGGGGCATTTTAAGCAGAGGATTTCGCATGAACATGCTTTGCCGCCTCGCCTTCGTGATCCTTCTCTGTGGTTCCACTCAAGCCACCTCGGCCGATAGCTCGCAACTGATCGCCTCGCTCAAGCAAGGCGGTTACGTGTTGGTGTTTCGCCACACGGCCACCGACGACAGCCAAAAGGATGTCTACCCTTTCAAGTTCGACGACATGAGCGCCCAGCGTCAGCTCAGTGAAAAGGGCCGCGACATGGCGCGCCAGATCGGGACGGCCATCAAGGAACTCGCGATCCCGATCGGCGATGTCTACACCAGCAAGCTGAACCGCGCGATCGAGGCGGGCAGACTGATCTCCGGTCGCGAGCTCAAGCCAGTCGACGCGTTGACGGACAGCAGCAACGCGAGTGCGTCGGGCATGGCAAATCCGACCGGTGCAAATGCAAAAGCGGGCCAGGCCGTGCGGCAGCTCGTCGATGCGCCGCCCAAGGCGGGCACCAACACCTTCCTGGTCACCCACAAGACCAACATCGCCGATGCCTTCGGCAAGGATGCCGGGGACGTGCAGGAAGGCGAAGCTTTCGTCTACCGGGCAAGCACCACCGGTGCGGCGGCTTTCGCAGGGCGCATCAAGCCTGCGGATTGGATCGCGAAGGCCGGCAAGTGAGCCGCTTGCCGGCGACGCACGTCAGCTTGGGTGCGGAGCAGGCCGGGCGCCCGGCATCACTGCGCGCTCCGGCGGAATGAACCGTTATGCGGCGTGAGCAGGAAACCGCGGCGCGGACAGCTTGGCCGTCGGCGCTGGCGTGCCCTGGAATTTGGTGTCTGCCTGGGCCGCGCGCTTGCAATGCGGACACACGAAAAGATGCGCGATGATCGGAGTCGGCTCGTCCGCCAGCAGTTCGGAACGGAACCACTTCATCTCGATATGGCAGTCCGGGCAGGTCGGTGCTTCCAGCTGCTCGGCGGCGTTTCTGAGACGATCAACCATGGGTCCCTCGCGTTTACGAAGGTCATAGCGGAATACCCTTTGCCGGTCTGCAACAAAAGACACTCTGCGCGCGGGCTAGACTCGTCGACCGCAGCGATTACAGCCTGCGCAGCGCCACGCTCGCCACCGTGTGGTCGGCGCCCTTCTTCAGAATCAGGGTCGCGCGGGGGCGGGTCGGCAGGATGTTGTCCTCGAGATTGGCGAGGTTGGTGCGTTCCCAGATCGCGATCGCGGTGGCGGTGGCTTCCTCGTCCGACAACAGCGCGTAGCGGTTGAAGTAGGATTTTGGATTGGTGAACGCGGTGTCGCGCAGCGACAGGAAGCGCCTGATGTACCACTGCCGCAGCGCGGCCTCGTCGGCGTCGATATAGACCGAGAAATCGAAGAAGTCGGACACCACGGGCACGGCCTTGCCGTCACGCGGCAGTTTGCCGGTCTGCAGCACGTTGACGCCCTCGACGATCAGGATGTCGGGCTGGTCGATCTCGGCCCACTGGTTCGGCACGATGTCGTAGGTCAAATGCGAATAGACCGGCGCGCGCACATGGCGGCGGCCGGCCTTGATGTCGGAGAGGAAGCTGAGCAGCAGCGGCAGGTCGTAGCTTTCCGGAAAACCCTTCTTCTGCATGATGCCCTGCCGCTCCAGCACGGCGTTGGGATACAGAAATCCGTCGGTGGTGATCAGCTCGACTTTTGGACGCGGCGACCAGCGCGCCAGCAGCGCCTGAAGCACGCGGGCCGTGGTGGATTTTCCAACCGCGACCGAACCGGCGACGCCGATGATGTAGGGCATCTTGCGGTCGCGGATGTTGAGGAACTGGCGCTCCGCGTAATAAAGCCGCTGCATCGCATCGACATAGATCGACAGCAGGCGCGACAGCGGCAGGTAGATGTCCTCGACCTCCTGCAAGTCGAGGCGGTCGTGCAGCGAGCGCAGCCGGTCGAACTCGCCCGGCTCCAGCGTCATCGGCGTGTCGTCGCGCAGTCGCGACCACTCCTCACGCGTATAGACGCGGTAAGGATTATACTGCTGCTCGGGTGCGCGGATATCCATGACGCGACTCTCCACCTCGGCTAGCTGCCGCCCTTGCGCGACGCCTTTTCTTCCAACCCTGACATATTGGTCCGCTTGTCCAATGCGGCCTCGACCTCTTCCAGCTTTACGCCGCGGGCCTTGAGCAGCACAAGGAAATGATAGAGCAGGTCGGCGCCTTCGGCGATCAGATGCGCGCGATCGTTTTCGACTGCTGCGATTACGGTTTCGACTGCTTCCTCACCGAACTTCTTGGCGCAATGTTCGGCGCCCTTGTCGAGGAGCTTGCGGGTATAGGACGCCTCGCCACCCGCTGCCGCGCGGGCGTCGATGGTCTCGGCCAGATCGTGGATCGTGAAACGCGGCATACAAATACCCGGAAAACGCGCCTTGGCCGGTATTGGCTGTCTATCCGGCGGGATAAGCCGGTTCCTGCCGATGATGTAGCATTTTTAGGGATGGGAGTCGTCAGGCATCGAGGCGCATGGGCAGCCCGCGCCGGGACATGTGCTCCTTAGCTTCGCGGATGGTGAATTCCCCGAAATGGAAGATCGAGGCGGCCAGCACGGCGGTGGCGTGGCCGTCGCGAATACCGTCGACCAGGTGGTCGAGATTGCCGACGCCGCCCGAGGCGATCACGGGAACGGGAATGCTGTCGGCGATCGCCCGGGTCAGCGGGATGTCAAAACCCTGCCTGGTGCCGTCGCGGTCCATCGAGGTGAGCAGGATTTCACCGGCGCCGAGCGAGACCACCTCCTGGGCGTATTCGATCGCGTCGATCCCCGTCGAGTTGCGGCCGCCATGGGTGAAGATTTCCCAGCGCTCTCCGCCACCGGCGCGCTTGACCCGCTTGGCGTCGATCGCGACCACCACGCACTGCCCGCCGAATTTTTCGGCAGCTTCCTTGACGAACTCGCGCCGCGACACCGCGGCGCTGTTGATCGAGACCTTGTCGGCGCCCGCGCGCAGGAGGGTCTTGATGTCGTTGACCTCACGCACGCCGCCGCCCACGGTGACGGGCATGAAGCAGGCTTCCGCGGTGCGCCGGACCACGTCCAGCATGATGCCGCGATTCTCATGGGTCGCGGTGATGTCGAGGAAAGTGAGCTCGTCGGCGCCGGCAGCGTCGTAGGCGATCGCCGCTTCGACGGGGTCACCGGCATCACGCAGGTCGACGAAGTTGACGCCCTTGACGACCCGGCCGTCCTTGACGTCGAGGCAGGGGATCACGCGCACCTTGAACATCGGATGTCTCCTAGGCCGCGGCGCGGATCAGGGTGAGGGCGGCTGAGGGATCGAGCCGGCCATCGTAAAGCGCGCGACCGGCGATCGCGCCGGCGAGCTTTTTCGCGCGCGGCGTCAGCATCGCCTTGACGTCCTCGATCGAGGCGAGGCCGCCGGAGGCGATCACGGGAATCGAAATCGCATCCGCCAGCGCAATGGTCGCATCGAGATTCAGGCCCTTGAGCAGGCCGTCGCGCGCGATGTCGGTGAAGATGATGGCGGCGACGCCGGCATCCTCGAACCGTTGCGCGATCTCCAGCACCGTCACCTGCGAGGTCTCGGCCCAGCCTTCGACCGCGACCTTGCCGTCACGTGCGTCGAGCCCGACCGCGACGCGGCCGGGGAATTTTTTTGCAGCAGCCTTCACCAATTCGGGGTCGCGCACCGCGGCGGTGCCGATGATGACACGGGTGACGCCCTTTTCGAGCCAGGCTTCCACGGTCGCGAGATCGCGAATGCCGCCACCGAGCTGCACCGGAATCGTGATCGTCTTCAGCATCGTCTCGACCGCCTGCGCATTCACGGGCTTGCCGGCAAACGCGCCGTCGAGATCGACAACGTGGAGATACTCAAAGCCCTGCGCGACGAAGCTCGCCGCCTGCGCGGCGGGATTGAGATTGAATACGGTCGCACGCGCCATGTCGCCCTGTTCGAGGCGCACGCATTGGCCGTTCTTGAGGTCGATCGCAGGAAAGAGAATCATGATTGAGCCAGGATTTTTCTGCGCGAACGGTGCGCTCCCTCCCCCCTTGTGGGGGAGGGCTGGGGAGAGGGGTAAGCCACGGGCACCACCGTTGCGGCTACCCCCCTCCCGAATGCTTCGCATTCGACCTCCCCCACAAGGGGGAAGGTAACAAGAGCAGCGGCCATCACGGTTTCCATCGCAAGAAGTTCGAGATCAGGGCCAGACCAAAGCGCTGGCTCTTCTCGGGGTGAAACTGCGTCCCGATCGCCGTGTCCTTGCCGACGATCGCGGTGACGGGCCCGCCGTAATCGGCGCGCGCAAGCACGTCCGCTTCGTTGGCGGCGTTGAGGTGGTAGGAGTGCACGAAATAGGCGTGCTGGCCCTTAGGGCCGAGCGGCAGCCCGTCCAGCACCGGATGCTCGCGCAGCACATCAAGCGTATTCCAACCCATGTGCGGGATCTTGAGGCTCTCGTCGCGCGGCGTGATCTTCTCGACGTCGCCGCCGATCCAGTTCAGGCCTTGCGTGATCACGTGCTCTTTGCCGCGGGTGGCGAACAGCTGCATGCCGACGCAGATGCCGAACATCGGCCGCGCCTTGACGCGCACCGCCTCGGTGATCGCCTCGACCATGCCGTTGACGGCATCGAGCCCACGCCGGCAATCGGCGAAGGCGCCGACGCCCGGCAGCACCAGGCGGTCGGCGCCGTAGGCCTGGTCCGGATCGCTGGTGACGAACACCTTTTGCGGATTGTCCATGCTGCGCGCGGCGCGCTCGAACGCCTTGGCGGCCGAATGCAGATTGCCGGAACCGTAATCGATGATGGCGACGCTCATCTTGACCCTCCCGGTTCTGGAAACAAACCAATGATGCCACCGGCCGGCATCGGCGGCGGGTTGGAGAATTGCTGACCCGGCACGTTGCGGGTCGGCGGCGGGCCGCCGCGATCGACGGCCCATTGATCGTTGACGATGCCGCGCTGCTTTTGGCTCCAGCGCTCGAAGAAACGGCGCTCGGCGGTGTCCTCGTCGTCGGAAATCACAACATCGAGCTGCCGCCATTTGCCGCGCGACAGCGTCCAGCGGCGCAGGCTCGAGGCCTCGAATCCCATCAGGAGCGCGACGATGATGTCGGCGAAGAAGATCGACGAACGGCCGACGCCGAGGCTGGACAGCCCGACGTTGAACGCGGCAACGAAGATCACCCAACCGATCAGCGCCAGCCACAGCCGATTCCACAGCAGCCAGAGCGGGCCGAAGATCATCGCCCAGAAATGGAAGCCGTCGCGCACGAAGACGAACTTGTCGGTCGCGCGCAGATCGGCTCCGGCAGGGGAGGGAGCATGAACTGTGTAGACGGACATGGCGATGCCCCGTTCCCAAGAATTCAGTGATACCGCAAACGGCGCGTGCCGCGGGCCGAAAGATGTCAGCCGCCGAGCGAGCCCTTGGTGGACGGGATTTCGCCCACCGCCTTCGGATCGATCGCGACGGCGGTGCGCAGCGCCCGTGCCAGACCCTTGAAGCAGGACTCGGCGATATGGTGGCTGTTATCGCCATATAGGGTCTCGACGTGAAGAGTCACGCCGGCGTTCATGGCGAAGGCCTGGAACCACTCGCGCACCAGCTCGGTGTCGAACTCGCCGATCTTGTCGCGAGGGAAGTCGGCCTTGAACACCAGGAAAGGGCGGCCCGAGATGTCGATGACCACGCGTGACAGCGTCTCGTCCATGGGCATGTGCACGCCAGCATAGCGGGTGATGCCCGCCATGTTGCCGAGCGCCTGCTTAATGGCCTGGCCGAGCGCGATGCCGGTGTCTTCGGTGGTATGGTGATGATCAATGTGCAAATCGCCGACCGCCTTGACCGTGAGGTCGATGCGGGAATGGCGGGCGAGGAGATCGAGCATATGGTCGAAAAAGCCGATGCCGGTCGCGATATTGGACACGCCGGTGCCATCGAGGTTCACGGTGACCTCGATGTCGGTTTCCTTGGTCTTGCGCTTGATCGTCGCGGTGCGCATCAAAACTAGCTTTCATCCTCGTTCGGGGCCGAAAACGCCGGTCTTTTAACAGCCAAATGACGCCTTCGCTACTGCGGGAACGGCTGGCCGGGCCTCTACTTCTGCCTATGGTGAGCGAAATTGGTCCCGGAGCGGCCCGTTGTGCCCCCGCTCCCGACCGCCTAAATCAGCCCGGACAATGAGGATCATTCATGCAGGACTCCCCAAACAGCTCGCCGGGCTGGCACGGCACCACGATTTTGACGGTCCGCAAGGGCGGCACGGTGGTGGTCGGCGGCGACGGCCAGGTCTCGATCGGCCAGACCGTGATCAAGCACAACGCCAGGAAGGTCCGGAAACTCGGCAAGGGCGACGTCATCGGCGGCTTTGCCGGCGCAACGGCCGACGCCTTCACGCTGTTCGAGCGCTTGGAAGCCAAACTCGAGCAATATCCGGGGCAATTGACCCGGGCCGCCGTCGAGCTCGCCAAGGACTGGCGCACCGACCGTTATTTGCGACGGCTGGAGGCCATGATGATCGTTGCCGACAAGGACGTCTCCCTGGTGCTGACAGGCACCGGCGACGTGCTGGAGCCCGAAGCCGGCGTCATGGCGATCGGCTCGGGCGGGAATTACGCGCTGGCGGCGGCCCGCGCCCTGCTCGACACCGACAAGGACGCCGAGACCATCGTCCGCCGCTCCCTCGATATCGCCGCCGACATCTGCGTCTACACCAACCGCAATGTCACCGTCGAAGCGCTGTCCGCCGGGTAGGGCCTATCTGTGGCTGGACAATGTAGCTCCGGACTGGCTGCAACCTCACCCGCTTGCGAGGGCTTTGC